>JBFWNS010000017.1:0-2513 GCA_050250935.1 Candidatus Margulisiibacteriota bacterium | reverse complement strand
TCCGAATGGATGTATGACTACAACCATTTTCGACCGCACAAAGCCCTTGGGGGGATCCCCCCAAGGGCTTTGTTAAACACTTTTTAGTTCTCTATTTTTAACTGGTACATAGATTGGGCTCTTTACATTTTGCTTAAACAAAAAGACCCGCTCTCTGGGAATTGGCAGGAATTTAGCTACGATGGCATGGGCCGACTCACCCAAATCCAGTTTCCCATTAATGGCAGCCTTAGGCCCATCATTAATGATATCCGCTACAACAAAGCCAACCTAATGCTGGGCTATACCTTGCCCTTGTCGGGCATCACCGCCACCCAAGGCTTTGATCCCCAAAACGACCGGATTAAATCCATCGCCTTCACTGGGCCCACCTATCTGTCTTACAAGAACCAGCAAAACGCTGCTATCCTACAGAAAATGAACAAGTTGAACTTGCCCCAGTTTAACCAAGACCCCGTCGTCACGGGTAACGCCCTGCCGTATTTCACCCAAACCTACACCTACGACCCCGCTGGCAACCGCACACAACTGACCCAAAAAGAAGCCGCCGACACCACCCAATTTACCTACGACTACGACCGCATGAACCAGTTGGTTTCCTATGCCATGAAGGTGAACAACGCCGATCCCGTTGAGTTTAAATACACTTACGATTCCCAAGGCAACCGCACCCAACTGATGCAAGGCAGCACCACCCTCACCACCGACTTTGACACCACCACCAACAAACCCAATGGGTATTGGTTTGGTGCCCAAAAGAACGACGAAAACCACATTGAGTTTGTTTATGACAAAAACGGGAACCGAACAGCCAAGCAGCTTAAAACACCCAAAAACGAGCTGTTGCTGGACATTACTTATGCTTGGAACGCCCAAAACCGGATGACGCGGTATACCCTGAATGGCATCACACAGACGAACAAATACCAGTTTTCTGGGCCGAGGTATGAGAAGAAAGAAGCCTCGCCAGAAGGCACCGAAACAACCCGCTTTTACCCCGACGACAGCTTGCGGTTACTTAGTGAAAAAGTGACTGATGCTAAGGGCCAGAAAAGTTATGCCTACATTTATTTGGGCACTCAGAAGCTGGCGAGAATTTCCAAAAACGCGGACACCCAAAAAGACGAAGTGAGTTATTTCCTCAACGATGCCTTGGGAACGCCTGCGTGGATTACCTACGAACACACCGCTTCGCCCAATGCCCCGGTTCTCATCAGCCAAAACCTTCGCGATCCTTGGGGTAATGAAATGGGTAGTACGCTCTTCAGCCAAACCCCGGTTCGAGACTTTACCGGTAAACAACAAGACACCCTCTCCAACCTCTACGACTTTGGCTTCCGGTATTACGATTCCCTCCTGGGAACGTGGATTGGCAAGGATTTGGTGCCGCCCGACTACACCTCGCCGCTGAGTTTGAATGAGTATTTGTATGCGTTGAATAACCCAACGATGTATACCGACCCCAACGGAAAATTTGCGGTTATTGCCCCGCTTGTTATTGCCGCCACCGCCGTTGTCATGAACCCTGTTGCCTTAGAAACCGCACGCGCCGAATGGGCCTCGACAAAAGGTATTCTTAAAGATATTGTTCTGGGTGTTACTGGTGAAAAAGCCGTTGGGGCTGCTCTGGAATATGGCACTGCGAAATGGGCGGCGAGAGGGGCTTCGAACCAAGCGTCTAAAACCCTCTTAGGGTCACCCGCATATGTACCTAATGCTGGGGGAGAAATAACATCGTTTGTTACCAAATCGGAGGATCAGTTTTTTCGAGTTTATTCAAATAGCTCTAAAGGCTCCTTTTTAACTAAAATCCGACCAGAATCTTCCGAAGCTGCAATCAAAGGTCTTGCGTTACCTCCAGGGAATAAGGCATCTTTTATTCAAGAAGTCGTTGTACCCAAAGGGATTAGACTACAAGAATCCACTGCATTACCCGCTTTTGGCCAGCCTGGGGGGCTACAACAATTTGAAGTTTTAAACAAAGTAGATCTCAATGCCCTTCATTTTGGAGAAGGAGTTCCGTTCAAATGAATATTGAAAAAATAGATAAGGCTCTATTAGTTTTTGGTAAAAAAAATAATTTAACCTTACAAAAATTATATAAAGATGAAGAAGTACGAAGTTTTTTATTTGTAAGTAACCAAAATACATCTGTCCAGATTTGGATAGAATACCCATTTACAAACCCAATAATTGTATATTTATGGGCTAGAGATAATAGTAAGTCACCAAAAAAATTTGAAAGTTCTCTTGAAACATTAGAAGAAATTCTTGAAGAAGCTTATACAACTGGTATGTCCTTTTAATAGCCACACCGACCCCAACGGCCAAACCACCCGCTACAACAGCTACGATTCCCAAAAACGCCCCAAAACCGTTTCTTTTTCCGATGGGACTTTGGTGAACTACAGCTATGATGCCGGCTTTAAAGGCAAGGTCTCGGCTATCTCGGTTTCAGGGCCGGATTCCCAGACACTTTCTTATGCTTACGATCCTTTTGGAAACATCATCAA
>JBFWNS010000016.1:0-3868 GCA_050250935.1 Candidatus Margulisiibacteriota bacterium | reverse complement strand
CACCAAGGTGAGCGCGATACACATGGTGACAGTGGTTTTTAAATTACTGGTCACCGCCAAGGCCGAACAAATACCCAGAATTTGCAGTGCAATGGGGTTATTGTTAAAAACCGGACCAAATAATATTTCTTTGCTGGTGGCATTTTGAGACATGCTAAACCCCATCTTTACTAAGTGAGTTAAGGAAGGGCCCAAAACCCTCTTTACCTAACCAAAAGCGCGTTAAATTACTGACACCTCGTGAGGTTAACGACGCCCCTGCCAGACCATCGACTTGATGCACAGACTCCGGTTTTGACTTGTCAACTGTGCCTTTAATCAGGGTGATGGCCACATTGGACTGCTCATCATAAATTTTTTTACCCGGCCACAAGTCCTTCCATTTGGGGTTATCCACTTCACCACCCAAACCAGGCGTTTCCGCATGCTCATAAAAAGTCAGTCCTGTCACCGTATTAAGGTCATGACCTAAAGCGATAAAACCGTATAAAGTCGACCACAAACCATAACCATGCATGGGCAGGATAATTTTATCGAGTTTGCCGGAACTATCGCGAAGCAAATAAACCGGATAAAATTTTGCACGTACTTTGATCGATGCGATATCTTTATCGGACGCTATTGCCACATTGCTGCTCTTGATTTTGGCCGCCTTGCGTGGGTCGTATGCCTTGGCATCGTTGATACCCAGTGCCGCCAGCTCTTCCACAGTAGCAAAGCGCCCTTCGCTGACATTAACCAAACGGGTTTCAATTTTTTTGAAAGCGTCTTTGACGGATTCGTTTGAATTTAACAAACCAGCAGCGACCAGGATATTTTTTTGTTTGTCCAGCAAACGGTTATCGGTTTGCGCCGGCTTAAGTAAAACCGCCGAACCGGCCACAATGACCGAACATACCAAACACAAGGTAACAGCGACGAATAGGGTTTTAGCAACGCTATCGTTAGACATTTCGCGCTCTCCGACGTTTGATGTTCGCCTGCATCACAAAATAATCGATGATCGGTGCAAACAGGTTGGCAAATAAAATGGCCAGCATCATGCCTTCCGGAAAAGCTGGGTTTATGACCCGAATCAAGCTCACCATCACCCCAATCAAGAGACCAAACAGCCATTTGCCCGTATCGGTCATAGCGGCTGACACCGGATCTGTGGCCATAAAGGTCATACCAAAGGCAAAGCCACCCAACACAAAATGCCAGGCCGGTGACATGGCGAACATGGGGTTGCTGTCACTGCCTATCACGTTAAACAGGCTGACAGTGGCAAACATGCCTAAAAAAACGCCCAGCACAATGCGCCACGATGCAATCTTAGTCACCAGCAACACTGCCAAACCCAGCAAAATAGCAATCACTGAAGTTTCTCCGATAGAACCAGCTTCAAAACCAATAAAAGCATCCATCCAGCTGATGCCCTGATTTTCAAGAGCTGCTACTCCACCTTGGGCAGCAAGTCCTAGCGCCGTTGCACCCGACACACCATCAACAGCCAGCCACACTGCATCACCCGACATTTGAGCCGGATAAGCAAAAAACAAAAAGGCCCGACCCACTAATGCCGGATTAAGAAAATTCTTGCCAGTGCCACCAAACACTTCTTTGCCTAACACCACCCCAAAGCTGATGCCCAGGGCGACCTGCCACAAGGGAATGGTCGGCGGGCAAATCAAGGCAAACAGAATGGAGGTCACGAAAAAACCTTCGTTAACTTCGTGACCGCGAATTGAAGCAAACAACACTTCCCAGAAACCACCCACCATAAAGGTAACGGCATAAATGGGTAAAAAGTAGACCGCGCCGTAGACCAGGTTATCCCAGACACTGCCGGCATCGTGACCGGCAAACAAGCTAATAATGGCCCCGTGCCAATTGGCCAAACTGCCGATATTATTGGCAGCCATGGCCAGGTTGCCTTGCAAACCGACGTTGTACATACCGAAAAACATGGCTGGAAAAGTCGACAACCAGACCAAGATCATAATGCGCTTCAAATCAATGGCATCACGTACGTGGGAAGCGCTCTGAGTGACATCCTTGGGTTTGAAAAATCCCGAATCCAAGGCTTCGTAAAGGGCATAAAATTTTTCGTACTTGCCACCTTTCTCAAAATAGTGCGCATTTTTTTCAAAAATCTGCCTTAATCCCACGCCCTACCCCTCGTGCTCTATGCGTGTCAGAACATCACGCAACATTGGACCAAACTCATGTTTGCCTGGGCAGGCATAGGTGCAGAGCGCCAGATCTTCTTCATCAAGCTCTAAGCAACCCAAGGCCTGCGCCATATCGGTATCGCCAACCAACAGATAACGCAACAAGGCCGTTGGCAAAATATCCAGCGGCATGACGGCTTCATAAGTTCCCACCGGCACCAAAGCGCGCTGACTGCCATTGGTGGACGAGTTGAAATCAAACTGTTTTTTGCCAAGAAATTTGGACAAAAAAACGTTCAACACAGAATATTTATTCAAACCTGGTCGCAAATAATGCATAAACTCGCGATCTTGTTCACCTTCTTGAATCACGCTGAGCTGTTGATGATAACGTCCGAGATAAACGGCGGTTTCGTGTTTGGCGCGACCACTCAACACTGAACCGGAAATAATTCTGTGTTTGCCGTCTTGCAGTTCATTTTGAACGAGCTCATCCAAGGAAGCGCCCAAACAGGTTTTAACCAATCGAGGTTCGCGCACACGCGGACCAGCCAAAGAGACCACTCGAGATGAATCGAGCTGACCGGTGACAAACAACTTGCCCATGGCGGCTACATCCTGATAATTCACACTCCAGACGATGCGCTGCGCTGAAACCGGGGCCAGAAAGTGAATATGCGTGCCCGCAAGGCCAGCTGGATGAGGACCAGAAAATTCATGAACTTTGATGGATGGATGAGATAAAACCGGAATAGCGCTGCCAGGCGCTTTACACAGATGGATAGCACCCTGAGTGAGTCGAGTGAGAATGGCCAAACCATCCATAAAGGCTTCGTGTTGATCGGCTAACACCACAGCCGGATCGGCTGCCAACGGATTGGTATCGATGGCGGTAACAAAAATGGCAAAAGGTTCAGAATTGAGAGCCGGTACTTTGCTGTAAGGTCGGGTTCGAAAAGCCACCCAAAGACCGGCATCGTTAAGAAGGGTTTGCACATCGGCTCTTGGAATTTCTAACAAAGATTGCCGAGCGCAAGTTGGAAATGTACATTGCTGATCGGAAAAGTCGCGTTTTATTTCTACCGACAACAACACCCGTTTGGGACCGCGATTAACAGCGCTTACCACACCCGCATCAGGTGCCGTGAATTTCACCCCAGGATTTTTTTTGTCAGTAAAAAGAAGCTGTCCACGCTTAACAGAATCACCTTCTTTAACTTCCATGCTGGGCTTGCAGCCTAAATAATCACAACCAAGCAGCGCGACTTTGGAACAGTTATTTGTTGTTTTATCATCCAGGCTCTGATTTGGCCGACCTGCCAACGGCAGGTCAAGGCCGCGCTTTATTTTAATCATAATATCCAATGTCTAAGTTAAAACTTGCGCCAAAACAGCATCCACTCGCATCCAAATCCATGGAGCCGTAGACTGAACCATTTCCGCTCAAAAAAATTGAGCCAAACATAACACGATTTATTGTAATTTTTAAAGCCGAATGTACGACCTTACTCTTGCCGCACACTCAGGAGCCCCGCTTCAGGCCGGTGGCATTGACTGTTACTTCATGTTTTTTGGGAAAACCGGATAAGTGATCCCTGCCAGCTTCTGCAAAATACGCAGTACTTGGGCGCTATAACCAAACTCATTGTCGTACCACACATAAAGGACACAACGATTTCCTTCCACGATAGTAGCCAGCGAATCGACGATGCTGG
>JBFWNS010000015.1:0-4180 GCA_050250935.1 Candidatus Margulisiibacteriota bacterium | reverse complement strand
AAACTTCGCTACATCTTGCCTTGACACCCCTGCTTTTTTTCTGGTTGGCGTTCAAAAAACCCAACACAAAGGAGAAAGCAGATGTCGAACAAGGAAAAGGAAAAAAGGCGGTTTAATCGGGTGGTGGAAAAGGCGGTCAAAACCATCGGGGTGGTCGGGTCTCGGTCCCTTGGCGGGTACGAGGTCCACGACCGTGTGGGCAACGTGGTGGACTACCTGCTTCGGCGGGGGCATTCGCTGGCCACGGGCGGTGCAGTTGGCATCGACCAATTTGCCCTAGACCGGGTGGTGGAACGGGGCCAACAGGACCGGTGCAGTATTTTTTCGGCCTGGAATTCCTTTGGCGGGTTTCCTGGCACCATTCGCAAACAAATCCGGGGCTTTAAAGAAGGCGGTGGCCATGTGGTTTGGGGGGCGGCCTGTACCCAAGACCACCACAATGTGGTGCGTGGGGAACTGCTGTTGCGCAACATTAAACTGGTTCAAGCCTGCGATGGCATCGTGGCCTTTTTGTCCCGCAATTCTAGGGGGACGGTGTTCACCCTCAAACAAGCCGCTGCCAAGCGGCTGAGCTTGGTGGTGTTTCCCCTCGAAGGCGAACTGCCAACCATTGCCTGTGTTAAATGGGTGCCCCTGCGCTGTGGTGGGTTGTGGGAGGGCGCGGTGAAAGCCGTGTACACCCGCTAATGACCCTGCAAACCTGGCTTCAAAACTGGGCCAATAAGGAAGACAACCCCCAAGCCGTTTTGCAAGATATTGTGCAACAGGGCTGCTGTTCGGGCAGTGTTGGCGAACTCATTTACTACCCAGACATCTTTAGGTTTTACGACCGGTTCGGCGACGACATTTGGGATTTGGTCACCACCTTTAGAGACCAAACCGGCCTAACCCTGGCCGAGTTTTTAGGCTGCTTTAAACGCCTCGACACCGAAACAGATTTAAAAACAAACCTCGTTTGGTTTGCCGTTGAAGAAACCGCAGCGCAACTCCTCGCAACAGAGGGCCTGCTATGACTGGAAAAAAAACACCGCCCTGCGCCGCCGCCCCCACCCGGCGGCTGGGAATCCCCTTCGGACCCTTTTGTGGTGGACCTGTACATTCGGGTTTCAACCGACAAACAGGCCAAAGACGGGGACTCGTTGGAAGAACAAGAAAGCGAACTCAAAAAGTTTTGCGACTACCGGAACTTTAAGATTCGCCAGGTGCTGGTCGAACGGGGCAAGTCTGCCAAAAACACCCAACGCCCCGAATACAAAAAACTGGTGGCAGACATTCAAGCAGGCAAAATTAAAGCCGTGGTCGTTAAAAAGCTAGACCGGTTGTCCCGTTCTTTGGTGGACTTTGAACAGCTCATGGGGTTGCTTCAAACACACGGTGTTGAATTCATCTCACTGCGAGAAAACTTCGACACCACCACGGCCATGGGCAAAGCCATGCTCCGCATCGCTCTGGTCTTTGCACAGCTAGAACGCGAACAAACCTCGGAACGCATTACCGATGTCATGGCCTACCGGGCTTCCATTGGGTTACACAACGGGGGCATTATTCCCTTGGGGTACACCTGCGTGGACCGGCAATGGGTTGTTTACAAAAAAGAAAAAGACTTGGTAGAACTCATCTTTAAACAATTTGTTGCCACCCGTTCAACAGGTTTAACCGCAGCCGCTTTGAACCATGCTGGATTCAAAACCAGAAAAAACGAACTGTGGGACATGCGAAGAATTTTAGATATCTTGCAAAATCCAGCTTACCTAGGCATCCGTGTTTGGGGTAAAAAACAATACCCCAATACCCATCCGCCCATCATTTCGGAAAAACTGTTTGCCGAGGTTCAGGCGCTACTCAAAAGCGGCAAAAAAATTGAGGCCACCCACGCAACCTTCCAAAAGTTGTTGGTTTGCGGCATTTGCAACACCCCCATGTCCCCAAGTTACTGCCTTAACAGAACCAAAACACGGTATTACTACTACCGGTGTGCCAAAACCCCACGTCCAGGAGTTCCTCAAAAACCCTGTACATTGAACCGTATTGCCTTTGGTGAACTTGACCGTCGGGTTTTGGAGTCATTTAAAAAGCTCGGTGAACCTGCGTTTTTAACCCTCACCGAAGCCAAGATTCAAGCGCACAATGCCACCATCCAAAAAGAGCTAGACCGTTACAAGGCTGACTACGATGAACTGACCAACCAGATGGATGCCAAAAAAGCCAGCCAAGACAAGTTTCTGGAAGCCCTCATTCTGCCTCATTTAAACCAGACTGAACGAAACCGCATCGAAAAAAAACTCCAAGAACTGGACACCCACATTGCCCAACTCAAAACCCTTTTAGCCAAAAACGAACTGGAACTGAACCAAAAAACAGAGGATTTACTAGACCCCCTCACCATTAAACGGGCCATTTCAGGCTGCTTAAATGCCCATAACTTACTGCCCCCAGAGTACAAAACATTCATCCAAACAACCCTTGTTTCAGTAACCATTACCAAAACCACTCTGACCTTTGTTTTTCGGTGGCTACCCTGGCCCTGGGAGGTTAAAACCAATCCTCTAAAAAGTCACTAAACCCACCTTTTTGCCCAAAACCGCATACACACACCGGTTCGTCAGCCCGTTTTGCCCATGACCCACAAAAAGACGAACCCCTTTTCAGGGGCTTTTTGAGGGTATTTGTGTTGGGAAAATAAGGTGTAATGGTGGAGCTGAAGGTACAAATCCCAACCAGAAAAACCCACTACAACCCTCTAGGAGCTAGGTAGACACGTAGAGGTATAACACTCAAAGGCAATGAATCCCAGCTTCGTCACGCAGGAAAAGCCCACCGCAAGTAGATATAAATGTCACTAACATTTGCTTAAGAATCACTACAACCGGTATACTTTCTCACTACATCCGGTGTCTTTTTAATTCAACAGAACGGCCAAAAAAGGGGGTCTTTTTGAGCATAGATTTTTTAAACCTTCACGAAGCCAGACGGGTTCTTCAGCAGATTGAAGAGCCCCGAGACAAAGCCATCGTGCTGTTGTTTTTAAGCTGTGGTCTGCAACTTCAAGAAGCCACCGAACTAAACCTGGCCGACGTACATTGGGAGACAAAAGAACTCCACATTCCCGGTAAACGGGACCGCGTTTTGCCATTAACCGAACCAACCTATGATGCCCTGGTGTCCTGGTCCAAAGAACGGGTGAACTGCCAAACAGACAAACTGTTCATCACCACCAAAGGCAAGGTGAGTGCTTTGTCTGAACGTGGCATCGACCAAATGCTGAGAAAGTACGGCCAAAAGGCCAGGGTTTCCCAACCGGTCAGCGCCCAAACCTTGCGCAACACCTATGCCATTCAATTGCTTAAAGACCCCAACATAAGCCTCAAACAAGCTGCTAAATTGCTGGGGGTTAGCGACAAAGAAGGGTTGAAACGGTACCAAAACCTGACACCTCAGAACCCGGTTGAACCCAGCTTAGACACAAGGCCCCTGACTCAAAAACTACTGCGCCAGTTTAAAGAACCGGTCCCCGAAAAAGGCCAGGTGCTGCAATCCCAAAACGGACCCTTGCTTGTGGGCGACGAGATTCTGTTTGGCCGGGACAAGGTGGTGGAAAAAGTACGCTCTGCCATCCACCGTGCAAGACCCATTTTACTGACCGGTCCCTTGGGAATTGGCAAAACCCAGATTTTGAAACACGTTGCCCGTCAGTATCCCAATGCCCTTTATGTGGACAGCCCAGCACCAACCAAAACCTTTTTGGAAAGCTTGTGCAAAGCTTTGGATCCCGACTACACCAACAAACTGGGCAGCCGACCCACGGCTTCGGAACTGGCCGATTGGCTGCTGGCCCGCGATCCTTTGCACTGGCCCATTTTGTTTGTGGATGAACTGAGCAACCTTAAAACCAGTGACGAGGATTTGGCCTTGGCGTTACTCGACAAAGGCTTGGTTTTGGTGGCGGCCACAGACAAACCCTTGGATAAACTGAAGTCGTTGGAACAACGCTTCGAGCGTGTGGAACTGGACCCACTTGGCCACGACGCCAGCCTTAAACTGATCCACCACCTGACCCAAACTTTGTCGGTAACCGATCCTGCTTTTTTAGAAACCCATCTGAATAGCCAAGCCAACGGACACCCTGGTGCTTTGGTCGAATTATGCCGACAGCTGAGCTACGAACATGTGGTGACAACAG
>JBFWNS010000014.1:0-4257 GCA_050250935.1 Candidatus Margulisiibacteriota bacterium | reverse complement strand
CCAGGGCAACCGCACCCAACTGATGCAAGGCAGCACCACCCTCATCACGGATTTTGACACCACCACCAACAAGCCCAATGGGTATTGGTTTGGTGCTCAAAAGAACGACGAAAACCATATTGAGTTTGTCTATGACAAAAACGGGAACCGAACAGCCAAGCAGCTTAAAACGCCCAAAAACGAGCTGTTGCTGGACATTACTTATGCTTGGAACGCCCAAAACCGGATGACGCGGTACACCCTGAACGGCATCACCCAAACCAACAAATACCAGTTTTCTGGGCCGCGGTATGAGAAGAAGGAAACCTCGCCGGAAGGCACCGAAACAACCCGTTATTACCCCGATGACAGCTTACGGCTGCTGAGTGAGAAGGTTACGGATGCTAAGGGCCAGAAAAGTTATGCGTATATTTATTTAGGAACCCAAAAACTCGCTCGAATTTCCAAAAATCCCGCCACGCAAAAAGACGAAGTGAGTTATTTCCTCAACGATGCGTTAGGTACTCCGGCGTGGATCACCTACGAACACACGGCTTCTCCCAATGCACCTGTTTTGGTGAGCCAAAACCTCCGTGATCCTTGGGGTAATGAAATGGGCAGTACCTTGTTCAACCAAACCCCGGTTCGAGATTTTACTGGTAAACAACAAGACACCCTCTCCAACCTCTACGACTTTGGGTTTCGTTATTACGACTCCCTCCTGGGCACTTGGATTGGGAAGGATCTTGTTCCGCCGGATTACACCTCGCCTTTGAGTTTGAATGAGTATTTGTATGCGTTGAATAACCCCACCACTTATGTGGATCTAGATGGACGGGAAGCCTATAAAGTTATTATCACCGCCTTTATCCCTTACAAAACCCTTCCAGTGCCAATGATAGGGTTATTTCACGGAGACCATCGTCTCCCATTTCAAAATGGAAGTTCTCGAATTGGACAAGCAATTGATATTGAAACGAATCCTAAAATTGCAGAAAATCCAACCGTTCATTACAACGTTATTGTCGGAAAAACCATTCAATATTTAGACAACGGAAAAACAGCCGAAGCCGTAGCCAAGCCCATTTTTGAATACGCTGTCAGTCGAACCGCGGCTAACGGCGGAGATAATGTTCACATCGACGTCACGGGACACGGCGCAAACCCATTGGTTCCTTTTTCTCCTGCCATCGACTACAATTTTTCTATGGATATTACCCCTAGAGGTAACGGACTTCCACCTGTCGTCAATCTCACTGGCGCACATGACGGCTTCCCTGCCTACGAAGTCTACCTCCAAAATCCTGCTGGCAACCTGACTCCCGTTTATCAGTTTATGCCCACAGGAATTTTCCCAGAAAGACACCTATACCCCCCTATGGATATACATATAAATGATTCCCATTAAAAATCACGCAAAAATTGTCTGGATCACTTATGTACTACTGTATGTGGTATTTTGGGGATTGGTATTTTTGAATCCTTCCATACCATTTCTAGATCCAGTCCAACAAATTACTATGGGGTTTTATGTTGCTTATATTTTTCTGTTCTTAGAAGTTGCTTTTTTGGCGAGTCTTGCCAAGCTAAAAATAGATAGCAAATTCAACCAACCCAACATAAAAACGACAATCTTATTTAGCATATTCTGCGGATTCCTTGGCCTATCTATACTATTTAGCTCAGGCAAGTACATATTACTTACAAGCTATTTTTATATATTACTCTTTCCACTAGCTGCAATTTATTACGCAATCACATTCGTTTTCAAGGAAAGATAAGCCCTTGAACTTGCCGCAGTTTAACCAAGACCCGGTCGTCACCGGCAACGCCTTGCCGTATTTCACCCAAACCTACACCTACGACCCCGCCGGCAACCGCACCCAAATGACCCAAAAAGAAGCCGCCGACACCACCCAATTCACCTACGACTACGACCGCATGAACCAGCTGGTTTCCTATGCCATGAAGGTGAATAACACTGATCCCGTTGAGTTTAAATACACTTACGATTCCCAAGGCTGTAAAAAGCCCAAACAATGTACCAGTCAAAAATAGAGAACTAAGAACTACCTCCTCAAACTCAACACAATCCCGGTAATCACTGAAGCCGCACTCACGATTTTGTACCAATTCTGCTCCCAAAAATCGGGGGCGGTTCCAATATTCACCACCACGGTTTGACCGGGCTTAAGGTCTGTTAACGCAGGTGTTGTAGGGGCCAGCAAAACGGTGTAGGGCTCTCCGCCAACCAGGCCGATGACTTCGTCGATGGACCGGGCAGTTTTGGTTTCCAGGGCGTTGGTTTTGAGGTTGTGAAAGGTTACAAAATAGGTTGGGGATTCTGGGGGCTTTTGCTCTTCGGGTTTGAGCACCACCGTGATCACTGGTTTTTCGATATAAGGCTCCAGGCCTTTTTTGAGGGTGGTATCAAGTTCATACAAGGTTTTGCCCGCAACCTTGGTGCGGCCAACCAAGGGAATCGAAAGTGTGCCATCGGGGGTGATAGGTTGGGTAATGTTGAGCTCGCTATGACCCACCACTTTGACTTCGACTTGGTCACCAGGTTTGAGGGTGTAGAGGGGGTCGGCGGCGAGGAGTGGACTGGTTAAAAAAATAACAACTAAAAATTGGGCTATGGGGGATTTCATGATAAAAACTCCTTTTGGGGTGATTGACATAGAACTTCTTTGAGGACTTGTTGGTTCATATCCAAAACAAAAATGCGGTCGAATGTTGTTTCGTAAGGCCCAAGGTTGGTATCTGTATAAATCCCGAACCAGGACGAAGGCAACGTATCTTCGAATGAGATAATCAGCCAAAGTTCCTCAAAAGAAAAATGGATTTTATACTCGGAAAGAGGTCTATCCTTTTTAACTTTCTTTTTTTCAGCATTTTGAATTGTATCTTCTAAAAAAAGACCAATATCCTTAAAGTCTCCAACAGAATCATTGCCAGATCTAACAACGGGGGCACTTCCACCGAAATCAATGGTGCTGACATAAGGGGCTATATCTTTATCGTAAACCCATGCTTCTCGAGGGAAATGTTGCGCGATGAGATCGGATTGTGGGGTATCCCATATAAGAATATCCTGGATATCCAAATGGTCATGATAACGGTTGATCATTTCGGCGACTTTTTGGATAAAGATCGCTTTAGGGATTTTTAATTTTGATTGTTGAAAGTTGAGGTACGCTGCTCTACACAAATTTGGACATTGGGCCTGAATCTCTGAACACAGGGCTATTCTGAATTTAGTGGCCTCGTGTTGAAAAAATATCCGTTTAATTTCGATGCCTTTGACCTGATCGTTGTGCGTTATTTTTCCATCGGGTTCACTGTTGGATTGAGGGTGAACGTGATTCCAGTTTTGAATAGAGTGTTCATGGCCCTGGTTGTATAGCTTTACAAATTGTTCTAGTACTTTTTTTTCAAACACATGGTTTTCAGTCATGGATATCTCCGAGCCCCCTAACCCAAACCCTACCACTAAATTTGAGTGTGGGGTGGAGTTGCTTTTTAAGGTTTTCACGTTTTTTGGCCAGGGTGTCGAGTTTGTTTTGAAGCTCAAGCCTGCGGAACTCGGTGTTCTTTTTGGGCTTGGCGGGTTGGTGGTTGGTCAGGAACTCGCGCCCGAGGGGCGTAAGCCCGTCGGGCTTTGGTTGGGATTGTTCATCGGGTGCTAAAGCCGCACTCAGGGTTTGTCTTAAGTCGCGTTCTTGGTCGTCTAACTCGTTCAACTCGTCTTGGATTTGCCCTTGACGTTCCCAAAAGGCTTGGTGAAGCCCGAGTTGTTCGAGTTGTTGCTTGGTTGCAAAATGAAGGGTAAGCCGGTCTTCGTCTTGGCTAAACGGCACCCAGGCCCCAGAAGGCAGCGGCAAGGACAGCCGAATGTGGATGGGTAACATCACCGTTCCTGCAACCACGTCGTCATCGCCCAACATGGCAAACAGCTCGTCTTGGGTTTTGTCGGTAAAAACCAGCTCGTGCATGGGGATGGGGTTTTTGCTGGTGACCACCCGTGTGGTTTGGGTCAGAATGTCCGAACCCAATCCGTCGCTGAGGCTGACCACTTGCCAGTGGACGGGACGGGTTTGAGGGTGCCGGGTGGGGCCGCCTTTGGCGGGAGCGCTAGCGGACGCCATTAAATGGGTGGGCAAGGCGACGATCAGCTTTTTGTTGCGGATGTCCAAAATCTCGGCGGTGCCGGTGATGCGTTCATGGGTGTTTTGCCAGGTCCCAGCAAACGTGACATAGGTGCGGGTGGTTTGGGTT
>JBFWNS010000013.1:0-6747 GCA_050250935.1 Candidatus Margulisiibacteriota bacterium | reverse complement strand
ACAAGACTATGGACGAATCTGTAATTCTTGGTTTGTTGAAAACGAAGATGCCCTATTAGATGAATACATAAAGTTCATCATTGATAGAAGCGCAACTGGTCTAAAATTTGACTAAAACAATTTAATCGTCCAAACCCGGTTCCAATACAACGACGACCCCAATAACCTCAGTTTGTCCATGCAGATCCACACCAGCGATGGCCGCCAAGACAAAGCCATCGAGGGCAAGTTTAATCCCTTTGGCAAACTCTACCAGCTCACCGTGTCCCCAAAAGGGGCGGAATCTCTCACCACCAAATACACGTATTCGCCTACCTTGGAAATTCTCACCGTTACCGATCCCTTGGGTAGAACCACCCGCTATACCTATGACGAAATTGACCGCCTCACCGACGTCTCCAAACCCGATGGCTCAAGGCAAAGCATTCAGTATTTCGACAACGCCAACGCCAAAGCCATCACGGATGAAAACGGCAATGTAACGACGTATATGTACGATGGAAGAAACAACCTCATCCAAGTGCGCCTGCCCAACTACCGACCCGCCTCGTATGTCTATGGCGCTTTGGGAAATTTACTTTCCGTCACCGACCTTCGGGGGATGAAAACCACGTTTAGCTACGACTCGAATGCCAATCTCGTTTCAACAACTTTCCCCGACGGCACCCAAGAATCCAACACCTACGATGTGCTGGGCAACCTGCTCTCCCACACCGATCCCAACGGCCAAACCACCCGCTACGACACCTACGATTCCCAAAAACGCCCCAAAACCGTTTCTTTTTCCGATGGGACTTTGGTGAACTATGCCTATGATGCCGGCTTCAAAGGCAAGGTCTCGGCTATCTCGGTTTCCGGGCCGGATTCCCAAACGCTTTCTTATGCTTACGATCCTTTTGGAAACATCATCAAACAAACCAAGTCTCTTGGCAGCGAAACCTTTACCTTGGAGTATCTCTATGACGATTCTGGTCTTCTTTTAAAACAAAAAGACCCTCTCTCTGGTAATTGGCAGGAATTTAGCTATGATGGCATGGGCCGGCTCACCCAAATCCAGTTTCCCATTAACGGGGGACTTCGTCCCGTGATTAATGAGATCACGTACAACAAAGCCAACCTGATGCTGAGCTATGCCTTACCTCTTTCAAACATCACCGCCACCCAAGGTTTTGATCCCCAAAACGACCGGATTAAATCCATCGCCTTCACTGGGCCCACCTACCTGTCTTACAAGAACTGGCAGAATTCCGCTATTATGCACACCATGAACCCCTTGAACTTGCCCCAGTTTGAAAAGGACCCCGTCGTTACCGGCAACGCCTTGCCGTATTTCACCCAAACCTACACCTACGATCCTGCCGGCAACCGAACCCAAATGACCCAAAAAGAAGCCGCCGACACCACCCAATTCACCTACGACTACGACCGCATGAACCAGCTGGTTGCTTATGCCATGAAGGTGAACAACGCCGATCCTGTTGAGTTTAAATACACTTACGATTCCCAGGGCAACCGCACTTCTCTCACCCAAGGCAGCACCACCCTTACCACCGACTTTGACACCACCACCAACAAACCCAATGGGTATTGGTTTGGTGCTCAAAAGAACGACGAAAACCACATTGAGTTTGTCTATGACAAAAACGGGAATCGAACAGCCAAGCAGCTTAAAACACCCAAAAATGAGCTGTTACTGGACATTACTTATGGCTGGAATGCCCAAAACCGCATGACGCGGTATACCTTGCAAAACACTACTCAAACCAATCATTACCAATTCTCCGGACCAAGATATGAGAAGAAAGAAACCTCGCCGGAAGGCACCGAAACCACCCGCTTTTACCCCGATGACATCTTGCGGTTACTTAGTGAAAAAGTGACTGATGCTAAGGGACAGAAAAGTTATGCCTACATTTATTTGGGGACTCAGAAGCTGGCGAGGATTTCCAAAAACGCGGACACGCAAAAGGATGAGGTGAGTTATTTCCTGAACGATGCCTTGGGTACACCCGCGTGGATCACCTACGAACATACTGCGTCACCCAATGCCCCGGTCCTCATCAGCCAAAACCTCCGCGATCCTTGGGGGAATGAGATGGGTAGTACGCTATTCAACCAAACCCCCGTTCGAGACTTTACCGGTAAACAACAAGACACCCTCTCTAACCTCTACGATTTTGGCTTCCGTTATTACGACTCCCTCCTGGGCACTTGGATTGGGAAGGATTTGGTGCCGCCCGACTACACCTCGCCGCTGAGTTTGAATGAGTATTTGTATGCGCTTAATTCACCGTTGAAGTATGTGGATTTGGATGGGAGGTTAACCGTATATGTTCACGGAACCTGGTCTAGTACAGATCAAATTAATCGAGATTTTATCCAAGGAGTATCAAATACATTTGGAGAGAGTGTTTATTTACATTCTTGGAGTGGTGGAAATACGAAAGCCGCTCGACATGCAGCAGCTTCTACCCTGGCTTCTTATATAAACAATCATGCATTTTCTAAAGATGAAAAACTCAATATTGTTGCCCATAGTCATGGCGGAAATGTTGTTAAAGATATGACTCAATCATTTAATTTAGACAAAAAAATTGATACTTTAACCTTTTTAGGAACTCCAAATCGTGATGATTATAAGCTAAATCTTAAGGATATGGCTCAAAATGCAAAAATTGTAAATGTTTATGATTTAAATGATAAAGTTCAAATACATGGAGGTCCTTGGGGAACTACTGCGAAACAGACCATAGATGAGGGCATGAATTTTCAGATTAATAGTAATTTAGGGCCCATTCAAAGTCATTCAGAGCTGCACTCCTTAAGTGAGTGGAATTTATTTGAAAGTTATTTAAAATAGGTATTGAAAATTATACGTCCCCAAATAATTAGTTGAATAACAGCAAGAACAAGAGCAATTGGAAGAAGTATTAGTAGAAATATTCCAAATAATAACTCGCTTTTTGGCAAAATAATTACTCTATAGTCTAGTGATAAATAAATGATTAATATAAATAAAGAAATTAATATAGGAAATTGTTTTAACATAAAAGTGTAATACTCACATTTCATCTGACAGACAGGGTTAATTGCACGATATGACAAGTGTGTCAGGGTTTTTGAGATAACTGACGGATTGTACACCTCCTTTGGTTTAGAGTTCAATAGGTTAAGGGGAAGATCTTCAACATGGCGGTTTCCGGGCCGGATTCCTAGACGCTTTCTTATGCCTACGATCCTTTTGGAAACATCATCAAACAAACCAAGTCTCTCGGCGGGGAAACCTTTTCCTTGGAATACCTTTATGACGACTCTGGGCTTTTACTCAAACAAAAAGACCCGCTCTCTGGTAACTGGCAGGAGTTTAGCTATGATGGCATGGGACGTTTAACCCAAATCCAGTTTCCTATTAACGGCAGCCTTAGGCCGGTTGTTAATGACATCCGCTACAACAAAGCGAATCTCATGTTGGGTTATGCCTTGCCCCTGTCGAACATCACCGCCACTCAAGGCTTTGATCCCCAAAACGACAGGATTAAATCCATCGCCTTCACTGGGCCCACCTACCTGTCTTACAAGAACCAACAAAACGCTGCTATCCTACAGCAAATGAACAAGTTGAACTTGCCCCAGTTTAACCAAGACTCCACGGTCACCGGAAACGCCCTGCCGTATTTCACCCAAACCTACACCTACGACCCCGCTGGCAACCGCACACAACTGACCCAAAAAGAAGCCGCCGACACCACCCAATTCACCTACGACTACGACCGCATGAACCAGTTGGTTTCCTATGCCATGAAGGTGAACAACGCCGATCCCGTTGAGTTTAAATATGTCTATGATTCCCAGGGCAACCGTACTTCTCTCACACAAGGCACCACCACCCTCACCACCGACTTTGACACCACCACCAACAAACCCAATGGGTATTGGTTTGGTGCCCAAAAGAACGACGAAAACCACATTGAGTTTTTGTATGACAAAAACGGGAACCGGTTGAATAAACAGCTGAAGACGGCGAAAAATGAACTCCTTTTAGACATTACTTATGCTTGGAACGCCCAAAACCGGATGACGCGGTATACCCTGAACGGCATCACGCAGGCGAACAAATACCAGTTTTCTGGGCCGCGGTATGAAAAGAAGGAAACTTCGCCGGAAAGCACCGAAACCACACGGTATTACCCCGACGACAGCTTGCGGTTGTTGAGTGAGAAAATAACAAA
The DNA here is from genome assembly GCA_050250935.1 of Candidatus Margulisiibacteriota bacterium. Classification (GTDB taxonomy): domain Bacteria; phylum Margulisbacteria; class Marinamargulisbacteria; order JBFWNS01; family JBFWNS01; genus JBFWNS01. The sequence continues at coordinate 2,518 of JBFWNS010000013.1, read as the reverse complement.
CCCAAATGGGCAAAAAAGTTATGCCTACATTTATTTGGGGACTCAGAAACTGGCGAGGATTTCTAAAAATGCGGCCACGCAAAAGGATGAAATCTCGTACTTTTTGAATGATGCGTTAGGTACGCCCGCTTGGATCACCTACGAACATACAGCCTCTCCCAATGCGCCTGTTCTCATCAGCCAAAACCTCCGTGATCCTTGGGGCAACGAAATGGGTAGTACGCTGTTTAACCAAACCCCCGTTCGAGATTTTACCGGCAAACAACAAGACACCCTCTCCAACCTCTACGATTTTGGCTTCCGTTATTACGACTCCCTCTTGGGGACGTGGATTGGGAAGGACCTTGTTCCGCCGGACTATACCGTCCCCCTTTCTCTAAACGAACACCTCTACGCCTTGAACAATCCCACCACTTATGTGGATCAGGATGGAAGACTCGCCGTTTGGGTTGGCGGGGCGGGAAACAAAGCCAATACCGATGGCTACAGCATTCCCATCGTTCAAAAAATGAATGAGGCGGGTATCAATGCAAAATATGTTTATACCCCACGTGATGATGGATCTCCGGCTCAGCTCGGCAGAGCAATTCGCAGTGGTTTAAATGTCGGACAAGAGCGAGCCGTGAATACCATCAAAAGCAGTTACGACAGGTCCGATGGACAATTCAATATTGTTGGCTACTCCATGGGTTCCGTTGACGGCGCTTATGCGGCTATCCAACTAGCAAAAGAGGGTAAAACCGTCGACAACCTCGTCCTCATCGGGTCCCCCATCTCAAATGATGGTAAACTTATGCAACAACTTATGGACCAACCCAATATCTTGAATATTACGCGATACGATATTAAGGGGGATTTTTTAGCACCTGCAATAGATTGGAGTAATGGAACAAGTTATTTAAGTAACGGTGGCAAGTTAGATAATTCACCTCATTTTTATTTCACAGACAATAAAGTTGGGCAACAAGACTGGTTAAGCAAGGACTTATACAACAATGGTATCCGCTAAAAAAGCTTTAAAGATATTTATATTGACTTTCTTAATTTATAGCATTCTGGCTTTTTTAGCTTTTATACTTGTGGCCTCTATTGGTTGGGGAGGGTTCCCAAAATGGATTGAAGAATTTACTCGCATATTGTGGATGTCAATTTTTTACCCTCTATTACTATTGCCAAAAAAAATATTAGAAGGACATAATACCGCTCAATTTTTATTGATTGGGGGCATACACTCCACGCTAACAACTTTAATTTATATTATTTTGGTAAAGATTCGTTCATCTTAGCACCTGGTTGCAAGGTGCCTTACGTATCAAAACTATAATTTCAACGCCGAATGGGCCTCGACAAAAGGTATTCTTAAAGATATTGTTCTGGGCGCTGCCGGTGAAAAAGCTGTCGGCGCTGCTTGGGAATATGGCGCCGCGAAGTGGGCCGCGAGGGGCGTTGAAAAAGCTGGCAGTAAGGAATTAAGTGTATACCGAGTTTTTGGGGGTGATACAAGAGCTAGCGGATTTTCATGGACAGAAGTAGATCCGACATCTGTAAAAAACTTTAGAAATGTTGCTGGCTTACCATCTGGAGGGGCAAGTAAATCAATGAATACCGCAGATTTTATGATTAAAGGAAGAGTTAATTTAGAAAATATAATTCAATCTCGATCTGCATTACCTCTTGATGGCAATACTGGTGGAATAAAAGAACTTATTATTGATCCCAAAAATGTTGAATTTCTTGACTTTAAGGTACTAAAGTAGATGGATTATCAATACAAGGGCATGAGCGTAAATGAGAGACTTTACGTCAGTGGATTGTGGAATGAGTTTGATAAAGTATGTAAAGATAAAGATTCTGAAAAAGCAATAGAAATTCTCTCAAAAATTGAAATAACTGATACTTTGACAATAAAAGCTATTTTAGAATCTATGGGTATAACTGAAAAACTCTAACTATTCTCAACTATAAAGAACATAAATAAAAAGCATATTTATTCAGCGTTACCGACCTTCGGGGCATGAAGACCATGTTTAGCTACGACTCGAATGCCAATCTCGTTTCAACAACTTTTCCCGACGGCACCCAAGAATCCAACACCTACGATGTACTGGGCAACCTGCTTTCCCACACCGACCCCAACGGCCAAACCACACGCTACGACACCTACGATTCCCAAAAACGTCCGCGTACCGTTTCTTTTTCCGATGGGACTTTGGTGAACTATGCCTATGATGCCGGCTTCAAAGGCAAGGTCTCGGCTATCTCGGTTTCAGGGCCAGATTCCCAAACGCTTTCTTATGCTTACGATCCTTTTGGAAACATCATCAAACAAACCAAGTCTCTTGGCAGCGAAACCTTTTCGCTGGAATATCTCTATGACGATTCCGGTCTTTTTGTAAGCATCCCCTAAAATTGAGCCACAGAAAAATATAAAATAAGATAGGCGAAAGCCTATGTTTAAAAAGGAGTGGCGAATGAAGCGGAGCAAATTCAGCGAAGGTGAGATCTTCAAGATATTAAA
>JBFWNS010000012.1:0-9997 GCA_050250935.1 Candidatus Margulisiibacteriota bacterium | reverse complement strand
CTACAACCGCATCCCGCTATCTCGCAGCATCATAGGGACCGACTGGCCCAGTGGGATTTACATGTATGTCCTCATTCACAACGGGCAGGTTGTCGGCAAAGGGAAGTTGGCGGTTGTGCCGGAGTAGGCCGGACACTGGCTTTTGGCAACATCATCCTGTTTCGGATCTGCAGCTAGCCCCCTTTCTAGAGGCCACGCTTCGGTTTCACAATTTTGTAGGTGGGGACATGATCAAATTGATGCCCTCCAATACCTATCAAACAGCGGCATTGGGTCTTGAAAGTGACTGGAACCAAGACCCTTTGGGCCGACGACAGATTCGAGAGCCCCTGATTTCAACCGCAACCGAATGGGCAACGCTCAAACCCCTGCCCTTGGGGGAACAAGAAGAGTGTCATGTGTCAGCCGCCGCTCAAATTCGTCGGTATTACCCCGCTGGTGGGGACGTCAAAGTCGTGGCCACGGTGTTTAGTCCCATCACCCAAGCCATTCAGTTGTCGGGTCAAAAAACCATCTGCCAGCATGCAAAAGAATCACCACAGTTGTTGGCCGAGGGGCTTCGGTGTTTATCAGAACGGACCCGTCGCTTACTGGCTGCTTATCAACAAACCGGCGTGGACGGCATTTTTTATGTGGTCCAACATTATATCCAAGGATGCGAGGCGATGCAGTCCCTCGCCATTGACTTGGATCAAACCCTGATGGCTGACATTCCGCTCAAAAATAATGTCATTCACCTGCATGGCCACACCCTATTTACACCGATCCCTGTTGCACCAACAGACTGGATTACGCATTTTGATTGGAACCCCCACAATTTGTCGATGATGGGCGAAGGTGAACAAAACCCCTTGGCCATCGGCTTTCCCCTGGAAACCTTGATGACTGCCCAAACAACCCAGCACCGCCAAGACACCCTCACCCAAGCCCTCAAACAGGTCAAAGAGGCGTGTAACCGAACGGTTGGGATGATCAGTTCCCATTGCGTGCTGCCCTTGGATTTTCCCTTGTCGGTGGCCAAAAGCTGGGTACAAACAATTCAGCAATGCTAGCGTCACCCCCAAACGATGTGCCCCTAGATTGGCAAGGCCCCAGCGATCGCGCGTATTCGATTTTTGAAGATCATTGGTTGGCGGCACCCTTGTTTAGGCGGTTTCAGTATTGGGCCAAACAGAGCCCCGATTCCATTGCCATTCAAGCCTCTAGCGGCACTGTATCCTATCAAGCTGTTGAACAAAAAGCCTTGCGCTGGGGGGCGTGGTTGGACACCCACCTTGACAAAGGCGAACCCGTTGGGATTGGGTTATCCATTGGCCCAGACTATCCGGTAGCCCTGTTGGCGGCCCTGGCTTGCGGACGACCCTATGTGCCCTTAGATCTGAGCTTCCCCCCCGAGCGTATTGCCCACATCATGTCCCATTCTGGAATCAAAACTGTGTGGGTCGATGATCAAACAAAACCCGTCGTAGCAGCGCTTCATGTACAAGGGGTTGTGTTAATCGATTGGTCAATCCTGCCCGAAAATTTGGTGGACTGGGAACCAACCGCAACCGCCGAAGACCATGCCTATATTCTGTATACCTCGGGATCTACCGGACAACCCAAGGGGGTCTACCAAAATCAAAAAGGCCTGGCCCACGATATCTTGCAATACACCCGATCCATCCACATCGATCCCAGCGATGGGTTGAGTTGTCTGTATTCGCCCAGTGTAGGCGGTGCTCAACGAGACATTTTTGGGGCTCTGTTAAATGGGGCAACTTTGGCCCTTTTTGATCTGAAAAAACAAGGGTTTTTGGCCATCGCCGAACAACTTCAAGCCTGGGGCGTTACGATCTTACACACCATGCCCCCGATCTTGAGGGCTTTTTTAAAAACGCCCATGATTGACCGCTATTTAGAAAAAATTCGCCTGGTCTATGTGGCCGGTGATCGGTTATACGCCGGCGATTTGGCAGCTTTTAGAACTCATTTTGACACATCCACTTATTTTTATACCGGCATTGGATCCACCGAATGCTCGACCTTGTATCGGCAGTGGTTTATTCCACCCACTTTTGCGCTATCCGAAGGGCTGGTGCCGGTGGGCTATCCGATTCCAGATCGGGACGTAGTGGTCGAGGCCTCGGGGGAAATGGTGGTGTACAGCCCCTATCTTTCTTTGGGCTATTGGCGGGATGAGGCACAAACGGCTTTGCGGTATATCCCCAGCCGTCCGGGGCAACACACAAGGGGGTTCAGAACCGGCGATACCGGCGTCTGCCGACCCGATGGTCTGATGGACTTTTTAGGCCGACAAGACCGTCAGGTTAAACTCCGAGGCTTTCGCGTCGAACCTGGGGAAGTGGAGGCGGTGTGTCGAACCCTGTCGGGTGTCGAAGATGCTGCCGTTATTGTGCGCCAAACCGAGGAAATTCCCCAGTTAATCGCCTATGTGGTGACCCAAAAAGCCCCCGAACACATCAGCAATAGTCTGTATGCCCGGCTGCCAGACCACCTTTGCCCCACCGAACTGATCGCCGTGGCCCATCTGCCCCTATTGGGCAATTTTAAGGTGGATTATCGGACCTTGGAAGCTGTGGATGCCGATCGGGTGGCCTTACAAAAAACCATCTCGTCACGGTCCCAAGAAAACCCCGAACTGGATTCCCTAAAACGCCTAGAACTGCATGCCAAAATCGAGGCTCAGCTGGGCACTACACTTCCTTTGGATGGGTTTATTGCCTCCGAGCCCCAGATTTCAAAAATAGCCTTAAGGGTCGTGGTATTTTCTCATTTGGGCGGGATGGATATTGAAGCCCTGCAATTTATAAAGGCCTTAAGTACAGTGGCATCGGTTATCGCCTTTGACTATCCCAAAAATGCCAAACAGCGGGCCGAACAGCTGGACATCCAAACCTTGGCCAACGATGCCATTGCCCGTTATATCGATCCCCTGCCGCCCCAAACCCAACTGATTCTGTTGGGCTATTCGTTTGGGACCCGGGTGGCTTATGCCGTTGCTCAAACCCTATACGGATCGTCCCGAACGGTTGCGGCCCTGATTTTAGGTGATTGCCCCAAAATACCCCAACTCCGCGAAATCAGAAAAAAGCCACCCGAAACGCGATTTAAGCGATGGGTTTTAGCCTTTCAACAATGGGCTCGGTTGAAAATCGGGGCTCTTTTTTTGTGGGAGTACCGGGGTTTTCACCTGATGTCCGATTCGATGCTTCTGGGCATACAAGGGCCCCTTTTATTGGCGGATTTGGCCAAATACTGTGTTTTTCTTAGAAACTGTCACCGCTTTACATTGCGGCCTTACCCGGGAAAAACCCTGTTGATTCTTACCCAATCCACCCAAACAACCTTCCCAAAACTGGGAGAAGATTTGGGATGGAAACTCCTCTGTATAGACCTGACCATTCTTAAAGTACCTGGCACCCATTACGAATTTTTCCAATCCCCTTGCCGAGAAGCGCTGATGGAGTGGATAGCCCGTTTGGGATCAGGTTTGTTTTCAAAAAACCTGCAATAAACCCATTCCCCCGCCGATAACTAACGACATGATCGTATTCAACACCAAAAAATAGGGGAAATAACTATGTCAAGCGCGCCTTCTGGACCGTTGGTCTCACGAATTCAGTATCATTTTAATACACACCAACGTTCGAAAACGCCTCAAGAAATAGACTTAACACTGGGATCAACTTCACTAAAATTGACCCAGATTAAAGGGTATAGAAGTCATAATGGGGCACTATACCTTGATAAGGCCGTCATCGAATTGGGAAATGGCCGGCGATGGATTTGCAAAGGGTTAAGCATTCTCCATTCCAATGGCGTCATCTATATCAATCAAATTCAAGATAAGACGGTACATTCAAAAAACAACCCCACTGTTTGGGTAGACCATCGGGATGTCCGCATTCAAATTACATCAAATTCTCAAACCTTTGATGCTAGAACCACGTCTTTTGTCGTAGAGGGTATGCAACACAATATTTTCAAATTTGAAAGCCCCCTAGACAAGCTTTTGGCCAATGCTGTTCCAGATTCACGCCATGCAACCATTCAAGCCCCTTATGCCACCCCTTTTGTACACACCATTCGGTATTTTATAGGAAATGATGGAACAGACTATGAAGGTCCAACCCAAGCTGGGAAACAACATGGCCAAGGTGTAGGCACTTTCCCCAATAGTACGAGGGTTTTAAGAGCAAACTTTACAGACGGGTATCTTGCTTCTGGCCTAGCCACCATGACCAACCGAGCTGGACATCGTTGGGAAGGGAATTTCGACGAAAATACGCGTGAATTTGTTGGAACCATTGCCTATGCCAATGGCAACAGCTTCGAAGGAAGCTATACCCTTGAGGGCAGAAGGGTAAAAGGGAAACTCATCACCCAAACAACCGAATTTGAAGGTACTTTTGATGCTGCAGACAGGCCCTATACCGGAAACAGATCGGCCCTAGCCCCTGATGTCCAAACCTTTATTGGGGAGATTCGGAACGGGTTGCCTTGGACTGGAAAAGGAAAGTTTTCCTATGGCAATGGCCAGGAATTCGACGGAGAATTCAAGGAGGGACAGCCCTGGACTGGAACCGGTACGGTAGGTCGGTTTACAGGGGTTTTCAAAGAAGGGTACCCTTGGGAAGGCAATGGAGAGGTTTCAAGGCCAGATGGCAGCCGTTTTGAAGGAACCCTAGCAGAGGGTGTGTACCTAGAAGGCACATTAACCGATAAAGCGGGGCATCCGTATACCGGGGAATTTCGACATGGCCTTCCCTGGTGCGGTAGTGGAGCCTTCGTGGACAGTTCCAGTCGTTTATTGGAAGGCGAAATAAAATTTGGAAAGATCCGTAGTGGAAAATTAACCGACCCTGACGGGCATGTATTTGAAGGCGAGTATATGGGTGGGAAACCAGAAACAGGAACTGGAGCCTTTGTAGACGAAACAGGCCAATTATTTAATGGAACATTTAAATATGGCCGGTTTACCAATGGAATAGGACTGTTAGTAAATCCCGATGGGAGCACTTTTACAGGGGAAATCAAAGACCAAAGGCCTTGGAATGGACAGGGTACTTATATCCACCTTGATACCCGCTTCGAGGGTGAACTAAGAGAGGGGGCCCCTTGGAATGGGACAGGTCGAGTGGTGTATCGAATTTTCCCACGAGCTACCTTTGAGGGTGAACTCAGAAACGGCAAAATTTACAAGGGAACCCTAACCTCTCAAAGGGGGCAACACACCCTCACCATGACAGGTGAATTCGATGAATTGGGCTTGCCGCTTAATGCGGAAGGGTCCATCGAACTGGCGGAATTTACAACCTTTAGGGGCGTTGTTCGAAATGGGATCCTAGACGGGGTTTTAACCAATATTCACAATCAAACTTTTGAGGGAACCTTTGACCGGAATGGTGCTGCGATTAACGGAAATGGAACCATCCTAACTTCTCTTTACGCGACATTTGAGGGCGAAATTAAAGACAGGCTCCCTTGGTCTGGAACAGGCATTTTCAGAACAGCAGATGGCCAAGAATTCAATGGAACGGTCAAAGACGGGGTGTATGCTGAGGGATCAGTATCGTTCGGAACTGGACAATTTAGAGGAAAAATCGTCAATGGGTGTCCATACTCTGGCCATGGCAGCTTTGAAACCAAGGCAGGATCACATTTTAATGGCGAACTAAGAGACGGAAACCCCTGGAAGGGCTCTGGAAAATGGATGTATTCCGATGGCCGGGTCTTTGAAGGAGACATAGAAAATGGGGCGTATAAAACAGGAAAGTTGACCCATTCCGATGGTCAAGTCTTTGAAGGGGTTTTTGATTTAAGCGGCCAGCCAGTACACGGAACTGGCTTTTGGGACAGGCCAGATGGCAGTACTTTTCAAGGCCGAATACGAAATGGAAAATTTTTGGAAGGCACTTACACCGATCCCAAAAAAAGAAGCTTTATGGGAACCTTCGATTTTTCTGAAAAGCCCCAAACCGGAGCGGGTGTTTATCTATCTGCTGACGGGACTTTGTTTGAAGGACGGTTCGACTATGGCTTATTTGTATCCGGTAAAAAAACCCTACCAAATGGCAATTGGATGGAGGGCACCTTTGACTTGATGGGGTTGGTTTTTGGAGGCATTCACACTGTTTTTGCCGAAGCCATAACCCTTAATATTGGGAAACAACAAGTCCCTTTACCGGTAAGAACCGTTTTCGACGGAAACTATTCAATGGGACAAGACGCTAACGGCAAGCTTGATTATAATCTTTGTACTGTTTGGAATGGGGCCTTTAGCATTGACGGAAAAAAACGATTTGAGGGGTCTTTTAACTTGGGCCAAAATCCCCAAGAGTATAGTAGTGGAGCCCACCTTGATTGCTGGGATTACTCCCTTGGCAATGGTACTTTTTCGGGTAAACTAATTCTAAGAATGGCTCCGATCTATGAAGGGGTTTGGACCAGCAGCAATCGCGACACGGTCTATAAAGGAGCGCTGGTCCGCGGTATTTATGAAGGACCAGGGAGCATCACAACCCCTGTTTTAGAATTTGAAGGCGATTTTTATAATGGTCAACCCCTGTCTGGCAAGGGGTGTAGGAAGATTGTTGTTACACAAGAACGGCTTGAAGGTGCTGTCACAATAAAGTCCGACGTTGTGGTGGGGGAATTCCGGGGCGAGTTTGACCATCAGCACGACTACAAGCACGGGACACTTTCGCATCCACGGGGCCACTACATGGCGGGTGACTTTGAACAGGGTCGGGTTAAAAATGGCCTGGTGGTTCTCAAGGTGACGCACGAAAAAACACGGTATCAAGTGCAGTTTGAAGTGGATGACTCGGGCCACGTTCTAGCGGATACTCTTGTTTTTTCATACCGTGGAGATTCGGTTCAAGAGGGTGATTTGAAGGTAAAACTGGTTCAGAAACTAACACAAAAATTATCCCAAAAACCCCAACAAGACCGATTCCCTGGAGACTGTGCTTTGGCCGATCAAATGGCGGATTGGATTCTACAGGTTCAAGGGACCCTGCCAGCTTAATCTTTCCACTAGAATTTTTTTAAGCTACCTTATCGGATATGCAACACCGATTCGTCTCTATTCCGTTTATTCATCACCCAACCCATCTTACCCTGGCCGAGCAAAGGGCACTTGGCCCAGACAACTTTCAACTTCCCGGCGAAAACGTCGGCCACATTACCTTTGAAGATCCCGTTCAAATGGGCAAGGCTGTGGCCCATGCGTTGTTGGAATGGATCCTCCAGAATCCAACCGGAACCCTGGTGCTACCCACAGGCCAAACCCCGGAATATTTCATCAAGGCGTTAAAAGACTACAAAGCCCATTGGTCAGACCGCCAAGCAGAATTAAAAGCAGCTGGCATTGATAGCCCAACGTTTCCCGACACCTCTGGGCTTCATTTTGTTCAATTGGACGAGTTTTTGCCCATTGCAGGGGATCATCAGAAATGTTTTTCGAAGTATGTGATGGAAGAATACATCGCAACCTTGGGCATACCGCTGAACAATGTTCACCTGATAGACACAGCAAAATATGCAGACGTTTTTAAAGATGGGTACAAGGTAGAAACCCCAGAGCAACGCGAAGCCCAGGCCGAGATTTTGGCCTTTTGCGACGCCTATGAAGCTCAGTTTCAGCAACTTGCCCAAAACGGGCTCTTTTTCGTGGGCGGCATTGGCCCTGATGGCCATGTTGGGTTTAACATTCAAGGCACAGCGCTTTCCCAAAAAACCCATCCTGGCAACTTTAATCGGGTCTGTTTGGCAGCCAATGCTCCCAGTTTTGGCGGGATTAGTGCTGCCAAAACAAAGGGATACATCACCCTGGGACTGGCCTCGATTACAGAAGCGTTGACCAAGCACCCCAATAGCCGCGCCACGATTATGGTGGGGGGTAGCACCAAGGCCGTGGTCTTGGCCAAAGCCATTGAAGGTCCTCAAACCCCAGACTGTCCGGCCTCGGCCCTGCAAGGCCCCAAAACCCGGTTTTACGTCACCCAAAACGCCACCGGAAAACTGGCGGTTCGAGAAATTGAAGCCATTAACCGCCATGATGTGGATTGGCTGCTGGCCCAGAAAGCTGACAGCGTTTTGTCGCGTATTGCACTTGAAAACAACTGTACGTTGTTGCAACTAACCCAAGACATTTTGCGCAAAACCCCCTTGGGACAAGCCTTTTTGGCCAAGTTGGGGGATCGCCCTCTTCAGGACGTTCTCGAAGCGTCGACGGTCCGTTTCAAAGCCAAAATCGAAGCCGGTTTTACGGCTCATCAAGATGGCGATCGCTATGTACAAACCAGCCCTCACACCGATGATTATGAATTGGGAATGAGCCCCACACTTCGCCAACAAGGGCCTGTATCCAATCATGCCTTTGTTTACGGAACCGGTGGATTTACCTCGGTTACCCATGCCTTTATGCAAGACCTGATTGCCGACATCAATGCGGATTTTATTGCCCGCCATGCCGAAAAACTAAATGGTTGGGATCGGCAAGCCTTTTGCGACCATTTTGTTCGGGTCAAAGACGATGGTGCCGAAAAACGCATCATCGAACAGGTTTGGGCCCTAAAAGCGTTGATGCTGGCCGAAGGGCTTTTCACCACCGACACCTTGATGGACCGAGTAACCTTCTACCGAGACACCTATTTCCCGTCTCGTTATGCCGGACAAAGCGACGAAAAAGTTGTTCAAAACTGGAAAGGCCATATTCGGAAATGGGAATCGGATCGCATGTTGGCTTTATCCGAAGTTAAAACTGAAAAAGTTCGTCACATGGATTTTGAATTTTATGCCGGAGACCGTCGCTTTAACCCACAACCCACCCAGGCTGATGTGGAAGCCATGGTGGCGCAATTTCGCGAATTTAGACCCACCGTGGTTAGCGCAACCTTCGATCCAGAGGGAAGCGGCCCCGATACCCATCACAAGGTTTTACAAGTGGTGGCCGAGGCGGTTCGCGTTTACAACAGAGACTACGGTGATCCACCCATTCGAGATGTGCTGTGTTACCGCAATGTGTGGTATTGGTTTGACCCTGCAGAAACCACCACCGCCTATTGTGTTACGGATGCAGACATTCAAAAATCCGACGACGAGTTTATGGCCTGCCACCTCAGCCAAGTGGCTGCGGAATGTCCCTCTTTGACCTTTGATGGCCCCTTTTCCAAGCAACTGGTTCCCCAATTTTCTGAACAACTCCGAATCATGCGCACCCTATTGGGCAACGACTATTTCGATACCCACGCCAAGGAATCGGTTCGAACCGCCAAGGGGCTGGTCTTTGCTGTTTCCAAAACCCCAGAGGCCTTTACCCAAGACGTCGCCAGTATTTCGGCCCGGATGTTGGGCGGGGTCAGCCAAGCAACGGCTGTACAATGATCCTCAAAAAAAGTTTTTTTCGCATTCTTCAAGGTCTGGTGGTTCTTGTGGGGATAGCCATCTTGGGATTGTTGTTGTGGGAACCCCATCTCGAAGGCCGAAACGCCCATGCAAGCTGGGTTCAGATTTATGGCCACGACCCCTTTTTGGCCTATGTTTATGTGGGTTCAATCTCGTTTTTTGTGGGACTCTATTATCTGTTCAAGGCAGTGGGGTATTGGGGTGATCATCAAGTGGAGGGGTGGCAAATCGCCCTAAAACGAATTCGCTATTGCGCCCTAACCTTAATGGCTTTTATTGCTGGCGCTGAAGCCTATTTTTTCTTGGTTCAGCGCGGCAAAGTCGACGATATTGCAGGCGGGGTGATGATGGGCTTTTTTTTGATGGGAATCTCTAGCCTTGTGGTGTTTGGCGTTAGCCTACTCCGGCACAACCGCCAACTTCCCTTTGCCGACAACCTGCCCGTTGTGAATGAGAACATACATGTAAATCCCACTGGGCCAGTCGGTCCCTATGATGCTGCGAGATAGCGGGATGCGGTTGTAGCCGTACTTAGCCCCTTCATCCAAACCACTTTTAAGAGATTTGCGGAAGATTTCCGTGC
>JBFWNS010000011.1:0-10560 GCA_050250935.1 Candidatus Margulisiibacteriota bacterium | reverse complement strand
TACGAAGTTACCCTAGACCTGATGAGAACTGGCGTAAGCGCTGTCTTTATTGGCATCGGGCCCGGCGCCGCCTGTACCACACGCGGTGTGTTGGGAATCGGTGTTCCCATGGCGTCTGCAATTGCAACCTGTGCTGCGGCAAGAGACGCTTATTTGGTCGAAAGTGGCAAATATGTTGCGATTGTCGCAGATGGCGGAATCGTTAATTCTGGTGATATTTGTAAGTCTTTGGCCTGTGGTGCTGATGCGGTCATGATCGGTTCGCCGATTGCCAAGTCTGCAGAAGCCCCTGGAAATGGCTTTCACTGGGGGATGGCCACGCCCAATGCCCTACTCCCACGCGGTTCAAGAATTCAGGTGGGTACCATTGGGACGATCAAAGAAATTTTGATGGGACCTTCAAATACCGACGATGGGTCTCAAAATTTTTCTGGCGCCATTAAAACCTGTTTGGCAACAGTTGGTGCGGCCAATATTAAAGAAATGCACGGCATCGAAGTGGTTGTAGCCCCTTCACTTCTGACCGAGGGTAAAATCTATCAAAAAGCTCAACAGTTGGGCATGTACAAATGATCGCCATTCTAGATTTCGGTTCCCAGTACAGCGAGTTAATTGCCAGACGTATTCGCGAGGCCAATGTCTATTCCGAAGTTGTTCCTCACACCATTACGCCTGAAAAGCTAAAAGAAAAAGGGGTTCAGGGCATCATTCTATCGGGTGGGCCTTCTTCTGTTTTTCACGAAAATGCACCCCAATGCGATCCAGCTTTGTTTACAATGGGGCTTCCCATGCTTGGCATTTGCTATGGCATGCAGCTTATGGCCAAACAATTGGGTGGACATGTGGTTAAAGGCAGCAAGCACGAATATGGCAAAGCCCATTTCAAGGTCGAGTCTGAATCGGCTTTGTTTTTGGGTGTTCCTGAAGAAATCACCATTTGGATGAGCCATGGTGACAGTGTTACAAACTTGCCAGCGGGTTTTTCGGTGTTGGGCCATACCGACAACACCCCCATTGCTGCCATGGGAAATACCGATAAGCAATTTTATGCTGTCCAATTTCACCCAGAAGTGGTGCATACCCAAAGCGGAACCGAAGTCATTCGCAACTTTGTTTATAGCATTTGCAACTGTAGCCCCGATTGGACTGCAGGTTCCTTTATTAAACAAGCGCTAGAAGAAATTCATGCAGAGGTAGGCGACAAAAAAGTATTGTGTGCCTTGTCTGGTGGCGTGGATTCGACAACCGTGTCTGCCTTGTTAAAACAAGCCATTGGCGATCGGTTAACCTGTGTGTTTATCGACCAAGGCTTTATGCGCAAAGGTGAAGCCGAACGCATTCAAAAACTGTTTCAAAATGATTTTCACATCGATCTGAAGTATGTCGATGCGTCAGAGCGGTTTTTTAAGCGCATGGTGGGCATCACAGACCCAGAACAAAAACGAAAAATCATTGGCGAAGAATTTATCCGCTGTTTCGAAGAAATCGCAAAAGAACTTAAAAACGAATATCCTTTCTTGGCTCAAGGCACTTTGTATCCAGATATCATCGAATCAGCAACCGTTGGTGTGGCCAATACAGCCGTTAAAATTAAAACCCACCACAACGTGGGAGGCTTGCCAGAGAAAATGGATTTTAAAATCATCGAACCCCTTAAAAAACTGTTCAAAGACGAGGTTCGTCGTGCCGGTTTGGAATTGGGTGTTCCCGAAGAAATTATTCACCGTCAACCTTTCCCAGGACCTGGTTTGGCCATTCGTGTGATTGGCGAAGTCACCAAAGAACGGGTACGCGTTCTGCAAAACGCAGATGTAATTGTCATGGACGAAATCAAAGCAGCAGGGTTGTATCGCCAAGTATGGCAAGCTTTTGCCGTTTTGCTTCCCATCAAAACTGTTGGGGTTCAAGGCGACAACAGAACCTACCTGAATACCATTGCGCTTCGGGTGGTTACCTCCGAAGACGCAATGACCGCCAATTGGGCCCGACTTCCCTACGATCTTCTGGAAAAGATTTCCTCCAGAATCATCAACGAAGTTCCCGAGATTAATCGTGTGGTTTACGACATCTCTTCAAAACCCCCAGCAACCATTGAATGGGAATAGACAAAACTAGAAATTAAATCTAGTAAAGCCTAGAGATCAAACAGAGAGTCGGAAAGCCCGACGTTGCTTTTGATGTCCTTGTAGCTTAAAACCATTTGAATGTCGTTGTTGGTTGTCCCCATTTTTACGCTCATGGTCGTGGTGGCTTTGCTAAGCACATAAATATTGCCACTGGTCTGGGCGTAATCCATCAGCAAGGTCATGGGGATTTGGTTAAAGGTCATGACCAGTTTTCGGGTCAGGTAGCTGCCTTTCGTGACTTCCATATCCAAAGTAGATCCTTGGTAGGTTCCAGATAGAAAATAAGAAGTGGCATTTTCGGTAACCAATTTAAAATCAAATTTGCTAATGGCTTCTTCGGGGCTCAATTTGGCTTTGTCTTCTTCGGACAACTCTAGCTTGCTAACACGCCCAGTGCTGAGGTCTTTTTCAATCACGTATTTGCGGGTTGTGATTAAAAGTTTGGCACTGGGTTTTTGGGTTTCTTTGCGAATCTGATCTCCCTTTTTATAAAATACCCCAGATTCAACTTGAGGATCTTTCATCAAACTCGATGTTACCGTTTGTGTGTAATAGGCCTTAAAATCTTGAACTTTGTCTTGTTGTTCTTTGATATGCTTTAAAATATCTGCGGTTGTGTCGGCCAAGATTAATCGAGGTAAAAACAACAAAGCCAAGACAAGACTGTATTTTTTCATGGGGTTTTTATCCTAAAAATGCTGAAAATAAAATAATTGTGTAAATAATAGCAGAAAAATTCTGAAATACTACAAACTATTTTTAATGAAGTGTGTTGGGGGGAGTGGTGCGCCTGGCGGGAGTCGAACCCACGACCTTTAGATCCGGAGTCTAACGCTCTATCCACTGAGCTACAGGCGCAAAATGACAGCGGCCAAATCAGCGCAAATATACTATACTATGCCCATGGTTCACGCAATTCTTATGGCTGGTGGAAGTGGAACTCGGTTTTGGCCACTGTCTCGCTCTAAAAAGGCCAAGCAGTTTTTAAGCATCATAGGCGAAACAACGCTGCTAGAGGATGCTCTAACCCGAGTTAAAACCGTTGTTCCTGCCCAAAATACGTGGATGGTGGCCAATATCAATCAAAAGCCCTTTTTGGAGGCTTATGTGGGGCCCTACCCCACAGATCAAATTTTGTACGAACCACAAAGCCGAAATACCATGGCCTGTATAGGGTGGGCGGCGCTTGAGGTCCTGAAAAAAGACCCAGATGCCATTATGGTTGTGCTGCCAGCAGATGCTTATATCGATTCGACCAGCGCTTTTCAGCAGGTTGTTGAAGCAGCTATCCAATTGGTAACGAAGCAAGATGTTCTGGTCACCATTGGGATCAAGCCAACCTTTCCGCATACAGGGTATGGCTACATCGAGATTTCAGGGGCACACCTCAAGCAAAAATTGCCAGCCTTCCCCATTAAATTGTTCCGAGAAAAACCAAACTATGAAACCGCCGAGCAATATGTAAACACCAAGCGTTTTTTTTGGAATTCTGGGATGTTCGTGTGGAAAGCCAAACACATTTTAAGTTTATTGGAGCACTTTCACCCCAGAGATTTTGAGTGTTTGGGGAAAGTCGCTGCCCTGTCTTTTCAAGAGCAAGCCAATCAAAGTGCAAAATTTAAGCGTTTGTATGCCCAAATCACCTCGTTGTCTATCGATTTTGCCGTCATGGAAAAAGCCGTGTCTCAAACCATGATGATCCCAGCCACCTTTCGCTGGAGCGATATTGGAAATTGGTCGGCCCTGGGCGATTTTTGGCCTCAAGATCGTTTTGGAAACGCCTATCGAGGCCCCAAACAATTGCTGGCACTGGACAGTCACGACAACGTGGTATTCTCGGATAAACCCTTGGTCAGTTTGGTCGATGTGGACCATCTGATTGTGGTCGATACCCCAGATGCCCTCATGATTCTACCCAAATCCAGCGACCAACGCATTCGAGATCTGTATCAAAAACTTCCCCCCCATTTTCAATGACGCCGTTTACCCTGATCATTCAATCGAATTCCCCCGGAGAGTTGACCAGTTGGGTGGAGCCGGTGGTGAGTTTATTTAAAGCCAGCCGCCCCGATGCCAGGGTTATTGTCGCCTTAACCCCATGCCAATATGCCAGCGGCCAAGAGAAAGCGCGGGCACAAGCCATCGAAGGTGTTTCCGAGGTTTTTTCGCCCAAAGAAACCTTCAAATTGTTGTTGAGTTCTAAAAAATGGGGTACAGATGGAGCTGTGTTGTATTTGGGTGGAGATCCCTTTTATAGCCAATTGTTTGGGCTTAAGTGGGGCTATCCAGTCTTTGGCTATACGGAACATCAACGGTCTTTGGGCATGGGATTTAAGCAAACCTTTTTTAAACAAAAAATTGGGGATTTAATGGCTGCACGCGTGGCGCTTAAGGCCATTCAAAAAGGTCCAGAACGGCATCAGCATATTTTGTTTTTTTGTGGTTCTAGGCCTCCCCATTTTGAAGCTTTTTTACCCTTTATTGGCGAGGTCATTCAACAACTTAACCACCGTCGTCCAGAACTTAAAACCACGGTTATGGTTTCTCCGTTTATTTCTGAAACCCAGTTAAATCGGCTTCAGTTTGAACATCAGCTGGGACACGTATCATTTAGCCGAGGCGATTCTTTGGCCACCATGGCCGAATCGGATTTATTGGTTTCGCTGCCGGGAACAAACACAGCCGAGGCCATGTACATGCATTTGCCCATGCTGATTCTGGTTCCCACCAACCGTGTTGATCTGATTATTTTGGACGGCCTGGCTGGCCTCGTTGGAAAAATTCCAGGGTTGGGTCTACTGGTTAAAAAAATAATCGTTTGGTTCCTGGCCAAGCAAAAACGGTTTTATGCCCTACCCAATCGCATTGCCAATGAAGCCTTGGTTCCAGAGATGGTGGGACAGGTTACCGTAGACGGCGTTACAGACGCTGTTCTTCGAACTCTAGAGCCAGAGCCTTGGCAAGCCCAACGACAAGCCCTGATGCGATTTAAACCCACTGTGGACACAGCCCAGTATATCGTCAGTCAGATTAACGCAGGATAAACCTTATGGCGAGGCAAGAGATTCAGCATCATTTAAATCCGTCTTGGCTACACACAGCGCCTGTGTTTGATATTCATTTTTTTGATGATTCAAATCCCTATGTACAACATCCGCGTCCCCACACCGTGAAATTTTATGAGATTATTTGGATCCTGGAAGGGACTGGCGTTCGGGTAATCGATTTTGAAGATCATCCCCTTCGTCACAACCGTTTGTTTTTTATGTATCCAGGGGCAGTACACTTTTGGCGAAAACCAGTGGGTGTTAAAGGGATTTTTATCTCGTTTTCCGAAGAATTTTTATTAAAAGCTTGGCCAAGCTCGGACTTTTCGCCCTTGGCTTTTTTTTCGATTTTTGATGCCCTCCCCTATTTGGATTTGGACACACCAGCACCTTTTCAGGCCCTTTTAAAAGAAATGGAACTCGAATTTAAAAATGATGAACCCGATCGATTGGATTTATTGGCTGGGTATTTAAGAATTATGCTGCTTAAACTTTCGCGGTTGTGCAGAGAAGTTCGCCCTGAAAAACCCAATGAAGATATAGTGGTGCAATTCAAGAAGTTACTGGCTTTTTATTTTAAGACCCACCAACAGGTGTCGGATTATGCCAAACTCATGTTTGTTTCCCCACAACATTTGAACCAAGTGGTTAAAGAAAAAACCGGACGAACGGTCGGAGACTGGATTCGAAGTCGATTGATTTTGGAAGCCAAACGAGAACTGGCACACACCGATAAGCCCCTGTCTAGCATCGCCGTTGCTTTGCAATTTGAAGATGCTGACCAATTTTGTCGGTACTTTAAACGCAACACGGGCCAAAGTCCAACAACTTTTCGAAAGATGGTTAAAGGCTAAACCTTATAGTCGTCAGGGTAAAGGTTAAACCACTTGGCCAAAATGTTGTCCAAGCTGAACTTCCCGGCTCCTGTAAAAAAGAGCAAGAGAAACATCAAAATGTAGTCCCATTCTTGAAGACGAACAAAGTCGGAAAGGCTATGAATATCGCCTCGTAAGGCTGTAAAAATGGCAACTACCATCGTAAACGATAGGGGCAACACAACCATTCGGGTGAAAAAACCAAGAATCAAACAAGCCCCGCCAATCAATTCCGTCGAAGAAGCCAAAATAGCGTTATAAAAGGGAAAAGGAACACCGATACTTTGAAAAAAGTCCGTTGTAGCATCCAAATGGGTCAGTTTGCCAAATCCTGTCTGAATAAAAATAATCCCCAGAGTAACGCGAATCAAGAGGAGCCAATAGCTTCGTTGAGCAGAAATCAGATGGAAGGTTTTGGCCAGTAAATGTCGAATCATTGCGGACTCCTTTTGGTGGGTATTGGGGGCATCTGGAACCATCCAGAGCCAATGGCATACGCAAACCATTTTTCCAGATTAAGTCGTCCCAGTTTACCGGTTATTGAAGGATCTGTTAATGCTGCTTCAAGACTCAAAGACTGATCCAGCAAGGCCAAAATTTTAAGAAATTGTTTCGGAATGGTCTCGCAACAAACCTTAAACTCTCGGTTTCGATAGACAATACGACTTTTGCTTCTAGAAGAAAGTAAGGTGACATGAGGTTGAAGAATCAGCGGCAACGTGGCCACTTGGGCTTTTGCTTCCTCAGACAATTGCTCGGGATCAAAATAAGGTTTTGCATCCGCAAAATAGGCCCAACTACAGGCCCAGTCGTAAAGCGCTTCATCAAGGACAATTTCTCGATTCGCTTCGTGATAATGGGTTTCTAAAAAGTGAGGAAGAAATTGGCCCAGATAATACAAGGTATAAGAAACCGAGGGGTGGGCTTTTATGTATCGTGTCATCCATACGTCAAAGTCGGATTCTCCCCACAACGCAACCAAGGAAGGAAAATCTTCGGCTAGGGATTCGTAACAGCGTGGCCAAAAATCGTTGGTGTAGATTTCGATGCGGTCTTCTGCACTTTGTTTGGATGTGGCGGTAATGCGTTTTTTGGCAGCGGTTCGCATTGCCACAGTAAGCGGTTGATCAAAGGACACAACATCGGCCATCCATTCTTGGATGTCTTTAAGCTCTGCTGGCGGTTTTGGTTCTGGTTTCATGGTGTATGGTCTTGGCTTCGTTAAGCTCGATCAACAGCTCGCTTAAAGGGGGGATGTCATCATCACGCTCGATCATTAACGAGACGTCGCCAAAACGAGCAACGGCTTTGGCATACAGGTCCCAAACATCCCGACACACCGGAGAATCATGGGAATCCAAAATAAAATTCTCTTTGCGACGGTGCCCAGCCAAATGAAACTGATACACCCTGCTTGGATCGATGGCATTTAAATAGGTGTCTGGCGAGAACTCATGGTTAACCGCAGAAACATAAACATTGTTCACATCAAATAACATCCCACAATCGGCCTGGTCCAAAATTTGGGCCACAAAGTCCCATTCTGTCATTTCCGAGCTTTTGAATTCGGCATAACTGGACACGTTTTCAATAATAAACGGTTTTTCAAGATAGTCCTGAACAATGGCAATCCGGCCTGCCACATAGCGAGCTGTTTCGGCTGTATAGGGCAAGGGCATCAGATTATGAAAATGCTGTCCCTTGACGTGTCCCCAACACAAATGATCCGAAACCCAAGGCGGATCGAGTTTGTGAATTAATTTTTTGAGCCGTGCCAAATAGTCCCAGTCTAGGGCATCTGCACTGCCAATTGAAAGCCCAACGCCGTGGGCAATAATGGGATAACGCTCAAGAAATTGATCCAAGTAATACTGTGATCGGGTACCCTCAAACAAAAAATTTTCAGAAATAATCTCAAGCCAATCCACTTGGCCCGCGTAAGTATCCGACAATAAATCGTCGTAATGCTCTGCCCGAAGGCCTAGCCCGAAGCCAAGAAAAGGACGTCTAGATTGATTTTGAATGGGACACCACCACAGATAAAATAAAAAGGCCCCTGTTTCCAGGGGCCGGGTAAGTGCTAAAACTTATTTTTTAGCGTCTTGGGCTTTGCAGCCTTCTTTGCCTTTGCAAGCTTCTTTGGCTTTGCTTTTGCATTTTTCTTTGCCTTTGCAGCCTTCTTTACCTTTACACTTTTCTTTGCCTTTGCATTTCTCTTTGCAATCTTTGCATTCTTTGCTTTTGCAAGAGTCTTTCTTGGCTTCAGCTTTTACCTTTTTAGTGGCTTCTGCTGGTTTGGCAGCATGAGCTTGAGCAAAAATTGAGGAAGCAGAAACACTTGTCAACAAAATGCCAGCAACAGCAGCAGACATCAAACTCTTGTTCATAAGAACTCCTTAAAAAAATGGGATGCGTATAGTATTTTGAAATCCCCAGCGTTTGTCAACAAAATTTTATGCGATTGAAAATTTGTTACTCAACCAAGTGTGTATTTCTGGCTGTTTCCAGGGGATGCTATGTTGATACAAAATGCCCCGCCCTACATTGATTAGAGTAAGTCCGTCTTGGTTTTGACTGTTGGCAACAGCAGAATTCCAGTCTCCTCCTTGCTCGCCTACCCCAGGCACTAAAAAAAGTGTTTCAGAATCTTGATGTCGAAGGGTCTCCAACTCGGTTTGAGTAGCGCCGACAACAAACCCTATATTTTGATAGGTTCTGTGCCAGTTTCTTGCCAATTCTGCTGTATGTTCAAAAAGTCTTTTGCCAGAAGCCAGAGGTTGTTTTTCAAGGTCACTTGCTCCGGAATTCGAGGTTAAAACCAATACAAAATGATACTTGTCCCGGTATTCAAAGAAAGGAACCAGGCTATCATGTCCCATGTAGGGATGAAGGGTTGTTGCATCTGCTTCGAATTCTTCAAAAATAAATCGGGCTTGCATGCGGGATGTATTGCCAATATCCCCACGTTTGGCGTCTAGGATGACGGGTATTTCTTGTGGAATCCGGTGTCGAATGCGTTTAAGCAAGTGAAGCCCTTCCAAACCCAGTCCTTCAAAAAAAGAAATATTGGGTTTATAGGCAATACAGGCCCCTTGAGTGCAGTCTATAACCGTGGCCAAAAAGGCTTCTATGCCTTGGATTGTTCGGTCAAATCCTTGGGGGAGTTGCGATAAATCTGGATCCAGCCCCACACAGAGGACGCTCTTTTTCTGCTGAGATTGGGCATAGAGCTTTTGATAAAAGGGGTGTTGGCTTAGCACGACTGAAGGTCGGATGTGGTGAATAAGGCGGTAACGGAATAGCCCTGTTTTTGAATGTTTTCAAAAGCACCTTCTTGCCGATTGAGGACACCAACCAGCTGTTGGATAACGGCACCAGATCGCACGAGGACATCGCAAGCCGCTAAAACAGCCCCGCCAGTGGTTAGAATATCTTCTAAAACGACGACACGACTTCCAGGGTCTAGCTTCCCTTCTACAAGGCGCTTTGTACCGTAACCTTTGGTTTCTTTTCTAACGATGACAAAGGGCTTTTGAAGTTCTAAAGAAACAACAGCTGCCAAAGCAACCGCACCGAGTTCAGGAGCCGCAATGACATCGTAAGTGCTGGGATCTGGAAAAAGTGCGGCCAATTCTTTGGCCAAAGGCCCGAGAATTTCGGGCCTGGTCTCAAATAAATATTTATCGATGTAGTAAGTCGTTTCTTTACCTGAACGGGTAACAAAATGACCTTCTAAATAGGCTGCTTCTTTTAATTTTTTAAGCAGACTGGTGGACATGCTTATTTAGCGTCTTCTGTGCTGGCTTCTTCAACTTTTTGGCCTTCAACGCCAACCACGATATCGTGATCTTGGGCCAAGAAAGAATAAGATTTTCCTTCAGACAAGTCTTTAATCCGAATGGTTTCGCCCAACCCAAGGCTGCTCAAATCGACTTGGATAACAGATGGGATTTCTTGAGGCAAACATTTAATGGTGGCTTGGCGCATTTTTTGAACCAAGTTTCCACCCATTTTAACGCCTGGGCAAACGCCAGTCAGTTCCAACTTAACCACCGTTTTGATGGGGGTTTTAAGGTCTACACGAAGAAAATCAACGTGGGTCAATTCCTGACGAATGGCATCCATATCGGTTCTATAAGAAATCACCAACTGCTCTGAAGCGGCAGCGCCACCCGAAATGGACAACGAAATGATGCTGTTTTTGCCTTGTCCACTACGGAACAATTTTTGCAGTTCTCTGGGGTCTACACTGACGGGTTGAGGTTCTGAATTTTGCCCGTAAATGATGGCCGGAATAAGACCTTGAGCTCGAAGAGCTTTGATTTTATTTTTACCCAGTTCTTTTCTAACGGATGCGCTTAATTTTTCAAATTCCATGGTTCTGTTCTCCTTCAATGAACAACACAAAAAATCGAGTAACAACTCAGCTGGAAAGTATAGAGAAAAAACCTCAAATATTAAAGGGCTTTGTGTTTGAGGCTTATGTACAATCGTGCCTCTGCACGAAGTAAG
>JBFWNS010000010.1:0-16597 GCA_050250935.1 Candidatus Margulisiibacteriota bacterium | reverse complement strand
AACCCAAACCACCCGCACCTATGTCACGTTTGCTGGGACCTGGCAAAACACCCATGAACGCATCACCGGCACCGCCGAGATTTTGGACATCCGCAACAAAAAGCTGATCGTCGCCTTGCCCACCCATCCAATGGCGTCCGCTAGCGCTCCCGCCAAAGGCGGCCCCACCCGGCACCCGCAAACCCGCTCTGCACACTGGCAAGTGGTCAGCCTCAGCGACGGATTGGGTTCAGACATTCTGACCCAAACCACACGGGTGGTCACCAGCAAAAACCCCATTCCCATGCACGAGCTGGTTTTTACCGACAAAACCCAAGACGAGCTGTTTGCCATGTTGGGCGATGACGATGTGGTTGCAGGAACGGTGATGTTACCCATCCACATCCGGCTGTCTTTGCCGCTGCCTTCTGGGGCCTGGGCCCCATTTAGCCAAGATGACGACCGGCTTACCCTTCATTTTGCAACCAAGCAACAACTCGAACAACTCGGGCTTCACCAGGCCTTTTGGGAACGTCAAGGGCAAATCCAAGACGAGTTGAACGAGTTAGACGACCAAGAACGCGAATTAAGACAAACCCTGAGTGCGGCTTTAACACCCGATGAACAATCCCAACCAAAGCCCGACGGGCTTACGCCCCTCGGGCGCGAGTTCCTGGCCAACCACCAACCCGCCAAGCCCAAAAAGAACACCGAGTTCCGCAGGCTTGAGCTTCAAAACAAACTCGATGCCCTGGTCAAAAAACGCCTGACTCTCAAAAAACAACTCCACCCCACACTCAAATTTAGTGGTAGGGTTTGGGTCAGAAAGTTGAACAAGGATAAAATGTGAGGAAAAAAATGACTAAAACCAAAAAACAACAACCACAAAAAATAGACGATAAAAAACTTAAAGAGACTTTTTTGAAGCTAATTAAATGGTGGTCTAGTAATCCAAGTTTCCATTCAATAGAAAAAATAAAACCCGATTTAAACTATATCTGTAGTCTCCGAAGTAATTGGTTAACTTTGTCTGAGACCCTTCAAAGAACAATAATAATGTATGACATGTGGGGAGATGCCCCTTTTGATAACGAAGAACAAGAAAAAATAGCTGATAACTTAACCGAATGGGTAAAATCTCTTCCGATAAAATATGAACTCGCATTCCCTTTTCCAAATCTTGATTTATTGTTTCTAGAAGACTCAAAATCGCTTGAAATAGCCCCACACTTATCTATTCGTTTTAGTAGTGATTCCTATTCTTCCAAAACAAGGTTCGTTGTTCTAACCGAAGGATATGTTGAAGGCCCCGGGAATGCTACCTTTCAAAATGCTTTAATCCCTTATAAAACGTTTATCGAATGGTGTTGTATAAAAGGCCTTTTTGAAAAAACCTTTAAACCACAAAAGTTAGAAACTGAAGTACACACAAAAGAAAAGGCTAATGGACCAAGCCGCTATGATGATCTTCCAAAAGTCACATGGGGTTTTATTGAAAACCTAAAGGTCAATTGGGAGGGTTTGAACGATAGTGAAGTCCATACAGCGATTAAAAAACTCCTCAAGGTGAAAGAACAAACATCGGTAAGAGATAAATTCCAAAACTTATTAGCCCCTTTAAGGTGGCCTGAAAATTACAACAGTAAAAGTATACAAGAAAAATATCAAAAACAACTTCAAACGGCACTCTATTGGGGCTTTGAAGCTCGAAGCTTTAAGCATTCGGGCTCCATATCCAATGCCATAATTTATCTTGCTTCAGCATTTGAGGCAATTTTGGGAGACCATTATTCGGAGAAGAGTTCCCAATCTGATTCTGATCTAGGATTAACAACTCTCATGGCCGAACGTTGTGCCTATCTTATTGGATCAAAACATAGTGAGAGAGAGAAGATCAGGAAGGATTTTAGGGCTTTTTATCGCTTACGCTCAAAGGTAGTTCATGGTGTCCAGATAGAAATGGAAGAAAAGGATAATGATATTTTTCGAGAGGCCCGTCAGCTGTTTGATAGGGTTATATTAAAGAGTATGGAATAGCAGTTCCTAAAAATGTTTAACCACCCCCCAACAACGGGCATCACCAACCCATGGATTTCCACGCTTTTGATCAGGTTCGAGCCATTTACGAAGACAGCGCAAAGCAGTTGTTTTGTGCCTATGAAAAACGTGAAAACCGTCATGTTTTAATCAAAACATACAAAAGGCAGCTCTCTCAGCAGGACCTTGCACTGTTGGATCATGAGGCAACGGTTTTAGAGCGGCTCAATTTGCCTGGAACACTTAAAGCTTATCCGAAAACCTCGGCTACACCCGCAGGGGCGTATTTGTTTGAGGGGTTTGAGGAGGCTGTAACCCTTAAGCAATGGATAGCGGCGCAACCACAGCCCCCTTCTTTGGCGGTGTTTTTTAAAATGGCAATCGAGTGGGTCGATATTTTGGTTCATTTGCATGCGTCGGGGATAGCCCACCGAAATTTAAGCGCCTACACGGTGCTCATTCATCCCGAAACCTTAGGTTTAAAATTAATTGGATTCGAATATTCCAGCCCCATTGAATTGGAGGAAAACGAAGACATTGCCACCTCTTTTCGAGGGGTTTTGTCGTATATGGCCCCAGAACAATCGGGGCGTATGAATGCCACAGCCAGTTATCGATCGGATTTTTAT
The DNA here is from genome assembly GCA_050250935.1 of Candidatus Margulisiibacteriota bacterium. GTDB lineage: Bacteria > Margulisbacteria > Marinamargulisbacteria > JBFWNS01 > JBFWNS01 > JBFWNS01. The sequence continues at coordinate 13,952 of JBFWNS010000010.1, read as the reverse complement.
TCCTTGGGAATCACGCTGTTTGAGCTTTTAACTGGGCATCTCCCCTTTACCGAGACAAAACCCATGGACATTATCTATGCTCACGTTGCCAAAACACCTCCGCTCCCAGACGATTTAAGGTTGGATGTTCCAGAAAGCTTGTCGGATATCTTGTCCAAATGTTTGGCCAAAAATAGCAAAGATCGCTACAAAAGTGCTTACGGGCTCAAACGAGACCTGGAAGCCTGTCAGTCACAGTTGGCCAACCCCAAAAAAAATGGCCATTTTGTTATCGGCCAATACGACCACCAAAGCCATTTTGCGATTCAAAAAAACCTTTATGGCCGTGAAAAGGAAATGGGGTTGTTATTGGGAATTTTTAATAAAGCCCTGCATGAAAAACCACAATGTGTGTTCATTGCTGGTGAGTCTGGTATTGGTAAAACCTCTTTGGTTTATGAGACCCGAAAACCCCTGGCCGAACAGCATGGATATTTTACAAAGGGAAAGTTTGATCAGTTTGAAAAAACAGTTCCTTATTCAGGCATCATCAAAGCCATGCAAGATTTGGTTAGCCAATGGGTCGAAGAAGGCGCGGAGTCTGTTGCCAGGTGGAAATCGAAGTTGGCGCCTGTGGTTCAAAATGCCCAAGTTTTGATCGATGTTATTCCAGAATTAGAGCTCATTTTAGGACCTCAAGCCCCACTCGAAACACTGGATTCTTCAGATGCCCAGTTACGGTTCCATTTGGAATTTCAAAAATTTATTCAAACCATTGCCCAACCAGAAAGTCCGGTGGTTTTGTTTTTGGATGATTTGCAATGGGCGGACTCAGAATCGTTAGCCTTGTTGGAATTTTTGCTGACTGACCAACGAACCCGTCAATTGTTGGTGATTGGGGCCTATCGCAATCACGCGCACTCGGACTCTGCCTTGTCCTTTTTTATTAAAAAGCTCGAAGAGCAAGTGGTTCCCACCCATCATATTGCTTTGTCAGAACTTCAAGACACCCACATTACACAAATGATAGCCGATTCGTTTGAGTGTGAGTTATCCAAAGCCCAAGAGTTGGCCAAAGTGGTTTGGGGCAAAACAAGGGGAAACCCATTCTTTACCCACCAGTTTTTGAAGCATCTTTATGCCGAAAAAGGACTTGTTTTTAATGTTAAAACCGGACGATGGGAATGGGATTTAAAAGCCATCGAAAACGAAGAAGTTGATATTATTCGCTTTGTCACTACAAAAGTTAAGGCGATGCCCAAAGCTGTTCAAGAAACATTGAAGTTGGCTTCATGTATCGGATACCGGTTTGATACAGCCTTATTAAGCATTATTTTGGACAAACCAGCTTACAAAATCTGTCAGCATATCTTAAATGCTGCTTTAAAATCGATTGTTACCCTTCAAAGTCAGGATATTGCATTACTGGAATCGGCTAGTCGCAAAAAATTCGCCGGTTCTCTTTTAGTTCAATTTACACACGATAAAATTTATGAGGCTATAAATAGATTGCTTAGTGAAGTCGAAAAATCAGAAGCTCATTTTAAAATTGGACAGACTTTATTGCTAAAAACAACGCCTGCCGATCTTGAAGATCAAGTTATCCTTATTATGAACCATCTTAATCAAAGCCCTCTTTCCAAGGAGTACTTGGGGAATGAACACGTTGCCAACCTAAATAAAATCGCGGCTACCAAGTCTAAAGAAAGGGGAAATTATACCAAAGCTTTAGAGCTATTTAGCTATGGCATTGCTGCCTTAAAAGAGGAGTCTTGCTGGAAAACACAATATCCACTTATGTTTTCTCTTCATCTGGAAGAAGCAGAATGTTTGTACTTAACCAAACAATTTGAGCAAGCAGAAATAAAATTTAAAAGCTTAATTTCCCATGCAAACACGGCCTTAGATAAGGCTAGAGTGTACAATATTCAATTGGTGTTACAGGTTAACCAAAACCATCATCGGCAGGCCTTTGAATCAGGACTACGGGCGTTAGCACTTCTCGGCATTTCTGTGACGTCTAACCCTGGCACCTCACACGTGCTATGGGAATTTGCAAAAACAAAATGGCAATTACCCAGAAAACTTTCCCCTAAATATGCTCAAGAACTTCAATTTTCAGCTGATCCCAAAATAGCGTTGGTCATTGATATACTAACCAATCTAACAGCACCGGCTTATTTTATTAACAAGAATCTGTTTGCTTATATCATTTTGAAAACCATAACCGTCTCTCAAAAATATGGGCATGCACCGACCTCTGCCTATGCTTATGCAGCCTATGGTGTTTTATTGGGGTCGGTGTTTAAACAATATGAACTTGGTTATCAGTTTGGGGAATTGGCCATTGCTTTTAACAAACGGTTCGAAGATAAAGCTTTGGCTTGCAAAATAAATTTTGTATTCGGTGGCATGATAAGCCACTGGACCCGACCTCGGCGAAAAAGTCTTTCTTATTTTCAAGCTGGATTCGAGCAAGGTCGAAGTCATGGAGAGTATATTTATTCAGCTTATTGCGCCCTTTATATTGTTACCATTCATTATTTTAATGGCCGATGTTTGGACGAGGTCTTGGTGCAATCTGAGACGTATACGGATTTTTTGGTCAATACAAAAAACCAAGATGCTGTTTTAGGGAATGCTTTTTTAAAAGACGCTATTGATGTTCTGAAAGGTCGACAGTCAGCGTTCAGTTCTTACGATAAAACAAATATGGCTTCCGTTAACCGGGGAACTTTAGCCTTACACCAAGTTATTACGTCTGTGTTTTTTAAAGAGTATAAAAAGGCTTTAGAGTATGCACAGGAAGCTTACACCTTTTGGGATGGGTTAACTGGACTTCCTCAAAGTATGGAACTGGTCTTTTTTCATTCTATAGCACTCAGCAAATATGCGGCTACAGAGGCCCCTCAAGAAGAGATCAAAAAACTTAAAAAAAGGCTCTCAAAAAATATTAGTCAACTCAAAAAATGGGCAGAACTTTGTCCTGAAACATTGACTTGTCGATGGCAGCTTATTGAAGCACTTTCTGCACAGTTAAATGGAAAAATAGAGTCTGCCCTTAGTCTCTATGGGATGGCTATTGCTGAGGCCAAAACACAAGGGGCAAAACATATCGAAGCAATTGGCAACGAATTTTTAGGCTCTCTTTTTTTATCTAAAAATAACTTTTTGGCGGCCAAAGCCTATTTAACCGAAGCTAAAGGGCTCTATCAATCATGGGGAGCATCCGCTAAGGTGAACCGGCTGGTTAATGAGTATCCAACGGTATTTTCAGAACAGAATGCCAATGAGCTGTATTGGTTAACCCTTTATCAATCCTTGATGATACAAATCACGGACTTTTATGACACTCTCAAAAAACGAGAGCAGGTGTTAGAAGCACAAATTACAAAAGAGATTTCGGAAAAGAAAAAAGTCCTATTGGTGGCCCAAGAATTGGCCAAACAAGCACAGCTGTCTAGCCTAACGTTGGGGATAGCCCATGAAATTAGAAACCCACTTTCTGCACTTAAAGGAACAGCCGACAATTTAAAAGATCGGGTCCTCAATATTATGGACACAAACCTACAGCTTGATAAATCCGATTTCCCTTGGTGGCAGGTTGTCAGCCAAGAGCGATTGGTCGCCATTTTGGGAAACAAAAAAGAATTGGGCAAATTGGCTTGGGATTGGTTTATCGAAATGAATTACATTAACGATCAAGGCCAAATTAACGAAGCCATTTTTCGACCCTATTCACCCTTTTTTGAACTAGAGCTCCCCGAAAGCTTAGTCCCACACGAAAAAACATTGTCCACCTACCTCCTTAAAACATTGCTCTACGATCAGGTCTTATCGGCCCTGAATATTTTTGGAGATGAGTCGGTACGGGTAGAACAAATTTGCAGCAATATGTTGGCCTATGGGTTATCGGGCGAAGGGGTTTCCCGAACGGCCTTTAATGAGCTGGTTGGGGGTCAAGATTCGGAAGTGATTTGGAATGAGCTGGTGCATCGGGGCTATTTGGACGCTAATGGAATGATTTTAGATGCCTTTAAACCGGGCTCAAAATTCACGCTCCATCTCAGTAAGCGCTTTAAGCCCTTTGAACACGCCATTATCGATATCATTAATGGGACAACCAAGGCCAAAAAGACGGCAATAGATTTAAATCAAAGTTTGGCCAGTTTGGCCTCTTTATTTAGTGGCCGGTTTAAAGGACAAGGTATGGCGATTCAGCATGAATTTGCTAACGATATTCCCACGATTATGGGCCATGGTGATGATCTGAAACAAACCTTTATGAATATTGTAAACAATGCGTTTCATGCCATGTCCAATGCCCCCACCAAAATACTGACTATACGGACCTTAAAAACAGACTATCAAGGGAACCCCATGATTGAAGTCCAATTTGAGGATACCGGATGTGGCATTCCCAAGGATGTTTTGCCTAAAATTATGACGCCCTTCTTTTCCACAAAAGGGGTAACGGGGGGCCAAAACGTGGGTCTTGGCCTGTCTATTGTAAATCAAACCGTACAACGGTTGGGCGGTAAAATTCTAGTAGAATCAGAAGAAGGAAAAGGAACAACGTTTCGGTTATTATTTCCGATTCATCGCCCGTAATAATTCTTCTACCAATTCAAAAACAGTCGTCATCGGATTTGCACTAACAGGGTTTAAATCGGGATATCGATAACCAAATTTTAGGGCACTCGGGTTCACTTTTGTATAGGTCTTGAGTAGTTTTTTTGAATTTAGAATAGCGGTATGTTGTTTATTTTTAAGCATACGATACAGGCTTTCATTTTTTGAGTACGGTTTACCAAGCTGATTCGTTAATTTTTCAATGTAAGCCTCCCGATTTAATTGAGTGTCCATGTAGTTAAAATGAAGCAAATACCATAGTTCAAAACTTTCATTAGAATAGGCAATGCGAATATTGTTTTTATCGGCCTTTTGAATTGCTTTTCGAATATCTCGAGCATCAAAACTATCTCGATCAAATACACACCATATTTCATCTTTGCCAGGATGATGTTTTTTAAGCCGAATAGCTTCATCCACCAAAGAGTGGGTATTAAATCCAGTTCCAATTACCGTGACAGAGGCTAACTCAAAAGCGTCAAAATAGAGTGGTTCTGTTTTTTCGCCCTCACAGACAATCAAAAAGGTCTTTCTGGGGTCTTTTTTTTCAGTAACCCGATGAAGATAGGACCTTGGTTTGAAAACCTCTTTTTTCCCCATTAGTGTGATAACAAACGTTTTAGCGATTCAATATTAATATAAGGAATAGCGCCGTATCGGCCAGCAATATAGTTTTTTTTGTAATCCGCATCTTTTCTGACTTTTTGATTATCGTCTAGCTTATACGCCACTAGGGAGTACAGATCTGTTGAATCCACAGGATCTTTTTCGGTAAACCAAATTTGATCACGTCTAAACAGCTCCCCAGATAACAAATTGGTATCATGGGTGGAAAAAACAAATTGAGCTTTATCTGGGTTGGCTTTAGAGGAATGAAACAATGAGATCAAAGCTTTTGTCATCAACGGGTGTAAGCGGGTATCAAATTCATCAATTACCAGAACCCTGTTGTTTTCTAAAGTATCAAAAATAGGCCCTGATAACCCGATTAGTTTTTGAGTGCCTTCAGACTCCTGGGAAATAGACCAGATAACAGACCCATTTTCTATACCTTGATCATTATATTTTTTCTTTTGAACAAACAGTTGCTCAGTTCCTGTTACTTTTTTTATGAATGGCGGCATCTTTTCAAGAATGGCTGTTTTAATATCTTCAGGTAAAGAGACAACTCTTAAGGCATCAATATTCAGTCCAACTGATTTTAAAAGAGCAACTGTTTTTTCACGATTAGGGATTGAGTCTTTAAGCCTCTCAACTGAAAAGTCCATATAGTTATTATCATTAAGTCCAGAAATGATTCTTAAGTTTCTAAACCAGGCAATAACTTTTTTTGAAAGTTCTCCATCAAACTGGGCAACCACAGAAAGAAACAATGCGTTGTCACGGGTGCGTGGCTTCTCTGAATCTTTGTTATTTAAACCTTGGCCTTCTTTAAACAAGGTAGGATGAATGTTGATCGTATGGTTTTCTCGGTTAAAAAGTTCAATTTCTCTGGTATTCGGCTTATAAAATAACCATTCTGCAGTCACTTGTTTTGGATTCACTGAAAACCCATATCTAAATAAAATATCATCTTGTATAAAGACGATTTCAAATGACGACGGCTCATCTTCAGTAGAGGCAACAAGCTTAAAAGGTTCAATTGGAATGGGTTCTCCTGCTTGCGTATCTTTTGAAGAATTAATAACAAATCCCCTCATAAATTTCAGGGCTTTAAATAAATTACTTTTTCCGCTGGAATTTGCTCCATAAATAACCGCGCTTTTAAGGAGTTTAAGCCCTTTTTTTTCAGTAAGAAGGTTGTCCTCATTTTCTGTAATGGCGGCTGGAACCATGCTCAAAACAACTTCATTTTTAAAGGAGAGGGCGTTTTTTAATTTAAATTCAACCAACATATTCAGTCCCTTTATAAAAACAAAGACTATTTATGAGATAATTTCTCATATTTTCATATTAAAATCAATTAATTATAGGGCGTTCTCTTTTTTGGAACTTTGAAAATATACCATGTTTAACCCCGCCAAAATTTTGGGCAAACCTTAAACAAAGACTATCTGTACAAAAAAGGTGGGTATATGGAGCTAAAAATACAAACGATGATCGTTGTCTCACAAAACGATGCATTTATTACTCAATTTATGACAGATTTGAATATATTTGGAACTGTTTTGCCCATGAAGACGGCAACAGAAACCGTCGAATACTGTCGTCGCCACAAAGATATTGCCTTGGTTATTGTTGATTTGTCTTTTTCTCTAGATATCGAACCTGCGGCTTTTCTGAAATTACTTCATCACCATAGCCATGCTGAAGTGGTTTTTTGTCATGCCGAAAAACCAACGCTGGACACTGTTCAAATTTTGGTTAATTTGGTCAAACAAGGCGCCTATGACATGATTCAGTTGCCGACCTTTACAGAGGAAATTCAATGGATCGTCTCAAAGGCATTTTCATTCTTTAGACTTAAATCTCGCATTTTAGCCACCCAAGATCACGATCAAACGCAGCGTACCGAAGCGTTTTTAGAACTTCTTATAAAGCGCCAAAAAAAGGGTCTTGCCGTAACCCCTCAAGAAATTCAATGGTTTTTTCCCCATGTTGATGAAGCAGCCATCCCCATTAAAACCTTGTTGGAGAAGGTTAATAACCTACCGCGAGATTTTAGTCATTTAAAGGTGGTCGTGGCTGATGACGAGCCGGCGTTTAGAGACCTTGTGCGGTTAATGCTAGATCCCTATGGATATCAAATTCAAACCGTGGCATCTGGAGCAGCTGTACTCGAAGTCCTCGAAAATGCCCCTGTCGATGTTTTGTTACTGGATATCGCTTTGGGCGATAAATTGGGCAGCGATTTGGTGCCTGTCATCAAAAAAAATCATCCCACTACCATCATCATCATGGTAACGGCTTTTCGGGATAGCGACTTAATTGTCAGCACCATTCGCTCTGGTGCTTCAGACTATGTGGTCAAGGGAAGAATGCAACCCGTATTGCCTCAAAAAATAGCCCTTGCTTTGCAGGAGCGTTATTTCAAAACCAGTCTTTCGGAATTGATTCCCAATCACTAAAGGATGATTTATGGCAACGATACTCATCATTTCTCCGAGCAAAGTTCTTAAAGAAAATATCCGGCTTACTTTTCCCAAAGGCATGGAAGTTGTGGAAGCAGATTCAGGACAAGATGCCCTGTTTTTTATTAACACCGCCTGGGATTTAATTTGCTTGGATTTGAATCTGGCCGATATGGATAGCCTGGAGGTTTTGCAAAAAATTAAACGGGCCAACATTACGGCAGATGTGATTGTATTTGCATCCCAACCCAGCCCCGAAAAATGTATTGCAGCGATGAAATTGGGCGCCTGTAACTATCTAACTTATCCTTTTAACAAATCCGTCTTGGCTGCACTGGCAAAGGGAATTTTTGAAAACGCAGAGAACATCCGAATTATCGAAAACTTGGCCCATGATGTTTTTGGACAAATTAAAGACCGAATGGGTCTTTTAAAAGAGCTTATTAAAATTCGTAGTGAGCGGGGACATTTTGTTACAGGTGAAGAGCTTTTGGCCTTTTTCCCATTGCATCAACGCCAGGAACTTAAAAATGGCATCCTTGAAAAATCTTTCAGCCTAGAAGTTCTTAAAAATCTCAAAAAAACAATCCCGCCCACCATTTTAATTGTAGAAGATGAACCTGTTTCAAGGCTTAATCTTAAAAGAATGTTGTATGACTGTGGTTTTGAGGTTCATGAAGCGGCGGATGCCGAATCAGCTTTAGTCATTGCAAAAAAACAGGCCAAACTAGATTTAATGCTGTTGGATATTGGATTGCCAGGAAAGTCTGGCCTGGAATTACTTCCATTGCTTCACGACCTCCACCCCGAGGCTGAAACCATCATGCTCACAGCCTTTAGCGGTCAGCTGGATTATATTGTAGAGGCTTTTCACAACCACACTTTCGACTATTTGGGCAAACCCTATGAAAAAAACGAGCTTCTTCTCAAAATATCCATGGCCCTTCAAAAACAATGTTTTAGAAAACTCATACCCGACTTGGGAAAACACATTTTAAGCACTTCGTTACCCGATAAAATAAAGTTTAAAATACTGGCCGATGTCGCAAAAAAACGAATGGGAAGACGGGCTCATTTATTAATGAAAGACCTTTATTTATTCTTCCCAGAATTGGAAGCTGCTCAAATAAACCGCAATAAAGCGATTTCCGAAGAAATTTTAGACGATGGGCTTGGCTTATTTGTCGAGGTTTTAAGATCGGAGTTAATCAAAAAACACGACTGTAAAAGCCTGATTGAAAACTGGGAACGGTTTTTTGAAACAGCCTAAAGGGATCTGATGATCTGAACGATCTTCCCTACAATTGTTTTTTCAATTGGCGGGGTTAAAAGTATCAGGGGCATTTGCCCATGAAAATCCTTAACAAACGTTTCGGTGTTTTTCTTTTCTAAAATTTTAATATCAATTCGATTTTGCTTCGGGTTAAAGAGCAAAACCGTGTCTTTGCCGGACGTTGTTTTATCCAAATCAACAACAACAATATCGCCCAGCAATAAAAATGGACTCCATTCCATGGTTTCGATCTTCAATCCAAACAAAGCCCCGTTATGGTTGGCGAATACAGTCTCTTCGGTTCGAATGAGAGGAATGGTCTGGGTATAGGCAATTTCTGGCAGCACATCCCAGGGAAGCACAGGCACTTGGGTGCAGGGCAAAAATCGATCGCCTTCAATTTTGGGAGCATACTTTTTGTGGTCATATAGAAAATCCACAAGGGTTTCGTAGTCAATCTCCAATGCTTGGCTTAGGCCAAATAGCGTGTCCTTATCTGGATTACTCTTTAGCTTTCCAGCTTCTATTTTTTGCATAACCCCAAAGGTTAGATTGGTTTTAGCCGCCAACGCCACCAAGGACAATCCTTTTTTTCTGCGAGCAACCCGAATAAATTCTCCAAGTTTTTTGTTCATTCAAATAGTGTACCTTGAATTATTCCAATTTGTGATATTATAATTCATAATAATATATAAATAATATCATAATTTATGATATATAGGTAAGAAGGAGGGCCTTTGAAAAACAATTTTGTCGATCTGAATTTTGAAAAAAAAGAGGGATATACCCAAGACTTCGTTATTCTAACCCCACTCACCCCCGATTCGGAAACCCTCATCATCATTCAATTCGGAATCAATTAACTGTCTGCAGCGCAACCCAAAACAATCAAGGAGAACCCTTATGAAAAATCGTATTTTGGTGATTTCAAAAAGCCCTATTATTGCAAGTATGATTGAACTAGCCCTAGGTAGCTACACAGCAGAGCACGCGTTTTCATTAGACGCGGCCCTAGAAATTACCCAAGACCAAAAGCAGCAGCCGAATCTATTTATTGTCGAGGACCGCTTTGTATCCAATCAAGTCTACGGACTAAAAATGCTACGATCCATGCATCCCACAGTACCCGTACTTGCACTGATGACCCGTCAAGACCCAACATGGGCCGCCTGCTTAAGCGACGCTGGCGCTTCGGCTTGTTTTTATGGATGTTTTTCGGAAAGTAAAAAACTAAAACGCACCATCGAGAGGGTTTTGGGAAAATAAAGTTTGACAGCCCATAGCTGCACTAACGTAATATTACGACCTATTTCGTTATTTTTCTTCTTTATTAACGGATTTTATGAAAGGCCAAAATACATCCGTGATTGTGAGATCCCTTCGCCCATGAAAAAAAGACAATTTATCCTCTGGGCCCTGGTGGTTATTTTTGCCTTGGAATCCTTGGTTCCAGCCATCGGATCCCGGCCGCTTATGGCCGCCGTTACGTCTAAACAAGCCCCTGCAAAGCCGGAAATCAACGCCCAGGGGATGAATTTGAATGCCTTTGGCAGCGTCAATTCTGGGGCTGTGGATTTGTCCAGCGGAACCTTTTCGTTTGACCAAACCGATGTCTCTATTCCAGGTCGAAACGGGATGAATTTAACCGTTCAACGCACCTACAATTCCAAAGAGTTTTTGTCTTCTCCCAAATGGAGCAAATTGGATGGGGACGCTTTTTACAACGACTCCGGCGAAAGTTTTGAAAAAGCCAAATGGAAAGCCGCAACACCAGCCCAATGGGGTGGTTGGATCGGGAATGGGTGGAAAACCAATATCTCCGGTCGTTTGCTCTACATTAAGTTCGACATCGCGTATTTCAAATCCGACTGGTTTGGCGCCAATACAGTCGCCAACGACCACACCACCTCTGAAATTGTCATCATTCAAACCGGCAGCGGCAGCTATTCGTTCGAACACAGTTTCAAAAAAGACAAAAACGGCGTTTTGTATGACGACGGCGCTTTCATTGCCCGCGACAAAGGCAACAAAAACAAACTGGTCCACAGCGTGGCGGGGTTTACCTTAACACTAGAAAACGGCCAACAATACGAGTTCCGCGAACACTATTACACCAAAAGTTTTGACCTTCATTTTAACGCCTGCACCGACCTGCGCAGCACCTACACCAACCAAGACATCCACAACGTGGTGGTGGGCAACTACCTGTCGTACACCCAAGACACCAACGGCAACCGCATCAGCTACGAGTACGAACGGGGTAATTCGTATTCCTTTAACCATTGGCACCAAGATTTACAAACCTCGCCGTTTCCCAACGGAACCATTGGGAATGCCTGTATGATTGGGTATAACAGTTATAGGGCTTGGGAAGCAAGGAATACCATCGGAGCCCAATTTGCCCAACTCTTTGGCCGATTAACCAACAACGAAGTCAAAAAAACCAGTGGGGCTGGGGATGTTGCCAATACGAACCCAGCAGCCGGTCAAACCCCGCCGGCCGCTACCGGAACCACAGGGGATACCGCTGGCGCCGTCACGGATTCCAAAAAAGAACCCCCTTCCACCGGCGACCCGGTGGGCAGTGCAGCCACATCCATTGGGTTTTCGATGCTCGTTTCTTGTGTTGCAACGGGCATTTTTAACAAAGATGGTAACATCGACATCGATTTTAAACGGGTTAAAGTCGGCGATATTGCCGCTGCAGCTGCGAAATCCTATGCGTACCAGCAAGCCATTCACGCCGTTACAACCATCATTGCCCATGTGATCGATGCTTTTTTACCGGGAATCGGTACAGCCTTACAATTTATTTTCGATTTTGTTCTCGGTCAATTACTGGGCGACACTGCCTCCGGCTCCGCCGATTCCGACATCTCCCTCACCCCGATGCGCCCCACCCGCATCTATGACAACGCCGGCAACGAAATTAACATTGAGTATGTCGAAGCGGCCATGCCGCCTGTCAGCAAACCAGGGTCTGGCGAATACGACTTTTTGGGCGAGTCCGACAACTATTCGCGCATCGCCAAGCTCAAGTATTTAGGTCCCAAAGGCCCTCAAGAAGTCCGCTATGTTTATGATAAAAACGGCTACCTGATTCAGGTTGTAAAGCCCGGCAACGCCATCGAAAGCTATGCTTACACCTTCTATTACCCCGCCCCTCAATCCGGCGGTGCCCCCACCATTCCCGATGGTCTTTCCGGCAAAAGCGTGGCCTTTGATTGGGACAACGCCAAAGCCGCCAAATATGACAACCAAGGTGCCCTTTTAACCCAAATCACCAGCGCCACTGGGGCCCAGTTGAGCTTGGACTACGACTTTGTTCAGGCCAAATCCCTCCAGAAAAAGATCACGGATGATGATGACAGCAAGCTCTCGTCTTTTGTCGTGACCCAGCGCAAGGTCACCGGCGGGAACATCTCCCAAACCTGGCGCTACGATGGGTATTCTACCTTTGCCATTTACACCCCCTTTGTCAATTCCCACGCCGATGGCGAGCTGCCTGCTGCGGGGTATTTTAGTAAAATCACGGTCACCGACCCCAAAGGCAACGACAGCACCTCTCAGTTTTTTGAAGGGCTTCCGGTTTCCGAGATTAACCCCATTGGCTTTAGCACCGTCACCTTATGGGACCCTGTTTTACGCAGACCTTTACGCAAAGTCGTCGACCAAAAAGGCTTTCAAATCATCACCACCTACTCCGACTACGACAGCTTCGGCTTCCCCCAAACCATCACCGAAACCGGCACCAACACCCCCACCAAAATCACCAAAGTGGAGTACGAACGCAGCCCCGTATATTTGCAAACCAATGTCCTCAACAAACCCAAACACAGCTGGATCGAAGCCGACGGCAAACGGTCCCAAGACACCACCTTCACCTACGACAGCGCCGGTAAAGGCAATTTGGTTCAATCTGTTCTGGCAACCGACGCTGGGCCTGCGGTCACGGTGTTTCAAGTGGATCCCTACGGCAACGTCATTCGCAGCACCGATCCTCTGGGCCGGGTCACCACCACCCAATATGTGAATGGCACGCTGGTTACCCAAACCACGGTTCAAGACGTGAATTGGGTCACCGCCAAAACCTATCTGCCCAATTCTGCTTTAGTGGACACCGAAACCGACCTCAACGGCAACCTCACAACCTATGCCTACGACGACCGCGGCAGAGTGATTGAAAAGATCACCCAAACCGGCTATTCCACCGCCCAAACCCGCTTCCAATACAACGACGACCCGAATAACCTCAGTTTGTCCATGCAGGTCCACACCAGCGATGGCCGACAAGACAAAGCCATCGAGGGCAAGTTTAATCCCTTTGGCAAACTCTACCAGCTCACCGTTTCCCCAAAAGGGTCGGAATCTTTGACAACCAAATACACGTATTCGCCTACCTTGGAGATCTTAACCGTTACCGATCCGCTAAACCGAACGACTCGGTATACCTACGACGAAATAGACCGGTTAACAGATGTCACCAAACCCGATGGCTCTCGGCAAAGCATCCAATATTTCGACAACGCCAACGCCAAAGCCATCACCGATGAAAACGGGAATGTGACGACGTATATGTACGATGGCCGCAACAACCTCATCCAAGTCCGCCTGCCCAACTACAGACCCGCCTCGTATGTCTATGGCGCTTTGGGAAATTTACTTTCCGTCACCGACCTTCGGGGGATGAAAACCACGTTTAGCTACGACTCGAATGCCAATCTCGTTTCAACGACGTTTCCCGACGGCACCCAAGAATCCAACACCTACGATGTACTGGGCAATCTGCTTTCCCACACCGACCCCAACGGCCAAACCACCCGCTACGACACCTACGATTCCCAAAAACGTCCGCGTACCGTTTCGTTTGCCGATGGGACTTTGGTGAACTACAGCTATGATGCCGGCTTTAAAGGCAAGGTCTCGGCTATCTCGGTTTCAGGGCCGGATTCCCAGACACTTTCTTATGCTTACGATCCTTTTGGAAACATCATCAA
>JBFWNS010000009.1:0-68831 GCA_050250935.1 Candidatus Margulisiibacteriota bacterium | reverse complement strand
TGTTGTCGTTTAAGTAGTCTCGATCAATATGTAATTGGAATCCATTTTTTATAGAACTGCCTTCAATAAACCCAGCTTTCGCTGGAATATCTTGTAAAATCTCAAGTTGAGCCATTCGGTTAGGCATGATATTAGAGGTTCCCTTTAATGCCAGAATGTCAACAGCTTTTTGCGAGGATGTAATGGCTTCCGCAGTTCGGCCACGCGTCATAAATTGCCCTATCGGAGTATTTTTTCCTGCTTCGTAAGCCCTTTGTAATATAGTGCCTGCTTTTAAGGTAATATTTTTAAATTTTCCGCCTGCAAAAGTATCGGCAACTTCGAAGGCTCTAACTGTAGCTTTTCCTGCAGCATGTGTCATGGCAGAGCTTATGCCTGGGGCGACAAGTGCAGCTGTGTCTAATCCTACAGCAACCCCCGTTCCAACGCTAGGGTGTTGGGAAAAGGCGTTAAGACTCATAGAAAGCATCATCATATCTGTTGTTGTATCGGGAGAATTTTCAAGTGAAATTAAATATAAATATCCTAATGCAATGGGATTTTTCCCATCCAAATCTACATGCTTCAATGGGTTATTCAAACAATACAAATACTCATTCAAACTCAACGGAGCGGTGTAGTCTGGCGGCACCAAATCCTTGCCAATCCAGGTAGAAAGTAAGGAATCATAAAACCTAAAGCCAAAATCATACAAATTAGACAGCGTATCCAGTTGTTTGCCAGTAAAATCTCGAACGGGGGTTTGGTTGAATAGCGTGCTGCCCATTTCGTTACCCCAAGGATCACGGAGGTTTTGGCTAATAAGCACCGGCGCATTAGGAGAGGCCGTGTGCTCGTAGGTGATCCAAGCGGGCGTGCCCAAAGCATCGTTGAGGAAATACGAGATTTCATCCTTTTGGGAGGCCACATTTTTAGAGATTCTGGCCAGCTTCTGAGTCCCCAAATAAATGTAGGCATAACTTTTCTGTCCCTTAGCATCCGTAACCTTCTCACTCAACAACCGCAAGCTGTCATCGGGGTAAAAGCGGGTTGTTTCCGTTCCTTCCGGCGAGGTTTCTTTCTTCTCATATCTTGGTCCGGAGAATTGGTAACGATTGGTTTGAGTAGTGTTTTGCAAGGTATACCGCGTCATCCGGTTTTGGGCGTTCCAGCCATAAGTAATGTCTAGCAACAGCTCGTTTTTTGCTGTCTTCAGTTGTTTATTCAACCTGTTCCCATTCTTATCATACAAAAACTCAATGTGGTTTTCGTCGTTTTTTTGAGCACCAAACCAATACCCATTGGGCTTGTTGGTGGTGGTGTCAAAATCGGTGGTAAGGGTGGTACTGCCTTGCATCAATTGGGTGCGGTTGCCCTGGGAATCGTAAGTGTATTTAAACTCAACGGGATCAGTGTTGTTCACCTTCATGGCATAGGCAATCAGCTGGTTCATGCGGTCGTAGTCGTAGGTGAATTGGGTGGTGTCGGCGGCTTCTTTTTGGGTCATTTGGGTGCGGTTGCCGGCAGGATCGTAGGTGTAGGATTGGGTGAAATAGGGCAAGGCGTTGCCGGTGACCGTGGGGTCTTGGTTAAACTGGGGCAAGTTCAACTTGTTCATTTCTTGTAGGATAGCAGCGTTTTGTTGGTTCTTGTAAGACAAGTAGGTGGGGCCAGTGAAGGCGATGGATTTAATCCGGTCGTTTTGGGGATCAAAGGCTTGGGTGGCGGTGATGTTTGAAAGAGGTAAGGAATAGCCCAGCATCAGGTTGGCTTTGTTGTACTTGATCTCATTAATCACGGGACGAAGTCCCCCGTTAATGGGAAACTGGATTTGGGTGAGCCGGCCTTGGCTGTCATAGCTAAATTCCTGCCAATTACCAGAAAGCGGGTCTTTTTGTTTTAAAAGAAGACCAGAATCATGGTCAAAGGCATGGTAAAAAAAGCGGTGGATTTTTTCATTTTTATCTAGCGTATCCTTTCTTAATGGGTTCGGTCCATCGGAAGGGTTCACCCAAGGATCGCGAAGGTTTTGGCTGATCCATTCAAATCCATAACCGGATATTCATCATAAAGAAATCTACCAAAAAGCCAATGTAAGGAGCCAGCACGATGAAGAGGAGATACCGCTTCCTTTTTTTAGGGAGGGTTTCAAATTGACCAGAAAACAAAAGCCAAACAAGATAGGTGCCACAAGGAATGGCGATGATTTGAAAGGGGATGTAGTGAACGAAGGCTAGGTGTACCACCATATCGTGGTTGGGAGGACCGATGATAATCATAAGTGAGAATATGCTTTCGACAACGATGATAAAAATCAAGGCGGCTAAATACATTTTTTTAAAAAAAGAGAGTATTTTTTTCATAGGGTGACCCTTTTCGGAAGAAGACAATTTAGATTAGAAAACCTTATTTTAAAAACGCTTGTTTTTTCTCAATAACCATGTTTTTCAAGTTCTTGAGGTCTCTTTGTTTTATGTAGACATAGTAGTCGCTATGTCCAAAGCATATTCCACTAAAAATCCAGTCTGTAGGCATTGAAAATCCAGAAATTGGGGATTGTGCATAATCAGGATTAAACTTTCCAAAAAAATCAAGAACTTGTATGAAGGCACCTTCAAAATTAATCTCCCCATCACTTGGATCAAAGCGCCATGTTCCTTTTGAGATATCTATTTTTCCAGTTTTTTTCAAGGTAACTTTTTGAAGAAAGGTATGATCTGGGTAGAGAATTAGAATTTCTTTTGCTTGTCGATATTCCGTGTCATAAGTACCTATCAAATTAGCTTCAGATCGAACATGACCGAAGCCAAATATGAGACACAGTGTAAGCCCAATCATAAGAATCTGCAGTATGGCGACCAGAATCATGGTCAAAGGCATGGTAAAAAAAGCGGTGGATTTTTTCATTTTTACCTAGAGTATCCTTTCTTAATGGGTTCGGTCCATCGGAAGGTTTGGGTGATCGTGGACATTGGGCCGGTTTTGAAGGGTAGATTAGGCAGCATATGGTAAAAAAACGAATGCGTGCCAGCCTCATTTTTAATGGTGTAGGTTACAGTTCCATCCCCGTTGTTAACATATTGTCCTCTAAACCCACCCACTTGGGCCCCCGTACCGCCCCAATCTGCTGTGGATGGTTTGACTAATGTGTCTATTGCGGCTTTTCCTGTTTCGTATGAAAAGTCTTCTTTACTACTCTGAGCGCCATTTTTATAGAACTTCTCTCTCATGGCCTCCGCCCCAGGAGATTCCGCCATTTCTTTGGTTTCAATATCTTCTGGGCCATAGTCTCGAGTTCGGTCACCGCTGCCGCTCATCCAATCCCATAGAAAACTCATGTTGCTTAAAAAGGTTAATCCATCGGGATCGATAAAGTTGACTGGGTTATTCACGCAATAAATGTAGGAGCTGATGGTAAGCGGGTGTTCGTAGTCGACGGGGGCCAAATCCTTCCCAATCCAAGTGCCCAGGAGGGAGTCGTAATAACGAAAACCAAAGTCGTAGAGGTTAGAGAGGGTGTCGAGTTGTTTGCCGGTAAAATCTCGAACGGGGGTTTGGTTGAATAGCGTACTGCCCATTTCGTTACCCCAGGGGTCACGAAGGTTTTGGCTGATGAGAACAGGTGCATTGGGAGAAGCTGTGTGCTCGTAGGTGATCCAAGCGGGCGTGCCCAAGGCATCGTTCAAAAAGTAGGCAATTTCGTCTTTCTGCGTCGTTAAATTCTTCGAGATTCTCGCCAGCTTCTGAGTCCCCAAATACACATAAGCATAACTTTTCTGGCCCTTAGCATCGGTAATCTTCTCACTCAATAACCGAAGACTGTCGTCGGGGTAAAAGCGGGTGGTTTCGGTGCCTTCCGGCGAGGTTTCTTTTTTCTCATACCGAGGCCCAGAGAACTGGTAACGATTGGTTTGGGTTGTTCCGTTCAGGGTATACCGCGTCATCCGGTTTTGGGCGTTCCAGGCGTAAGTAATGTCCAAAAGGAGTTCATTTTTGGGGGTTTTGAGCTGCTTGGCAGTTCGGTTGCCGTTTTTGTCGTAGACAAAATCAGTGTGGTTTTCGTCGTTCTTTTGGGTGCCGAACCAATAGCCGATGGTATTAATAGTAACGCAGCCTGTAAAACCCATCTTCTTTAATAAATAAAAAAGAGGCGGTGTCACCACCAGCTGCTTCACGAAAGCTTACTTCGAGAAATTTATTGGTTTCACCACATATGAAAGGCTTAGGATAGGTAACCTCACGTATTATGTATTTCCCGTATATGGGGCTTTTATAAGTGGTTTCCCAGTAGTTTTCGAATGTTCGGATTGCTTGGTACTCAACATTATTTAAGTTGTAATGCAATGCTTTTGGAAATTTTTTCTTGTGATCTGAGATGTTGTGGAGCTGGTCTTTTGAAAAATTATAAAGCCCCCAGTATCCATCTTGATATGATAGATTATTGCTCGGACTGTATAGTTCATTTGGAAATGAAAATATATATTCCTTTTCTTGAATATTACTAGTAATCCTATTAATACCAATGCCTTTTTTAGATGAAAGGCTTGCCAAATAGCTAAAATCCCCCTGCTTAATCAATAAATCAATGGCTTTGCGTACATCAGTTATGTTCCGAAGGTTTGTTGGATTAGGTTCGGCAAAAACTATTGACTGAAAAAGTAATAACACGATGAATAATATAGTTTTTTTCATGGTTTATCCCTCATTTGTCCAATTCCCAAAATTGTTGCATTGCCCATATAATTTTCATAACTTTCTAAGGAGAAGAATTTTGTTGAGCGTTCCCCAACACCACTTGCAGTACTTTTCGCCCCTTCAACCATAAAGCCTTTAACTACACCATCTACCTTAAAAACATCCTTAACCATTTCAACGTGAGTAGGGATTTTGCTTCCGCCCCAACTCATAAATACTGCATCGCCTTTTTCTAGATTTTGCATAGAAATATTACCGGATAGGTACACCCGAGTCGTGGGATCTCCAGTCGCAAACCATTTTTTTAATAGATTAACGTTTCCATCATAAGGAATAGAACTTTCACCAGCAAGTTTATAGGTGAGTGCAACATATTGGTTACACACTAGATTTTTTACATTTCCGCTTTGGTAGTCTGAAACAATGCCTTTAGATGATTGGGTATATGCGCCATATTTTGTAATTTGGGCATTAACGAGTTGAGCTTGGCGCTCAGCTGCGGTAAATAACCTCCCATCCGGATCAATAAACTTTAGAGGCGAGTTCAACGCATACAAATACTCATTCAAACTCAGCGGCGCAGCATAATCCGGCGGAACAAGGTCCTTCCCAATCCACGTCCCCAGGAGGGAGTCGTAATAGCGGAAGCCAAAGTCGTAGAGGTTGGAGAGGGTGTCGAGTTGTTTGCCGGTAAAGTCTCGAACAGGGGTTTGGTTGAATAGCGTACTGCCCATTTCATTGCCCCAAGGATCGCGGAGGTTCTGACTCACCAAAACCGGTGCATTGGGAGAGGCCGTGTGTTGGCTAGGTAATGTATTTCACTCAACGGGTATTCAAAAAATAGTTACTTTTTTACAAAAAAAACTGCTAGTAAAAAAGTAATAAAGCATAAAAAGATTATTCCCAAAAAGATCTTTATTTGAAGTCTAAGAAAATCTTTTACCTTGTCTACTAACTCGGCCTTTTTGGGGAATCTCTTTTTTACACTGCCGTCCCAAAATTCCAAAGGGTTAATGCTAACAAAGCCAGAAAAAAAGCTGACTTCATTTGCTTTTAAAAATTTTAGGATGTTTAAAACAATACAAAGTTGCAACCAGATCAATATAAAAAATCCAGAAACTAAAACAAAGCTAAATAGTAGGAAGAAGTATTCAAATTTCATTTGGCTGTCGCATTTAATCCTTTGTTATACATGGGTTCGTTTAAAGGTGTAAGTGTTTTATCAAAAATAGATGAATCTAAATTAAGTTGAGGAACATTAAAGGTTTTTTCTATACCCAAACTTCCTCCAAATGGTAGCCAATCTACCGAAGGCCCCAATGAACCTCCAATAGACACTTTTTCCAATCCTCTGGAACTTGTTGCCCAAGAAATATTTGCTCCGAGATGTTTAAGTCCAATAAATAAACTTTTTGTTTCTACCAATGTCATTGGGGTACTACGAGAAAAGCTAATTCCAGCATCCAGGGATCCGCCTAAAAGACTACTTGTATTTATTGAATAGCTTAGTGAAACTTTATTTTGATTAGTTGAAAACCCATTCTGACTAAAGGTACTACCTAAAATGCTCATCGAGCTTTTTGCTCCATTAACATTGATTCCTAAAAAATCTGTTGAGGTACTAACCGTGTTAAAAGCATATGTCCCCGTAACTCCGACATAACTACTAACCGCTAACCTCCCATCCAAATCCACATACTTCAATGGGTTGTCCAAACAAAACAAATACTCATTCAAACTCAAAGGCGAAGCGTAATCCGGCGGAACCAAATCCTTCCCAATCCACGTCCCCAGGAGGGAATCGTAATAACGAAACCCAAAGTCGTAGAGGTTGGAGAGGGTGTCTTGTTGTTTACCAGTAAAATCTCGAACGGGGGTTTGGTTGAACAAGGTACTGCCCATTTCATTACCCCAGGGGTCACGAAGGTTTTGGCTCACCAAAACAGGTGCATTGGGCGAGGCCGTGTGCTCGTAGGTGATCCACGCCGGAGTACCTAACGCATCGTTCAGGAAATAACTCACCTCATCCTTTTGGGAGGCCACATTTTTAGAGATTCTGGCCAGCTTCTGAGTCCCCAAATAAATGTAGGCATAACTTTTTTGGCCTTTGGCATCCGTAACCTTCTCACTCAACAACCGCAAGCTGTCATCCGGGTAAAAGCGGGTGGTTTCGGTGCCTTCCGGCGAGGTTTCTTTTTTCTCATACCTGGGCCCAGAGAACTGGTAACGATTGGTTTGGGTTGTTCCGTTCAGGGTATACCGCGTCATCCGGTTTTGGGCGTTCCAGGCATAGGTAATGTCCAGCAACAGCTCGTTTTTGGGCGTTTTGAGCTGCTTGGCTGTTCGGTTGCCGTTTTTGTCGTAGACAAAGTCAATGTGGTTTTCGTCGTTTTTCTGGGTGCCGAACCAATAGCCATTGGGTTTGTTGGTGGTGGTGTCGAAATCGGTGGTGAGGGTGGTGGTGCCTTGTGTGAGAGAAGTGCGGTTGCCTTGGGAATCGTAAGTGTATTTAAACTCAACGGGATCGGCGTTGTTCACCTTCATGGCATAGGCAACCAGCTGGTTCATGCGGTCGTAGTCGTAGGTGAATTGGGTGGTGTCGGCGGCTTCTTTTTGGGTCAGTTGGGTGCGGTTGCCGGCGGGGTCGTAGGTGTAGGTTTGGGTGAAATAGGGCAAGGCGTTGCCGGTGACCGTGGGGTCTTGGTTAAACTGGGGCAAGTTCAACTTGTTCATGGCCTGTAGGATAGCAGCGTTTTGTTGGTTCTTGTAAGACAGGTAGGTGGGGCCGGTGAAGGCGATGGATTTAATGCGGTCGTTTTGGGGGTCAAAACCTTGGGTGGCGGTGATGTTCGACAGGGGCAAAGCATAGCCCAACATGAGATTGGCTTTGTTGTAGCGGATGTCATTAACAACCGGCCGAAGGCTACCGTTGATGGGGAACTGGATTTGGGTGAGTCTGCCCATGCCATCGTAGCCATAACCCCTATCTTGAGAATCTAGCTAATCTATATACACCATTTTCATTTATAAACCAAAAAGCATAAGCTCCAGCCTCTCCAAGTTCGCCATAGCTAACAACAAGATAAGTATTTTTATCATTTATCTTTCCAATAATAGTTCGGCCATTTACCGTATTTATTTTGATCTTATTGGATTGACTCAAAAAATAGCTTTTTTCTCCCTCAAAAAGTCTTACTGCTTCATATTCTAATGGAGTTAGACGATGTCTATTATCATCTGGATAGCGTTTTTTATACTTTGCTATTTTTTGAATTTCCCTTTTAGAAAAAATATAGTCTCCAAAACCGTCCTTAAAACGTTTATCTTCAACCGCTCCAAATTCTACTCCTTTTTTAGATATGATTTTAGAAAAAAAAGTCAAATCATCAGATTTTATAAGATAGTTAAGACCACAAATAATATCTGAATGTGACTTGAAATTAGCGGATGGTGGTGCATAAGAAAAACCTACAATTAAACTACTAAGTACTAACATAAAGACCAACTTTAACTTACTCATTTTACTTGTTGTCCAATCCCAATAATGTCTTGCTGAAACCAGAGACTAAACTTCTCTATTGAAGGAAAATACAATGGTTTGCCATTGGTTCCATTTAAAATATCAGTCCCCTTGCTATGAGCCCCTTGAATAGAAAAACTACCGTCTGATCTTATATCTGCAATTATAGCAACATGCCCTATAGTGGCCCCCCTACGGGCTGTAAAAATTACGTCTCCCACCTCCAAATTTTTCAATTTAACATCATCACCGGTTAGGTATCGACCATGATCCTTAAACCAACCCTGCATTTCCGGAATCCATTTGCCACTTTTACCATACCAAGGAAAATCTTTTTCACCTGCTCCTTGATAGGCCAAACTAACAAACTGGTTACAGACAATTTGACTTAACTTAGAATCAAACAAAGCGTTCACAGGGATTACCCCACCATTTTTAGAACCCCATTCGTTGCCATATTTAAAATTTGCCAGGTTATTGCGGGCAAATTTAGCCGCTTCTAAATTTTCTCTCCCATCCGGATCAATAAATCTAAGAGGCGAATTAAGTGCATAAAGATACTCATTCAAACTCAACGGTGCGGTGTAGTCGGCCGGAACCAAATCTTTGCCAATCCACGTTCCCAGGAGGGAGTCGTAATACCGAAACCCAAAGTCATAGAGGTTAGACAGGGTGTCTTGTTGTTTGCCTGTAAAATCCCTCACCGGGGTTTGGTTGAACACCGCACTACCCATCTCATTCCCCCAAGGATCGCGGAGGTTCTGGCTCACCAAAACCGGCGCATTGGGAGAAGCTGTGTGTTCGTAGGTGATCCAAGCGGGCGTGCCTAGTGCATCATTGAGGAAGTAACTGACCTCATCCTTTTGCGTCGCCACATTCTTAGAAATCCTCGCCAGCTTCTGAGTCCCCAGGTAAATGTAGGCATAACTTTTCTGGCCTTTGGCATCGGTAATCTTCTCACTCAGCAGTCGAAGACTGTCGTCGGGGTAAAAACGGGTGGTTTCGGTGCCTTCCGGTGAGGTTTCTTTTTTCTCATACCTGGGCCCAGAGAACTGGTAACGATTGGTTTGGGTTGTTCCGTTCAGGGTATACCGCGTCATCCTGTTTTGGGCATTCCAAGTATAAGTAATGTCCAGCAACAACTCGTTTTTGGGGGTTTTGAGCTGCTTGGCAGTTCGGTTGCCGTTTTTGTCGTAGACAAAGTCGATGTGGTTTTCGTCGTTTTTCTGGGTGCCGAACCAATACCCATTGGGTTTGTTGGTGGTGGTGTCGAAATCGGTGGTGAGGGTGGTGGTGCCTTGCATCAGTTGTGTGCGGTTGCCTTGGGCATCGTAAGTGTATTTAAACTCAACGGGATCCGAATTGTTCAGCTTCATGGCATAAGCAACCAGCTGGTTCATGCGGTCGTAGTCGTAGGTGAATTGGGTGGTGTCGGTGGCTTCTTTTTGGGTCAGTTGGGTGCGGTTGCCGGCGGGGTCGTAGGTGTAGGTTTGGGTGAAATAGGGCAAGGCATTGCCGGTGACTGTGGGGTCTTGGTTAAACTGGGGCAAGTTCAACTTGTTCATGGCCTGTAGGATAGCAGCGTTTTGTTGGTTCTTGTAAGACAGGTAGGTGGGGCCGGTGAAGGTGATGGATTTAATGCGGTCGTTTTGGGGGTCAAAACCTTGGGTGGCGGTGATGTTCGACAGGGGCAAAGCATAGCCCAACATGAGATTGGCTTTGTTGTAGCGGATGTCATTCACAACCGGCCGAAGGCTGCCGTTGATGGGGAACTGAATTTGGGTCAACCGTCCCAAGCTGTCATAGCTAAATTCCTGCCAGTTGCCGGAGAGGGGGTCTTTTTGTTTAAGCAAAAGACCGGAATCGTCATAGAGATACTCCAGCGCAAAGGTCTCGTTGCCCAGCGACTTGGTTTGTTTGATGATGTTTCCAAAAGGATCGTAGGCATACGAAATACTCTGGGAATCTGGCCCTGAAACCGAGATAGCCGAGACTTTGCCTTTAAAGCCGGCATCATAGGTGTAGTTCACCAGGGTGCCATCGGAAAAAGACACGGTTTTGGGTCGTTTTTGGGAATCGTAGGTGTCGTAGCGGGTGGTTTGGCCGTTGGGGTCGGTGTGGGAGAGCAGGTTGCCCAGTACATCGTAGGTGTTGGATTCTTGGGTGCCGTCGGGAAACGTTGTTGAAACGAGATTTGCATTCGAGTCGTAGCTAAACGTGGTTTTCATGCCCCGAAGGTCGGTGACGGAAAGTAAATTTCCCAAAGCGCCATAGACATACGAGGCGGGTCGGTAGTTGGGCAGGCGCACTTGGATGAGGTTGTTTCTTCCATCGTACATATACGTCGTTACATTGCCGTTTTCATCCGTGATGGCTTTGGCGTTGGCGTTGTCGAAATACTGAATGCTTTGCCTTGAGCCATCGGGTTTGGAGACGTCGGTGAGGCGGTCAATTTCGTCATAGGTATAGCGGGTGGTTCTACCCAAGGGATCGGTAACGGTGAGAATTTCCAAGGTAGGCGAATACGTGTATTTGGTGGTGAGAGATTCCGCCCCTTTTGGGGACACGGTGAGCTGGTAGAGTTTGCCAAAGGGATTAAACTTGCCCTCGATGGCTTTGTCTTGGCGGCCATCGCTGGTGTGGATCTGCATGGACAAACTGAGGTTATTGGGGTCGTCGTTGTATTGGAACCGGGTTTCGGCGGTGGAATAGCCGGTTTGGGTGGATTTGAAGGTGACTCTGCCGCGGTCGTCGTAGGCATAGGTAGTGAGGTTGCCGTTGAGGTCGGTTTCGGTGTCCACCAAAGCAGAATTGGGCAGATAGGTTTTGGCGGTGACCCAGTTCACGTCTTGAACCGTGGTTTGGGTAACCAGCGTGCCATTCACATACTGGGTGGTGGTGACCCGGCCCAAAGGATCGGTGCTGCGAATGACGTTGCCATACGGGTCTACTTGAAAGGCGGTGACCGCAGGGCCAGCATCGGTTGCCAGAACAGATTGAACCAAATTGCCTTTACCGGCGCTGTCGTAGGTGAAGGTGGTGTCTTGGGACCGTTTTCCGTCGGCTTCAATCCAGCTGTGTTTGGGTTTATTCAGGACATTGGTTTGCAAGTACACGGGGCTGCGTTCGTACTCCACTTTGGTGATTTTGGTGGGGGTGTTGGTGCCGGTTTCGGTGATGGTTTGGGGGAAGCCGAAGCTGTCGTAATCTGAGTAGGTGGTGATGATTTGAAAGCCTTTTTGATCAACGACTTTGCGTAACGGTCTGCGTAAAACAGGATCCCATAAGGTGACGGTGCTAAAGCCAATGGGGTTGATCTCGGAAACGGGAAGCCCTTCAAAAAACTGAGAGGTGCTGTCGTTGCCTTTGGGGTCGGTGACCGTGATTTTACTAAAATACCCCGCAGCGGGCAGTTCGCCATCGGCGTGGGAATTCACAAAGGGGGTGTAAGTGGCAAAGGTAGAATACCCATCGTAGCGCCAGGTTTGGGAGATGGGTCCGCCGGTGACCTTGCGCTGGGTCACGACAAAAGACGAGAGCTTGCTGTCATCATCATCCGTGATCTTTTTCTGGAGGGATTTGGCCTGAACAAAGTCGTAGTCCAAGCTCAACTGGGCCCCAGTGGCGCTGGTGATTTGGGTTAAAAGGGCGCCTTGGTTGTCGTATTTGGCGGCTTTGGCGTTGTCCCAATCAAAGGCTATGCTTTTGCCGGAAAGACCATCGGGGATGGTGGGGGCACCACCGGATTGCGGGGCGGGGTAATAGAAGGTGTAGGCATAGCTTTCGATGGCGTTGCCGGGTTTTACAACCTGAATCAGGTACCCGTTTTTATCATAAACATAGCGGACTTCTTGAGGGCCTTTGGGGCCCAAATACGTCAACTTGGCAATGCGGGAATAGTTGTCGGATTCGCCCAAAAAGTCGTATTCGCCTGACCCCGGTTTGCTGACGGCAGGCATGGCGGCTTCGACATACTCAATGTTAATTTCGTTGCCGGCGTTGTCATAAATACGGGTGGGGCGCATGGGGGTGAGGGAGATGTCGGAATCAGCGGAACCGCTGACAGAGTCGGCCAAGAGAGAGCCAAGAATGTTATTAAGCAGGAAAGCGACAACAGAGCCAAGTCCAGGTAGAAAGGCATCGATGACGGCGCCCACAACATTACAAAACACTTCAATGGCTTTGGAATAAGCAATGGATTTGGCCATTTTTGCAGCAATGGGCCCGACTTCAATGCGTGAAAAGTTAACATTGATGTTGCCGTCTTTGTCGAGGATAGCCTCTTGTAAACAATCCTTCATCATGGAAATCGCCATTGCTTTGTAGTTCAAGCCTGAGCCCCCTTGTTGAGGGGTCGTATTTGGGAGGTCACCGGCCCCGGAGGTTTTGGCTGTACTTTGATTGACCAGTTGTAAATAAATGCCGACAGCTTCTTTTGGAATACTTTCGCAAAGATCGATGTAATCAAAGACTTCAGAGCAGGTTGTTAAGGCTCGTCCCCAGGTGTTTTCTTTAAAGGGTTCATGAATGTCTTTATGCCAATGGTTAAAGGAATACGAATTACCCCGTTCGTACTCATAGCTGATGCGGTTTCCGTTGGTGTCTTGGGTGTAGGACAGGTAGTTGCCCATCACCACGTTGTGGATGTCTTGGTTGGTGTAGGTGCTGCGCAAATCGGTGCAGGCGTTAAAATGCATGTCATAACTTTTGGTGTAATAGTGTTCGCGGAATTCGTATTGTTGGCCGTTTTCTAGTGTTAAGGTAAAGCCAGCCACGCTGTGGACCAGTTTGTTTTTGTTGCCTTTGTCTCGGGCAATGAAGGCGCCGTCATCATACAAAACGCCGTTTTTGTCTTTTTTGAAACTGTGCTCGAACGAATAGCTGCCGCTGCCGGTTTGAATGATGACAATTTCAGAGGTAATTTTATCATTTTGGACGGTATTGGCGCCAAACCAGTCGGATCTGAAATAGGCGATGTCGAACTTAATGTAGAGCAAACGGCCGGAAATGTTGGTTTTCCACCCATTCCCGATCCAACCACCCCATTGGGCTGGGGTTGCGGCTTTCCATTTGGCTTTTTCAAAACTTTCGCCGGAGTCGTTGTAAAAGGCGTCGCCGTCGAGTTTGCTCCATTTGGGAGAGGACAAAAACTCTTTGGAATTGTAGGTGCGTTGAACCGTCAAATTCATCCCGTTTCGGCCTGGAATAGAGACATCGGTTTGGTCAAACGAAAAGGTCCCGCTGGACAAATCCACGGCCCCAGAATTGACGCTGCCAAAGGCGTTTAGGTTCATCCCCTGGGCGTTGATTTCCGGCTTTGCTGGGGCTTGTTTAGACGTGACGGCGGCCATAAGCGGCCGGGATCCGATGGCTGGAACCAGGGATTCCAAGGAAAAAATAACCACCAGGGCCCAGAGGATAAGTTGTCTTTTTTTCATGGGCGTGTTCCTTTAGATGGCGTGGGGGGTGGCTCTAGTCCGGTGATCTTAAAACGAAGAATTTGGTGAGCGCTGGCATCGGAAACAAACAAGAGATCATCAGAAATACAAAGACCTAGGGGACGTTTGAAGGGAAAATCAAGGGTTAACAGAAGAGATCCCGTCGGCGTATAAAGCTCAACCGATTTTTGTTCGGGTTTCGCAAGATAAATGGTTTTGTTGCCATCGATGGCCATGGCTGCGGCGCCGGTTGTCAAGATCACTTGACCTAAAAATTTACCCAATTCGTTGTAGGATTTAACCCCTTGATCATCCAAGACCCAAAACTGCCCATCATCAAAAACAATGATATCGCTGGGATTGGTTAAATTACCTTCCGCTTGGGGGACCTGAAAAAGTTTGGCACCCGATGCATCGCATTTGGTAATGCGTTGGTTTTTACGGTCCACAATATATAAAAAACCCTGTAAATCGATGGCCAGGGCAACCGGCTCGTTAAATTTGACACCAATGGCTCCAAACCCTCCGATTTTTTGCAGGTAACTTCCATAGGTGTCGAACCCATACACCACGCTACTGCCAATGTCGCTGACAAAAATGCCGCGTAGAGGGTCTGTAGCAAGGCCAAAAGGAGAATCCAGTTGCCCGTTTGGACTGTCGTCATCTTGAATGGTTTTGAAAGAATACTCGAAGGTGCCAGACGTTAAAAACCGTTGAATACGGTGGTTGTGGGTATCGGCAACCAAAACCGATTTCTGTAGAACCGCAATGTGTCCAGGGGTATTGAATTGGCCTTCGTTGAACCCAAAGCTGCCGAAGGCGTCCAGATAGGTAACCGAAAAGGAAGTGGGTTGTGCAACCACCGGCGTTGCCAAAACAGCAGTCTGCAAACAAAAAGAGATCAGTATTCCCCAAAAAATATAACAAGAATATCGGTAGAGCCAAGACAGGCAAAAAAGAGCGCCAGGCAAGGCATTTTGAGCACGAAACACGGAGCATAGCCCAGCTATGTGAGTATTTCGCGCGGAAAAATAACGCCGCATGGCGCTCTTTTTTGCCTGTCTTTTATCGGAGTTTTGCTGCTTTACCACGTGTATCCACCTTCCTTCCATTGTCATCGACGGCTAAAATTTTATAGATATAGACCCCGTTATTCACTTCATCACCAACCCCGTTTTTGCCGTCCCAAAGGACATCGTTATACTCGTGATAGGGGCGGGTGCCGTCGGTTGGGCAATCGTTGAGAACCCGAACCAATTTGCCAGCCAAATCGAAAATTCGAATACTAACAGACCGTGCATCGCTGGTCAGCTTATACCGAATTTTGGTGCTGTGAACAAAGGGATTTGGATAGTTGATGGGGGCTTCGATTTCGAGTGGAGGCTCTACTTTAAACAATTCCGAACTTAACGAATAGGTCCACTGATCGGTGCCGGCCCAATCGGCTTTAATTTGCCAACGGTACACATCGAAGCCTGTGGTTTTGCCCAGGGCATTGTAATCGTCTGGGGTAAAATGAACCTCATCACTTTTGAGGGTGTAGGTTCCAGCTGGGATATCGATGGTTTGATAGTTGTCCGAGAAACCGACGGGAATATTAAAGGTGCTAAGGCCCTCGACATTGCCGGTTACCACACCTTTGTAAAGTTCGAGCTTGAATCGGGTGGATGGGCCCAGGTTTGAGGTCGGGATTTGCCACACAAATTCCGGTTTTGAATGGGCGACAACAGGAATATCGTCCAAAGAGGCTTTCGGGCTTTTTAGGGTAGGGGTCGAGACGGATTTGGCTTTAAAATCCAAAACATGGAATTGAACCCCATCGCCGGGTTGATAGGTGTTGGCAAAATCTACTTTTTGGTAATACAAGGTTCGGGCCCCCGTTACGGTATTTTGAACCACCCAGGCCACGGTTTTGGCAGGGCTGGTATCCAGAGAAACCGAGACATCTTTGCCAGAAACAATCTCGGCGCTTCGGTTTACACCAGGTCCAACAAGGGTTTTGGCCAAGGTAAAGCCTGGTTCTGAGCTGCTTTGAGAAATTTTATAGGTCCAATCGGTATTGTTGCGCAGCAGATAGCCGATGGTACCGGTTCGTAAATCGCAAAGGGTAAAGCCCCCATATTGAATGCGGCCATTACTGAGGGTAGCAATCGGTCCATCACTATTTTTGAGTAGTTTGTCGTTGTGGGTATAAACACCGTCGCTGCCTAGTGTGCCAAGCCATGCATTGATTAATGCCATTCCACCTTGCATAGTGTTGTCTCCATTTCCAACATCAATGCCCGTTCTAGGAACATAAGTTGTAATGGAAAGTGGTGTGTCATTTAAGCTTGCGATCGTTTTGTAGCTTGGGAAGTCAAAGAAACTTATGGTTGCTTGGCATGAGCCAACACGACAGCTTGCACCTACAAAGTAGTAACCAATATTAAGTGCGATGCTGACGCTAGCGTTACTACTTCTAGAAATAATTAAATTGCTACTGTTTTGGTTAGACCGACTGACTTGATAGGGGTCTAATCCAAAATAATTCATAAGGCCTGAGTTTGAATCTCCATTATTTACCCAATAGCTAAAGGTCCCTGTTTGGGCAATATCAATCCCAACAGCACTATTTCTATAATCGCCGTTCCCGCCAGCAGAAACTGAGTTAGATCGTCTGTTTCCTTCCCCCCATTTCAAAATGCTGCCTGAAGTTTCAATGGATGGGGCATATATGTTGCCGCTGGCCACGGGAATATCGTCGGTCATCATAAAGTCGTTGGCGTAGGAGGCGATGTTACCGGCTCGGTCGATCACCCGAACTTCTACCACGTACCGTCCTTCTGGCAATTGTTTGGGGCTTTTTCCATCGATTTCCAACCACCCATCCCAAAGCGCTTGGTAAGCGCCGCCATAGATTTCGATGGGGGCCGTTGGGGTAAAGCCTGCTTTGGCAACTTCCCCGAATTCTGGGGATAAAATACGAACCGTGTGTACGGTGGTGGGTTCATTGAGTGTGTATTTTAAGAGTACTGGTTTTGAGCCAGCGGGAACAGCACCCACGGTGGCTTGGATTTGGCTGTTGTTGGTTAAAAAGGTCAAGACGGGCGGGGTTTTATCCACCACACAGAAGGGGGCCGTGGTTTGCGTGCTGGTGTTGCCGGCACCGTCTGTGGCTGTGACGGTGGCATTGAGTGTGGTTCCATCGGCCACACTTAAAGTACCTGCATTAAAGGTTATGGGCCCGGTGGTGGCATCCCCTTCTTTGACAATAGCGCCAGTGACACTGTTTGTGAGGGTGTAATGGCCAGATTGAAGCCCGCTGCCCGAATCCGAAGCCGCATAGGTCATCACCAAAGCGGTGGTATCGGTGTTGATCGTCATCTGATTGGCAGAAGGTGCTGTCAGCGTCGGGGCCAGATTGTCGTTTGTAAAGACCAGGGTGTTGGGGCTGCTGGTATTCCCGGCCATATCCACCACCGTCAGCGAAAGGGTGTAGGCGCCATCGAGCTGGATGTCGTTGCCTGAAAAGGTAATGGGAAGGGTGCTGCGGCTATCGGACTTAACCAATGAATTGTCAGCATTTTTTCGGATAGTGGTGTTGTAGCCCAGAATGCCACTACCGGTTTCAGTGACGGTTGGCGAGAGGGATAACCATTCGTTATTGAGATGGAACATGGCTTTACTGTTGCCAAGTGCTGTAATGACGGGCAAGGTACGGTCGATGGTCAGGGAATAGGTGTTGATGGCCGAGGCGTTGCCTGCCGCATCCAAAACCCGAATTTTAAGAGAATGAGACCCTTCGGCAATGGTTTGAACATTGGCTTGGGTGCTGTTTCCAAACAGAAGCCACGCGCCAGAATCGATTTGGAATTGATAGCTGGCAATGCCGCTATCGCTGTCCGTTGCCGAAATCGAAATGACGGGCCCAATTTGGTTGGCGTTGCTATATTGTTGAACACTGGCTCCGGTAATCACCGGGATGGTTTTGTCAAAATAAAAGGTGTATCGGGTCCAAGCCGAACTGTTTCCTGCTTGATCGACGAGGCGAACATCGCAAGAATAAACGCCTGAATTTTGGTTAGACAAAAGGGTTGCGTATGCAAGTGAAAAAACGGGGTAGCTTGCTCCGTTTCCGCTGGAAGTGCCTTGAGCAACCAGCGCATCACCTGCCGTATACACCTTGTAGTCCAGGTGGTCCACATAAAGGCTGGTGGCCGTAACCGAAAGCTGTGCCCCAGACGTGGTATTTTGCCAACCCGACGCATTCACGGCTGTAAAGGTTGGGAGTACTTTTCTAGTGATCAGTGGGAGGCTTACATTTCCTGACGATACATTGCCGGCCCGATCTATCGCATAACCCACAATGACAAAACTGGCATCGGAATCGGTTGGGAGATCGCTGCTGCCCAAATTAAACACGGACGATGACCCACTGCGGGAAATCAGAGCAGTGCTATCGGACGGATTTCGCTTGATATCCAACCGATAGCTGGCAATGCCAGAGCCAGAGTCTGTTGCGTTGATGGTGACGGTTAAGGTTGAATTGAGGGGATTGATCACCTGCTGACTGCTGAGGAGTGAACTGGTGCTTGGTGGTGTTTTGTCCAAAACAATCGTTTGGCTGGCAAGGCTGCTGATATTTCCTGCTTTGTCCACCAACCGCATCCCGATGGTATGACTGCCTTCGGTATTGGGAAGCGTCCAAGCAACGGTCCCGTTGACCGAAACGCTGGTGTAGGTGGTGTCTGCTGTTCCGTCGTTTTGAATCCGAAAATGGTCGGGGTTGGCTTCGGAATGGGAGACGTTTAAGGTAATACCGGTGTTGTTGCTGTAACTTGCGGGCAGGGTTGTAAAGGTAGGGGCTTGGATGCTGTTGTCTAAAATTAGACTGCGGCTGAGTTCGGTGCTGTTACCGGCTTGGTCTGTGACTTTAACGTAGACCGATTCGGTTTTATTTAACCCGCTACTATTTAAAACGGAGGTGCTTTGGTAGCTGCCATTTAAACCCAGTTTGTACAGAACAGTGGTGGGTGATCCATCGCTAATTGTACCCAAGTTCACGGTGACGTTCCCCGAAGCATAAGCTGGAATGGTGAAATTAAAGCTGGGCACAGTGCTATCAAATTTTACAAGGACGGTTGCCGTACTAATGTTTTGGGCCTCGTCTGTTAATGAAAGGGTGAAGGGTTGATTGCCATCCCCCAGGGCCCAGCCTACAGCGTTGACCGTAAAACTTGCTTGGGTTTGACCAGCCGTTTGTGTAAATTGAGAGGAAAGTCCGACGGTGGATTGGCTGAGTTGATAAACCATGTTTCGGGTACTGATGGCATCCGATAAACCAAAGCTGATGTTGAAGGTTGTAATCGCGCCGCTTCGGGTACTAATTGAAGTGGTTGGCGATACAATCCCAGAAAGAATCGGGGCATCGTGATCCACCTTAAATGGAATACTGATTGTACCTTCTGCCAAATCTTTCATCGATTTAACACTAACCCATTGGTAATAATCCCCGGATTGGACAAAGGCTTGGGCCGAATCGTTATTCAAACGCCCATTCCAAGTGCCCAAAGCTCCGTTTGCAAACTCAGTTGTAGGCTGATCAGTCACCAATGTGGCAATCAAAGTATCGGGGCCAGAACTGTTTTTACGGTAAATCTGTTCGGTTACTTTGGCCACATACACAGGAACCGACATCATGCGAATGTTGCCGGGCTTTTGAGCAACATCTGGGGAATCAATGCGTTGGCTGAGGGTGTAGGTGAAGGCTCGTGTTCCGCTGGCTTTAAAAGAATAAGGGGTTACCAAGGTTTGTGGATTGGACAGGGTTAAATGTTGTTCTGTAATTTCAAAAAGCCCTTGAACGGTATCCCCACTATTACCGGCCGTATCAATGGCATAGGCTTTCATGATGTACCAGCCTTTTGAAAGGGCTTGGCCAGATTCATTTTGGCCATTCCAATTATCAAGGGTCACCAGACCGCCGCTGCCGTTTTTATCCCAAAGCGTTTTTTTCAAGGTTCCGGAACCATCATAAATTTGAACGAGCAGACGTTGATAGTCTTCGGTGATGTTCATGGTAATCACAATGGCGGCATCGCCTTGCGTTCGAATAGCAGAAAAAGAAGACGTGTTGGCTCCAAAGTTGCTGATGACAGGCGGTGTATTATCAATTTTTCCCAAGCTGATGAGGCTGTCTGTTGTTTTGTTGCCAGCACTGTCCAGCAGATTAGAAACAGACAATTTGAGGGTTTCTTCAACTGCTTTAATTAAAAAAGAGGCTGTGAGGGTTTTATTGGCACTGTTATACGTGAGCGCATTGGGTTGTAACGTGTTGCCGTTTGCATACTGAAGGCCAAGTTGAACCACTGAGTTTTGAATGGGTTCAGAAAATGAAAGGATGACTTGAAGGGCTGAATCCGTGCCTCGGTTGGTGCTGGCAACAACGCTATCAAGCGTCATTTCAGCTGGTTTTGAATCCAAGGTAACCGTGAAGGATTGGGCGTCTGCGCTGATGTTTCCGGCGGCATCGTGCCAACTTCTAATAGCCAATTTGCTTTGACCGTCGATATTTTTGGGAACATCAAAGGTGAGTGTCCCGCTTCGGTCGCTGCTGCTTTGATAACTGCCACTTAGTTCGGATTGATCCGGTAAAATGAGCGCGTAATTGGCCGAAACAGGTTCTGAGAAAGCGACGTTAATTCCCAAAGATCGATGCCCATTCGCCGATACCGGGGTGTTAAAAGCAAGCGAGGTACTGCTGATGGCCGGGGGGGTTGTATCAATTAAAAACCCAGATAGACTGCTAGTACCAGAAAGGGCATTGCCAGCCAGGTCTTTGGCCGTTTGAAGCTCCACGGTTGATTGGCCATCGTCTCCAGCCAATAAAGTCACTTGGCCGGCATAGGTTTTTTGATCACTACTGCTAAGAGATACGGTTCTGAATGTACCGGCAGCCGTTTTGATTTTGACGGCCAAGCCATTGTCCAAAGGCTCTGAAAAGATCAGGGTCAGGCCATAAGTTCCGGCTTTGACCAAGGGGCCGCTGCCCAATGTCAGGGTTTGAAGTGCGGGTGGGGTTAGGTCCACGACAACGGTTTGAGAGCGGGTAACCGCCGTATTCCCAGCAGCATCGTTGGCCCAAACAGCAAGGTTGTGGGTCCCTTCAGAAAGTGTCAGGGAAACAGTCGTGGTGCCGGTAAGGGTTCCACGGTCTTGGATGGTGCCATCAACCGATTGGTACAGGTGCAAATTGGGTTCGGATAGGGTGATGCTGTTGCTGTATTGTGTACTGGTCAAACGAAGCGGGGTGGTGGCGGTGGTGAAGGTTAGAACTGGGATGACTGTATCGATTTGGTAACTGCTGTTTCCGGTAATGGTGGCGGTGTTTCCGGCAAGGTCGGTGGCATTTTGAATGGTCAGTTGGTAGGTTTCGTTGGCGGCATTCGACGGAATAAACACCTGTCCTTGGAAACTGGTTCCAGATTGAGACAGGGTATTCACGGCGATAGACGCCGCGCTGGTTTTGGATTTTAAGCTCACTTGTAGGGGGTGGTTTGAATCCAAATTTTCGGAAAAAGTTAAAGCAATAAGATAAGTACCAGCTTTCCAATTCAACGTTCCAGTTGGTGTTTCGGTAGAAAGAGTGGGCTTGGTTAAATCCACCAAAACGGTTTGAGAGGAAATGGAAGAGACATTCCCAGCACTGTCTTTAAGCTGAGCCGTCAGCGTGTGGCTTCCTTCTGCAAGCGACAGAGAAAGGGATTTCGGCGAGACGTTTAAGGTAACGGTTTGAACCACAGAGCCGTTGTCTTTAATGAACAGGGTTGTGCCTATTTCGCCCTGAACTTGCAGGGTGTAAGTGCTGGAATTGGTCAATGAAAGGGGCGACACAAAGGTGGGGCCAGTAGGGGCCGTTGTGTCCACAAGAAAAGCAGTGGCTTGGTAGGGGCTAATGCTGTTGCCAGCCAAATCATAAACCCCCGAAACTTGGAGTGTGGATTGCCCATCATCGCCCGCTTGGAAAGTGACGGTACCTTGGGCAGAGGTGCCGGAATAAGAACTTAACGAAACCGTTCGGGTTTGCCCCGATTGGGTAAGTACCGAAACAACCGGTGTTTTGGCCGAATCCACAGGCTCGCTGAAAGTAAGGGCAATGGCATAGGTGTTGGCGCTTACGGGCGATGGCGCTGCCATGGTGAATTGGGAGAGGGTGGGTTTGGTCAAATCCACCAAAACCGCTTGAGAGCTAATGGAAGAGACATTCCCAGCACTGTCTTTAAGTTGAGCCGTCAGCGTGTGGCTGCCTTCAGAAAGCGACAAGGAAAGGGATTTAGGCGAGATATTTAAGGTAACGGTTTGAACCACAGAGCCGTTGTCTTGAATAACCAGGGTTGTCCCTGTTTCGCCCTGAACTTGCAGGGTGTAAGTGCTGGAATTGGTCAATGAAAGGGGCGACACAAAGGTGGGAGAGGTAGGAGCCGTTGTATCCACAAGAAAAGCAGATGCTTGGTAGGGGCTAATGCTGTTGCCAGCCAAATCATAAACGCCAGAGACTTGGAGTGTGGATTGACCATCATCGCCCGCTTGGAAGGTAACGGTGCCTTGGGCAGAGGTGCCGGAATAGGAATTCAACGAAACCGTTCGGGTTTGCCCCGATTGGGTAAGCACTGAAACTACCGGCGTTTTGGCCGGATCCACAGGCTCGCTGAAAGCAAGGGCAAGTGCATAGGTGTTGGCACTTACAGGCGAAGGGGTTGCCATGCTGAACTGGGAGAGGGTGGGTTTGGTCAAATCCACCAAAACCGCTTGAGAGGTAATGGAAGAGATATTCCCAGCACTGTCTTTAAGTTGAGCCGTTAGCGTGTGGCTACCTTCAGAAAGCGATAGAGAAAGGGATTTAGGCGAGACGTTTAAGGTAACGGTTTGAACCACAGTGCCGTTGTCTTGAATGAACAGGGTTGTCCCTGTTTCGCCCTTAATTTGGAAGGTGAAGGCCGCGTTGTTCACCAAGGCATTGGCAGAAACAAAAGTAGGGCCAGAAGGTGCAGTTGTATCGACGAAGAATGCATTTTCAGAAAAATCAGCGAGTTGATTCCCTGCCACATCATAAACGCCAGAGACTTGGAGTGTGGATTGACCATCATCGCCCGCTTGGAAGGTAACGGTGCCTTGGGCAGATGTGCCGGAATACTGGCTTAGTGTAACTGTCCGTGTTTGTCCCGAT
The DNA here is from genome assembly GCA_050250935.1 of Candidatus Margulisiibacteriota bacterium. Taxonomy (GTDB): domain Bacteria; phylum Margulisbacteria; class Marinamargulisbacteria; order JBFWNS01; family JBFWNS01; genus JBFWNS01. Next base: position 45,994 of record JBFWNS010000009.1, on the reverse strand, counting down.
TGGGTAAGCACCGAAACCACCGGCGTTTTAGCCGAATCCACAGGCTCGCTGAAAGCAAGGGCAAGTGCATAGGTGTTGGCACTTACAGGCGAAGGGGTTGCCATGGTGAATTGGGTGAGGGTGGGTTTGGTCAAATCCACCAAAACCGCTTGAGAGGTAATGGAAGAGATATTCCCAGCACTGTCTTTAAGTTGAGCCGTTAGCGTGTGGCTACCTTCAGAAAGCGATAGAGAAAGGGATTTAGGCGACGCGTTTAATGTAACGGTTTGAACCACAGTGCCGTTGTCTTGAATGAACAGGGTTGTCCCAGTTTCGCCTTGCACTTGGAAGGTGAAGGCCGCGTTGTTCACCAAGGCATTGGCAGAAACAAAGGTTGGAGCAGACGGTGCCGTTGTATCGACGAAGAATGCATTTTCAGAAAAATCAGCGAGTTGATTTCCTGCCACATCATAAACCCCCGAAACTTGGAGTGTGGATTGGCCATCATCGCCAGCTTGGAAGGTAACGGTGCCTTGAGCTGTTGTGCCGGAATAGGTACTCAGGGTAACGGAACGGGTTTGACCCGATTGGGTAAGTACCGAAACCACCGGCGTTTTAGCCGAATCCACAGGCTCGCTGAAAGCAAGGGCAAGTGCATAGGTGTTGGCACTGACAGGCGAAGGGGTTGCCATGGTGAATTGGGTGAGGGTGGGTTTGGTCAAATCCACCAAAACCGTTTGAGAGGTAATGGAAGAGTCATTTCCAGCACTGTCTTTAAGTTGAGCCGTCAGCGTGTGGCTGCCTTCAGAAAGCGACAGGGAAAGGGATTTAGGCGAGACGTTTAAGGTAACGGTTTGAACCACAGAGCCGTTGTCTTGAATGAACAAGGTTGTCCCGGTTTCACCTTGCACTTGGAAGGTGTAGGCCGCGTTGTTCACCAAGGCATTGGCAGAAACAAAGGTTGGAGCAGACGGTGCCGTTGTATCGACGAAGAATGCATCTTCAGAAAAATCAGCAAGTCGATTCCCAGCCAAATCGTAAACACCGGAGACTTGGAATGTGGATTGCCCATCATCGCCTGTCTGGAACGTGACAGTGCCTTGAGCTGTTGTGCCGGAATAGGTACTCAAGGTAACGGAACGGGTTTGTCCCGATGCGGTAAGGAATGTCAATGTTGGTGTTTGGGTGGCATCGACTTCTTTTGAAAAATAAACCGTAACCAAATTGCTGTTGGTGCTAACCGGTGTGCTGGAGGACCATTCAATTTTACTGATCTGAATATCTGTAACATCAATCAGAACCGAATAGTCTGTTCTTGTCGAATGATTTCCCGCCGTATCCACAGACTCCAGTCCAAGGGTATGGGTGCCGGGTTTCAAGAGGATGTTCAAGCTTGTTTGCTCGGAAGTTTGAGTGAATTCTGTCAGTTTAACATCGTTGTCATAGATCCAAATTTGGGTTCCCGGTTCAGCGACCACGGTATCTCTGTACTGGGTTTGATTGGTAATCAAGGTTGCTTGAACCAGTTGAGGGGCTATGGGGGCCACGACATCGAGGGTGTAAGCCGTGCTTGAATTCAGCGTGGCAATATTGCCAGCAGCATCGGTGACTTGTGTTGCAAGCAGTTGATAAGTTCCGTTGGTAGCATTGGCCGGCACAGTAAACGAAGTGAAAAGCGTGGTGCCTGAAACCGATGTCACCGAGATGGGAATCGTGTTGGCGGAACTCACCAGTTGCAAGGTTGGCGTGGTGCCCGATTTCAGCGCTTCACTGAGGATAATGGATCCGGTGTAAGTGCCAGCCTTAAGCATAGAAAGGGAACTAAGTTGATCGGTTACAAGCGAAATGGGGGTTAGGTCCACCGTAATGCTGTGGGAGAGTGGTGACGAGATATTTCCAGCCGCGTCTTGGGCATCAATTTTGAGGGTATGACTCCCTTCCGAAAGGGCAAAGGTTTCGGAAAACGAGTTGGCAGAAACGGTGCGGGTATCTACGAGTGTGGAATCAACGTAGCTGCGAACGGTGGTTCCAGGTTCAACCGAGATTGTGTCGGTGTAAAGGGTTGTATTAATCAAAGACTTTGCCAAGGACAAAATGGGTGTGGCCGGCGCAATGACATCGAGGGTGTAAGCTGTGGTTGAATTCAGTGTAGCAACATTGCCAGCGGCATCGATGACTTGTGTTGCAAGCAGTTGATAAGTCCCGTTGGTAGCATTGGCCGGCACAGTAAACGAAGTGAAAAGCGTGGTACCAGAAACCGATGTCACCGAGATAGGAATCGTGTTGGCTGAACTCACCAGTTGCAAGGTTGGCGTGGTGCCCGATTTCAGCGCTTCACTGAGGATAATGGACCCGGTGTAAGTACCAGCCTTAAGCATAGAAAGCGAACTAAGTTGATCGGTTACAAGCGAAATCGGTGTCAAATCCACTGTAATGCTGTGGGAGAGTGGTATCGAGATATTTTCGGCCACGTCTTGGGCATCAATTTTGAGGATATGACTCCCTTCCGAAAGGGTAAAGGTTTCGGAAAACGAGTTGGCAGAAACGGTACGGGTATCTACGAGTGTGGAATCAACGTAGCTACGAACGGTGGTTCCAGATTCAACCGAGATTGTGTCGGAGTAAAGGGTTGTATTAATCAAAGTTTTTGCGAGAGCCAAAATGGGAGTCGCTGGAGCAATGACATCGAGGGTGTAAGCGGTGGTCGAATTCAGTGTGGCAATATTGCCAGCGGCATCGGTGACTTGTGATGCAAGCAGCCTGTAGGTTCCATTGGTAGCATTGGCCGGCACAGTAAACGAAGTAAAAAGCGTGGTGCCAGAAACCGATGTTACCGAGATGGGAATCGTGTTGGCTGAACTCACCAGTTGCAAGGTTGGTGTGGTGCCGGATTTTAGGGCTTCGCTGATGATGATAGACCCGGTATAAGTGTCAGCCTTAAGCGTAGAAAGGGAACTGATTTGATCGGTAACAAGCGAAATGGGGGTTAGGTCTACACTGACCGTTGAAATAAGCGGAGCCGAAATATTGCCCGCCAAATCCTGGATTGCAGATAAAAGGGTATGGGTTCCTTCAGCAAGTGTCAGTGAAATGGGAACCAGTGTTGTGGAGGCCGTGGCTGAAAAGGCCTCGGTTCCATCAACCAAAACCTTAACCAAAGTGCCAGGTTCTACAGACAAGGTGTTGGCATAGGCCGTTGTGTTTAATAGCGAAATGTCGGATTGCCAGATGGGGATATTGGGCCTTGTGGTATCAATTAAATAGTTTTTTGAGGAAGTAAGCGCTGCGATATTGCCTGCAAAATCACTCACCAAAAGGGTTGGGTGATAATATCCATTGGCAATAGCAGTGGGAATCGTAAATTGCACCGAGATCTGATTATTTGCGGTTGAAAGAACAGCAACATTCAGGCTTGAGGTGTCGGATTGCAAAGTAACCGTTGCACTGGCAACAGGTTCAGACAGTTGAAAACTTCCTTGATAGGTTCCTGCTTTAAGGGCTGGTACCGAACTCAATGCATCACTTACCAGGGTAGGCGCTGTTAAATCCACCACGATGCTGTGGGTCAGGGGTGTCGAAATATTCCCAGCCGCGTCCTGGACTTCAACTTTGAGGGTATGACTCCCTTCCGAAAGGGCAAAGGTTTCGGAAAACGAGTTGGCAGAAACGGTACGGGTATCTACGAGTGTGGAATCAACGTAGCTACGAACAGTGGTTCCAGGTTCAACCGAGATGGTGTCGGTGTAAAGGGTTGTATTAATCAAAGACTTTGCCAGGGACAAAGTCGGTGTGGCCGGGGCTGTAACATCAAGGGTGTAAGCGGTGGTTGAATTCAGCGTGGCAATAGTGCCAGCAGCATCGGTGACTTGTGTTGCAAGCAATTGATAAGTTCCGTTGGTAGCATTGGCCGGCACAGTAAACGAAGTGAAAAGCGTGGTGCCAGAAACCGATGTTACCGAGATGGGAATTGTGTTGGCTGAACTTACCAGTTGTAAGGTTGGTGTTGTGCCCGATTTTAGCGCTTCGCTAAGGGTGAGAAAGCCTGTATAGGTTCCGGCCTTAAGGGTAAGAATCTGTGAAAGCTGATCAGAAACAAGGGTTGGGGCAGTTAAATCGATTTCGATGGTTTGAGAAAGGGGTGTGGATGTATTACCAGCAGGGTCGGATTGCGTCACGGTTAAGGTGTGAGTGCCTTCAGTTAAGGCGGTCAAGGTAAATGAAAAGCTGTTTTGTGTGGCAACCGCAGAGATTCGGGTTTGGCCATCGACGACAATATTGACGGTGGCACCCACTTCGGTGGATAGGGAATTGCTGTAGGTTGATGTGTTGGAAAGTCTGCTCTCTGAAATGAGTTTTGGTTGTGCTGGGGGAATTGTATCAATAACAACAAAATTCGAGCTCACCACGTCGAGCTGATTGCCGGCGTAGTCGGTCAGAGATGTGATGTGTAAGGCGTAACTTCCGTTGGCACTGCCGTCTGTAATGGTGTAATGCCCAATCCAAGCAGAATCTGAGGCAGAATCCAAGATAACCGGAATCTCATGGGCTTGGTCATCAACCAAACTCACCGTTAAAGCAGAGGCTGTATCAATGGTTTCATTAAAGGCCAGTCGAATTTGATAGGTCCCAGCTTTCAGTCGGTTTAAAGGAGCAGCTTCAGAAGACAGTAAGGAATCCACCACAGATGTCGCACTTGAAAGTTGAGGTGGATTGATATCTGAAATAATTTGGATGCTGGTGGAGACGGATTGATTGCCAGCCGCATCCCAAGCGCGAATCCAGAAGGTATTGGCGCCATCCGAACAGGGAGCGGTTAGTAAAACAGCCTTAGAGTCCGTTGGCGTTGCCGATTGTGTTTTGATCCAAGAATCTAGAGCCTGGGTGTTGTTACTTGGTACAGAAACAGAACTAAGTAAAATGCCGTTGTTATTGAATAAATCAACCGTTTTTGCTCCGGAAACGGCCACCAAAATCGAGGCGTTTCGGCTGTGAATATAGCCGTTGTGAGCATTTGTTTTGACCGTGAAAAGGGCGCTATCTGTGTTGCCATCTGCTTCCGTAATGTAGGGTTTGGATAACACCGTTGGTGGGGTGATATCGTTGGTGTAGTTGTTGCTTACTGTCTGAATTTGGATACGATCCGGCCCTTCACCGGAAAGGGTTAATAAAAAGGGTCCTTCGGAAATTCCTTGGCCACTCAGACTCCCATCCCCTCGATCAGTAACTTGGTTGTTGAATTGTTCGGAGACCAGTGCGCCATTTTGAAGAACTTGAATTTTGAGGTTACTTTTTCGGTTGTATCCGTCGATGTCATAAAGCAGGGATGGATAAATAAGCGAATATTGGTAGTTCAGTTGATCTTGTTTGCCATCGTTGTTAAAAGAAAAAATGCTGCCGTTATCTTGATAGTTCAAGGTGATTTTTTGCGTCAGTAGATAGATCGGCAACGAAGCTGCGCTGGTGTTTCCAAGTGCATCGGTAACTTGAACTTGAAGGACGTATTTTCCATCGATTTGTTTAACAGATCTGGCGTCGAGGCCATCCCATTCATAGGACAAGGTGCCATCGGCAACCGAATCGGATTTGTAGAGCTCTTTTAAAACCGTTCCAGCAGCGTTTTGAATCGCAATTTTGACTGATTTAGTCCCTGTTCCTTGAACTTTTACTTTGCCTTGGAGGGTTTCGTTGATGGCATCGCCATCGGGGGTGAAAAGGCCATATTTGGACTCGAAATTAACCTGGATTGGAACGGTGTTGAGAACTTGAAAGGGAAGTTTTTGAGCGGTGTTATTGCCATATTTATCGGAAAGAACAACTTCAATGGCATAGCTACCAACGGGCAAGTTCGTTCCATTTAATTTTCCATTCCAAGACAAACTTTGCATGCCAGCGGTGATATCTGGATTCGAAAAACTGCCAATAGTGGTATTTGCAGCATCATAAATATTAAGGGTAACGGATGCGGCATCCGAACTGCGAAACACAAGTGCCATATTGCCAGATGGGTAGCCCAATACGGCGTGTGAGAGTGAAAAGTCAGAAATAGCCGGTGCGGTGGAATCCGCATCAATGGCTTTGGAGAGGGTACAGCTATGTCCTGCGGAATCGGTAAAAGAAAGAATTAACAAATACTCACCATCTCGAACGGGTGTTCCGATGGTGTTTTTACCATCCCAATTCAGGGTTACGGGTGTGGATTTAGAAACAGAGAGGTTGTTCGCCAGTGTTCGAATGGCTTTTCCTGAAGTATCTGTGATATTGGCCGAAACCTTCCCATCGTTGGGAACATCAAATGTAAGGGTAAACGGTCGATTGATGGACATTTTTTCTTGAGAAAACATCAGGTTGTGAATGGAAGGTGCCGTATTGGAAATTGCCACAGTTCCACCGGATTGTTGGGTAGTATTACCAGCCATATCGGTTAAGAAAATCGAAAGGGTATAGGCGCCTTCTTTTAATTCTTGGGCATCGGAATATCCGGTCCAATCGATGTCCCAGTGTATAGCAAAATCGGTGCGGGTGATGGTTTTAATCACAGCCCCACTTTGGTTTTTAAACTGGACTTTTAATTGTGATTTTTCGTTGGCATCGATAATCAGATGGAAAATATCGTCAATTCCATCGCCATTGGGGGAAAAAGTCGTCAAATTTTGACTTACACTACTTAAAACAGGTGGAGCGGTATCAATGGTTGCGAAAATCGATGCCGTGACGCTATTGCCAACAGAATCGGATAGCGTTACCGGGAAACGATACACGCCATCTGCAAGAGATAGCCCCTGTACTCGTGGGTTAAAGGTGACAACAGTATCGGAGCCAGATGCCGGAATCGATGCTAAGATTTTTTGCCCATCTGGTGACCCCACAGTAATTTGTCCCAGCTTTTGCGTTCGGTCCGCGCCAGACAATATAAATTGAAACGATTGAGCCAAATTGCTGGTAGCATTGATTGGCGTTAGCTTCACAATTTGCGGCGGAGCATGATCGATATCAATGGTGGTGCTGAAGGTGGCCACAATCCCGGCTTCAGTGGTGCTTTGAAAAAGAAGTTGATACACACCATCTAAAATCGAAGTCGATTCTTCAGTTCCCCCGATACGAATATTTTGCGTCCCACTGTCCAAATAGCCATTGGCATCGGACACTGCGGATAAAACAACGACACCCTGGTTGTTAATAACCTGCATCAAAACTGGCGATGTTTTGAGTTGCCCAGGAACTGTTGCACGCACTGGAATCGAAAGGGGCGTTGTTTTAAGCGAAACTGGTCCAATTGGTGCCGCAAAAAGAAGGGTGGGGCGGGACCCAATGATACAATTCCTGGTGATAGAAACACTGTTGCCAAGAGTATCGGTTAAATCGAGCTTAAGCATATAGGCAGCATCGGTCCCGTTGGGGAAGGCCTGGGCAATCAGGGCATTCATCGAAATGGTAGTTCCAAGATTGGCGGTGGGCGACATATTGGGTGTGCTGGGACGGGACAAAGGAATTTCTTTTCCAGTGCCATCGACAAGCGATAAGGCATACCCAAACGACGAAAAGGCATCGGTCGCAGCAAAAGAAAGCAGATTTTGCTGAGTCATATTGAGGGTCGCTGGAACAGAAAATGCGGTAATAAGGGGAGGAGTTCGATCGACCAAAATCAAAACCGATGCAGTGCTGTTGTTTCCGACACGGTCCATCAGATCTAAGGTTGCGACATACACGTTTTCTGTGATGTCTGACCCATCCAATAGCAGCGAATTGGACCCTAAAGCAATATCGGTTGTAACGGTTTTTTGGGCAAAAGATAGGGTGGCAATTCCGGGTTCAGATACCGTGAATTGAAAAAGGGATTTTACAATTTTAGACGAAAATTTAGGGACAAACGAGTAGCTAACCGTTGGGGATGTCAGATCGACTTCCACATTAAAACTCACCGTGGTCAGATTGTGTTTTTTATCAAAAGCCTGGATGGTTTGCAGATAACGGCCTTCTTTGAGCGAGAAATCCAGGACAGATACACACTGGGTTACGGCTTGCTCGACACGGTTACTGGTGATTAGTTGGTTTTCGGGACCAGTTAAGCGGTAGGAAAGGGTAACGGGTTCGTTGGATGATAGTGTGGTGATTAACGTGTCAAAACGGCCATCCCCATTGGGCGAAAATTTGCGTGGGGCCAGACCTTCTTTGAGGGTAATAGTGGGCGGATATCGGTCGTATAAAATAGAGCCCGAAACCACATTAGACGTGTTTCCCGCAGGGTCAACAGTCAATAAAGCATAGTAAAACGCCCCATCCTGGGCGATGTTTTGGCTGGATGTGCCATTCCAACGAAGTTGATTATTTCCCGTAACAACGGGCAAGATGCTGCTGAAGTACAAGGTTTCATCGGCTTTGTTCATAATCCTTAAATAGGAAGTCCCTGCTTTGTTAACTGTAAAATCAAAAAGCTGTGTTTCTGTTGCCCCATTTGGGGTGCTGCTGATGTTAAAACTGGTCAATTGAGGGGGAATTAAATCAACCACAATGGTTTTGAGTCTTTCGGCGTTCCCCATGGATGTAATCGAGGCCCCGTCGCTGTCTCTAAATGCGCCGTCAGGTGTCAATTTTCGAACCCAAAATTGGCCGCCTGTAGTTTGCACAATATAGCTATTTTGAGAGGGCGATAAGTCGGCGACCACACTGGGGTTGCCCGAAACAAAGGTCATTATTTGCTGCAACGCAATATTCTCTGTGCCGATCTCCCAGATCATCTGAACATTCATAGTATTGGTCAGTAGAAAATTGCTGCCTAAAATATGAAACTCAGCTGGTGGGATCAGGCGGTTTGAGGCGGTGTTCGATAGAAAAAGGGGAGAAAACGTTCCAAATCCAGAACGAAAGAAATCTGAACCATCCAAAAACGAGGCTTCACCGGGCTTGGAAAGAACAAAATTGGGCCCTTGGCTTCCCACTTCTCGATACAACAGGGAAGCGTTCGCTGAAGGCATTTTGTTCAGGTTGATTACAATCTGTGTGTTCCCCTGAATGTCTCGCAATAGAAGATGGTTACGAACTGTATTGTTCGACTCAATCAAATAGGCCGCATGCGAAGGATTTTGTAGAAGGCAAAAAAGAAATAAAAGCCAAGTCGAAAATGTAAGAAGAGAAAAGAGCCCCTTTTTGTTGATTTTCATCTAGTAGGCCTCTTCATCAAATAATTTGGGATCTAATTTTTCGTTAAGGGTGATTTTAGAATAAAACACTTCTTTAACTTGTTGCTTGGGAGTTCCATCTTTGTTTTTTTCAGTCCGAGAAACACTCAGCGTGTGGGTTAGCATGAGAGCATCGCTTTCCGAATAGGTGTTTCTAAAAAACCCAGTCTTTTCCAGAACTTTGTTGCGAATGATCTCGTAATCAACTTCTACCCACTCCTCGGTGGTTAGCCGATTGTTTTTAAAGATTTCAACCTTGTTAAGGGTGTAGTAGGGAAGACCAATGGTAAATCTCAGCATGGTGACAGCCTCTTTTTTTAAGGCGTCTTGAATAGATTGCCCACCCGTTCCAACGGGGATCATGTCGATAATAATCGCGTCGGCGCTTCGACTGTTGGTTACAAACGTATAGTTGTCTGTAACATCTTTAAGTTTTAGTTGATTTAAAAACTGGTTGGGCACATCAACAGGGAAGGGGGCTTTAGGGCTCTGTTTTTCTGCGTTTCCATTTCGGACCATATAGAGGCCTTTTTTGTTTTTAACATAAGTGACTTTGATTGGGGATGTAAAAACCACAACCTTTTGGTTATTGTTGTCTGCCATTAAAGTGTAGTTTAAGGTCGTTGTTTTTTGACTGTTTTTTTGAACAGAGGTTACGTCACATTTTAATGTGCGAATATGGTTTAAACTGCCGAGCATGCGCGTAATGTCTTTTAAGGCTTGTTGATCGACTCCAAAAGTTGGCGTAGGAATCACAGTCAAACCTATCCATGCAAAACAAAATAAAGTTAATAATCGCTTCTTCATAATCCAAATCCTATACTAATACGATGATTGTCCCCAATACCGTCCGAGTCGTTACCAACATAGGCGTATTGGAGATCGATTGGGCCGGCGTAAACGCCACATCCGGCAGTATAATGGCTTTCGTCAAATCCCCCTCGAATGCGAAGAAAACCGAAGTTGTATTCCGATCCAATGTGGAAAGTTGGGGCGTATCTTGCTCGAAGTTTTTGGCGAATTTCGGCGGTAACAAGAACCGGATCTAAGATGGATAAACTTGCACCTACCCGCCATTCTGGAATGATGTCCTCAACGGAACCCGTTTCCCATTTCTGGGTATTAATAAGATCTCGAAGGACTGTGCCAACCATCAACCGGGGGCTTGGCATCCATAACAAACTTGGGGTTATGGATCCGCCGTAGCCTTTCCCATTTTGGATAGAGCTAAATTCCTGATAAAACCCACTCACATTAATGCCATAAGCCAAATTGGTATCGAGCCATCCGGCATAAGAAAGCCCAATAACTTGCGCATGATAGCTAAAAGAAGAGGCTGGTTTTACGTCGGTATTGGGGCCAGTATCTTCATTGGCCGTAACACGGGGGATATCCTGAACGGCTCCGTTTATCCAATAGATTCCCCAGGCACTATTGGGTTTGTTTTTGTCTTTCTTTTCTTGAAAGACAGAGGTCAAATAGTAGACATCAAGATCCGAAGGTAGTTTGGTTTGCATACTGGAAAGTTCAAAAGCTCGGGCAAAAAGCATGCCAGCAGGATTCCAAAAAGCCGAATTACCATCTGTAGCCAGTGCGCTATAGGCATTCCCCATGCCTGTAGCTCGTCCGCCTAAACCAACGTTGAGCAAGGCGAAATCTTTTCCCCCTTGTTCCCCGTTTGCTGTGCAGCGTCCATAAAACAGGCAAATCATAAAGCAAATTAACACGAAGTGACGCAATCTCAATCCTTGAAAAGAAAAAATAAATCGACAGTTTGTAGATTATACTTTTTTTATGACGAAATAAAAGGGGTGATTTTTTTAGAACATTACAAACGGCTAGAAGGTTAGAGTAAGTTTGAGTAAGGTATCGTAGGTGTCATAGTTTGCTGGCGCCGTTTCCCCATCGTAATCTACTTGCGCGGAAAGTGTAAGGTTTAAAACTTGGAATAGGCTCGAATCGTAGCGGAGGTTAAAAGATCCTCGCTTGTGAAAAGTGGCTTGTCCCAAAAAAGATTGGGTCAGTTCTCCAAAGCCACCGATGCTCCAATTCTGACCAGCTCGAATCCGAAAATCGACGCGAGACCCTATTAAATAGGTATCCGGCACGATTCGTTTAAGATCGAGGTTCTGAACCCCAGATTCGGTGAGTTTTAAATTGAGCCAGCCTGTCGGGTTCCATTCGCAACTGGCTTCTGCGGTATGCGAAACGGTATCTGTATTGGATGCGGTGGCAATCACTTGTTCATTAATGCTATGGCTAAATCGATAGGCGCTCGCCAATTTGATGGTTTCTGTAATCTGCTGGGTAAATTCCACGCTCTGTTGAAAGCTTTGCGAGAGCACCGTTTCGTAATTGGAAGATGTCGTTTTGGTTTGACTACTTTTCTGGCTGGACAGGCTGTTTTCAATGACATATCGAATGGTGTCTTGATTACTCAACTGAGTATCAGATTGAAAAAGCAATATACGCTCGTTTCCCACTTGAGAGGGAATTTGCTGGGGAAGTTGATTTTTATCAAGTAAAAATTTGTCCGTGGTTTTGTAGTCCAAGCCCAAGGTCCAAAAATCGGTTAAATCCTGCCCAATCGTATATTGGTTGACCAGTCGATCCTCGTACCGGATTTTAGAGCCCAATATTTCTGAAAAAGTAGGCTTAAATTTATACCCCAAGCTTAGGGTGTGGATGGGGCGAAAATTAAATTGAAAATTCCCTTGATGATTCATGACCCGATACGAAGCTGTACCCAAAGTCTCTTCAATGGTTTCTAGGCTGTAATTACCGTTCAGTTTTAGGTTTCGTAGAGGACGGAGTGAATAGTTCATAACAGCCAAGGCTGATTTACCTGCTTGGGAATCATCAACAGCGCTTGCGATGGCATCTACAGAATAATCGCTGCCCCACGCGATTTGGGTGTTAATGCCTGCGCTATTGCGATGAGAAAGTAAGCCGGTGGCCCTTTTTTGGTTTTGAAGTTCTAATGAAGATCCTATTTGGATATTTTCTAGCCCGATAATTCTCGAATCTAATTTTATCGATTCAGCCGTGTAGCTGTTGGTTGGGGAATACGTATCCGTGTTGCGCTCGACTTGATAGCCGGGTTTCATTTCAAACATGCCCAATTGCGTGGTTAAAGCCCCACTATTTCTTTCAATGGTTTTATCAAAGGGATTGGCCTTCGAAGACAGGTCTTGGTCTTGTCTCTTGTAATACCCATAGCTGAGGGCTCCAAATGATGTCTTATAATCGACATACTGCGCGGCGACTTTTCCATCTGCTTTTGGATAGTTTTCTTGTCCGGTTTGAAGGGTATGGGTTCCAAAAGCGCTTGGAGTATAGTGGGTAAAAATATCATATGAAAAAAAACCAGGGTTCAAATAGGCATTTCCAATACTCCGATACGAGGAGCTAAGTTTTTTAACAGAACCTTTAAGCTGAAATTCTTGGGTTGAAATTTCGAATCCTTGCTTTACTGCCAGGCCCAAATTAGAGGTCGGATTATTAACCGCGGTTTGGGTAATGTAGGATCCGGCGACTTGTGTTTGCCCCTTTAACCAAGTGTCATAAGTATAAACACTGTCGACTCCCAAGGCATAGTTTGATTTGGGTGCAATAAGGGTTTGATTGTTACTCACCTGAGCACTCCCCCTGTCGTTCAGGCTTTGAAACGAAACCCCGATATGTGCAATGGACAGAGCGTTTGGGGTTGAGCGCACTTCGGTTTTTGGCTGATTGTACTCCAGATAGCCAGCTGTAAAAGTCCGTTTAAAGGTTGTGTCGGAATATTCATAGTCCACGGTAAAAAGATCGGTATTGGGGATAACAAATTTTAAAAAGGTTATTTTGCCAAGCTCATAGTCGATGCTGTAATCAATGTCACGAACAAGGAGTTGGCCATGATATTTGACTTTTTCAGAATATAAAATAAGCGGCCGATTCCCCAACGCATAAGGACCTTGAGAATTAAAGCCGTACAATTGGTCAAATCCGGCTTGTCCCTTCGATTCGGAAACCATAGCCGTCACTTGAAACGGACCAAATCGATAAAGGCCCTTAACCCCGTCCAAGCGCTTATTAAAAGCCATAAGCTCGGTTTGATTCAGATTGGCCCAATATTCTCCAAAATAGAGCTCCCAGTCTTTGCTTTTGAGTTCGATGCTATTTTTATTGGTATCGTCTAAAACCGTGGAAGAATCTTGAATGGTAGCATTAACCTCGATATCGTTAACTTTCCCTTGTGCGGTTAGGCGCAACAATTCGTCTCTTTCGGTTCCGGGTGTAAAGCCGTCTTTGACTCCCCGTATGAATTTGTTTCGGATACTGACCGTTTTGACGCCCTTTACAGTCATATTTGCCGATACCGACGATATCCACCGTTCCGGCTGAAAGAAATTCTGCCCGGTATAGTCGATGGTTTGATAGGGGACCGAAAACGTTTCAGATGTGTTGTGATCGTAGGGTACCCGGTTCTGAGTCCCGGTTTCTGGCAAGGACAAGGCCGTGGTGTTTGAGGAAGGAAGGGTAAACGCCTTGTAAAATATTTTTTGCTCGGTATCCATCCGTACCCAAATGGGCGTGTTGGGAGGACTGATGGGAATATAGCCAACCCAAAATGTGGTCGAGATTGGGGTTAGCGGATAAAACACGGCATCCCGTTCAATCCACGCTTGTCCCTGAAGGGGCTCGGAAGTTCGAAGAATAACAGCCGCTTGGCTGGGTGAGTGCTCGCTTCCAAAGATTGCCGTGATGTTGGCAGTACCCGTGTAATAATAACGGTTGGGATTATTTTGAACGATGGGGTCCAGGTGTTCTGGCTGTTGGGCTATGGGCTTATTGGATGATTTTTTTTTTGATTCCCTCATTTATCGTGTTGAGGAGGGCATTCAGTTCATCAATTTTTTCTTCTTTGCTTTGTTTTTCTTGATTCAATTTTTCCTTTTGAAGTTGAAGCGTAGCGAGTTCTTTTTTGGCCAATGCTTGATTGAGTGCAATCAGGCCAATCCGAATCTGGGTTTCTAGTGCTTCTATCGACTGTTTGGGCTCAACTTCAGATCGATCGGATGGCCACATGGCCCTAAAATCAGACCTCCCGTTTTTAAGGTCCAAAAGGTAAAGTCTCCAGGATTCTATTTCGGTGGGAAACGAGGGGGCTGTTTCCATCCTAAGAGTGGTTAAATGAGAATCAAGTGCGTTCAAGATCTGATCGGAGCCTCGCCATTCTTGATTGGGAAAATAGAGGGTTTCAGACTTGTTGGTTTGGGGGACAGAATTTAACTCGCTGGCAATTTGTTTGAGCAGGGTGTCCCTTTGGCCTAAAAGGGTTAATTTTTGTTGAAATGTTTTTTGAGATTGAATCTTAATGGATTCGGCCTCTGCTTCCGTATTGCCATCGGATTCAAATTGTTTGGCAAAATATAGGCGATATAGCTCGCGAATTCGCTGAAGGGTTTGTCGATGTAGCCGGCCTCGGGTGGTGGTGGGATATTGGCGTAGAAGCGTGATTAATTCTTGCTGAATGTTGAGCAAATCACGGGTGCTTTGCAATTGGTTTTCAACATCCTGCAATTTTACCCGAAGGCTTCCTGCTGTTTGATCAAGACTATCAGCCCTCTGTTTTTGTGCGATAAGATAGCTTTCAAATTGTCTCATTAAGAGGGTGGCTTCTTCTTTGTACAGGGGAATTAACGTATTGATGAGTGCCTGTTCCTCTTCTGTTCTCTGGGCTTGAGTAGTCCCTGCCCATTTAGCTTTTAGTAGCGATGAAATCTCAAATAAGGAATTTTCAATTTTGTGTTGCGTTTCGTTAAAGGCTGGGCTACCTGCAGAAATGTTAATTGTTACAGATTGACTGATACTCCCGTCTGGGCTTTCAAGCGTAAGGGGTAATTCATAGATTCCAGGATAACAGTCTTTAAAAGAAAGCGTAGTCCACCAAATATTTTTTTGTTGAATAAACGAGTGCTGTTGTCCTTTGGGGTCTCCAATGGAAGCAGACAGAACAGATTGTGAAGGCGTCAGTAACGCAATGCCTATGCCATTGGATCTTGTGTTAATAACCGTTATGGATTTTGCGTTGATGGCGATTGGAAGTCCAATAGACAGGGCTGCAAAAAGAGAAATTAAATACTTTCCTAAAAGTCTCACATGAATAAGATATATAATTTATCTAAATAAATCAAAGTAACCCCCAACCCCCACCTAACCCAAACTCGAAATCTTCCGAATAACCGCAGTAAAATCATCCGGCTTCACGTTTGTTGAAATAAGGGCAACGGCCACCATTAACTTTGCCCTTGCCATCGGATCTTGTAACCCTAAACTTGTAGCGGCCTCCTTTGCCACGTCGTGAAGCTCGCCCAAAGAGTCCATCATCCCATCCGTGGCCTGAAGAACCACATCGGTGGAATTCACAACGGCCGACACAAAATGGTAAAGCGCACTTGTACCCGAAACAGTCCCATGCGGATCAGTGATCACACGTTCTTTTCGTGTTGCAGTGTTGTGGTGTGCAACATTGTTTGGGGCCCATTCCCATAAGGCAGGCTTTCGATTCGAATTATCGTAATCGAGCATCTGTTGTACCGAATAAATTTCCTCTCGAAGTCGGCCCCATTTTTCCGAGTCACGATCTCCAAAACCCTGTACCAAAGGCGTAAATTCTTCTAAGAAGCTGGAATCCTGAACGGTTGCTCGAAGCACAAAGGTCTGGCTATCGCCGGTCGACATGACGCCAAGAACCTGACTTCCATCTGGATTGCGCATTGCATACGAAGCCGTGGCTGTGGTCGACTGATAGCCATCAAATTTGAAAGTTGGCAAATGAATGTGGGGTACTTCAAGCCCAAGTGCCACCATATGCGATCGCAAAACTTGGTGTGCCGGAGAGTCGAGAGAATTAATAATTTCTCCAACTTGCTCTCTTCCAAATGCTTTGAATGAATGGGCCATAGCCCATTTGGAAATCTCGTCCTTCTTATCCTCTAGTGCTTTCATCAGGGCTTCGACATTAACTGACGGGATCTCGGAATAGGGTGACAGTCTTGGAAGGGCTGTCTCAAGAGAATCTTGGATATTCTCCCAAAAACACTCGGTAAAAAGCGCCACCATTTTGGTTTTGTTAAAGTCACTCAACGCCTGCCCGGCTCTACAAATGCTGTCGTACAACATACTTCGAAGTGCCCCGGCCCTTTCGTTGTCCGATTCTAAGTTGTCCAAACGACTTTTTTCGACCTCAAAATGACGTTTAAATTCGTCGATTACCACCCTTGCCGCTTCAGGACTCGGAGGGCTGCTAACCCCATCCGCAACGATCATTAACGGGTCCTGGTCTTCGCAATGAACGCCATCTTGATTGTCGTGCCGAGACGAAGAAATTTGAACCCTAAACTGACCATTAGATGATTCAAAAACGGGCTTGCAAAGGAGCTTCTCGCCAACGGTTTGCATAACAGCGTCGGCTTTTTGTCTGTAATCATACTTGTCTGAAGGCAAAATACCCAATTCTGCAAAAATCGAAATCGAAGCCGCGATGCGATACAATTGGGTCATTTTTTCGTTATCAAGATGGCCTTCAAAGTGGACGCCCTCCAAACGCTTCAAAAAAAGCATGGCCTTTTCCGCAAATTCCGGACGTTTAAATTCGGGCAAACGGTGGATATCCAGGGCGTCGTTAAGCCCCCCAGTCCAGGGTTTTAGGTAGTCCAAAGCCTCTGATGCGGCAGCTGGAAATGTTTCCTCGAATGCAGCCGCAAAGTTAGCAAAATTTGTGGCAAGTTCTTCTGAATCGGTGCTTAATTGGGAACGCTCCATCTCGTCACCAAAACCACCAAAGCCCAGTCCCAGTTCGTGATGAAAAACGGACCCCGCTACCGGCTCGGGCAATAAACCAAACGCCAACGCTGGTCCAAGAGTGTTCAATCCTGCCGCTAACCGAGTTACTGGCTCGGGCAATAAGCCTGGCGCTAACATCCCGTACTTCGGTTTCGAAGGCTGGGCAACATCTGTTGCGTGGGTTGAAATAACCTTAAAAAAAACCTGACCAAATGCGGGTGTAGACATAGATCCTCCTGATTCAAATCCTACGCCCTTTTTTGAACAAACAGCCTAGAGTACCACAGCTCGGCCAGTCGTTCTATTCTTGAGTCAGTCTATAAAACCCAGCCATTGCAATCATCCCTGCGTTGTCGGTGCACAGCGCTTTGTCTGGGATATGAAGATCAATACCTTGTTCTTGGCATTGGGTTTGGAAATGGCTGGCCAGCGCTTGGTTTGCTGTGACTCCACCAGAAACGACCAGGTTGCTACAGCCATAAACTTCGCAAGCCGCAGCTGTTTTTTTCCACAACGTTTCAATAACAGTCCGTTGAAAGCTGGCGCATAAATCGGCTTTGAGCTGTTCGTTGCTCAGGATTTCGGGATTGGCCTTCACGGTTTGCATCACAGCGGTTTTGATGCCGGAAAAACTAAAGGAAAACGCATCGTGCCGAAGCCCAATGGGTAAGGAAAAAGCCTTGGGGTTGCCGGATTTGGCCAGTTCTTCGATGGCGGGTCCGCCGGGATATCCCAGTTCCAATAACCGACCCACTTTATCAAAAGCTTCGCCAGCCGCATCGTCTCGGGTTTGTCCCAAGAGTTCAAACTCAAAATGGGCCTTCACCAAAACCAATTGGGTATGGCCACCCGACGCAATCAATCCGATATAGGGAAACGTGGGTGGGGTAGGGCTTAAATAGCTGGCATACAAGTGCCCATGCAAATGGTTCACGTCGATTACTGGAACCTTTAAAGCAAGGGCCAATGTTTTGGCAGCCATCACCCCAACCAAAAGCGACCCCTCCAAGCCCGGTGTTGTGGTAACGGCAATGTGGGTAATGTCGTCGAGGCTTTTTTGACTTTCCAAGAGGGCTTTTTGAAGTAAAGTGGGTAGGATTTCGGTGTGCAGTCGAGATGCCAGTTCGGGGACAACACCACCAAATTTCTGGTGCTTTTTAAGTTGAGTTGCGGTCTGAAGGCTCAAAAGGGTGGTCCCATTTTCCAAAAAGGCAACCGATGTTTCGTCGCAAGAGGTTTCGATGCCTAAAATCAGCGAATCGCTAGGCATCCGTTGTTTCAACCAAAATCACGGTTTGGTCGTCTTGACCGGGGCGGTTCCCAGAAAAAGTGGTGACGGCCGTTAAAAGTTCGTCCATCACAACCGGTAATGGATCCTGTTGATGGGCCAAAAAAACGGCCTTAAACCGGTCCAATCCAAACTCTTCTCCGGCTTCATTTTGCGTTTCAATCAGACCATCGGTATAAAACAGCAACCGATCCTTGGACTGAAGCTCCACAGTAGCCTCGTCAAAAAGAGCTTCCGTATACAGTCCAAGCATGTCGCCATCCACATCCAATTCGCTTAAAACCCCGTCCCTCAACAACACGACGGGATGATGCCCCGCTTTGGCATAGGTCAATCGCTTGGATTGCAGGCCATAAGAAGCATAAAACAAGGTCACAAACAGGTGGGGAGAGTCTTGCAAATATTTCATTAAATCGGCATTGGTTTTGGCTAAAACAGCTTTAGGCGATCCACAGCTGCCAATGTTTTCTTCCAATAAAACGGTGGCCAACGACATAATCAGGGCCGAAGAAATGCCATGACCAGCCACATCGCCAATCACCAAATCCACCAACGTTTCGGCAGATTCATTAAATTGAATCACACCCGGAATAGCCGTGCGTTGGGGCAGATTTTTTCCGCTTCTGGTGTTCAAAACATAAAAATCCCCAGCCAAACGTTGGGCTGGAACACAGCGTTGAACAACCTGAATGCCCGGGCAATTTTGAACATGTTGGACCGACAAAATGCCTTCCTGCACAGACTTGGCCATTTCCAATTCGTGCAAATAGGTATTCAGGTCAACACTCATGCAGTAAAGACGCGCTCAAAAATGGTGTCGACATGGGCAATGTATTTGTCGAAGCTGAAAATGGTATTCAGTTCGTCTTTAGACAAATGATTCAAAATCTCAGATTCGTTCAGGATGCGGTCGTTAAACAGCTCTCGATTCACGAAACAATCGATGGCATTTTTTTGCACCAATCGATAAGCGTCTTCACGGGTCATGCCTTTTTCGATCAACCGCAACAGCAGTTGTTGCGAGAAAAACACGTTGTAGGATCTACCGATATTTTCCATCATTTGATCCGCATTAACTGTCATGCCGTCGATCACCTTGGTCATCAGCGAAAACATATAGTCGAGAAGGGTGGTGGCATCGGGAAAAATGACCCGCTCGGTCGAAGAATGCGAAATGTCTCGCTCGTGCCATAAATTTTGATTTTCTAAGGCTGTCATGGAAAAACCGCGCAAAACGCGGGCAAGTCCGGTTACACGCTCACACAAAATCGGATTGCGTTTGTGAGGCATGGCCGAAGACCCTTTTTGTTTGGCAGAAAACGGCTCGATCACTTCATTAAATTCTGTTTTTTGAAGGGCTCGAATTTCGGTTGCGATTTTTTCAAGGGTTCCCCCAATAATCGCCAGGGTTGTCATAAAATGCGCATGGCGGTCCCGTTGCAAAATCTGTGTCGAAGCCTTGGCGCATTCCAGACCCAAACGCGAACAAACCGCTTCCTCAACATCGGGGGGCATATGGGCATAATTGCCAACCGCACCCGAAATCTTGCCCACATTCACATGGCCTAACGCTTCGATCAAGCGAGCTTTGTTGCGCTTCATTTCTTCGTACCACACGGCAATTTTAAGTCCAAAGGTGGTGGGCTCTGCGTGAACACCATGGGTTCTGCCCATGGTCAAGGTGTGTTTATGCGCAATCGCCTGGGTTTTCAGGCTAGACATAAAGGTGTCGATGTCGGCCAAAAGCAATTTTCCGGCATCTTGAATCAACAAACTAAAAGCGGTATCAACCACATCCGAAGAGGTCAGTCCCAAATGTACAAACCGCGAAGCTGGGCCAATAAACTCGGCCACGGATGTCAAAAAGGCAATCACATCGTGGTTAACCTCTGCTTCGATTTCGTTAATGCGTTTTACATCAAACTTGGCTTTTTCAATGATGGTTTCATAATCGTCTTTGGGAATGTTCCCCAAGTTCATGTGGACAAAACAGGCGGCCAATTCGACATCGAGCCAACGCTGAAATTTATTTTCGGGTTCCCAAATTTTGCGCATGGGAGTGCGACTGTAACGTTCAATCATAGGGGCGAAGTGTAGCATTCCAGGGTGTACAAAACAAGGTAGATGTACTACTATTTGGGCACATTTCATTGGAATGTTTTGAACTTAAGTCAGTGGTTTTAATAACGGGATGGAGGCTTTTTTATGTCGGAAGGTACACGAATTGGGGAGTTTAAAGAAAGCATCGATTTCAATGCTGCAGTTAAGCAAGAATCGGAAGTTGTAAGCACAGATACAGAGTTGCGCGCAACCAAAATTGGGGAAATGTCAGAGTTTGAAAAAAGCCTATACCCCACAGAGTCTGGCGATAAAAAATCAGATGCTTTTGCCGATGCAATTGCCATGTCGGTCGCCGACTATCAAGCAGGCGATATCATTAAAGGTATCGTGCGAAGCGTCGAAAAAAGTGGGTTGTTGGTCGACATTGGCTACAAAGCCGATGGGTTTGTGTCCAATGCCGAATTCAGCAACGATCCAGAAGCATCTTCCAGCTCGGTTAAATCGGGTGACGAAATTTATGTGTATATCCTGAAATTGGAAACCAAGGAAGGGTATACCGTTCTGTCCAAAAAACGTGCAGACTACGAATTGGCTTGGAATACCTTGTCCAAATTGTCCAAAACCAAGGATGTCATCGATGTTCGCATTGTGTCGAAGGTCGAAGGTGGATTGGTATCCGACTATAACGGCATCCGTGGGTTTATCCCGGCTTCCCAAGTGCTTCACGATCCTTCCGAAAGTTTGGATCACTTTGTAGGTTCTTTTTTAACCGTAACGGTCATTCAAGTGGATCGCAAACGCCGTAAGGTTGTGTTTTCTCATAAACAAGCCAAGTCCAAGCCCAACCGCGAAGAAGTGTTGAAATTGCTGGATTCTATCGAGGTGGGTCAAGTTCGAGAAGGCAAAGTCACCAGCATCAAAGATTTTGGGGCCTTTGTCGATTTGGGTGGCGCAGAAGGACTGGTTCACATTTCAGAAATGTCTTGGTCCCGAATCGGTCATCCCACCGAATTGCTTAAAACCGGCGATGATATCAAAGTCTTTATTCTTGGCATTGACCGCGAAAACTGCAAAATCTCCTTGGGACTTAAGCAATTGGAATCCGATCCTTGGGTCACCGTTGCAGACCGATATGCCGTTGGGCAAGTGGTGGATGGTACCGTAACTCGGGTGGCAACTTTTGGCGCATTTGTGAAGTTGGAAGATCATATCGAAGGGCTTATTCACATTTCGGAGTTGTCTCACAGTCGGGTGAATCAAGTTGACGATGTGGTGAAAGCGGGCCAAGTGGTGAAGGCGCAAGTCATCAAAGTATTGCCCTCAGAACAGCGCATTGGTCTCTCCATTAAAGCCCTCGAAGCAAAGCCTGAAGCCCCTTCTGCCCAAGCAGAGGCCACTTCCGAAAGCGAATAAGAGACCCCATGGCGACCCCCAAAGGACATTTTGGTGTTTATGGGGGTCGCTATGTTCCAGACACCCTTTTTGCTGCGCTAGAAGAGCTGGACAAAGCCTATGCATTTTTTAAAAAAGACAAGGCCTTTTTGGCCGAGTTTCAGTATTATCTTACCCATTATGTGGGTCGAGAAACCCCGCTTTTTTTTGCGGATCGGTTGTCCAAAGAAGTGGGGCATCGGATCTATTTAAAACGCGAAGATTTGAATCATACCGGCGCCCATAAAATCAACAACGCCTTGGGCCAGATTCTGCTGGCCAAGCGGATGAATAAAAAAAGAATCATTGCCGAAACTGGTGCTGGCCAACATGGGGTAGCCACGGCCACCGTCTGTGCGCTCATGGGTTTGCCCTGCGTGGTCTATATGGGCGAAGAAGATGTGGCCAGACAAGCCCTCAATGTCTACCGCATGAAACTGTTGGGCGCAACCGTGGTACCCGTTTCTGTGGGGGCCAAGACCCTTAAGGAAGCCACGTCTCAGGCCATTCGCGATTGGATGGCCAATGTCAAAGATACGTTCTATATCATTGGTTCTGTGGTTGGGCCTCACCCGTATCCTACCATGGTTCGGGATTTTCAGTCTGTGATTGGCAAAGAAGCGAAGGCCCAATTTAAAAAAGCCACGGGAGGTCTACCCGATGTGGCCCTGGCCTGTGTAGGCGGTGGATCCAATGCCATGGGGCTGTTTCATGCCTTTGTTAAGGATAAATCGGTGGCCTTGATTGCTGTTGAAGCCGCAGGGCACGGCCTCAAATCTGGGGAACATTCTGCAGCGCTTCACCTGGGGACCCCTGGTATTTTGCATGGCAGTAAATCCTACTTGTTGCAGGACGAAAATGGTCAAGTTGAATTGGCCCACTCCATTTCGGCAGGATTGGACTATCCCGGCGTAGGACCAGAACTGAGCTACCTAAAAGACACCCAACGCCTTACCTTGGCGTCTGCAACCGACGAAGAAGCCCTCAAGGCCTGTCGCTGGGTTTCGGAAAAAGAAGGCATTATTCCGGCCTTGGAAACCTCCCATGCGTTTGCGGTTTTAAAACGAAATACAGTCTTTAAAAAGAAACAATCGGCCATTTTGGTTTCGGTATCGGGACGAGGAGACAAAGATATGGGGACATTGATGCACCATGGCGTCTAATTTTAGCTTAAAGCCAAACAGTCTTATTCCGTATTTTACCTTGGGCGATCCCACACTAGAGGTCACCATGGATTTGGTCAAAGCCGCAATTCAAGCTGGCGCAGATGTCATTGAATTGGGGATTCCCTTTTCGGACCCTGTTGCCGATGGTCCTGTGATTCAAGCCTCGCATTACCGCGCTTTGTGCGCCGACCCCAAATTGAATTTGAACAAGGCCTTTGGGTTTCTTGAAACCCTTCGAAAAACCCACCCCACACCGGTTGTGTTTATGTCGTCTGTAAACCTTATTTTTAGATATGGCCCAGAAGCCTTCTTTAAAAAAGCCAAGGCCTCTGGATTGGATGGGGTGGTGATTCCCGATTTGTTGTTTGAAGAGGCCGAAGAGTACTTGCTTTTGGCCAAGCAGCATGGCGTGGCTTTGATTTTGTTGGTTTCCACCCTCTGCCCCCCTGAGCGCTTAAAAGCGATTGTCCAAGCATCGGAGGGGTTTTTGTATTTGATTGCCACAACGGGCACCACAGGCGAACGGGATACCGTATCCCAAGAATTGCCGGCCTTTGTTCGGAAGATCAAAAAAATCAAACCGGTTCCAGTTGCCATCGGGTTTGGGATTGCCACCAAAGCCCACGTCGATTCCGTCTGCTCTTACGCGGAAGGGGCCATCATTGGCAGTCGATTGGTTCGAATGATTGAAGACCATCAAAAGCAACCGGAAGCGGCTGTGGCAGCAGTGGCTAGCTTTATTGCATCGGTTAAAGCTTGATGACATCTGGGTTTGTAAGTATAATCCCCACAGTTATTTCAGGAGGTGACATGTGTCCGTAAGAATTCGTTTGCAGAGATTAGGAAAGAAGAAGGCCCCATTTTACAGGATTGTTGTTGCCGATAGCAGAACACCTCGTGACGGAAAAGTGGTTGAAATTTTGGGAACTTATGATCCCGGAAAATCTCCCATTCATTTGGAACTAAAGCAAGAACGCGTAACCCATTGGTTGTCTGTTGGTGCTCAACCTTCAGAAACGGTTTATCGCTTGTTCAGCACAGCCGATATTGTTCCCAAAGTGTCTAAGACCCCTAAAAATCCAGGTCTTTCTCGAAAAGATAAAAAGGCTGCCGCATAATTTCGATTATGCGCGGCCCTTTGATTCCATTTAGTAAGGGTGGTGACCAAAAATGAAGCAGTTGGTTGAAATGATCGCCAGATCCCTAGTGGATTATCCAAACCAAGTTCACGTTAATGAGACAGCGGGCGAAAGCATCGTTATTTTGGAAATTAATGTGGCTCAAGAAGATGTCGGTAAAGTCATCGGAAAAGAAGGTCGCATTGCCAATGCCATTCGAACCGTTGTCAAAGCGGCTGCCGCCAAGAACGATAAAAAAGTAACTGTAGAAATCATGAGCAAGCGAGAAGCTTCGGCTCAAGAACCTGTCCAAGAGGAACTGTAATGAGTAGTGCATCATCCACCAAAACCGTGACCCTCAAGCGCACGGTCACCATCAAAGCTGTGGTAACCGAAAAGTTCAAAGAATACATGCTGTTTGAACTTGAAGACGCAGTCAAAAAAACCAATCAACGCATTGCAGAGATCGATCAACAAATCAAAATTTTGGGAAAACCCGATTCCGAAGCCAAGCGTGAAATTCACCTTCAACTCGAAGCAGAAAAAGAAAAAAGCCGGTTGGCCCTCCAAGAATTGCCGATGCGAATTGATGAAGCCAAAAAATTGGCCTTAAACTCTTATTTTGTTCAAGGCATGATTGATGGCTTTGTATCGGTCAAAGAAGGCGACAATTTGTACGAAAAATTGGGTGCGATGGAAATCATCATCAAAGATGGTGTGATTCAATACATCAATTCCTCCACATCTGCTTCTCTACAATAGTCTTTTGTGAAGATCACGTTTCTGTCTCTTTTTCCAGAAGAGATGAAGGCTTATTTTGAAAAAGGCCTGTTGGCAAGACGACTAGCCGAGAATCGGTTCGAACTGTCGTTTCTGAACATCCGGTCTTTTTCAACAGATAAGCATAAGCGGGTCGATGATTATCCCTTTGGGGGTAAACAGGGCATGCTGATGCGGGCCGATGTTTTGGCAGCGGCAATTGAAAGTATCGAGGGCTATCAAAACCATCGGCTTTTGTATTGCTGTCCAAAAGGTCAGCGGTTTTCTCAAAAGAGGGCAGAGGCGTTGTCTGCTGAAGCTGGGATTGTGTTTATTGTGGGGTACTACGAAGGGGTAGACGAGCGTATTTTTTCGCGTTTTCCCATCGAAAAAGTCTCGATTGGCGATTTTGTGCTGACCTCTGGCGAATTGCCGGCTCTGATGATGGCCGATGCGATTTTAAGGCTATTGCCCGGGGTATTGGGCAATGATGCTTGTCCTGTGGAAGATAGTTTTTCGTCCGGATTGCTCGAGCATGCGCAATACACCCAACCTGTGCAGTGGAACAATATCGAAGTACCTGATATTCTACGGTCTGGTCATCATCAGCAGATTGCGGATTGGAAGCGAAAAGAATCCCTACGCGAAACCCTTTTCAACCGTCCAGATGTCTTGGCCAAAGCGTCCTTAACCCCCAAAGAACAAACATTTATTGTTGATATTTTAAAGGAGAAAAACCATGAGTCAGATCATTTTAGAATTTGAAAAAAGCCAAATGAAAGAATCCATCCCCGAATTCAATGTTGGGGATACCATCGTGGTTACGACCATGATTGTTGAAGGCAAAAAAAAGCGCCCTCAAAAATTTGAAGGCACAGTTACCGAGCGCAAAGGGGTTTTGTCCCGAGCCAGCGTAACGGTTCGCAAAGTTATCGATCAAATTGGTGTTGAAAAAACCTTTGCTTTGCATTCGCCATTGTTGATTGACCTTCAGGTCACCAAACGGGGTAAGGTTAGACGAGGCCGCTTGTTCTATCTTCGCGACCGTGTTGGTGCCAAAGCAAACCGCATTAAAGCAGCCAACTAGCCGAATGATTCGCGCCGCCATCGTTGGAACAACGGGATATACAGGCCTTGAACTGGCCCGCATTCTGTTGGATCACCCCAAAGTTACGCTGACCCGAATCTTTTCGCGCCAACATGCAGGAATCGCCATTGGGGATGTTTTTCCCCATTTGTCGGCTTTGCCCTTGGTCTTTGAGGTCTTTGATCCCACAACCTTTGCCAAAGACCCTCAAGTAGAAGTGGTTTTTTTGGCGTTGCCTCATGGCCAAAGCCAGAAATATATGGGGCAGTTGTTGACCAATCCCGGCCTCAAAATCATCGACTTGTCGGCCGATTTCCGACTGCCAGATGCCAAACAATATGCCACATACTATGGTCATGACCACGAGGATCCCAATCGATTGGGATCTGCCGCCGTTGGGTTTTCAGAAATTAATTTTGAGGCCATTCAAGCTGCGAAAGTGGTGGCGAATCCCGGCTGCTATGCCACCTCTGTGGTTCTTGGGCTACACCCCTTGGCCAGTGCTGGGTTGATTCAAACCCATGTGGTTGTGGATTCGAAATCTGGGGTGACTGGCGCCGGAAAAGCCCTGAAGGAATCTTCGCTTTTTTGCGAGGCCAACGAAGCCTTTATGCCCTATGGAACCTATTCCCATCGCCATGTGCCCGAAATGGAAAATACCCTGGGGATTTCGGTTTTGTTTTCGCCGCATTTGGTGCCCATGAATCGGGGGATATTGTCGTCGATGTATGTGCCTTTGGAAGCGTCGACAGCCGTCGAGGATGTGGTGGCTTTGTATAAAAAGGCCTATTTAAATCGACCCTGTGTGCATGTGCTTGAAAAAGGAATTCCCTCTACCCGCTGGGTGAAGGGATCAAATGTTTGCATGATTGGGTTTAAATGGATTGAACCGCTTAAAACCCTGGTGGTGTTTTCGGCTTTGGACAACCTCATTAAAGGGGCATCGGGCCAAGCCATTCAAAATATGAACATTCAATTTGGTCTGCCTGAAGGCACTGGATTGCCTTTAGTCGCACACTATTTATAGGGAGAACAACAATGGCCCATATCACAGACTTGGACGGTGTTTACGCCGCGGCTTTGGCGTCTGGTATTAAACCCAATAAATTGGATTTGGGATATATTTTTGTGCCTGGTGCTGTGGCATCGGCTGGGGTGTTTACCCAAAACAAAGTGGCGGCACCCTGTGTTGTTTTTAATAAAAAGAACAACGATCGACACATCGTTAAAGCGGTTGTGGTGAATGCGGGTAATGCCAACGCTGCCACTGGCGAACAGGGGGCAAAGGATGTTAAAAAAACAGCTGCTCTAGCAGCCGAAAAATTGGGGCTATTGCCCAGCGAGGTGGCAGTTGCCTCAACGGGTATTATCGGGGTTCCATTGCCCATGGATAAAGTCGAAGCGGGTTTAAACACCTTGCTTAAAACCCCTAAGGTTCGTCATGGCGATGTTTTGGCAAAGGCCATTATGACCACAGACCTCTGTGTCAAAGAGGTGTTTGTGCAAAAAAAAATCGGTAAAAAAAATATCGTTGTTGCTGGCATGGCCAAAGGGTCTGGCATGATTGCCCCAAATATGGCCACGATGCTGGGCTTTCTAGTCACCAATGCAAACCTGGATCATGCCCATTTGCAAGAAGCGCTAAGCCATGCGGTGAACCGGTCCTTTAATATGATTTCTGTGGATACCGATACCTCGACCAACGACATGGTTCTGATTCAAGCAACCGGAGAGCGCCAGTTTTCGGTCCAAGACAAAGCCGAGTGGCAGGCCTTTTTGGACTTGCTAACCGAGGCTTGCACCCATTTGGCGAAACTGATTGCCAAAGACGGGGAGGGTGCCACCAAACTGATCGAAGTCACCGTTAATCAAGCAGCGTCGGTAAAAGATGCCAAACGATTGGCCTTGAGCATCGTCAATTCGCCCTTGGTCAAGACGGCCATCCATGGCGCAGATCCCAATTGGGGGCGTGTTATGGCCGCAGCGGGAAAAGTCGAAGAGGCGAAATTAAACCCTGCCAAAGCCACCCTTCATTTTGGCGAGGTTTTGGTTTTCGAAAAAGGGGCTCCCACAGCCTTCGATGTCAAAGCCTTGCGAACCATGCTATCTGGGGATACCGTTCAGATCACCCTCAATTTAAATCTGGGGAAATCCGCGGCCACCGCTTGGGGCTGCGATCTGACCAAAGGCTACATCGACATTAATACCCAATATTCGTAAGCTAAAGGACAGCCATGCATACCAAAAAAATTGAAAAAGCGACCGTTCTTGTAGAAGCCCTACCTTATATTCGAAAATTCTTTGGAAAAACAGTGGTCGTCAAATATGGCGGCTCTTTGGTGATGAGCGACGAGCAACAAACCATGTTTGCCAAGGACATTGCCCTGCTCAAATATGTGGGCATGCACCCGGTGGTGGTTCATGGTGGGGGCAAAGAAATTTCAAAATGGGTTAAAAAAGTTGGAAAAGAACCCGTTTTTATTGATGGATTGCGCTTTACCGATTCTGAAACCATGGAAATTACCGAAATGGTGTTATCGGGTAAAATTAACAGTCAAATTGTGTCGGCCATTAACCAAAATGGGGGCAAAGCGGTAGGGCTGTCCGGCAAAGATGCGAATTTGTTCACAGGCAAAAAAATCCGTTCCAAAAGCAATCAAGATTTGGGGTTGGTGGGCGATATCGACAATGTTGATACGGTGCTACTGAACACCCTGTCCGAAAAGGGCTATATTCCTGTTGTTTCGTCGATTGGGATTAGCAACGAAGGCGAAAGTTTGAATTTGAATGCCGACCATGTGGCGGCCGGTATTGCCAAGGCGTTGGGCGTTTTAAAGCTCGTTTTTATGACCGATGTGCCAGGGCTGCTTATTAACGGTGATTTGGTGCCTTCTGTATCCTTAAAAGAAGCCAAAGAATTCCGAAATCATCCCGATGTACAAGGCGGCATGTTGCCCAAACTGAATTGCGTGATCGATGCCCTGGAAGGCGGCGTTGAAAGTGTCCATATTGTGAATGGAAAACTGGATCATGCGGTTCTGTTGGAAATGTTTACCGATGTGGGTATAGGGACCATGTTTTTGAAAAAGGAACGCTCATGAACCATTTGTTGACTTTTGAACACGAAACAACGGCCAGTTTATTGGCCCTATTAAACACCGCCGAAACATTAAAAAAGGACCTTAAAGCTGGCCAAAGAACGCCGGTGCTTTCGGGCAAAACCCTGGCTTTGATTTTTCAAAAACCCTCGACCCGAACCCGGGTGTCTTTTGAGGTGGGGATGAAGCAATTGGGTGGCGATGTGGTGCATTTGCAAGAACACGAAATGGGGTTGGGAAAACGAGAGCCCATCGCCGATGTGGCCCAAGTATTGTCCCGCTATGTTGATGGCATCATGATTCGGGCCAACAGTCACGCTGATATCGAAGCCTTGGCCGCGTCTTCCAGTGTGCCGGTGATTAATGGGTTGTCTGATTTGGCCCATCCCTGCCAAGCGCTGGCCGATGTCTTAACCCTGCAAGAAAATTTTGGTCGCTTGGACGGCCTTAAATTAACCTATATCGGCGATGGGAATAATGTGTGTTATTCCTTAATTGAAATTGCCCAAAAACTGGGCATCCATGTAACCGTGGCCTGTCCAAAAGGCTATGAGCCGGTAGTTCCTTCCACCTGGACCTACACCTTAACCCACGATCCCATGGCCGGTGCACAAGGAGCCCATGCCCTATATACCGATGTCTGGGCCTCGATGGGCCAAGAGTCTGAACACCAAAAACGGTTACAAGCGTTTTCGGGATTCACGGTCACAACCGATCTGATGAATCAGGCGGATTCCGAGGCTATTTTTCTGCATTGTTTGCCAGCCCATCGTGGCGAAGAAGTGGCAGCTGCAGTTTTGGATCAATCGTATTCCAAAATCTTCGACCAAGCCGAAAACCGCATGCATGCCCAAAAAGGATTGTTGGTAAGGGCCCTTTCATGAGCCATTTAAACGCCGTTTCAAAAGCCATTTTGAAATCCTATAAAGACTTGGGCTCTCTGAACCTGATCGACGGCGAGCATCTGCCCTCCAGACACACCATCCACGAGTTGATCGACGGCCTTAAAGAACTGCTTTTCCCGGGCTATTTTGAATCAGAGCCTGTGTGTTCCAAAGAATTGGAAATTGTAACCGAAGCCAAGGTTTTGGCTTGTTATGGAACCTTAAAACACGAGTTGGTAAAGGTCTTTAAATGGGCCAAAGAAGAAGACGTCGAAGTAAAGGCAGAGTCTGTTTGTGGTTTGTTTTTGTCAGAAATTCCAGAAATTCGAGCTCGGCTTAAAGAAGATGCCATCGCCATTTTTAAAGGGGATCCTGCTGCCAAAAGTGAGCAAGAAATTTTATTGTCCTATCCCGGTTTTCAGGCCATAACGGTTTACCGAATGGCTCATTTTTTGGCCATTCAAAATGTCCCTCTAATTCCCAGGTTAATGACAGAAATAGCCCACTCCGAAACCGGAATTGACATTCACCCATCGGCCCAAATAGGCCGACATTTCTGCATCGATCATGGCACAGGGATTGTCATAGGCGAAACCGCAGTCATCGGCGAGCATGTAAAATTGTATCAAGGGGTAACCTTGGGTGCTTTGAGTGTTTCCAAAGAAAAATCACA
Organism: Candidatus Margulisiibacteriota bacterium; assembly: GCA_050250935.1. Classification (GTDB taxonomy): domain Bacteria; phylum Margulisbacteria; class Marinamargulisbacteria; order JBFWNS01; family JBFWNS01; genus JBFWNS01. The sequence goes on along the minus strand of JBFWNS010000009.1, from coordinate 15,444 downwards.
GGGCAAGCGCCATCCCACGCTGGATGACCATGTGACCGTGTATTCAAAAGCCACCATTTTGGGCGGAAAAACTGTCATTGGCCGGGGCTCTATTATCGGCGGCAATGTCTGGTTGACCCATTCTGTCCCAGAAAATTCCAAGCTATACTTAACCCTAGACAGAGGACAGGTCATGGAATCCAATGCTTAAAACCATCATTACCCAAAAGCAACACGAAATTCACGCCCTTTACACCCAATTTGGGCTGACAACCTTCCAACACGAGGCTGAAGCTCTGGGTACCACGCAAGGGACGTTTTTTTCTGCTCTGGCCCAAAAATCAGATCGGCTAAAATTGATTTCCGAAGTCAAAAAAGCCTCGCCTTCCAAAGGTGTCATTCGGGCTGATTTTGATCCGATTCAATTGGCCAAATCGTTTCAGGCTTCTGGGGCTTCGGCCCTGTCTGTTTTAACCGACGAAACGTTTTTTCAAGGTCACTTGTCCTACATCAAGCGTATTAAAGAACAGGTTCAGTTGCCTGTTTTGCGCAAAGATTTCATTTTAGACCCCATCCAAGTATACGAATCCAAAGTCGCAGGAGCCGATGCCATCTTATTGATCATGGCTTGCCTGAGCTTGGAAGATGCAAATCAACTATTGGCCCTGGCAAAAACATTGGGATTGTCCGTCTTGGTTGAAGTCCATTCTGAAGCAGAGTTGGACCAAGTTTTGACATTGCCAGTCAATATGATTGGCATTAACAACCGCAATCTGGGCACCTTTGATGTGGATTTAAACACAGCCATTCGCCTGACAGAACGCCTAAAAAAATCGGGATTTTCTGGGGTTGTGGTGGCCGAAAGTGGCTATCAAAATTTGGGCGAGCTAGAGACGGTTCACCAAGCCGGTTGCACAGCCGTTCTGATTGGCGAAGGCCTTGCCAAAAACCACGAAGGTTTGTTCGATTATTTTAGGAGACAGGTATGAACATCAAAATTTGCGGAATCACAACCATGGACGATGCCGTCGATGCGGTCACATTGGGTGTCGATGCACTGGGCTTTATTTTTTATGAAAAAAGTCCCCGTTATGTGGCGCCGGAAAAAGCCGAACAAATCATTAAGGCCTTGCCGCCTTTTGTTAAAGTAGTAGGGGTGTTTGTGAACCAAAGCAAAGCCGAAATCGACGAAATTGCACGACGCTGTTTTCTGGATCTGATTCAGCTTCATGGGGATGAGTCTCCAGAATTTTGTTCTCAAATGATTCGCCGTGTTCTAAAAGCTTTTAAAGTTGCCGAATTGGATGATTTATCGGGGATTGCAGCCTACCGTGATGTGGTTTCTGGTGTGTTGTTGGATACCAAAATCCCGAACATGGAAGGGGGAACCGGTAAAACCTTCGATTGGGGGCTGGCTTTGCGGGCCAAAAATGTTGGGGTTCCTGTGGTTTTGGCTGGCGGTATTAACAGCAGCAATGTCAAAAAAGCCATTCAGTTGGTCAATCCCTATGCCATCGATTTGTCCAGCGGCGTCGAGTCTTCGCCAGGCAAAAAGGACTACAATAAAATGCAGGAGATGGTGAAAATTGCAAAAACTATGTAGCACCGTTTTGGTTTTGGTTCTCTCTGTTGGGCTTTGTTTTGGGCAAGAAGCATCCAATAGGGTGTTGTTTTTTCCCGGACGTCAAAGCTTGGTTTTAAACACATACCGAGATGTTCAGGTCGTGGACAAAAACAAAGTGGTGGTGTCGGGATTGCCCGGAGATGTGGATCCTCAAACCATTCAAATCCACGATTTGGACTGCCTGTATTGGTCCTATCGGTTCGATGCAGCCAAAAAGGATCAGTTGTTGCAAAAGTACATTGGCTCTACCATCTCTGTTTTGGTGAATGGGCGCTTTGAGGACGTGGAATTGGTTGCTCTGGATTCGTCCAGCAGCTCAACCCCAATGATGATGGTTCGACTTGGAGACCAAATTTTAAGTATCGGTGTTGATGTTCCCATTCGTTTTCCGCGAATGGAAGGCAATACCTATTCGCCAACGGTTACGATAGCCTTGCCTTGGCTGTCTAAAGACCGTATCCCCGTTACCCTGTCTTATTTTGTGCCCTCCCTAACCTCTGAAATTCAGTATCGCATAATTTTGGACGAGAAGTATTCGCAAGTCGAGCTACAACCCTATGTTTTGATTAACAACAACAGCACCCTCCCTTTTATGGGCATGACGGTCGAAGTGCAAGTGGGGGATCCGCATTTTCTAAGCAAATCGTCCCGAGACCCCATGATGTTGCGTTCGATGGCAGTGGCCTCTGCCGAACCCAGCGCTCAGGACGATTATTTTTTATTTCGATTGACAGATAAAGCCGATTTAAAACAAGGTGGCATGTTGGCCTTGCCCTTGTTCAAACCCAAATTAATAAAATGCCAGAAGCTGTATCGGTTTTATCCCGAAAACTCGTTTTTGAGTAAAGATAAAACAGGTTACGCAGAGAGCATTTTGGTGTTTGCCAATACCACGGGTTTTCCTTTGCCCAGCGGCAAGGCCATGTTGTTTTCAAAACAGCAGGTGTTTTTGGGTGAGCAGTTTTTGGCGTCGACGTCCAGAAATCAGGATCGGGAAATTCCCTACGGCAAAGCGCTGGATATTACAGGGCGAAAAACCCAAGTGGATTCCAAGACTGTGGGCAAAGAAACCACAGAGTCCTACTCGATTACCATGAGCAACTACAAAGCCGAAACTGTGGTTGTCGAGGTTGTAGACAGTGTCCCTGCAGATGCAGAGATTCTGTCCTCGTCCCAACCTTACGATCGCGTAGCAAGCACACAGATACGCTCAAAACTGACCGTAAATCCCGGCCAGCGAACAGTTTTCCAATACAGTTTAAAACGGTCAAGATTGTAGAAAAAAAATTCGTGCTGGACGAGCGTGACTTCGGTCGTTAAAATAGGGCCCAAGCTAATCCAATACCATATTGTTAGCAAACCAAAAATGGAGGTAGATCTTAAATGGCAAACGTTGAATTTTATGATGTTAAGACCCGTAAAAAAGTGAGTGTTGGTGCGGCCAATATTAAGAAAACAAAATACGAAAGAAAATTGAAAGACGGCAGCAAGCAAGTTCGCTATGCATTGCGCGCTTCTCACGACGGTCGTAAATTGACCAAATTCTGCAGCAAAGCAGATTGGGACAAAATTACAGCTCCTGTTGAATAGTTTTTTAATTTAATTAAAAACTAAAGAATCCCCGGCACTACTGTCGGGGATTTTTTTTTGATACACTGTCTTCCTCATGAATAGGGTAAGAATTGTATTGGTAGAGCCAGGTCATCCTGGCAACATTGGTTCTGTGTGTCGGGCCTGTAAGAACACGGGCATATCCGATGTCGTCATTGTGAACCCCCAGGTTAGCTTGGAGCATGACGATATTTTTAGGTTTGGTTGGGCTTCCCACGATATTGTTCATGGGATTCGGGTTTGTCAAAGTCTTCAAGAAGCTGTGGAAGATTGTCAGGTTGTGGTTGGAACCAGTCAGCGTATTCGCGATTCTCACCCCCCATTGGTGACGCCCAAGGAGTTGGTTGCCACCGTTGCTCCTCAATTGTCGGCTACGGGAAAAGTGGCCTTGGTTTTTGGCAGAGAGCACAATGGGCTAACCAACGAGGAGTTGGAATTGTGTCATTGGGTTTCTTCGATTCCCACAGCAACCCCGTATCCGGCACTCAACCTTGCCCAAGCGGTGATGGTCTATGCCTACGAATGGTTTTCGTCGTCTCCGCTTTATGCCCAAAACCAGCACCCCAAAGACTTGGCCAACTCGAAATCGATCGAAAGTTTGTATGCCTATATCGAAACCGTGGTTACCCGATTGCCCATCGATACCCGAAAAGGGGCCCATGCGTTTACCAACCTGTTTCGTCGGATCTTGGGGAGAACCTTTCTAGAGAACCGCGATGTTCGGTTGTTTTTTAAGTTGTTTTCGCTTTTTGAAAAGGAATCATCGCGTTGAAAAACAGTCGCATTTCAAACCGTTTGGTGGTGATTGGCTGTGTGGCCCTCGGGGTTACACTCCTGTTGGCCATGCCCTTTATTTGGCGATACCAACTGTCTTCGACCGTTAATCGACGGGAAAAATGGGTTGAAATTTCCCAGTCTCAGATCACCGGGTACAAGGGTACTCAAAAAAGTTGGCAAATCGTGGCCTCGACCATTTGGTCGGGACAAAGCCGCTATTTAATTCATGCCGAAAAAATCTTTTCTGGCCGTGTTTTCGATGATAACGAGGCTGTTGTTTTAGACCATTTGTCTGGCGATTCTATTCAGATCAATACCCAAAACAAATTTTTTTGGGGCAAAAACATCGAAGCCGATTTAATGGGAAGATCTCAAAAAATGTCTGGTTCTGGGCTTCTGGCTAGCGCGGATCTTAAAAAGCCCATCAAAATTATTTCTGAAGAATTACGTTATTTTAGCGCCAACAAAAAAACCTTTTTGTCCGGTAAGGTCATCATTAAGCAAGGCAAAGCGGTGATTTATCCCAAAGAAGGCGTAGAAGTGGACCACGACAAAAACATTGCCACCATCAAAAATGGGTTTCGACTTGAAGCCAACGACATGATTGTTACCGGCAATACCATGACCATCTACATCGACGAGGATCGATCGGAAATTCCAGACGGGGTGTCTGGAACCCGGCCGGCGAACCCAACTACCAACGAGAAAATCGATGCCAGAGAGCGCCAACTACGGGCCAAAACCACCTGGTTTAGGGCCAATGCACTGGGCTATTACACCCCAGATTCTGGGGAAATAGTCACCCTGTCTGGCAATGTGGTGATTAAGCAAGATGATAAGCTCATTCAAGCCGGATTTGCCCGCTACGAAGACACTGCCGACACGATTCATTTTTGGGATCATGTTAAGGTAAACGGATCGGATTTGGTATGGCTTTTGACCCCGCAACGGCTCAAAGCACTAAAAAGTGCCGAGATCAAAAAAGCCCTTCACCTGGCCTTTTCCTTGGCCTGCGATGATTTGGTTTTGGATAAACAAGGCAAGGTTATGACGGCCTTGGGAGCCGTAAAGTTTACTCAGCCAGACAAGACGGCAACCTGCTCGAAACTGGTTTTGGATGATGCCAAAAATACACTTAGTTTGGTTGGCGATGTGTCCATGGTCAAAGACAAAACCGACAAATTGCGCTGCGATCAGCTCATCATCGATTTAGACAAAGAAGAATTTAACGCCAAACAAGGGGTCGAAACCGAATTCATTCTGAAAAAGAAAAAACCATGATTGTTGCCCAAAATGTGGTTAAAACCTATGGAAGGCGCCAGGTTTTGGCCGGTGTTTCTTTACAGCTGAATGTTCCGGGGTTGTTTGGACTGGTGGGGAAAAATGGCGAAGGAAAAACCACACTTTTGCAAACCGTGGCTGGCATTGTTCCTTGCGATAGCGGGCAAGCCCATTGCGAGGGTGGGGTGGGATATGCCCCCGAGCAACCGGCTCTGTATCCCGATTTTACAGTCGAGGCTTTTTTGAAGTGGGTGGCGGCCATCAAGCAAGCGCCTCTATTGGAAGTGGAGCACCAAATGGCGTCTTTTTTATTAACCGATGTTCGGCATCGCTATTGTGGCACATTGTCCAAGGGCTATTCCCAACGGGTAAATTTGGCCCAAGCGTTTTTGGGTTCCCCCAAGAACCTGCTGTTGGACGAACCCTTGTCTGGCTTGGACCCGGCTCAGCGGGTGCTGTTAAAAACAGCTTTGGCCCAAGTTTCTGGGACCACGACAGTCTTAATTTCCAGCCACGATATTGCAGAATTGGCCTCGCTTTGTAAGGCGTGGTTTTATTTGGACAAAGGCCAACTGACTGCCCTAGAATCCCCTTTAGGCATCGATTGGAAGGCCTCATGATTTGGACTCTGTTTAAAAAAGAATGGCAACTTTACCTGAATAGTCTATGGCTTTATGCCTTATTGGGCGTTTTTTTGGTCCTGGGCAGCTATTTTTTTTGTTTGTTGTTGTTTTATACCCAAACCGTCACAGTGATGGGATTTTGGTTTAACAACATGTCTATTTTGGTTTTGTTTTTGGCCCCGATGATTGGGGCAAAATTAATCAGTGAAGAGCGGCAATTGGGGACTTTGTCCTGGCTAAAAAGCTTGCCCATTTCACCGTTTCAACTGGTCATTTCCAAATTCTTGGCGGGGTTTGCGGCCTATGGCCTTTTGCTGGGGTGTAGCTTGGCATACCCCTTAACCCTGGCCTTCCTGGGCACGCCAGACTGGGGAGTGATTGCTTCTGGCTATTTGGGATTACTGCTGTTTGGCGGTGCTTTGTTGGCCACCAGTCTTTGGCTTTCTGGATGGGTGGGCTCGGTCTCGATGGCCATGGTGTTACAATTTGGCGTGTCCTTTTTATTGTGGATTGTGGGCTGGATGTCGCGTCTGACATCGGGAACCTTACAGACGGTTTTGGTTAATCTCTCGTTTCTAGAGCATTTATCGGCTTTTCAAAAAGGGGTGCTGATGGGCGGGGATCTCGCCTTTTTTGGACTCTGGATAGCCACCATGCTCTACCTGACTTGGCTTGGCCGGGTGTAAAAAAAATGCTAGAATCCAAGCTGTGTTCCACAGACCCAATCTAGATGCCATAACCCCTTATACCCCTGGCAGAGCCATTCAAGATGTGGTTCGAGAATTTGGTGTCAAAAACCCCATTAAACTTGCCTCTAACGAAAATCCCTTTGGATGCCCACTTTCGGCTGCCGAATTATCAGAGGTCATTACATCGGCTCAGTTGTACCCGCATCAACCCTCTTCTCGGTTGTTCGAAACCTTGTCTCAACGCTTGGGCTGTTCTGCCGATAACCTGATTTTTGGCAATGGCAGCGACGAAATTTTGCAAATGCTGGGCTTGGCTTTTTTAAATCCAACCGACGAGGTTCTCAGTTCCGAGCATACTTTTTCTGAATACGAATTTGTCGCAAAGTTGATGGGCGTTCCGTTTAAAACGGTTCCCATGAACAATTTTCGCTATGATTTGCCGGGTTTTTTGGCCGCCATTACGCCAGCAACCAAACTTATTTTTATCGCCAACCCCAATAATCCAACCGGAACCTGCATCAGTCACGACGAACTGGCCCAATTTTTGGCCAAGGTTCCAGAGCAGGTGTTGGTGGTTGTGGACGAGGCTTATGCCGAGTTTGTAACCGATCCCACCTTTCCCCGCTCTGTCGAGCTCCAAAACCAGTTTCCCAATTTGGTGATAACCCGAACCTTCTCGAAGTTGTTTGGGCTAGCGGGCTTTCGGTTGGGGTATGCCGTGGCATCTGCTAAGGTGCTAACTTGGTTAAAACGGGTTCAACAGCCTTTCAATGTGGGGTCTATTGCCCTTAAGGCTGGCGAATTGGCCCTAGAAAAAGCCGGCTTTATTGAAAAAACACTGAACAATAACCAATCAGAATTAAAACGGTTTCAAGCCGAGTTGCCCGAGCTCGGTTTTTCAATTCTACCCACCCAGGCCAATTTCATTTGTGCGTTAGGGACTCAAGATGCAAAGCCCCTGGTAGAATGGCTGATGACCCAAGGGCTGATCATTCGGCATTTGGGAAGTTTTGGATTGCCCAATGCCATTCGCATCACCATCGGGTTGCCCGAGCAAAACGAACGTTGTTTGAGCTTAATAAGGAGACGAGTATGACCACCAAAACCATCTTGCACAACGAACACCTGGCGTTGAAAGCCAAAATGACGCCATTTGCCGGTTTCGATATGCCGGTTTGGTATTCCAGTATCCAAGAAGAGCACAGGGCAGTTCGACAGTCTGCAGGGCTTTTTGATATCTCCCACATGGGCGTTTTACGCCTAACTGGCCCCAATACCCAAGCCTTTTTGCAAACCCTCATTTGTAACGATGTTGCCAAAGCCCTGGCCCACAAAATGGTCTATGGCATGATGCTAAATGCCGACGGCATGATCCTAGACGATATCATGGTGGGGTACTGCGACGACGGCAGTTTCTATTTGGTGGTGAATGCGTCGAATAAAGCCAAGATTTTGGCGTGGATGGCCCAGCACAATACCGATGGTGTTCAAATTGAAGACCAGGGTCCCACCCATGGATTTATGGCTTTACAAGGCCCAAAAGCCCTTGCCATGGCCACTGAACTGTTTCCAGAGATCCAAGACATGCCCCGTTTTGGGCTTAAACGCCTTTCCCCAACCGTATTGGTGATGCGCACCGGCTACACTGGCGAAGATGGGGTAGAAATTTTGGTCGCCAACGCAGCTTGTCCCCAGGTTTGGAAAGCGCTTCTAAGTAAAGGTGCAATTCCCTGTGGGCTGGGTGCCCGGGATAGCCTTCGAATCGAGGCTGGCCTCCCCCTTTATGGCCATGAACTTTCAGAATCGATTCACCCCCACATGACACGCTATGGCTGGGTCGTGAAAGGATCTGGTTTTATCGGGCAAGCAGCCCTAGAGCGCCTGCAGGCAACCAACGACTGGACAACGGTGGGCCTGGAATTGCCCGAAAGACAAATTCCTCGCCAAGGTTATGCCATTCAAGAGGGTGGGGAAGTGACTTCCGGAACCTTGTCTCCGCTGCTTAACAAGCCCATTGGCATGGCCCTAGTGCCCAAAAAGGTGTCTGATGTTGGATCTGTGGTTCATGTTATAATTCGAAACACACCTATTCCTGCAAAGATTGTGCCGATTCCATTCAAGTAAAGGGGAGTACCGATGGCGAGAGCGTTGCTAATGCTGGCCCCAGGGTTCGAAGAAATTGAAGCCATCGTCGTATTGGATGTTTTGCGTCGGGCCAAAATCGAGGTTGTAACCGCCAGTTTGGACCAACATTTGGTGCGCGGCGCTCACGACCTTCAGGTGATTGCCGATGCCCTCCTAAGCGAGGTCGAAGAAACCCTGTTTGATGCCGTTGTATTGCCAGGCGGAGAGCCTGGGACCACCCATCTAGCCGCTTCTCAAGCCGTCAAAAACTGTCTTCAAAACCATCACAAGGCCCAAAAATGGGTGGCCGCCATTTGCGCAGCGCCACGTATTTTGGAATCGTTGGGCATACTACAAGGTAAAAAAGCCACCTCGTTTCCAGGTACCCGCCCCAAACTGGTCAGCTGCGAGTATGTGGAAGTGCCTGTTGTGGTGGATGGGAACGTCATTACCAGCAGAGGGGTTGGCACGGCCCTGCCTTTTGCCCTAGAACTGGTTCGGGTTCTGCAATCCGACACCGTGGCCCAAAATCTAAGCGAACGGATGGTCTGCACCGCATGAGAAAAAATCTGACCTTATTTTTCCGTTTTACTGGGTTTGTACTGCCGTATTGGGATAAAATTCTTTTAAGCTTTATTGTCGAAAATTTGGTTACCATCGGCATTCTGTTGCCGCCCTTGATTTTGAGGGTGTTGTTTGACTATGCTTATCCCTATAAAGACCTAAATCTGTTGTTTATTTTCTCGCTTTTGCCTTTTTTATTGGCTGTTTCTTTTAATTTTCTGGTTATTTTTCGCTCGTTTTTGGACTTGTTTGTCGATCAATCGCTGTTTAAAAAACTCTACAGCACCCTGTATGCAAAGCTGCAGCGTATTCCCATTGGGTTTTACAACGAACACAAAGTAGGGGACATCATTTTTCGGATGACGGACGACCTGCAAGTGGTCCAACATTCCATCCTCACTATGGTTCCCAGCTTTTTAAGTGTCTTGTTTAAGCTGACCTTTTTGTTGGTCATCTGTTTTTCAATGAACAAGACTTTAACTTTTTTGGCCCTGGTTGGGATTCCCATCTACTTTTATCAGACCCATTTTTTTTCGGGGATATTACGGCATATCAACGTCGAAAATCGGGAAATGGGGTCTCGGCTCTACGAATTGCTTCAAGAGCGCCTCTCAAATATCAAACTCATCAAGTTGTTTCACCGAGGCAAGCAAGAAATTGAGCGGTTCATTATTCAGCTATTAAAGCTCTTTAAAGTCGAAAGAAAAGCCAAAATTACCACCTCGTTTCAGACGGTGTTCTCGATATTAATCAATCGGTTTTGGACGTTGATTGTTGGGTTTTATACGGGCTACTGTGTCATCAGCGGGCAATTAACTGTGGGGGAGGTGGTGGCCATCACCTCTTACATTGCCATGCTGCAATCTCCCTTCGAAAATTTGGCCAGTCTTTATACCGAATTTGTGACCTCGCAAGTGTCGTTTCAGCGCATCATCGAGATTTTGGACCATCCCGAAGAGTATCACGAACAAGATGCCGAAGGGACAAACCTAAGCATCCAAGGGAACCTCAAGTTTGATGCCGTTGGCTTTGGCTATACGCCAGAAACCCAGTTTCTCAAAGACCTCAGCTTCCAGGTCGATCAAGGAAAATCCCTGGCCATCGTGGGCAAATCGGGCATTGGTAAAAGCAGTATTATCGATCTGATTTTACGGTTCTATCCCCATTCTTCAGGCCGAATTTTAATCGATGACATGCCCATCGAGCAGATTCGGCTTTCCAGTTTGCGCGAGCAAATTGGGCTGATTTCCCAAGATGCGTATTTGTTGGACGATAGCATCAAAGAAAATATTTTGTTTGGTGCCCACGAAAAAATCACCGAAGACCACATGATCGAAGCGGCCAAGCAAGCCGACGCCTACGACTTTATTATGAACCTGCCCGAAGGCTTTAACACCCGTGTTGGACCTCGAGGTTCTTTCTTGTCCAGTGGCCAACGCCAACGCATTGCCATAGCCAGAGCCCTCATTAAAGACCCTAAAATCATCATTTTTGACGAGGCTACTTCGGCACTGGACAGCGAATCCGAAAAACAAATTCAGCGTACCCTTGAACGATTCAAGGGCAAAAAAACCGTCATTATCATTGCGCATCGTTTAACCGCCATTAAATTGGTCGACCAAGTGGTGGTCATCAGCAACGATGGCACCATTTCCGAAAAGGGCAGTGTTCCCGAATTGATGGCCAAAAAAGGATTATTTTTCAAGCTCTATGAATTACAATTTGGTGGATTTCAACAGTTTTTGCAGCAGGTTACTTTTCTACTCAAATCCATGCGTCGTTATGAACGACCGTTGTCGGTTGGCGTTGTGGCCATTCAAGACATCACCAAAATCGAGGCGAATCTCGACCCCAATGTCTACGATCATTTTATCGACGATTTGGCCATCACCATGAGCCTCTTTCTAAGAGAAGTGGACTACTGCGCCTATCAAACCGACGGGCTGTTCTGGGTGGCGTTTCCAGAAACCAATTTGGAAGGCGCAACCATGGCCTTAACCCGCCTTCAATCCTATCTCAAAACCCAGGTGTTCAGGCATATCGAAGGCCGTCCCATCGAAGTCAAGTGGCAGGTTCACCAATGTGTGCCAGAAGACACCATCGAATCGTTGCAAGAAACCCTACAGGAGAATCTACATGTTTAGCCGCTGGATCGAGGCTTTGGCGCATAAAAATTTTGATACCTTCATTCACAAAATCGAAGTGGCCCTGATTGGTCTGATTCTTTTTTTGGTGATGGGGTGTACGTATGTGGCCTTGTTTCCCATCGCAATTTCTGTCCCGATCCATGTTCAGGGCAACAAAGCCGTGGTGGATTCAAAGTTTGTGCCACTCCTGGCCGGTAAAAAATCGCTTTCAATTCAAACCCAAGAACAGCCCTTCGAAGGGTACGATATCGAACAAAAGCAGTTCCTAGACAATGGCAATTTGGTTGTTCGACTCAATCATGCAGCCCCAATCAGCAAAAAGTACAGGGTCTTGCTCTACAAGCAATCTCTGGTCAGTATGCTGTTTAAATCCAAGGCGATTTAAGCGCTGGCCGAAACCTGTCCATCGGTATTCAATTGAGCCAGCAACTGGATGGCTGAATCTGTATTTAAATCGGCCAGCTGGGATTTTAAGATCGATTTTTGTTCGTCAGTCATCGAAAAACCCATGGCCTCTTCAGAACTGGAATCCGATGGTGCGGCTTTGTGTGCAAGGCTTTTAATGTCATCCAAAGCGGCTTCGAAATCCTGGTTGTCGGGCAGCCCCTCTTGGCCATTCACCAGCTGACCCAGCAATTGATAAATAAAATTCGGAATCTTAGAGGTGACTGGCAACTCTTTAATATAACTGGTCATATCGGTAATGCTTTCTGGGCTTCCCGATTTTGCATAGCCAAACAGCACATAGAGTACTTGAATCAGGCTTTTTTCTTCGGCATTTTTATTGGCTTCGCTTGTTTCGGATTTAATCTGATTAATCAGACCGACGCCATAGTGAAGCAGTGCATCTGTTTTTTGTTTAAGGTCTTCGGCAGAGAGGGGGAATTTTTTAAGCTGAGCGGCTTCTTGAACCAATTTAACCAATTCCGTTCTGTCTTGTTCTTTCAGGCTCATTTCCTGAATTTTACTGGCGATTTGAAGTTTAATACCGGACAAAATACCACTCGTGACATCCAATCCATCTGAAAGCGAAGAACTGCCTCCCAGGCTAGAACTTAACAGTGACGACGTTGCACTTGCGCCACTATCGTCTCCCTCATCAAGGGTAACCCCACTGCTAAAATTAATGTTGCTTAAATTGGATTGAGCCTGGCTTAAAATGGATTGAAAACTTTGTCCGGACGAGGTTCCCCCTGGAAGGGTTGCTCCGGCCGATAAGCCTGTTTTGGCAGCGGTTGGATTGAGCAGAGAAAATAGGGACGGTGCTTGCATGGGTATACAGTCCTTTTCGAGTTAAAGTGTCCTACAGTAGAGGGCATCGAGAAAAAGTCATCAGAACATGTATTTATTTTTTAGATTGTATTGAAGGGCTTGATGGCGTCGCAGCCTCTGCCGTTTCAAATTGCTGATGTTTATTCTTAAGCTCGTTATAACGTCTTAAAACCTCTTGGGTATATCGGCTGGCAAAACGATCCAGTTTTCCCCCCGATCGTTTGATGCGAACATAGCCCCTTAAATAGGATGCCAAAGCAAGGGTTTCTTGCTGGGCACTGTTTTTCCACATGTCGAGTAGATTGCCCAAATAAACCGTGGTTGCCGTAACATTCTGTTCGATATCAAAGGGATTGGTCACATTCAAATGCCGATAGGTGGGTGGGGTTAATTGTCCCAGCCCCTTGGCCCCAGATCGGCTGACGGCTTTTCGGTTAAACCCCGATTCGGCCGAAATCACAGCGGCTGTAAACATGGGATCTATGTCTTGTTTTTCAGATTGAAGGATAATGTGTTTGGCAATCTCTTGAGCTTCGCCCAGTGGAACGTTGCGGTGATGTTGTTGAATATAAGCCACAATTGCTTTTTGAGACGAAGCATCGACCGTAAAGGGTGGGGGAGTAGAAACGGCTGTATTTGGCGATACTTCGGCGTTTTCGCTAGAGATCAGTGCCGAAGGCAAGGGCTGTCCGTGGCAGGGAATCAGAAGAATCAACCACAGAAAACCAGAAAGTAGGACTACTTTTTTAGGCAACATTGGTTGTATTATACCAGGTTTATGTCACTTTTTCGGAATGGGACCCTAAGTTTACACCTGATTGCCATTGCCTTTGGCCTGATTTGTGGGCTTTTTTGGCCTGAATATGTGTCTTGGTTTTCACTCTTTAGCAGTTTCTTTTTGATGCTGTTAAAAACCCTGACGCTACCGGTAGTGGCCGTTCTGATCGTAAAAAGTTTCAGACAAACAAGTTTGAAATCCCGTTCAAGTTTAACCGCCAAAACCACCCTGATTTTTATGCTGATGACGGTTTTGTCCTGTTTGATCTGTGGCGTGGCTTTGGACTTCTTAAAAGAAGGGTTTATGGGAATGGCCTTTCCAAAATGGGAGAGTCTAAGTCAAGCATCGCCTTTGGTTTGGGTTGCCGGTGTAAGCTTGGCGATGGGCAGTACAGCAGCCCTGGGGAATGACAGTCGATCGCTTTATTTTTTTAATTTGTCTGAAGCGGTGAATTTGAGTTTAACCACCATTTGGGGTTGGGTGATGAAGGGAATCCCAGCGGCTATTTTTTCTTTCGTAGCGGTTGCTGTGTCCAAAGAAGGCTTTGTGGGACTTAAAACCATGGTGGTGTATGGGGGGCTTGCAGCCCTGGCCATGATTGCGTTTTGCCTGTGTTTGCTGGGGATGGTGTTTGGTATTTTAAAGCTTAATTTTTTACGGTTTTTTAATGCCTTGATTCCCAGTTTTATGTCCAGTGTAGTCAGCGCAAATATCGAGGTCTTGACCCCAGTAGTTATGGATCTGCTCATGGCCCATCAGCGATTTTCGAACCGGGTTGTTAGTTTTGTTCTGCCGCTTGGGGCTAGATTTAACGCCCAAGGAACCTTAATTTTTAGTGCTACAGCTTTTTGTTTATTGCTATCAAAGTATGGTTTAGCGCTGTCCCTGGCCAATTTTCTGCTGATTTTGCCCTTGGTTTTAATGGTTTGGATGATGACGGCTGGATTGTCCAGAGGTTGGATTTTAAGCTTGGTTATTCTGCTTAGCATATTCAATTTGCCACTGGAAGGACTCGGTATTTTCCTGGTTTTTGATGGTCTGTGGTGCGGTATACGAACCATGACCAATGTTTGGGCAACGGCTTGCGCCACGGCTTTTCTAGAAAAATCACTAAATGCAACATAATATTTATTATGCGAAGTGAAATGGGACAAGGGTTTCTAAGGAACATCTAGAGGCTATTTGAATTGACACCTCAGACTGCCTTTGGTAGGATCTCAAGATTATCTTTTTTCAAAAATCTTTCTTTTTGGAGTACCCATGACAACCCGTGTAGCCAAACAATTCAATCGAGCCTATGGATTGGATGAAGTTGCCTTAGTTCCGTCCGAATTGACCATTGATCCCGATTTGGTAGACATTTCGGTTACCATTGGTGGTGTTAAGTTGGAAATGCCCATTATTGCGTCTTCGATGGACTCTGTTGTCAGTCCAAAAATGGCAGGTTTATTGGGTCAATTTGGCGCAACGGGTGTTTTGAATTTGGAAGGCGTTCAAACACGCTATGAAAACCCTGATGAGGTTTTGAAAAAGATTGCATCTGTCAGCAAAGCCGACTATGTGTCTGTGATGCAGCACATTTACCAAGAAAACGATATTAAAGACGAGCTCGTGATCAAGCGTATTCAAGAAATTAAAGCACAGGGTGTTCCTGCAATTGTGTCTGCAACGCCAATTCGCGCCCAACATTTGGGGAAACTGGCTGTTCAGGCTGGCGCTGACGCGTTTTTAGTGCAGTCCACAGTGGTATCACCACGCTTCAAAGGAAAAGAAGGCGCTACGACGCTGGATTTGGCGGCTTTTGTTAAAAGCATGCCCATCCCCGTGATGGTTGGCAATTCCACCACTTACGAAGTTACCCTAGACCTGATGAGAACTGGCGTAAGCGCTGTCTTTATTGGCATCGGGCCCGGCGCCGCCTGTACCACACGCGGTGTGTTGGGAATCGGTGTTCCCATGGCGTCTGCAATTGCAA
>JBFWNS010000008.1:0-73571 GCA_050250935.1 Candidatus Margulisiibacteriota bacterium | reverse complement strand
TTACCCAAGACAAGGCAATGGCATTGCCCGATGCCGTGGCATTAAAACTGCTCGGGGCATTGGGGGCTGTGGTGTCGATGTTTACTGTGGTGGAAATCCCGGCATTGGAGGTATTGCCCACCTCGTCGATGGCGTAGATTGAATACACATAGTCCCCGTCGGTTAAGTCCGTGTCGGTGTAGCTGGTGGTAGACAGGGGAATGTTTGAACTCACAGAAACCGGGTCGGCGTTGTCTTTAGACCGGAACAAGGCAAACTTGGCAGCCCCCGATGGCGTGCTCCAGACCAACGAAACCGTGGTGCCGTTGGGCGTGGGTTTGGATGCTTCCAGGCTGGGTGGGCTGGGGGCTGTCACGTCGATATTGACGGTGGCTGCAACACCGGCATTCGAGGTAACCCCCGAAGCACTAATGGCATAGAGCGAATACACATAAGCGCCATCGTTTAGGCCGGTGTCTGAATAGCTGGTCACCGAAACATCCATATTGGCGCTGACGGTGGTGGCTGGTCCCCCGTCTTGGGACCGTTGCAGTAAAAAGGTTGCGGTTAAGGCTGGGGCATTCCACGACAAGGACACCGAACCACTGTTTGGCGCTGGCAGGGTTGCCGAAAGCACGGGGGCATCTGGGGTTCCGGCAGCGGTTGTAACGGAGAGTGTCACCCCAGAGCTGTAGAACCCGTCTGAGGTTTTATTAAAAATGGTGTAATAGTAGGTGGTACTAGCTTCCAGTCCCGTATCTTGGTAGGAAGAGCCCGTGTTGTTTTGAGTCACCAGAGTGCCGTCGCTTACCGAGGTTGGGGTTCCGCTGCTACTTCGACGAATCATCACCCCGCCAAAGTCGCTATCCAGAGCTCCCGATGTCCAATTTAAGGTGACAGAGGTTGCTGATGCGCTCGTTGCACTGAATTCACTCACCGGATTAATCGGTTGATAGAGTCTGACATCCCCGTTCGTGTTCGTTACATAGATATTTCCGGTTGCGTCTACGGCCATTGCAGACAGAGCCGGAACACCACCCGTGCCAAAGCTCATGTTCCACAGTGCATTACCTGTCGGCGACCATTTTTTCACACTGTTTGGGCTTGCGGTATACATTGTTCCATCGGGCGCAACAAAAAAACCGGGCGTGTTGTTACCATTATTTGCCGTCGCTACGATGGTGTCTTGCCCGGCATTTCCAGGGGGAATCAACCGACGGACAGACCCATTGATAGCCGTGTAATAAAAGTTCCCGTTGGTCGAAAAATAGGATCTCGCAACTGTGGCAAGGGTATTGGATGTCGAAATATACCGTCCAGAAGTCGGGACCGAACTAAGGGACGAATCAAATGCGGCAAGAATGTTACTTCGCGAAAAATAAACTACCCCATCGGGCCCAATGGCCAGGGCAGGCGCTCCAGAGCCGGTATTCGCACTGGCAACAAATGTCGCTGTACTTCCGCTCAGATCATATCGGGAGATCCTTTGTGGCGACGCTTGATTCGCCACAAACAAGATATTGCCTGTAATCACAAAATCAAGACCGCTAGATGCGTTGGGGATAGCCGTGGAAAAGCTCATCGACGTGTAAGATGTCCCGTCACTCGATAGTCTACTAAAAGAGTTTGCGTTTCCATGAAGAAAATACATTGTCCCATCGCTATCAACCCGCATCGATTTAACGGTGGATAAAGAGCCCGCCGTATTCACATTCACCGAAAACGTGGGCGTTCCCTGCGGTGCGGCATAAAGAGCATTTCCCCCCATGCCAATCCCCAGTACAAAGAGAAGTCCCAGTGACCAACGTCTAAACCAACCTGATCTTTTGTTCAAAGTTGTGTTCGCTGGCACCGCCCCGCCTATTGGCCGATTGCGATTTGTCTGCATTCTCTCCGGTGTTGTGTCTGAATGGTCCGATGGCATGATGTTCTTTCTTGTGGTGCGGGATGTACTGACTCCATAGCTTATCAAAGCTATCGAATTTACGACACTTTTTCCTGAATAAACCTCCTGGGGTGTTTTCTATTCACTACTAATGCCCCATCACAATAAAAGTAAACAATTCATTTGATGGCGTACCTGTGTTATCGAAGGTATTAATATCAAATGTATTTGTGCCAATATTGGTAACAATCTTCTAACCCATCACCTGGTTCGACACCTTATTTTGATGGGATTTATGACCTCCTTTTTTGCCACACACTGTTTTTGAAAATTCAGGGGGTGTGGCAGCTCAGGCTTATCGTTCTTGGCAATAAGGAATTTTTACAAGAGATTAATATCCTATAACAAGAAATGAAAAATCCGCATCCGTGTTCGTCCCAGAGCTATCATACGTATTTATCACAAAGGAATTAGATCCGATGTTTGTAACCGACACGTATCCAGGACTAAGCTGGTACAGGGTTGCAACAGGAATAATATTGGTGGCTGTAAAAGCTAGAGTAATCGTATAAACCCCTGTTCCGTCATGATTGATACTCGTGACTTGGCTTTGATTCACCAACGCGTTACTCTCACATCGGCCAGATGCAAATTTCATGCCTCTTCCACCAGTCGAAATCCCACCCACCGCATTCAATTGGCCATTGATGGTTGGGCTTAGGGCATAGTTCGAGGTTACAACATTGGTTAACCCGGCCCCGCTTCCAGAAAAACTGGCTCCTGATATAGTACTAGAAACAATTAACGATCCATTAAAATTGGCCGTTACAACATTGCCAGGCAATTGGTTGCTAGGAATAGTACCTGTCAGTTTTGAATAGTCGATTGTGCCATCGGCAATTTTGTCTCCGGTAATGGCGCTATCGGCAATGTCTTCCGTCAGGATGGACCCATCCACAATTTTGGCCGAAGTTACCGAATTATTGTCAACCGGAACGCCTGTTAATCCAGACCCATCTCCGATAAACGCATTGGCGGTTACTGTGCCGCTTACATTTAGCCCACCGGTATAGTTGCTTGTTACCACGCCAGAATTAATTGAAAACGTTGTACCATTTAAATTTAATCCAGTACCTGCCGAATAGATGGTGTCCGTATCATCGCCTGGAATACCTAGGTCGGTAATATCGGACTTTGCAATTTGTAGTTTTGTAAATGCAATTGCGGCTCCTGCTGCAATATCTGCATTGGTCACAGATGCCGTCAAATTAAGTTTTGAATATGCAATACCTGCTGATGGACTTACATCTGCATTCATAATTGAACTCGTTAAGTTTAATTTAGAATAGGGAATGGCGGCTGTGGTGCTGATGTCTTCGTCGGTGATGGCTCCATCCACAATTTTTGCTGAGGTAACAGTACTGTCGGCCAAATCAGTTGCCACCACCCCAGTTAACCCAGCCCCATTCCCAATAAAGGCATTGGCCGTTACTGTGCCGCTAACATTCAAATTCCCAGTATAGTTACTGGTGACGATGGCTGTACTTCCCAAATCCGACACACCTATTGAATTCGCCAAATTCAATTTCGAATAGGCGATTCCTGCTGACGAGCTGATGTCGGAATTGACGACCGATCCTGCCAAATTCAACTTCGAATAGGCTATCCCCGCTGCAGAATTAATGTCTGAATTGGTGATGGTATCATCCACAATTTTGGCCGAGGTGACGGTGCTATCGTCCAAAGACGTTGCCACCACTCCCGTCAAGCGAGACCCATCCCCCACAAACACATTGGCAGTTACGGTTCCGGATAAGTTCAAGCTGCCCGTATAATTGCTGGTTACGATGGCCGTGGTGCCCAAGTCGGTCAAAGCAATCGAATTGGCCAAATTTAACTTTGAATAGGCAATTGCTGCCAAAGAACTGATATCGCTATTCACAACCGATCCAGACAAGGACAATTTAGAATAAGCAATGCTCGCTGTTGGACTTAAATCCATGTTCCCAAGCAAGACTACCAAATTCAATTTTGAATAAGGAATTGCGGCTGTGGCGCTGATGTTGGCGCTGGTGATGGTGCCGGCTGCAATTTTGGTCGAGACGATGGCCCCGTCTGCAATGTCTTCGGTTTCCACGCTGCCGTCTTGGATTTTGGAAGACGAAACACTGTCACTATCCAAGCGATTGGCATCGATGGTGAAATCGGCAATTTGGGTATTGGTGATGGTCCCATTCGCCAATTGGCTGCCCAGAATTCCCGCTGTTGAACTGATGTTGGCGCTGGTGATGGTCCCGCTCGCAATTTTGGTCCCCGTTACCGACCCGTTGTCCAACCCAGACGTTGAAACCCCCGTTAATTGACTCCCATCCCCCACAAAAGCGGTGGCGGTTACCGTACCATTAAAATTCGAGGTCACCACAGTACCATTAATCGAAAAGCTCGTTCCGCTTAGGCTGAGTCCCGTTCCGGCTGTGTAGGTGGTGTCGGCTGTTGGAATGCCCAACCCCACGATATCCGCTTTGGCAATGTTGAGTTTGGAATAGGCAATCGAGGCGGTTGGACTGATGTCGCTGTTGGTAATGCTGGTGGCAAGGGCTAGTTTTGAATACCCAATCGCGGCAGACGTACTGATATCCGCATTCACAATGGTTCCATCCGCAATTTTTGCAGAGGTAATGGACCCATCGTCGATGCCAGCGGTTGAAAGTCCCGTTAATTGGCTGCCATCCCCCACAAAGGCTGTGGCGGTTACCGAACCGTGGAAATTCGAGGTTACAACGGTGCCATCAATGGCAAAAGCCGTGCCGCTTAATCCCAACCCTGTCCCTGCCGTGTAGGTGGTGTCTGCCGTTGGAATGCCCAATCCGACAATATCGGCTTTGGAAATGTTTAGCTTCGAATAGGCAATCGAGGCACTGGGGCTGATATCCGCATTCACAATGGTTGCATCGGCGATTTTGGCCGACGTAATAGACCCATCGTCGATGCCAGCGGTTGAAAGTCCCGTTAATTGGCTGCCATCCCCCACAAAAGCGGTGGCCGTAATGGTGCCCGAATAGTTTGGCGTCACCAAGGTAGGTTTTTCCGTAATCGACCCCCAAGCAACAGACAAGGCCGTATTGGCGGTTGTGGCTGTATCAGCCGTTAATGCAGACTGGGCAATATGAGAAAACAACACAGAGGTTAAAGAGAGCCTTAGCGTGGCTTACTCGACCGTCAGCTGCAAATAGTCGGCTACTTTAAGCATAGAACTGGAAATGGGGGTCGAATTTTTGCTGCCAATCGAAATGGAAAAATAGCCATTGGTAAAGGTGACACTGGGATGGGTTTCTTCCCAAAGCAAGGTGTTGTTTGACGAATACAGTCCCACGGTAACTGGATAAGGCCCGGTTAGAAGACCATGATCGCCGCGAAGTGTTCCTGTAAACGTTGCGTATTGGGGCAAGGCCTGAACCGCAATTCCACAACACAATAGGACACACGCGCCCAAAACCACTGCCTGTAATATCCGTCGAAACATAGCCTTTCCTTATTCGAAACGTAATGGGTAAAACACATTGGTCCCCCAGCCGTATTTAGGGGGAATTCATGCTATAGAGTATTGATTGGAAACACCGACATCTTGCACCATGCTTGGCGGTATTGCAAGCTTACCCACCCCCACACTCATATTACCCGCACCCGAACTTTTAAAGGTGTCCCTATTTTTGACTGCAATAATCCATTGGTTGTCCCGATAATTTGCCATGTTTTCTCATAAAGTTGTCTCCGCCAAGCCTCCGCTTTCCCCGTTACCCCCCACCAGTGCTTTGGATACTTATTTGGAACGCCATATCCACATTCCCCATGACTGTGTTGCGATGGTTGTCAGCATCGGATGTGGGCAAGCTCGGGATTTTATAACTGTAATTAAGCGCTTTCCATCTGTTCTTTATGTTGGGGTCGACGAAGTAGATCAAGTTATTCCTTTCCCAGATTCTTTGAGAGACGTCGCAAAACAATTTTTGTTTCAGTGTTGCGATGCCTCCATCTGGAACGCCGACTATACCCCAGCCTGCATCTTGATTGAACACCCCAATATCGACAGGTGTCCTAAAAATTGGGCAGATATCATGGTCAATTTACTTCGGTTTTTTAAGCCTGACGTTCACTCTGCCCCTGTTATTTTGGTTACATTTTTTGACCGTTGTGAGCGAAATGAATTCAAAACCATGCTGTACGGGCATCCAGACCTTCGCTGTGCCTTCCACATAACCGAAGACACCTGCGAAAGCTTCTCCCACCTGTCTTTGGGGGATAGAGCGGCATTGATCCTTAAACGGCGCTCCCCTTCAACGCCAAGCAACAAATTATTCGGGTAACTGAATTTTGTATTGAACATTCCGCCACCAAAACTTTAAGTAGTCGGCCACTAGGCAAAGCGTTTTTCCACAGATTGCAGGTGAGCCGTACAAGGTATCCCCCACAATAGGGGCCAAATGATGGGCCGCATGGACCCGAATTTGATGTCTTCTCCCCGTCCGAATAACCACCCGATAAACCTCGCCTTCCGCTACAGTTTTCTGCCATACAAATACGGACTGAGCCAATTTACCTGCAGGGCTCTCGCTGATCTGGGCTTTTTTTGTAAACAAAAGGTAATTCGAGATCCTCACCCAAGGTCGAGGGACATGAGGCCCTAAAATAGCGGTGTACCGCTTCGCGATCTTTCGCGCTTGCATCAGGGCAAAGAGTTTTTTTTCGGCGGCTTTGTGCTTGGGAAACAACACCAGCCCCGAAACCCCAATATCCAACCGATTAATGGCGGTGGGCTGATACCGACTTCCTTTAGCCTGCAGATAGGCCCAAACCCCTGCCGTTAAATTCCAATGTAAATTGGCGTGATCGCTAACCGTGGCCAATGCAGCAGGCTTGTTCACCACCACCCAATCTGCGTGCTCCAAAATAATTTGGCTGGGGTCTAATATAAATTGCTGTTGTGGGGAGGCGGAAACAAACACCGTCAGTGTTTCTTGGGCTTCAACCGGTGTCGAGACTTGGGTGATTCTGGTTTTTCCCTTCCACACCCCTCCCCCATCCACGACCACGCGGGGATCTTGCTTGCCTTTAAAAAACCCCACCAACAGTTCAGCCACGGTGGTGGGGGTTTTGGCGGTAATAAAGTATTTTCTAGGACGCAGGTTACTGAACCATCACCAACACGCGGCTGGGTTTTAGGGCTTCAAGTTGGGTGTCGCCGGCTTCTTTAACCAAGGCGGTGTCGGCCTCGGCCAAAACAACATAATCCAGCTTGATTTCTCCCTCGATCGGCATTACCAGATGGGCGTTTCCTGCTGGTAAAACCACTCGGGTTCCGGCCTCGAATTGTCCCAAATAGAACCGACAATTTTGATGAATCCACAACCGGTCCTCGCTGGGCTCGGAACCCACCACTTGGGTCCATCCGTTTGGGGTCCAAGCAAATTGGCTGTCTTGATAGCGGGGCGTCAGGTTTTTTTGGTTGGGCATCACCCAAATTTGCAACAAATGTACTGGGGTGGTTCGGGAAGGGTTTCGTTCGGAATGGTACAAGCCTGTGCCAGCCGACATGGCCTGGACATCGCCAGGTTTCAGAATGCCGCCATTGCCCAAACTGTCTTTGTGTTCCAACTCGCCAGACAAAACAATGGTGACAATTTCCATGTTGTCGTGGGGGTGCAGATCAAAGCCTTGTCCTGGGTCAATGATGTCGTCGTTAATCACCCGAATCGCGCCAAAATGAATGCGTTTTGGATTGTAGTAGCCGCCAAACGAAAAGGTATGCCAAGAGTCCAACCACTCGATGTGGGTACGGCCTCGGTCTTGGGCTTTAATGATGTCGATGTTCATGGCCAAAGTGTATCACTTGGGCTACACTATGCCCATGCATCAACACACTTATCTCCAATTAATGGAAAACAACAAAGCCTGGGTTCAAGACCGTCTGGCCGAAAACCCCAGGTATTTCGAAGAACTGTCCAAAGACCAAAAACCCCCTTTCTTATTTATTGGCTGCTCAGATAGCCGAAAACCGATTCACTTGATCACCCAAACCGGCCCTGGCGAATTGTTTATACACCGCAACATTGCCAACCAAGTATCCCTGACCGATATGAACGTGTTGTCTGTCCTTGAATTTTCGATCATGACCCTTCAAGTACAGCACATTATTGTCTGTGGTCACCACGGATGTGGCGGGGTTAAAGCGGCCATTACCGGCCAAATTTCGGGCATGGTGGAAGACTGGATTGCCGGCATTCGCGACCTGTATTCCGTACACAAAGCCAACTTGGAAAACCTGCCTTTGGATGACCAAGTGAACCGCTTGTCTGAACTGAATGTACTGGACCAATTGCACAACATTCACAAAACCTCGGTCATGCAAAAAGCCATCAAAGCAGGGATTGCGCCCCAACTTCATGGCTGGATCTTCCACATGAATACGGGATTAATTCACGAAGTGGCCTTATCTAACGACTTCTAAAACGGTCTTTAAGCGGGGCGAGCATCTTCTTTTTTAAGGGCAATCACCATCACGCTGATGTTGTCTTGAGACCCCGCGCCCACGGCTTCGCGGATTAAGGCATCGGCAATGTAGCCTAGCATTTTAGCGTCTAGTTGCGCCCAAACGCTTTCAGGAATTGACTGTCCTCGGCGTCGAGTACGGTCAATTTCGGCCTTAAAAATTTGCTGCATCCGCGACACTTCACGGCGTACAATCACTTCTATATCCGCATTGGATAAAGCGTCATACACACCATCACAGGCTAAAATCAAATAGTCGTCTTTTTGGGCAAACCCCAACGCAACACCATCAACCGTATAATTTCCATCGGGTCCGGCCAATTGGGGCAGGTGTATGCCGAACTTAAAGCCATCAGAGCCGCCGGATTCAGACAGCCCGCCCAGATTTTTTTAATTGATCCACTTTATAACGAATCCCGAGATGCCCGTTATTTTTCGGGCTTTGATGTCGAAGCGGCAACCCAAACCCTTTTTACCTACAATCCCGCAATCCGTCTTAATCAAGACCAACGCCTCCGTTTGCTTTTTGAGCTTGCACAGTTTACCTTTTTAGCTCAGGAACAAGGCCTCAACATCACCACAACCTTTTTAGAAGATGCCAACCACTTGCCCTTTCATGAGCTTCATAAAATGGGACATACCCAAGCCATCGTCAGCATGGTAGACATTGAACCGCAAGACATTAACGTCTGTAGCCAGGCCTGCCAAACAACCATCACCCAACTTCAAGACCGCGGCATCGCCGTCGTTCATAAAGTTCTGGTGGGCTGCACCGTCTATCCCAGAGAGGGCCAAGAATGGCCCAACCAAGACAGCATGACCGCCTCATTCAGCAAAGCGCTTGAGGCGTTTACGTTGGATTAAACCGGTTTGGTGGGCTTAGGCGGCTCGGGAGGATCAGGCAGTTCTAGACCTGGATCTTGGGCTTTTAGTGATTCATAAAGCTTCCGACACACACCCAAATGCTCTCGGCTACCCACTTTTTGGGCAAGCTCGCACAGCTTTTGATAGGTTTCAACATCGCCCTGAATGCCCACACCACTGACCTGTTTATACATCGTTTTCTCCTCTTAAAACCCGAAGTTTTTCATGCAAAACGGTCCTGAATTTGCGGCCAAACGCTGTACCACAATGCACCTGGTCCATTACCTGTGCATCCACCCTGGCTAAAACGGTCTGTTGACGGCGAAATCCTTTTGTAAAGGATTCCACGAAATCGGATTTTGTGCATCCTGAAACTTCTGTTGGAGACGGATCTTCGCTGGCATAAGGAATCAGTGCATCCCACACCCGCTCGGCTATTACACGCTCTTGGGCTAAAAAAGATTTAAAACTCCTGACTTCCAACTCAGTTGATTCTAAGGGGTTACTCACGCCGCCAGCATTATCGATACAAATCAACCCACCTAAAAGACCTTCATGCGAATAAATCAACAAATTTCCGTTGTTGAGACCTGTTCCTGAATGAAACTTAGCCTCGCCATTTTCGCTATAGGCATTAACCACTCTATCCGCATTTTTGCATAAAATATCCATCAATGCGATGCGACCCAGTTCACCCGCATAGTCGAGTAATTGCTCAAAAAATAGAGCTGATTTGGCGGGGGTTGTTAAGACCTCTTCCAAAGTTGTCCCATGCACCAGGGGCATCACCATCACATGGTCCACATAATCATTAACTTCGGGCATTTCATCCGGATAAATGACCCCATCTGCCCCAAAACTGGGGTCTCTGTATCGTTTATTTTCGATTAAGCGCGTTAAAATTTGCTGCCGAAACGCGTTTGCCACAGGCCCACACGATTCACAATCCGATTGGGGAACAGCTATGTGTCCTTCCCTATAGAGCACTTGGGTTAGCTGCTCTAGGTCCAATTCTTCGGCCGTTTCAACCCCTTTTAAGACGATTCCATCGCCTATCGGAAGTATCCGCACAGTCCCCCGATTGCCGGCTTTTGGCGGCATTAAAAGACACTCTATAGTGGGGCGATGTAAATGCATCACGACCGAGACGGTCGCGTTTTGCGGCAATAGCAAATTCATCTGCCCAGGCGTTTGCCGAAACACAGCAGGGAGTGGAACCATCAACCCAATTCTTTCGGTTGAAACCGGTTGATGGACCGGCAAAGCCCCTCCCATAGGCACACCCCCAGCACTCGCAGCAGCAGCCGAAGCTGCCCCAGCCGAGCGCGGCGAAGGCCAATTTACAGGTGTTATATTTTCATTTCCAGCTCTCATGCAACCATAGTACCCTTAAAAACACCTTTTTAAAGATTTAATTTACTGCTAGAATTCTCGAGCTTAAGTTCCGACCCACACGGTTCTGTCCTAAGCGCTCCACAACGGGTTCTGAGTCCCTTGACCTTCAGAAGCCGCGCACGTTGCATGTCCTGTCCCAAGTGTTCCATCACGGTCTCTGAGTCCCCTGAACTTCAGAAGCCGCGCAGCGGGAGGAATTTTGAATTTACTTCAAAGTTCCGACCCACAAATGCTATGCATTTGTGTATATAAATCGGAGAGGTACCCAAGTGGCTCAAGGGGGCGGTTTGCTAAACCGTTAGTAGGGTCAAACCTAGCGAGGGTTCGAATCCCTCCCTCTCCGCCAGTTGATTAAAAAACCGAAAATCCCAAAGAGGGATTCGAACCAGTGAGCGTCAGCGAACGGTTTATAAATAGGATTCTTCTCGAGGTTAATTCCTATTAAGCTCGAATCCCTCCCTCTCCGCCAGTTACCCTGTACAATTGCATTTCAAGTCCCTGCGGGGGAGTAAAGACAAACTTGCTTTGGCTTTGCGACTCACACCGACTGCGGAGGTGTGATTACAATCACCTTCGAACCAGTGAGCCTCAGCGAACGGTTTTATAAATAGGATTCTTCTCGAGGTTAATTCCTATTAAGCTCGAATCCCTCCCTCTCCGCCAGTTACTCTGTACAATTGCATTTCAAGCCCCTGCGGGGGAGTAAAGACAAACTTGCTTTGGCTTTGCGACTCACAAAGGCTGTGCATTTGTGATTACAAGTTACCAAAACCCATTATCCTGCAATAAACCAAAATCCAATACGATAAACTAAATAGAAGTGCGCCAATCCCTGAATCCAAGGCGGAGATAAATGAAAACGCTACACAAACACATAGCCTACTTTTCCCAGCTACCTCAAGAGATAAAGGAAATGGTAATGGGACAGTTGCCAACGCCGGACCTTCTTCGGTTATCCACAGTAAGCAGGTCTTTCTATGGATCATTTCAAGAGTTTTGCAACTATTCTGAAATGGCGGTGCACTATTGGCAGGATAGAGAGCATTGCTTTGCAAACTTGATCGAACGACACGATCTAAAACTGAATTCTCCCCCCGCAATATTCGGGTTTCCGCTCGTCAATGCGCCAGAGGCAGATGGGGCAGAGGCGTGGCGGAGAATTTGTGTCGAAGACAAAGTGATCAATCACGTTTGTAACCACGAAAAGCCAGAATATCGAATTGATCCCAGGATTCTTCGCCTGACACTACGTCACCTTACAAAAATTCAATTTGATGAAGTAACTTCTGTTCTACTGAATGAAGATGCAAAACATCCAAAGTTGGACTTTGGATTTGGATTTGGAACCTTGAAGAACTCACATTGGCAAATGGCACTTCGAATTGGTCCTCTGGTGTATCAGCGACATTTTCATGACATTAACGAAGGACTTTGGATGTTTGGAATGATAGAAAGAAGGATCGGTGGAGAGCCTTACTTCGAAACTTGGGATAAGGGTCCTTCGATCAAGCCGAATCGGAACAGCAGTCACATGATCACTTTTGATACATCGCTGATGTCAGAACAAGCGCAGATATTCAATACTTACGTTCTGAGAGAATCGAAAACTGCGTGCATTTTCAATGCCCGAGAGATGGTATATTCAAGTTATTTTGGGCTTCTACAGACAGAAGGTTACAATAACGAATCAGAGCATTTTGTAGAGAATGGGTTTGGTAGGGCGTGGGACACAACAACCCAATACTGGGGGCCCGTCGGATTTTACCGAGAAGGAGACCGGATAAAAGAAACCAGACATGTATCGACACGTGACATATATCCCCCCAACCTGTTCAAACCGAATCCCCACGTGCCCGAAGCTGTCTAAATATTGCAATTATTTGCATTATAGAGCCGATAATTCTCTACAAAAAAGGACCATTAGGGTATTTATGAAAAAACAACTTGCAGCACCACCTTTTGGCCTTAGCCAACAACAGGCCACGACCTTGGCCAACCGGCTTATCAAGCGTAACAAAGATCAGGTTGAAAATTTTTTAAAAGAAGCCGGGAAATTGGTGGCAGCACCAGCAGATCTGAGCCCTTTTATTGTCGCCTGGAAAAACCTGGGTCGAGCCAGTCTCGAAGCAGCGGTTGCTAAGTTGGATGCAGCCACCATTCAAAAAGTTTATGAGGCCGTTTGTACCCATTATAAGGTTCAGTTATTAGACCTAGCACCCGGCAGCCCCGTTTGTGTAAACGACTTGATCTTACTTAAAATTGCGGTGGACCGAGAATGGCAGCCTTATCCCACCTCTCATGCATTACCCCCACACGGACAGCTTCAGCGCGTTTCCTTTCAAAACAAAACCGAAGGAGAATGCCGTCTTTATGCCTTCAAGCCCAAAAATCCCGACCTCCCTACCCTCCTTTTGCCCGTAGAATTCCCCAAACCCAGCGAGCATAACGACGAGGCTCACCAAGCTTTTTTAACAGAACCGCTTTCACGATTGTTGTCCCAATGGCCTGCACGCACACAGGCTCAACCCAGCGCAGCACCCACCCACACGCAAGCCAATGCACCAGACAACCCTGCACGGGTGGATGCCCCCACGTTTTGGGATCGATTGCAAACCAGAGTGGACCTTCGAAATCCCAATTGGGAGGACATTTTTAACGACCTGTTAAGCCTACCTGCCGATTTACCCGACTCGAACTTTGCCCCTATCTTAGAAAAAGCAGCCGCAGCCAAAACAGCCCAAATTTTGGATTATCCCGAACTGGCAGAACGGTATGCCAGGCTTAACCCGGTAGGATTTAGAGACTGGGTTATGTCGGCATTGGCGGCCCGATCCAATAAATCAGTTGCTTTTTTGATGCGGGTTATCACGCGGTTTATTGAAAAATTTTCAACCCCCGAGCCGTTTAACGACTTGGCACATACGCTGTTCAGCCTCGACAAGGCTCAGATCGGACATCAAGTCATGCGGCTTCGGCTGGGCCACACCTGTACCACCGAACAAACCTGCCAACGTTGGCTGGATGATCTATTTGAGCTCAAAAGCTGTGCCGTCGCCACTACGGTGATCCCACCCCTTTTGTACACCACACCCCCGATGATGGACCTTCAACCCAACCATCCGCATTGGCCGGTTTATTTTGAACTTAGACTGACCCTTATGGGTCCAACAGTTGACCTGCAAGGGTTCCATGACGCACTCCACTTAGACCAGCACCAAGCCGTTTTTCCCGTCCTGCTAGACCGGCCGTTGCTGGCCCGAAAATGGCTGGACCACTGGAATACCTGCTTGCAATCCCCCACCCTACCAGCGACACTCGACACCCTCAAGTTGATGCTCCCTGTGACGGTCATTGCCGCCAGTTCACCCGATTACACTAACTTGGCCATGCGCTGCGTCGCCCAAATGAACCTATGCTTTTCGTCTAATTTTGAGGGAGAAGTTCTTAAACAAGTGGGCGTCGGATACGCTCTTCAGGGCTATACCCACGTTGTTTTACGGTTGTTGCTAAGCCACGCCGAACCCGAACAGTTTAATTTTGTTGATTTTTCTGCGTTCATTCATTCTTTGGACGATCTTCTACTGTATGTGACCCAGTATCGGGGCGAGCGGCTTTTTCTGACCGATCACGCTTGGCTTGCCGATGTGGTCGCAAAAATTATCTTTACCGAACCTCAACCCATGAGCATCCCTGCCCAACCCCCTTCAAGGCCCGTTACACCGATACTGTCTTGGGGAGAAACGATGCACTACCCAGACATTGCAAAACGAGTAAAACCATTACGCAACCCGGACCAGGCGGCTGAATTTGTGGGCATTGCCTCTGAACTTCGATCGGGTGTGGACTTTAGACAGTTAAGCCACTTCTTGTATTTGGCCATTGCCGACTCTCCACAGGGTCTCAGAGATGAAGCCATTCGGCGGTTAACCCCGATTCTAACCGGCTTAACCCACCGCTGGTCGGGTGTCCCTTTACCCATGGTAGTCCGTAATGGCACAACGCCCCACTGTGTTTTGAGCCCCTTTCCAGCAGATTCCGAACACTCCCTGCTTATCAGACAAGCCATGACCACCTCAGAGCGGCGACCCGTACACGACACACGCAAAATTCTTGTGCGGGATTGTTACGGCACCTCACCAGAACGGTTGCAACAAGCGGCCAGAAGAAGTTCCACTCTGGGCCCAGAAATATTACGACCACTGCAAGTCGGCACCGAACTTCAAAAATTTTGTGCCATCCCAAGCCATAAAACCGCAGACTGGATGCTTCAGTTACTGAACATTCAATGTGCCTTCTTTTATGAACAAGAATACGGCATCTTTTGTGAGACCGCTGGCTTCCCGATCATTTTAGACCAATTTTTAACGGAGCTCCACGCTCGCTTGGCACAAGGGGTCGACTTTACTCCTCTGTTGGCGGGCTTCAATCAGGCGCAACATGTGCACACACAAAAACTCCGTCGACACCTACCGGATGGCCCTAAGCAAATCATCCAACACTGTGGATTAGACCCCGCTCGTTTCCCCTCCCACATTGAGTTTGGGGACCTGATGTCAGAGCTTGCCTATGATATTTTTTCGCTTAAGTGCATGGCCACAACCGCACCGCACCCCATGAACGAATCCACCGCCTTTCAACGCAGGTTGGTTATGGCCTTTGATATTTTTCACACACACGCCTATGATTCTCTATCGAAGCATCTGAATTTTTTCCATACAATTTTCGTAACCACCGACGATGCCCCACGCTACCGACGTTTTTTAGCCTGTCTTGGTAACATTGAGTACCACCTAGACCCGGCCACGACCACCTCAAACTTTAGGCCCGAAGGCCGCACCGCCATTCTTACAGCTTTGGATGCAAATATCATCAAAACGCGGCAGCTTTTACACCGCCTTCTGAGCAACCTTCAAACCACACTGGGCACAGACCTGAAAGATTTTTCAGGCATAGACCCAGATGATTTAGCAGCCGCGCTGGCGTGGTTGTAGACTTTAGCCCATCCACAACGCATGATGCTCCAGCTGTTCTTGAGCGAAGTGCTCAAAGCGCTGAGGCGGTTGAACATAAACCTGCTGGGACTGCTCCAGAATCGTCCTAAGAATCTGACCTATATCGAAAGCGCCTACTGTGCGCAATGTAGGATCAAATTGCAAGATGGTTTCCACTTGCATTGATAGACTTTTTTGTAAGAGTGAATTTAGGTCTAATCGGCCACCTTCTTGATATAAGGTATGCCATGTTGGGGTATAGCCCGTTCTTTGTCGGTGAGGATACGCGCGTGAATGGGTCATTTCAATACGCTGGGCTAAAACAGGTAAGTCATGGGGTTGCACGATGAGAACTGGCCCTAATTGCCTAAACATAAGGGTCTCATAAGCCAACCGTGCATCTTGCCCGGAAAGTTTATCCTCACTCAATTCTCCTGGATTCGACCGATTGGTATCCAACGCAATCTGACGATAGGTCGGGCATACGATTAAACCATCCTTGTACAAGGCATTTTCGATCCT
This sequence comes from Candidatus Margulisiibacteriota bacterium, assembly GCA_050250935.1. GTDB lineage: Bacteria > Margulisbacteria > Marinamargulisbacteria > JBFWNS01 > JBFWNS01 > JBFWNS01. The sequence goes on along the minus strand of JBFWNS010000008.1, from coordinate 57,389 downwards.
CAAAAACCAATGATGGTACACAGATTTTCCAAAGCTCGTTATAACCGACACCTTCCAATTAAACTGCTCCACCAACTGTTTGCCTAAAGCCAGGGTCATGGCCATGCAGATGTTAATGCCCACAAATGTTTCAGGCCATAATGTTGAATCAAGGTTTGGGGGCCTACATTTATCAATCAGTCCAAACCACAAATTGTCTGTGCATGCCGCCTGATCAATCACCAGTGGTGCACTGGCCAAAAACGCCGCCATGACTTGTTTTTGTTCTTCAGGATAGCAGGGCACTAACGCAATCATTTTTCGATTCATGTATAAGAATCGGAAAAATCAGTAAAAAATTGCACCTTTCCAAAATCTACCGATGAAACGCATCAGATAATCTGGCCCAGGCATGACTATCCACCAAATTACTATCTTTCCGGTTTTCACGAATAAACAGTGAAAATTGAGAATCCGATTTATAATTTTCACTGATACTGCGCTTTACTCGAAATCAGGTTTAAACTGGAACACACTCCACTTTTTCCATGATTTTTCGGAATATGTTCCATTTTTTCCATAGCTTTGATATCCTAGGTTTATGTTGATTAAACGAGAGCTCGATCTTTCTATAAACCACTCCTTTTTCTTGTTTGGGCCACGAGGCACAGGAAAATCGACGCTTTTGTCTGGAATCGCCGATCCGTCCAAAATGCTGGTTCTTAATTTATTGAATTCGGATGTGCGGTTGGTGTTGGAAAAGTCGCCACATCGGTTGGTGGATATGGTTGAATCAGCCAAAGCGGTGGATTGGGTTGTGATTGATGAGATTCAGTATGTTCCTGAATTGCTCAATGAAGTGCATCTGCTGATGGAAAAATATCCTCATCTCAACTTTGCTCTGACGGGCTCCAGTGCCCGAAAATTGAGGCGCGGTCAGGCCAATTTATTAGCAGGCCGGGCGTTCTCTTTTTATTTACACCCCTTAACGTATCGGGAGTTGGGCACCCAATTTCAACTTGATTCTGTGCTCCAGTACGGAAGCCTTCCTAAGGTTTTTGCCTTAGAAAGCCCGCAATTTAAGCAACGGTTTCTAAAATCTTATACCAACACCTATTTGGCTGAAGAAATTCAAGCCGAGGGCATTGTCAGAAATCTGAGAGGCTTTACCCATTTTCTTCAACTTGCAGCTGCTGAAAATGGGAACTGTTTGAATTTTTCAAATATGGCCAACGATACCGGAATCGATTCTAAAACCATTAAATCCTATTTCGGTATTTTGGAAGATACCTTGATCGGATTTATTCTTCCCGCCTATCACCATTCCATCCGAAAACGCCAAAAAACACATCCCAAATTTTATTTTTTTGATACCGGCGTTACACGCGCATTGGTGGGAACAGTATCCAATACACTGGTGCCACAGTCATCGGAATATGGTCGATTGTTTGAACAATTTATTGTTTTGGAATTGCTTCGCATGAATCATTATTTTGAGGCAGGCTATCGGTTTTCTTATCTGGCATCCCCTTCTATGGAAATTGATCTGGTCATCGAAAGGCCAGGCCAAGAAACACTGTTTGTGGAAATTAAATCCCGATCGGATATTCAGCCCAAACATCTTCAATCATTGCACGGGGTGGTTTCGGACACCCACAATTCAGCCGGAATCTGCATCTGCCAAGAACCCATTCGCAGGGTTTCAAATGGTATTACCATTTGTCCTTGGCAGGAGATGGAGAAGGTTGTGTTTACGAGAGAAACTTAGAAAAAACAAAGTTCGAATTTAAACTTTTGTTATACCCCGCTGTGCCCCCAGGTTGGGCGGAACGGCAGATGGTTCGGTACAATTCGCGGCCGTAAAACAAATACAAGCGAAGGTGGTATCTATTTAATTTTTTCAATTATTTTTATCTTGAATCGAAAAGGGGCTCAACCTCATGAAGTTCAATCGTTTTTATAAATTTATCTAGGGCAGCCGTTGCTTCTGGAATTGCTACAAAAAAAGAAACTCGGCTACCTGCTGGGGATACCCTAGGCCTCAGCAATTCCAAGTCGCCAAGCTTTGTCCATTTTTCAGGCAAATTTGGAAACCAATCTTCATAAATTAAAACCAGAGCAACACCATATTTTATACATCATGCATCAACCCAATTCGATCGGTCTGGACTTTGATGCCTTATTTTTGCCGTATCCAACGAGGTAAGGCCACATAGATCCAGAACATATTTACATTTTCAATTTTTTGAGTATATTTATTTTTGATGATTTCATTACCGGCTGTATCTATCGGTTACCATGTTAATGTTTTTAAAATTTATACCACTGAGATTCTCAGGAAGAAAGCCATGGGGACCTCTTTGTCTGCTAAAGAGATAGCCGTCTATAACAAATGGCTGGATTCCTTGGGAGGCCAGTCCGTGGATGCTGCACTGACTGCGATCGTCAATAAACTTGGTAGCATGCAACAACGGTATCGACAAGCCTGTGGGCAGGTTGTTGTTGCCAAAATTATGCACGATTATTTTCAACGAAACAAAGGTACGAAGCAAGAAGCTGTTTATTTTTCCATTCATCAGCGGTGGCCAGCACTTATTTATGACCCTTTGAGCCCTCTTTTTTGTGTCCAAAACCCCACTTTATTTTTGAAGGTTTGCCAAATCTCGCCTCAGGCTGTTTTACCCAATGTTAATGCCCAATCCGTTGATGGGGTAATGACGGTTTTGCTAGCATCAACGGATCAATTTGCGTTTGATCTGACTTGCAAATTTCGATTTTTGCCGAGTCAAACACTTAGCAAGCGATGGGCTTTTCATTGCGTTGCGAACGATCAACTAGCTGGATTGAATGCAATTCTAAGGCCCCGTCTGGGCGTGCCAACACCTACTAGGTTCGGGCAATGGGTTGATTCCTCGGGCAATTCTTTGCTTCATCATGCGGTTGTGTCGGGTGCTCAACGCTGCTTCCAAGAAATTTTAAAGGCAGAACCATCACTGATAGGTCTTGCCAATTCAGCCGGCAATACCCCCCTGCATTTAGCGATTATTCACGATCGTGACTTTGCCCTAAAACAATTAGTGGCCACCGAGTCTAGCTTGGATTTGCCCAATCATGCTGGGCAAACGGCGCGGCAATTGTTGGTGGCCAAAAATGATTTGGCGTCTGTAACCACATTGGAAGCCTTATTGACGCAACGGCTTGTGGACGCCTGCGCTGGGAATTTGCCAACCAATCAAAAACTAAACCGTATCACTGACCTGCTTAAAATGGGTGCGCTTCCCCAAAGCACCAGCTTTAACCTAATGACCTGGCTTTTCAACAATCGCAAACTGGTCAAAGGACAGTCCGAATTGGCAGAACTTGTGAAACAGGCCCACGCCAGGGGTGCCAAGTTCGACGATGGGGAGGTAGCTCCTTGCGTAACAGGTCAGAAACCCGGAATCAAATTTTTAATTGTGTCGTTGGGCTTACCTGACAGCTACGTTACCCAAGACGGTTTTACGCTGGCCGACCACATGTTTTTGAACCCAAAAGCCTATGCATGGTACTGCGCAATTCGAAAGCCCATTCACAGCGCTGACTATGTTCAACGGTTAACTGACACGACTTTAAAGCAGCTAAGACCATATCTTATTCCAGGGCATAGTGTAGATTTGCTAGCCCACTTAGAACACTTGGTTAAGCATGGCGGACGTCTACAGCCGCCTCCCACAGTCGGCATGTTTTCGATTGCAGACCATGCCCATTATCAGTCTCGTTTCTTGGACATTTGTTTAGAAGGCGATGACAGTCAATTGACCGAAGTTTATATCCGCGATTTAGAAGAAAACCTTCCTTGGGAAATCTCGGGGCAACATGGAGATGATCGACTGACCCTGGCACTTAACCGCCTCACGGACTTAATGGGATTCCATGGTAGTCGTGTTCTTTCAATTGGGATGGAAAGTTTTGAACGTAGTTGCTACACCCTGTTGCGTCATAATCATCCTCAAGCAGCAGCTTTTCGTACAAGGTGGCTCGAACTCATGGCGGGCGAAAAAGATCGCCTTGTCGAAAAGGCCATTCGGCAATTGGAAGTATTAGTCCCTTCTCCTTTCGCGGAATACTCTGCAGAATATACTTCTCCGGATAAAGGGTTGGTTAACGCTGTTGTTCAAACCCTTCAGGTATACGGTCCCTTGATACTCAAAGACGAAAAGTTTCAGGCTTGGTGCAGAACCTTTTTTGACTCAAGGGATTTTGACGCATTTTTATCTGGTGAAGAACGGCATGCAATCCTAGAAGTCTTGATTAAAAACGACACCTCGTCTGATTACATGATTTCCCACATGGTGATTGAAAAATATGCGTTGCTACACTTCGACAAAGCAGCCGCCGAATCTGTTGACTGGCTGGTCATTCTGGGTCAAGCAAGACGCATCATCCCGCTCTTTGGTGAAAGAATGAAAGGGACTTCGCTTCCCAAGATGTTACTAAACCTGTTGCTACAAATCCCCATTCTGTCGCATGAGTTCCGTCCGCAATGTGGAGAGATTGCACAGATGATCCAATTTTTAATTCACCAGGGTGGATGGAGCCGTCCAATCGATTTTGTTACCATCAAACTTGTCCCGGATACGGAACACCCACATGCTGAGGTAGCCCAAACCTATACCGATTCTCTGGTTAAGGGCGAAGTACCGCCGACGAGTTCAGAAGCGCTAAAAGGTTTTTTTCAATTGTTGGTCAATGGCGATGTTGAACACGCAGCTAGGTGCTTAACCGAGGGAAAAATATCACCTACGGCAGGATTTGACGATGGGCTCAATCTTTTGGATTTAGTTGTGCTTCGGTCCATGGATTCAGCTGCCCCAACGACGGATACGATGGAAAGCATGGCCGACTTTTTGATTCAGCACCAGGTGGGGCTATCGCCTGAGTTTTCTGCGTATTTTTATCGGGCATGGGATCGCGATGGGTCTACGCGGTTGTTGGCACAGATGACCGAAAAAGACAGTAGCCCCACTGCTTCAAGGGTTGATACCCCAAAGCTTTCTCCTCCAAGGCTCGCTTGTGGTGTACTTGCTACTGTATTAGAGAAATCAGATGCGTCACGTAAAGCGCTCAACATACGCGGTGCCACTCCGCTCGAATTCTTAGATACGATGACCAAAGCACTTGAATGGTTTGGATCTAATCAGCACGCTAAGCAATTTGTAAGTGAGTGTTCAGATCTTTCGCAAGAGATTCCGGATGCATCTTGGGCCGAATTGGTTCAAATTCAGTTGACCCGCCGGTTGTTCCAAATCAAAGAAACAGTTCCTCTGGCCATCTTACGTGAGGTAATGCGTCTTAAATTCGCGACATTTTGGTATCCTCCGGAGCGGTTAGGCAAGGCAAAATTCCCCCAACAAATCGGAAATGAACCCTTGAAGGTTGATGAGCCTTGGGCCAGCTGGGCACGCCATTTCCCCGATTCCCACAGCCGACGCTTTGCAGCGTTACTATTTGAAACCATTGCCCATAACAGCAGCACCTTAATTGCCTTTAACATGCAAAAGGGTCCCACAAATTCTGCTTTTGCGGTTTTTCGCGCCATTTGTTACGGATGTTCGCTAGATCAATGGCTTCCGGTCGATGATGCTGTGGAAGAGATCGTACGCCGTAAGGTTCCCCTAGGCCCACTGCATGTTTTACCGGTGCTTCCCTCGTTTTTGTCGATATTAATGTCCGGCCAAAGGCGCGCATTTATCGATGCGATCTGTGCTGAACTTCTTGTGTGCGAATTGGACAGCGTCACTTACTTTATAAAACTTTGGCCCCATCGTGCTCATCCTATTCTTAAGACAGTTTCTCTTGTTGCGTCCCAAACCAATCCGCAAGCGCATAAAAGGGCATTTGAACTTGCAACGACATATGATCACAACGGGTACTCACGATTAAGCGGATTTAATCGGGATGGGTTTCATCGAGATACACACACCCAATATAATCCTGAGGGATTTAATAGAGATGGCTACAACAAAGAGGGGCTTGATAAAGACGGCTATAATAGAAGCGGCCGCAACCGAGAAGGATTTGATCGAACTGGATATGATTTGGATGGGTTAGATAGCCAGGGATTCCATCGAACTAGCGGATTTAATCTCATGGGACTGGACAGAAACGGGTTTAATAAAGATGGCTATAGTTATTTGGGGTACGATAAAGAAGGGTTTAATCGAAACGGACGCGATAGGCACGGACGTTCTCGTGAATACTTAGACATTTTTTGTAGTCACAGCCCTTTAGCTTACAGTTGGAATGGGTACAACCGTGCAGGATATAACAGAGATGGATTTCATATTGATGGGTATAACCGTTGGGGATATGACCTAACTGGATTAGATGCGAGGGGATATGATCGTTGGGGATATAACCGAGCCGGATATGACGACAATCGATATAATCGAAGGGGCTACAACCGAAATGGGTTTAATAAAGCTGGAATCCATTTTGAAACGAGAACTAGATATAACCCTGATGGTTTCGATAAGGACGGGGTTGATCGGGAGGGATACGATACAAGCGGATTTAATTCGAGAGGCTTCGATCGGGAGGGATTAGATCGAAACCTTTGCGATCATTCAGGAAGACAATATTATTGGGGAGTGACCGGCTATGTCTATCCAGGCGACGGTGGACGAGAAGAAGCATGGGGTTGGGTCGAACGTCGGTAAACCCAATTATTGAACAAGGTGAACAAGGGGACGTAGCCAAGGGGACAGAGGAAAATGAGGGACAAGTTTTGTATTTTGAGCCTGAATTTTTGGACTTAGCTATTCGAGTTTAGCCGAGTTGGTTAGGAAGTTTGTTTTGAGCGTAAATTTCGAGAATTTTTTTTGGAATTCCCTTGTTTAAATAAATTTGGAAGTCCGATGGGTTTTCTTGCCATAAGTAACGACTTAGCCAAGAGAATCGGGGGATTGGCGTCAAATAATCTTGACAACTCGACCATTCAAAGTCGTATCCGTTTTTAACCAGTCCGGCTTCCACGGGATTTAAATGGATATATCGGCAGACGTTGAGGCGGTATTTTTCGTTATTAATCAGTATCGATTTAAATCGACCTTTGAATACAAACCCGTCTCTTTTTCTGTCTTTGTTCACCGCACGGGCAAAATTTGAATTGAGGTATTGGATAGCTTTGCTGATTGTATTATTTTTTGTGTAAATAAGGAGGTGATAGTGGGTGCCCATCAGGCAAAATGCATGAACTTCAACCTGAAATTTTTCAACAATAATGCCCAGTAATTCCAGAAAGAGCTGCTTGTGTTTTCTGGATAAAAAAAGATGGCGCCTGGCAATTCCACGATTCATTACATGGTACCATCCTCCCGCTATTGCAAGTCTTGCGCTCCTAGGCATTTTTCAATATTACGTTAGTAAGAAAATAAAATAAATAGTTATTTTATTATTTAACAACTTTTCCTCTGTCCCCTTGGCTACGTCCCCTAATCACTTGTCGAATACGGATCCCCCGAACCTGATGCATATATTGCCTAAACGACCGCTTGGCCTCTGGATCATTCAACCGATCCCGAATCCAACCCGCCACAACGCCTGTGCCCAAGGGTTGAAACAGTACCCACAACAGGTATTCCACTTTTTCCAAACGGTGGGTGGCCGCCAGCAATTGGGCTAAGGTGGTTTGAGGAACAGGCGCAAAAAAATCTGTTTTTAAAAAAGCAAGGCCTTTGTACAGTTGATAGGCCGCTTTGGCCTGAATGGCGGTATGACACAACGCGTCCCAATCGATGGGGTGATGGCTGATTAGGGTTACCGCATCGGCAATCCAACGTATCCCCGAAACCCGGCTTGGCTTAAGGCCATGGACAATGGTATGAAACAAACGCATTTCTGGGGTTAGGGCACCAGGACCCACCTCGATTGGCAGTTGATTAAAGAGCCTGACATGAAGGTCCAGGTTTAGATTGGCCTTGTTTTTTAATAAAGCCGCATGGCGGGATCCTTGCATGACCTTGTGGGAATCTTCCGATTCAAAACCCAGGCGTTTGAGTTGCAAAACCGTAAAATCGAAATGAGCTTTTGAAATCAAAATATCCACATCACCAAGCCTGCGGCACCCAAAGTCTTGGTATTCTTCCCGAATCATGTACATGCCCTTCAGGAAGGCATAGGGGATGTTACTTTTCTCCAAAAAAGCAATCACCGGCTGAATGCCCAACCACAACAATTGGTTATGGGTCCAGGTTTGTCGATAAACCCCCTTACACCGTTTTACAAACGGGGTTTGGGGCAATTGTTTTTCGGTATTGCGTAACGCCAATGGGATTAACCCTGCGCTGGCATGATCGATGGTTTCATAGCGATTTTGGTAGACCGCTTCCCAGTTTTGCCAATGACCAACCGCAACTTCAGGGGGAAAGAGCCCTGCTTTTAATAGCTCGATTTGGTGTTTATTTGGCCACATAGACCACCTGCTGTTGTGTCATGGATTAGCACCTTGTTTTTTAGCCTCCTGGTGTCTGGCAATATTGCGTTTGGCAATTTCTAGAAAATAGGCCCTGCCCTCTTTTAAATGACTCATATTATGATCGTGGAGGCGTCGGTTTAAAATGAGGCTAGGCGTCTCTTGTATATTTAGACCTTGCTTTTTTGCCTTTGAAATCCAGGCCAAACTAGCCCCAAATTTTAAATCTTCTTCAAAAAAACCAACCTGCTCAAAGGCTTGTTTGGTAATCAGCATACACCCCAAGCCCCCACCCACCACATGGTTATGGGTTAGGTTGAATTTTTTCTGTGTTAATGAACACACAAATTGCCGAACGACACCCATCACAACAGGAGCCTGGTTTTGGATGAAGCCCTCATAAAGGCGCTGAACCGCCTCGGACTCGAACAGATCGTCCGCGTCCAAGAACATATATAAAGAAGCACTGCTTGCGCGGATGCCAGTATTGAGCGCCGCGGGAAGCCCCTGATTGGTTTCGTGGGTTAAGACGGTTAGCGGGATAGGTAATTTTTTAGCAAAGGTTCGAGCCTTGGCAATGCCGGCATCTGTAGAACCATCGTCCACAACCCAAATTTCAGCCGGATAAACGGTTTGATTCAGAATCGAATTTAGGGCTTCTTCAATGTAAGTTTCCCCATTATAAACCGGCATAATCACAGCCACAGGAACTTGGTTCTTAACAGACTGAGTCATAAATTTTTAGCAGTCTATCGACTGTCCTTTCTAAATCAAAGTGACCTTGAACATGGGCTTTTGCGGCCTCCCCCATGGCTTTGCGCGTTTTGGGGTTGGCATACAAATCTGCCATCGCATTTGCAAACGCTTGGTAATCGTTTGTCGGCAGCAGGTACCCCGTTTTCTGGTGGACAACAATCTCGCAAAGACCGCCTTCGTTATTGGCCAATACCGGAACCCCGGCATGGGCCGCATGGAGGGCCACCAACCCAAACCACTCGGATTGCGAGGGCATCACAACACAATCGGCCGTGGCATAATAGGGCAATATCTCGTCATGGGTCATTTTGCCGAGGTCTTGGATTTGCGATCGGACCGGGCTGTTGGCAATGGCCATTTGAAGGCTTTTTTTAAGGAGACCCTCGCCAATAAAGGTTAGGGTTGCCTCGGGGTGTTTTTCTGCAAATAATTCAAACGATTTTAGGGCAATGGGCAAACCCTTTTCTTCGTTATACCGGCCAATAAACCGGACTTGAAATCCGTTTTTTTGTTCCACTTTTGGAAAGTCTTTTGGAAAACGAACCGCATTTAAAAGCACGGTGTAGGGAATCTTAAACCCTGCAATGGTGTCTTGAATAATGCCTTTTACGAAATTCGAAATATAAACCACATGGGACACCCCGTTTAAAGTCCGTTCCAATAAGCTATTGGGGGTTGGCGGGACCCACTTGGCCGCGCCATGAAAGGTTAACACCTTGGGCTGAGGCACCATCGGCCGAATCATTTGAAAGACAATCCCTGCTCGGGTAAAGACATCTTGCAAATGAATCACATCTGGGTTGAATTCGGCTAATACTTGAGCCACTTTGTCTTTAATCACTTTCAAGCTGCCCAGCTGGCGACCATCAATTAATGCCGTAAACGGCAGGCGGTAAATCTGAATCCCTTGGTAGACCTCTTCATCCGGCCAATCTGACTTGTCTTTCCCCGTAATGATGGCCACCTGGCACCCCCGAGCGATCAACGCTTGGGCATAGTCAAAGCTTAGGGTTTCAATACCGCCGATGCGGGGATGGAACCCATCGCTCCAAAACAAAATTTTCTTTAACGGTTTAGGGTTCGGCATGGGTATATAGGCAGCTTTCGATTAACGTCGGAATCTCGGCCAGGGGCAAGGCCAATGAAAGTTTAAAACAAGGAGCGGCTTTTGCGACAGTAGCCAAAAAATCGATGGTGGGTTTGCCTGTATAAATCAGTTGTTTCATGGTCGCTACACTTAAGGCTGGCAAAATGTCCGAAGCTGTTGCTGGGTTTAATTGATTCAACTCGCCTTCTACTTTGCATTGCACAATGGCTTTTAAAGGCGCAGCTAGACAGGTATTACCCCGCATAATGTCGGACATAAAATACAACCCTTTTTCATCCGAGGCTGGGCTATTGGCTCTGAAAGCCGCCAAATGGGGAAACAGGGCCAAAGTCTGTGGGGTTAGCTTGAAGGATTGGTAAATGGAATAGACGGTATAGGGCGGGGCATGGGTCAGCACTACATAATCCTCGCCCACAAAGCCAAACCCGTTGTGAATACAATTTAGGGTGGTTGTTGATTTACCAGACCCACCTTTACCGATCAGTAGCACCGCACCGGCATCAGTGGCCACGGCGGCGGCATGGGTTAGTTGGGCCTGCTCTTGTTGCAAAATAACATTCAAAATCACCTGAAACGGAGACCCCGTCTGCCACCACTTAATGGCCCTGGCATCTTTGACCCAATACAGGGCTTTTTTTTGCTCTAAATCCACCAGACTTAAGGCTTGTGTGGGCACATCAAAGTGAAATTTAAACCGCGAAGACTGGTGATTTAGCAACAATCCATTGCCGTTTAACTGATTCATCTCGAAAGGCGGTGGCGGAATTTTAAAGTCGCTTACGACATTGTCACAACAATACAACTGCCACGCACAGATCTGTTTTGTAGTTCCCAAATGACTTAAAGCCAGGTGAAGTTTTTCGTGTAACAGCGGGTGTGTATAGATCAGTTGAACAGCCGTTTTGGCAATGCGGGTTGGGACATGGATCAGCGTATTGGCTGAAAATTGTTCGCGGCAGCTCTGAAAAAACTGAGCTAGTTGGCTATCGCTGGCCATCCGGTTTCGTCTATTTCATGGATGGGATCCACCAGCAACAGGTTTTGAATGTCCGAAAACTTTTCAACTTGTGGCGTCAGCTCGGGGTAAACCGTGCCTGGCAAAGCTGTTGGGGCAGCTTCGGTTTTTAACAAAAGCCCCTCTTCAATCAAGAGATTCAAGGTTGTTGTAATGGCTGCTTCGCTATTGGGAAAACAGGAAACCACATCGCCAAACAAAACCGGCGATTCCAAGGCTTGCCAAAGCGCTTCTGGAAATTGATTGATGTTGTAATAATTCCCAGAAACCAGGCTGACGACCACAATATCGTCATTCAAAAGCTCATAGATCACGTTCTCGCATTGGCGCTGGAAAATCATAGTAGGAGGCTAGCATTAGGAATTCTGGTTTGTAAATGCACTAAAATTTGGTGGAGCTATGCGGGATCGAACCGCAGACCTCTTGCATGCCATGCAAGCGCTCTCCCAGCTGAGCTATAGCCCCATGTTCGAAATCGGCTAGTGGTGATAGACCACCGCTTTGGCCGAGAACAATTGGTCCAGTTGATAATAATCGCGAATGTCATTTCTTACAAGGTGTAAAACGACTTCGCCAGCATCCACCACCAACCATCCGCTTTCTGGAGAACCCGACACACGAACCAGCTCGCCCTTGTCTTTTAAAAATTTCAACACGGCTTCTTGCAAAGCCCGTCCCAAAACGTCGTTGCTAACGCCGGTCAGAATCAGGGCATCCGTCATGGTCGAGGTTTTAGAGACATCGAACAGGGTAATGCGTTCCCCCTTTTTATCTTCACAAAGGGTCAGAATGGCCGAGGCCAGGGTTTGTTTAGCGTTGCTCACGGCTGCGTTTTTCCAGTTCTTGTTTAATTTCGGGCCAATCGTTGCCCAAGACCACGGTCACATCCAGGGGTTTATCAGACCGGTGATACACAATGATTCTCGAAGGCTCTATCCCCAAATATTGGGCCAAGGCGATGCTGCTGTCCACATTGCCTTTCCAATCGACAATCAGGGTGCGTTTATAGCCATATTTTTTGGAATTGGCGTATCGACTGATCACAATATGCGAAGACCTTAATAAATTGGCGGCCATACGGGCTTCTCCGGACCGACCAAGACCATTTAAGACCTCTACTGTCATGGGCTTTCCTGCGGTGGTTAGGGGCAGGGTATTGAGGTCTTCCATGTTAAATTGGTTGGCCACCCGCGACACCTCTTTAAGGGTGACTTTGCGGCGGGCATCTTTGCTCGCTTCTTTGTCGACGGTTTGAACTTTGGCCACAACCTCGTTTTTCTCGGTATCAAAACCCATCAACACATTCTGAACCAGCTTATCCGTTTGGGTAATATCGGGTTGCCAATAGCTGACCCCTTTAATGAGAATGGGTTCACCGGGGATGGTTTGGACATCGATATTGCCCGATGCATAGGCCTCTTTAAACTGAGTGGCCAACCCCAAAATTTTTCTGGCATTCAAATCCGTACTGATGTTGTCGTTCATTTTGCCAATGACAGACGGCAAATTCGCCACGTTTTTTGAATCGATCATTTTTTCGGCAAGAGACTGCAAAAACCCTTGCTGACGGTGAATGCGCCCCAAATCCCCTTCTTCGTCGTGGCGGAATCGTAAATATTCCACAGCTTGTTTGCCATTTAAATCTTGCTGACCTTTTTTGAGGTCGACATACAAGCCCCCGGATTTGTCGATGTAATACAGATTTTTATTCACATTCACATCGATACCGCCCAAGGCATCCACCAACTGCTCGACGCCCTTGGTTCGAAGTTGAATGTAATAGTCGATGCGGACGTTTAACAGGGAAGCCACGGTTTTTCGAAGCAACTCTTCGCCGCCATAGGCATAGGCGTGGTTAATTTTGGTGAGCCCAACACCGGGCACATTGGTTCGGGTGTCTCTTGGAATCGACAAAACGCCAATTCTTTTTTTGATGTCATCGATGTGCATGACAATGATGGTATCGGATCGCTGAACCACATCGGTATCGTCGATACCCATGGCCAAAATATTGACTCCATTGAGGCGTTCTTTCGGCATTACCGCCAAAATAAATTCAACAACCGCAGCCTTGCCGAAGAGTAATCCGAAACAATAGATGGTCGAAACACTCAACAGGATCAAGGTCAAAAAAACAACGCAGGTTTTAATAACGGTTTGTTTGATCAGGCTTGGGTGAATGGCTTCTTTAAATTTTTTGACTAGCGGCTGTTCGTTTAAAGGGTTCATGGCAGGTTTTGAGCGATCATTTTACCATCATTACCCGATAATGCCAGATAAAAATTATAACAAGCCAAGGAAGAAGGATGGATGCGAACCACCCGATTCGCCAATTCTTTTAGGACACACCAGGACACGGCAAACACCGCCTGATCCAACTGGGTTAAGGCCAGGGTTTCGATGGCACCTCTTTGGGGAAAAGACCGCCCAACCTCGCAATAATCCGCCACATAAACCACTTTTTCCAAAAGGCTCATGTCGGCTTTTCCTGTGGTATGCCATTCGCAGGCCGACAAAATGTCTGGGTCTGTAATCTCGAATTGAGAGCTCAAAACAGCTGGGGCCGCAAAGGCATGCCAGGTGGCCGGATAGTCTTCGTAAAGGGCATTCACAGCGTCAGGAATCGCAATACCAAGACGTTGGGCCTCGTCAGGACTCAAGGCTTTTGCAGCATCGTGCACCAACCCTGCCATTCTGGCTTTTGGTAGGTCCGCACCTTGGGCTCGGGCAATGCGTTCGGCCATATCCGCGACTCTCTGGCAATGGGCCAACCGAGACACCGGCAACAAGGGTTTAAGACGGTGCAGGGCATCCTCTTCAGATGGAAGGGGATGCCCTACTAAAGCAACGTTCACTAAAAGAAGAACGTCAAATCAAACACGTGGGTTTTTAAAGGCTCCATTCCAATTTCTGGGCCCAATTCTTCTGCAAAGTACGCATAGTTGAATTTAACCAACCAAACATCCACACCCAAACCCGCTGTGATATAACCTTGGTTAAGACCACTGCGTAATTTGACAATGTCGAACAAAACCGATTTTTCAACCCCAACATGGGTTTTTTTGAAAAAGCTGGTGTCCGGAGAAATCAGTTGGTAATCGGCAGCCCAGGTAAAGTCGCCAATCACATCGCTGACGAGGGGCACCCAACTTGGAAGACGGGTTTCGGCCGCAAATCCAACAGCCCCAACCACAGGCAAGGTTTGGGTAACCGATTGGCTGCCAGCGCCTGTAATGTCTTTGCTTCCACCCAAGGTTCCCAACACGTTGCGAAGCGATACGCCCCACTGACCTTTTCCCAACAGGTTGTCCATGGGGGTTAACATCCCCAAGTCGATGCCAATCCCTTGGGTGGTATAGGTGCTGATTTCGGGTTTGTCGGAGGCATTGTTCACCAACTTCATCAAATCGTTGCTCTGAACAATAAAGGTATCTGCTCCAGAGGCTTTGTTGTACATGGTTTGGCGAATCACATATTTCGCACTAATCCCCAAAGACATGGGCATATCGAAAAACTCGTAATCCCCAGCAAAACCCACACTTGGAAAAATATCCGTGTGGCCTTCGACGTGTAGCTCTGGAAAAACAGGGTTACTCAGCTTTGCCAAAACATCCAAGCCCCCAAATAACCCAACCCCAAACCCAGGCATCGTTACGGAAAGCCCAGGATTCAAAGCCACGCGCGAGGCAAAGGTGTTGGGCACCAACGCTTTAAGGTTGGTCAGCTGGGCACCGGCATCGGATTTTGCATTTAAAAAGTCTTGCAATTGAGAATTCTTGTCAGTAAAGGTGGTGTTAAAAGCTCCCAACACTTTGGGCAACTTAACCTTAAACCCTTTGACTTTGGCCAAAGCAGCGGGATTTTGATACAAAGCCGATTCATCGTTGGATACGGCAACCCCTACCCCACCCATGGCTTCTTTTCTGGCGCTAAACACAGCCAAATCGGCGGCCATCAAAGACGTTGTTACACACATCACACCGGTCACAAGGGCTAAACTGTATTTGTACTTCATGTGGTGTCTCCTAGTTGGTCCCAAAAATGTCGCCCATGGCGCTGTTGATGCGTGAATTTCGAACGGTTTGGTTCGACGTTGCAAAAGAATAGCTTTGAGACGCAGGAGAAGTGTAGGTTGTATTCCCCGTCACCGCTTGGGCCAAGGCTGCCAAATTGGTCATGCTGGTTTGAAGCTTGGTGATGTTATCCAACTGGCTTGAGTCCAAAGACCCGGCCTGGGTGAAAGCGCTGATGGCGTTGTCGGCATAATACGCCACGTTTTTGGTGGATTGTGTCAAATACAATAAGGTGTCTTCTTCATCAACACTGTCTGCAACAGCCGTGGCATTCAACGACACAGTGCCTGCTGAAAAAACATCCAGATAGAGGGTTACCATTTTTACAGCCACGGTTGCGTTGGCCACACCACGTCGCAATTCGGCTTCTGTGTTCGTCGACGACTGCGTTAATGGCTGAGGAGCACCAACACTTAAATAGGATGTACTTGAAACCGACAAATTGAACAAATCGGCTGCAGTCGCCAAATCGGTGATATTGCCTGGCAAGCTTCCGATTAACTCCACCAAATTGGTGCCGGAAGGGGAATTAACTTTTTCTTGAACTTGGATCATGATGGTTGAAAAGTCGAGATTGTTTTGTCCTAGGATAGCAGTTGCTTTTTCAAAGGCAGCGGCTCTTTTTTGCTCTGGGCTTGTCGAACCACTATTCAGAATTTCGTCTGCAGCAGAGATGGCTTCGGCATATCGGCCCTGGCCATTATAGTCGGAAGCCGCCAGACGAGGCTGACTGACCAACCCTTTAAATAGATTCTCTCCACAACCAGTGAGTAGGACTGGCATTAGGCAACACAGCAACAGTACACCCAAAATTTTGGATGGGCTCATGATAAACTCCTTTTTGCACGGGGTAATTGGGGGAAAGTTTAACAGAAATGCGCTAGTTTGTCTTGATGTTTTGGGCTTTTTGGCGATAGCTTTCAAAAAATTTCCAAACAGCACCTGTTCGCAACACACTATCGGCCGCCATATAGCCATGAACCAAGGACGCGGCCTCTCCCAACAAATAGAGGGCAGCCCCGGCGTTCAGAGAAATTTGATGGGCAATCAAGTGATTTCGGTGCTCGCCTTTGAGAATGGATTCAAACAGGGTTGCATTTTGTTGTAGGGTGCCCAAACCCGTCACCGAAAGGGATTCTGGCATGCGGTTTTCGGCCTCTGTTTTGCGCACAATCACCCCATTTTTAAGTTCAAAGAGGGTGTTGGACTGGATGGGAGACAGTTCGTCCAACCCATGGTCACTGACCACAACCAAAACCCGATCCATCTTCAATCGCTTGCAAACATCGACCAATTTTTCGGCATTCTGTACAGACGAGGTACCAATGAGTTGGGTTTGAACCCCAGCCGGATTGCAAAGGGGACCCAGTAAATTAAACACGGTTCGGCCCCCAATTTCTTTTCGCGCTTGGGCCAATTTGGCTACAGCCGGATGAAAAGACCTGGCAAACAAAAAACACAGATTGGTTTCGGCATACAGGGCTTGATGCTGCTCGACACTGAGATCGAAGGGAATGCCCAAGGTTTCTAGAAAATCGAAACTGCCATTCGGCAATACCGACCCCCGATTGCCATGTTTGGCCACGCCAATCCCTCTGGATGCCAACAAAAAGGCCACTGCTGTCGAGGTATTGAATCGGTCTTGGCCACTGCCACCAGTTCCACACACATCGATGGCGGGATGCGCCAAGTGAATGGGTGTCATGGCCTCGCGCATGACGGTGACAAAACCGAACAACTCGTCGACGGTTTCCCCCTTGTCTCGGAGGGCAACCAGGGCTGCTTTGGTGTCTTCTAAAGACAAATCGCCAGAAAACATCGCGCGAAGCAACGCTTGGCTTTCTTCTACCGTCAACGATTGCTGACGGTTCAGCTTAGAGAGGAAATTCACGAAATTTGGCCGCCTTTCCCAGGGCCTCGATGGGAAGCCCTCTAAAATATACTGCATCAAAATCTTGAATAAATTTTAAAAAACCAGACAATTGCTGATCGAGTAGCACTTCGATGTCCTCTTGGGTTAGCAGCCCCTCTTCCAAATCTTGCTCCAAACAGGCTTCCATTATGGATTCGCCCAATCGGGAATAAATTAAGATCCCTTCTTCGCCACCGTCTTTTAGGCGGCGAATGCGATCCAAGGTGACCACATCTTCGTACAAATGACCCAGTGCCAGGATCTCGCTAAGTTTGTCGTTGCTTTTGATTCGAACTTCGGTGTAAAGGTCAAACACATCCAGATAGCGGGCATCCTCGTCTTTGGCATATTCCAGCTCGACATAAATGCGGTATTTTTCCAAACTTTTGGCCTCGGCCTCCAACCCCCGAAATCCAACGGGCTGATCGTTAAGCACGATGAGTTCCGGCTTGGTTTTGGGGTGTTTGGCCACCATGCGTTCGAGGTGATTGTGCACGGCATCGTTGGTGAATCGTTCGTTAAAAACAATGTACAAATGCTTGCGCAAAAAGGTCTGGAGGGTCGAATAGATCATGTGTTCATGGTAGCCCAATCTGGTTACACTAGCAATGCGTTGGATCGTTCGATAAAGGCTTGCATCTCGGCGCCGGTGAGGGGTTTTTGAGCCAATTTCGCCAGGTCCAAAACCTGCTGACACAGCACCTTAATTTGGGCATCGTCGGGATTGGTTTGATGCAAGCCCAGGATCTTTTGAACCACAGGGCTGTTTTGATTGATCACCAGGGTTTGGAGCATAAAATCCGAGCCCGTGTTGCGTTGCATAAGCACACTCATTTCTTTGAACCGTTTCATGGTTTCGTCTTGCAACATCATGGCCGAAACCGTTTGGTTTTTTAAGGGCTCTACCCGAAGCTGCATATCGCCCAGTACCGATTTAAACAGGGTTTCAATTTCGGCTGTTTTGGCTTTAGTGGCTTCATCATCGGCTTTGGTGTCCATGAGGTGATCGGCCAATTGGGTGTCCACCGATACAAATTTAAGACCATCCTGCTTGCCTTCCAAAAACTGAATAAAATGCGAATCGATCACCGCTTCCAAAAACACCACTTCCAACCCCTGGTCTTTGCAGAGTTGAATGTAAGAGGCTTGGGCATCTTTGTCGGTGGAATACAGCACTTTTTTGTCGAGCTGTTCTTGGTTTCGTGCTTGGTATTCGGCCACAGTGGTCATGGCCTCGGCGGTTGAATTAAAGACAACCAGGTCTTTGGTTTTTTGATAAAAATCGTCGTTTTGCATCATTCCAAATTTGATGAAGGGATGAATGTCTTTCCAATAGGATTCGAAAGCCGCCCGGTCGGATTTGAAGAGTTCGGCCAATTTATCGGCTACTTTTTTAACAATGTGTTTGGCGATTTTTTGAACTTCTGGATCGTTTTGCAGATAGCTTCGGGACACGTTTAACGGGATATTGGGGCAATCGATGGCGCCTTGCAACACGGTTAAAAAATCCGGCACGATGTCTTTGGCCGTATCCGTTACAAACACTTGCTGGCAAAACAGTTTAATTTTTCCTTTGGCGCTGTCCAGTTCGTGGGCCAATTTGGGGAAGTACAAAATCCCTTTCAAATTAAAGGGATAGTCCACATTCAAATGAATCCAAAACAACGGCTCTTGGCTGAAGGGAAACAGGGTTTGGTAAAACGCTTTGTATTGTTCGTCAGTAACCTCTTGGGGAGACTTCATCCACAATGGGTTTTGGTCGTTGGCGGTTTCCCCACCCACAGTAATTCGAACGGGCAAAAAATTGGCGTATTTTTGAACCAGTTCTTTGAGTTTTTCGGGCTTAAGAAACCCTTCATTTTCGGGATTGAGCACATGCAGCACTATATCGGTGCCAACCTCGGCTCGGTGGGCGTCGGTAATTTCAAACGAAGTCGATCCATCGCAGCGCCACTTAACTGCCGTGGCCCCTTCTTTGTGGGATTTGGAGATAATTTCGACCACATCGGCCACCATAAACGCCGAATAAAAACCAAGCCCAAAATGACCAATAATGTCCGGGTTTTCTTGGTTGTTTTGGTATTTTTTGACAAAATCTTCGGCCCCAGAAAAGGCAATTTGGTTGATGTATTGTTGAATGTCTTCTGCATCCATTCCCAAGCCGTTGTCGGAAAGGGTGATGGTTTTTTCGGCTTCGTTGAGTTGAATATCGATATGCCCTTCTGGCGGCAAGGGCCATTGTTCGTGAACCGCGATTTGGCGTCGTTTGGTGATGGCATCGTGGGCATTCGAAACCAATTCGCGCATGAAAATTTCGTGCTCGGAATACAGCCATTTTTTGATGATGGGAAAAATATTTTGGGTGTGGATAGAAATATCGCCGGTGATGTGGGTGGCTGCGCTCATTAAAGAAACCTCCTTGGATTTTTTGAAGTTTTTTAGGTGGGAAATTTTACCAAAATTGTCCCAAATGGTGTAGGTTTTAGCCGAGGTTGGTCTTTAGCAATCGGTTGGCTTCGGCCACAACCCGGTCCACTGGAATTTGGGCAATACAAGGCGCCGTTTCCTTTTTGGAGGCCACAAAAGGACAATTCCAATCGCAGCCATAGCAGGGCATTTCGTGGTTCACGATGGCAACGTGATCGGCCTGGAGTTCTGGCGGATAGGGAAAAAATCGGCCCCATTGCCCACCGCCCATCACCACAATGGTAGGTGTGCCGTAGGCGGCTGCAATGTGGGCAGCAGCGGTGTCGTTAGATATCACACATTGGGCATGCTGAAGCAGGGCGAAAAGTTGGGTTAACGTGGTTTTCCCAAGCTCGTTTTGAATTGGTATGCCGGCCCAAAGTTGGGGATCAAAAGCAGCTGCTTCGGAGGGGCCTCCGCACAGTACCACAGTACAAGTGTGGTGAGTTCCAAGTTCGCGAATGGTTTTGGCAAAGGCAACTTGAGGCCAATTTTTGAGGCCCACTCGGCTGCCTGGAAAGACCACCACATAGGGCTCGGAAATTGGCCTAGAATGGGGGGGTAATTGGGGCAAAATAGGGCTAATGTTGGCTCCGGTGATCCGGGTGGCGAAAGCCAGGTTGTTCATCAGCTCGTGGGGATGGTTTTGAACAATCAGCTGGGTATACCATCGGGCTGTCACCTTTGCCACCATCCCACGAATGCCGGTTTTTTGAACTTGCCACCCTACTTTTTGATCTGCCTCAACGGCGCGTATGATGGCTTCTGCTGTACCCGCATGTTGGTACCGAGAAAGCACAGGATGCAATGCCAACTGAAACCGTTTTTGCCTTAATTGTCTTAATAGTCCAAAGCGATAGCCCAGCTGGGTTTCAAATCGTTTGGGAGAGACTGGAATAATCTGGCAACCCAGGGTTTCGGCCAATTCTTGGACATCCTCGTGACAAACCAAGGTCATGCCTGCATCTGGAAATTCGCGTTGCAAAATTCGCTGGGTGTTCATCCACAATACGAAATCGCCTATCGCGTCCAGTCGAACCACCAGAATTTGCTTGCGATGGGTGCTTTCTGGCAGCAACAGTCGACACCAAAGCCAATCCAGACCCAGAACCAGAAGCCCCCACACCCCCCGCCAAACCCTCATGCCAACTCGGGCATCGTCGCCACCGCATCCAACACTGTTTTCATGACGGCCACCGAGGTTTGTGGGGTAAATTGGGTCATGATTTCTATCGACGCTTTTCCCATTTCGGCAAGGTTATAGCGACCGTCCGAGAGCTTGAACATTAAATCAACCAACTCGTGTTCGTCGGTGGGGTCAAAGGAAAACCCATTTTCGCGGTCTCGAACGATGTCTGGAAAACACCCGCAGCGGGTGGACACCAACACGGGCAACCCACAGGCCATGGCTTCGTTCACCACCAATCCCCAAGGCTCGGAAACACTGGGAAGCACAAACACATCGGACATGGCCTGAAACGGGGCCAATCCTTCTTTTTGCACAAACCCAGCAAAATGAACCACTTTTTCCAACTTACAATTTAAAACATAGGCTTCCAAAATCCGGCGCATCGGACCATCGCCAACCAAGATCAATCCCCAATCGCAGCCATGGTCTCGGGCTTTTTTAAAGGCAGACAACAAAAACAACAGGTTTTTTTCTTTGGCCAAACGACCTACAAATAAAAAATTGTGCTTGGGCATATCATATTTTGCCTGTAGTGCGTCTCGGTTTTCGCGCTCTTTGGCATAGGCTGTGGCATAAAAATCGTTGTCGGTGACATATCCTTTAACCCAAATGTGGTCGTAGGGCATGCCCAATTCGTGCATATAGCGCTTGCTTTTCGAACTTTGGGCCAATCCCGCCTGAAACTGACGGATAAACCAGCGTTTGACTTGCTCTTTGATCCAGATTCGGGGACGGTCTTCGGCTGTTGTTTCGGTCCAAAAAATGCGTTTTTTTCGGTTTTTCATGGCCCAAAACAAAGCCGCCCAGTACCCTGTCTTGATGTATTCGCAGACCAAGACGATGTCGGGATTCACATCATCCAAAGCCTTCCAAACGGCTTTGAAAAGCGCCCAAGGACCGATATCGTCCAAAGGTTTTTCAAACAATACCTGATGCTCGTAGGTAATATCCTCTCGGTCGACCCGCCAGTCCCGCATTTTTTCGGTGGGGGCAAAATAGAGCACAGCCAGGTTTGGCCAAGCCGTTTTGAGTTGGTTAAACAAAACGGTTTTGTAGGGCGAAATAACATTGTGAACAATGGCTAATTTGGGAGAGGCCTTGGACATCATTTAAGCTTTCCTTAAGGGCAAACGAATGGGATCGATCACACGCTGAAGCCATCGCTTGATCCACACCCGCCACCGAGCACGAAGCGAAATGCGGCGGTGTAGGCCCCACTCTTCGTCCATAAAATACGTTGCATCCATCGAATCGTAACAATGCCCATAGCCACCTGCGAGCTTAAGGTTAATCAGATGCTCTTTTTGCTTGGCTGGATTGTGGGCAAAGCCGGTGGGGTGGTTTTGGTGCAAGGTGGTCATGGCCAAGGTGACATCCACCACGGACAACCGCTTTTTGCGGGCATAATACACCATCCAATTGTCGTATTTGGCCCCAGGCCAACCAATGGAAAAAGGCGGCATGGCATCAAAAAAACCTTTGGGAAACACAAATAAATCCATGCCAACGGGGGGATACAAAGCCCCTTGAGCCTTGGCTTTGGCTTGCAGGGTCTCAAGTCCTGCTTCGGCATTGGGGTGGGCCCAATCGATGCGGGTATTCACCTCGACATCCCAACGACGGGACACCAGCAATACCCTGGTCTGTTGATGGGTTACCGTATCCACCAACTGGGCCACACGGGGGTCCACCACAATATCGGCATTTACAAAACAGTAAAAAGGGGAATCCGACAGGGCCGTGGCCTGGACAAACAAATCGTTGACCAAGGGGGTGCCCAGATCGTTTCTGGCGATGTGTGGGCGGTGCATCAGCCCATATTCTTTGGCCACTTCGGCGGTACCTGCTTCGTCGCCAAATAAAATCAGGGTGGGTTTGGGATAGACCTGCAACCAACTTTCGATGGCGTTGCGCTGAAGGATATCAAACAGGCCCTCAAAGGCCTTGGGCAACATAAAAACGGTAAGAGAAGACATCCCTAGCATCTTGCCTTTTTTTTACCGAACACACAACCCCCGTAAGCCCCCAAGGTCGCCAATTTGTTTTGTTATGCCAGCGTACTAAAATCGGAATCTTCAAACTCTTTGGGATCCAGGCGGGGATATTTGAGACGTTGGTATTTCATGTCGTTCAAGAGTTCGCCCAAGGCTTGGGCTTCGTGTTGCAAATCCCCAGCCAAATTGGGCTTTGACTCTTTGGCAATCGGGCCAGAGATCGGTTTGAAATAATTGTCGTTAATAATGCGCAAGGGCAGTTGTCTGGGTTTGGTCCCCTCGACAATAAAGGCATTGAGGATGGGTTTTTTGGGATTTCGAAGCCCCACAATAAAATGGTATTTCTGGCGCGTTTTAATGTCTTGTTCGGAGGGCTCGGGGATGCCCTTTGGGTGGCTGTGGTAGACCCCGTAGCAGTCTAGGCCATGTTTGGCGAAAAATTCGTGGGCCCGCAACACATCGTCGGCGGTAACCCCAAAGGTATCGGTTTTGTTGTAAAGGTGTTGGTTAAACACCGGCATCACCCCTTGAATGACGCCCTCTTTACCCCCCACAAACCCGCCCGATTCTTGGGGCAAGTTGGCCAAGGCCTGTTGAATGATTAAATCGTAGTGCCGTTTGGTGATCGAAAACGCATCCATGGCGCTAATTTAGCATAAATATTGTCCCCTCAAGAACAATATGCTAGTTTTAATGCTCTTTTTAGACCCATGGCGGTGTAGCTCAGTTGGTTAGAGCATACGGTTCATACCCGTAGTGCCACTAGTTCGAATCTAGTCACCGCCACCAGTCCCCCTATCATTAGGATGTTTTATGACACGAGTCTTGGTTTTGGGTGCAACTGGATTTTTAGGTCGCCACCTGTGTACTGCAATCCAAAACATCCCCTCGTTTCACCTCATAGCACCCACCAAACAGACACTAAACCTGTTGGATGAGGCGACCTGGCACAACGTTGAAGCCGACGCCATTATCAATGCCGCAGCGTATGGCGTTGTTCACCACCAACACGATACCGATGTTTTATTACAAACCAACTATCTTCAGGCCCGGCGTTTTTTTGAAATCCAAGCCCCCAAAAAACCGTTTTGGATTCAACTGGGCACAGCCTTTGAGTATGACGTTGATCAACCCAAACTGACTGAAGCCAGCCCCTGTCTTCCCAAAACCCCTTACGGGATTTCCAAATGGCTCATGTCCCACTATCTTGGCCAACAAGACTTAAACCCAAATTATGTCATTGTTCGGCCCTTTGCCTTGTTTGGTCCCGGTGAAGATACATCCAAATTAGTGCCCTCACTTATTTTAAGCCAGCTTCAACAACAGCCTGTGTCTCTGTCAAACGGCCAACAACAACGGGACTACGCCTACATTAAAGATGTCGCCCGCTGGTTGATTCATTTGGTAAGGCTGTATCTGGATCGAACGCCACTGCCCCACATTGTGAATGTCGGCTCCGGCAACACCCTGTCCCTTCGGGATTTTGCAGAGACCATACACCCTTTTTTACCCGAGTTTAATGCTGAATTCTGGCAATGGGACACACTGTCTACTGACAAGCGACCCGTCCGTTCACTGTGTAATGCGAGTTCACTGGCAACCGAATTGGGTTTTTCTCAAACCGACTGGCCAACCGCCATTCAGGAAACCATCACCGCGTATCAAAGGAGCTCGCATTGCGTTATTTAATTACTGGGGGATGTGGATTTTTAGGGTCTAATTTGGCCCATCAGGTTCTCCTTCAGCAAGAGGACTTGGTCGTTTTTGACAACCTCCATCGGGTGGGAAGCGATCACAATTTGACATGGTTGAAAACCCAGGGCCCTTTTACCTTTATTCAAGGCGATATCCGACACCCTGCCCAAGTCGAACAGGCGGTTCTAGCTGCACAACCGGATGTCGTCTTTCACTTAGCAGGACAGGTCACCATGACCCAATCCATTGCAAACCCGCGAGAAGATTTTGAGATTAACGCACTGGGAACTTTGAATGTTTTAGAGGCCATTCGCCAACACGCCCCACAAGCCCTGGTGTTGTACTCGTCTACCAACAAGGTTTATGGGGATTTGGAAACCCTTTCCTATCAAGAAACAGATCGCCGCTATATCGCCACCGGATTTGAAAACGGATTCGATGAGATGTTGCCACTGGACTTTAGATCGCCCTACGGCTGCTCCAAAGGATGCGCAGACCAATATATGTTGGATTATGCCCGAGTTTTCAACCTCAAAACAGCGGTGTTCCGCCACTCCTCCATGTATGGAGGGCGTCAATTTGCCACCACTGACCAAGGTTGGATCGGATGGTTTTGCCAACAAGCGTTGGACATTAAGAAAAATCCTGCAACCCCTTTCACCATTTCCGGCAATGGCAAACAAGTACGGGATGTCTTGCATGCCGATGATATGGTTCGGTTGTATTTTAATGCGGTTCAGCACCACGATCGGTTAAAAGGTGAGGTCTTTAACATCGGCGGCGGTATGAACAATTCTTTATCTTTATTGGAGCTGTTTCAACATTTGGAAACCCAGCTCAATATTTCACTTACCCCTACCACTTTACCCCCACGTCAAAGCGACCAAAAGGTCTTTGTAGCTGACATTCGCAAGGCGGAAAGGCTGTTGGGATGGTCTCCACAAGTCGACATTAAGCAAGGCCTCAACGCCATGTTAACCTGGGTTTCCAGCCTTGGTTAGCATCCTTATTCCGGTTTTTAATCGGGCAGACGTTGTTTCAAAAACCCTTGAATCCGCCCTAGCACAAACCCACACCGACATTGAAGTGATCGTTGTGGACAATGCAAGCACAGACGGCACGTGGGACATTATTTGTGCCCATGCCAAAGCCGATTCTCGCGTGCGGGCTTTTCAAAATGAAACCAACCTGGGCCCTGTGCAAAATTGGCTGCGCTGCATCCAAGAGGCACGGGGTGATTATGGCAAAATTGTGTGGTCTGATGACTGGATTGCCCCAGACTTTCTTGAAAAAACCCTTCCCTTGATCGAACAAAACCCAACGATAGGCTTCGTTTTTTCAGCCATCCAAATGGTTGATCAGACCGAAACCCCTACCCACACCGCCTGTGTGATCGGCGCTACAGGACTTTACCCCAGCGACACTTACATTCAGGGTATATTTTTGACCGATACAATGCCCCTTTCTCCTGGATGCGCGCTCTTTCGTCTTACTGATCTACGTCAAAATCTGTGGCTGGACATCCCAAATCCCATTCACAGCAATTTTGCGATGCATGCCATCGGCAATGATTTATTATTGTTTTTGCTAACAGCAAACCAGTATGCTCAGTTCGGCTTTGTGGCAGAACCCCTTGCCTTTTTTAGGGCCCACCCCGGGTCCATCAGTGCAGATTCAGGAGACATTAAGTTGGCTGTTTTTTACAGTTTAACCAAGGCCTTTTTTGCCCAAACCTATCGGCCTGACTTAATCGCAAGCCTTAATACACGTTTGTGGTTTTTACTTAAACGTCATACAAAAAAACTGGCCATTTATGGCCTGAAAACCCGTTCAGATTTTTATACGGAACCTCGGCCTTTTTGCTTCAATTATCGCCTCTTTTTTTCAATACTCTGGCGAAAGCTAATCGGTTAAAGCGACTTCTATTTGGTCGGCAATCGCCATCAACATCGCTTCGGTCAGGCCCGGATAGACCCCCACCCAAAACGTTTGGTCCATGACCGTGTCGGTTACCGTCAGGTCGCCCACCACGCGGTGGGGTTGGTGTTTCATATAGGGTTGTTTGAGCAAATTGCCGCCGAACAACAGCCGGGTTCCGATTTTAGCCGCATCCAATTTTTGAAGCAGGCGAAGGCGGGAAATGGGGGCGGTGGGTTTTAGGGTAATCGGATAGCCAAACCAAGCCGGATCGCTATTGGCCGTGGCGGTTGGCAAGAGTAAATACGAGTCTAGTCCTTTAGCCTTTAAGGCCGCTGTTAGAAAGGCAAAATTGTGTTTTCGAGCCTGAATAAACCCGTCTAAACGATCCAACTGGGCTAAACCGCAAGCGGCTTGCATATCGGTAATTTTGAGGTTGTAACCCAGATGAGAATAGATGTATTTGTGA
Organism: Candidatus Margulisiibacteriota bacterium; assembly: GCA_050250935.1. Taxonomy (GTDB): domain Bacteria; phylum Margulisbacteria; class Marinamargulisbacteria; order JBFWNS01; family JBFWNS01; genus JBFWNS01. The sequence goes on along the minus strand of JBFWNS010000008.1, from coordinate 30,364 downwards.
TCATAGCCATCGGGCAATTCGCCCAGTTTCCACCCAAACCGTTTGCCACAACTGTTGTCTTTGCCCGGCGGGCAAAAACAATCTCGCCCCCAATCCCGAAACGACAGTAATGCTCGTTTTAACACCGGAGAATCGGTTAACACCGCACCACCCTCGCCCATGGTGATGTGGTGGGCGGGATAAAAACTGAGGGTCGCAATATCACCAAAGGTGCCCACCTTTTGACCGGCATAGGTCGAGCCCAACGCATCGCAACAGTCTTCGATTAGCCACAGGTCATGGGACTTACAAAACTGCCCCACCGCCGCCAGATTAAACGGATTGCCCAGGGTATGGGCCAACATCACTCCACGGGTTTTGGGGGATCTTGCCGCCTCAAGTTGGGTCACATCGACGTTATAGGTGCCTAGTTCAATGTCCACAAATACGGGAATCAGTCCGTTTTGCAAAATCGGGTTTACGGTGGTGGGAAAGCCGGCGGCAACCGTGATGATTTCATCGCCGGGACCAACTGCTTTTTCGCCCAACAACGGGGATGTTAAAGCCGACATGGCCAACAAATTGGCCGAAGAGCCGCTGTTGGTGGTCAAGGCAAACCGACGGCCCACAAATGCAGCCAATCTTTCTTCAAAAGCATCGTTAAACCGGCCTGTGGTCAGCCAGCCGTCCAAGGCCGCCTCGACCATAGCCCCCGCTTCAGCACCGCCAATCACTTTGCCCGACGGCGGCACAGGATTACCAGGTTGATACGCTTTGGCCGCCCAAGCCGCTTCGGCATAGGTTTCGGCCAAAGCGCGAATTTGAGCCCGTAATTGGACTAAATTTTCGGGTGTCATGGGTTAAAAGCCTCGAGTTGGGTCACGCTAAAGTCTCTCATGTTTTGTCCTGCTGCATGCGCCTCATACCAGTCCATGGTAGCCGAAAGAGCCGTTTTTAAAGACCATGCCGGTTCCCACCCCAGCCTGGTTTTGGCCTTGGTCCAATCCAATCTAAGCTGAGGCGACTCATGAGGAACCGCCGTTTCATCGATACGCCACTGCAAGACTGAGGTTAAGGTTTGAACCTGGTTCAACACCCGCTGTACCGATACCTCGTCCCCAGCATCGGGCCCGAAGTTCCAGGCCCCGGCCCACATTTGACCCTGTGTGAACAAGGCTTCGGCCAGCATCAAATACCCACTTAAAGGGCAGAACACATGTTGCCAAGGCCGAATGGCTTGAGGGTAACGAATGGTTAAGGCTGTTCCCGATTGCATGGCCCGAATGGCATCGGGAATCAGGCGGTCTTCTGCCCAATCGCCCCCGCCGATGACATTGCCAGCCCTAGCCGTAGCCAAGGCCAACGACCCCGTTTTAAAAAAAGAATGTCCATAAGATGCACACACCACCTCTGCGGCAGCTTTGCTGGCACTATACGGATCATGCCCGCCCAGGGGGTCGGTTTCGGTGTAATGATGATCGGGTTGGTCTTCATAGACTTTGTCGGTGGTCACTACCACCACGGCCTTCACACAAGGCATTTGACGGCACGCTTCCAAAACCGACACCGTCCCCATGATATTGGTTTCAAAGGTCAGGTGAGGCTCGGCATAAGACCGACGCACCAAGGGTTGGGCCGCCAAGTGAAATACAATATCCGGCTGAGCCTTCTGTAAAGCACGGGCAACTGCAGCGACATCACGCACATCCCCCTCTACCCAGTTTACGGTTTGAGCCAAGTCCAACACCTCCCACAAAGCAGGGGTTGTATCTGGGGCCAAAGCATACCCAAAAACCTCGGCCCCCAATTGGGTCAACCACAAACTTAGCCAACTGCCTTTAAAGCCTGTGCATCCCGTTATCCAAACCCGCTTACCCACCCAAAAGTTGGGGCTTATGGCCATCGTTTCCAAGGCGCTTGACCCGAGTTCCAAAGGGTTTCCAAAACGGCTTTCTCACGCAGGGTATCCATGGGTTGCCAAAAACCGTCATGGTCAAAAGCCATCAGTTGCCGGTCGAGGGTTAACTGTTGCAAGGGTTCTTGCTCCCAAATGATGTTGTCCGAGGCAATGTAGGGCAGCACCGCTTTGGACAATACAAAAAAACCACCATTAATGCGGCCACCGTCCCCATCCGGTTTTTCTTGAAACCGTTCAACGTGACCCTTTTGTCCCAATTTTAAAGCTCCAAACCGGCCTGGGGGCTGCACAGCTGTTACCGTGGCCAACTTGCCATGGGCCCGATGAAACGCCGATAACGCGTCCAAATCTACGGTTGAAACCCCATCGCCATAGGTAAAAAAGAAGGGTTCTGTATCCTCCAAATACGGGGCAATTCGCTTCAAACGTCCACCGGTCATGGTGGCTTCGCCGGTGTCAATCAAGGTCACTTTCCACGGCTCGACTTGGTTATTGTGAATTTCAAGAGTGTTGGTTGCCAAATCCACGGTAATGTCGGACCGATGCACCCCATAATTCAAAAAATATTCTTTAATTATATAGCCTTTATAGCCCAGGCAAATGATAAATTCCGTCACCCCATAGGACGCAAAATACTTCATAATATGCCACAACATGGGCTTACCCCCGATTTCTACCATGGGTTTGGGGCGCAGGACGGTCTCTTCGCTTAACCGGGTTCCAAGTCCACCCGCCAAAATGACGCACTTCACGTTGGGGCTCCTCACATGTAAGGGATAAAGTGGCTCTACTCTACCACACAGATATGGTATGGTGACACCCCATGACACGCCGTTTAATCAGCATCCTTCAAAGCTATTTACAACGTCCAGGCATTCGTTCTTCCGCCATCAATTCGGGATGGCTGTTGTTGGACAAATTAACCCGTTTAGTTGGTGGCTTAATTGTAGGCATCTGGGTAGCTCGGTATTTAGGCCCAAATGCCTATGGGATATTTGGATATGCGTTGTCGCTGTCCGGCATCGTGGGTGTTTTTGGGCTATTGGGCTTGGATGCGATTATGGTGCGGTGGCTGGTCCGTTATCCCAAGCATGCTGGAACCCTCCTTGGCTCTGCTTTGGTTATTCGGTTGCTTGCAACAACGTTGTGTATGGTGGGATTGGGACTATGGGGCTTTGGATTTGAGCAACAGCTTAACCTGACAGGTCTTGGATTAATCGGGCTGGGACTTTTGGTTCAACCCGCGACTATTTTCCGTTTTGCCTTTGATGCGAAACTACAATCTGGCACCATCGTTAAAATCGAACTAACCGCTTATTTGTTGTGTGCCCTCCTTAAATTGGGCTTGATTGCTGTAAGTGCACCACTCGTGTGGTTTATCGGAGTTTTTGCTTTGGAAACCGTGTTAGGGGTTGTTGGCATTGTCTTATTTTTTGGCAAACGATTTGGCCTGGAAACCTGTCGCTTTAATACACGGACTACGGCTCTTTTGTTTCGGCACGGCTTGCCCCTGATTTTGACAGGTTCAGCTACCATGATTTATATGAGAATTGATCAAGTTATGTTGCCCATGATGAGCACCGCACACGAAGCCGGCTTATACGCTGCGGCAACACGGCTATCCGAACTGTGGTCCTTTATTCCAGCAGCATTTAGTGCTTCGGCTGCACCAGCCATCATTCGTGCCCGCCAACATCAACCCCAGCTTTACAAAGACCGTTTGCAACGTCTTGCCTCGTTTTTAATGCTGTTGGCCTTTGGCATTATTGCTGTGGTTTCTGGCGGCTCTCGGTGGTTGATTCCCTTGTTGTACGGCGACCATTATTTAGGTGCAATTCCCATGCTGACCATTCACACCTTCGGGCTCATCGGCATTTTTCAAATTTATGCCACCCACATTTTTTTTACCTCTGAAAAACTCAACCATCACCTCGCTGTACTTTTATGGGGCGTTGCACTGGTAAATATTGGGTTGAATGCTGTGCTATTACCCCGATGGGGCGGAATTGGTGCAGCCGTTGCTACAGCTTTTACCTATTCTATTGCTTTGCCTGTCAGCGCCATTGTGTTTAAAAAAACACGCCCTATCTTTTGGATGAGTTTAAACGCATTGCGCTTAAAAGGCCTCTTTTCCAAAAATCTGCTACACTAACCCCATGAAAAAATTCCAATTTGCCCTACCCCTGGCCATGATGGCCTTTGTGTTTATTTTGCCCTCGTTGTTGTCGATTTTTCCGGATTATTTTTGGTTTCGATCCTTTGGGTATTTGTCTACCTTTTTGATTCAATTTAAGGCCAAAGGTCTGTATTTTTCCCTGTCTTTTGTGGGCATGGCTTTGGCCTATAGCCTGTTGGCTTTTTTGGCGCTTCGGCTGCGACAAGATGCCCCTTTAAATCCCTACAGCCTCCCCACCCTTTGGCAGAAATTATTTGCGCGTGTGGTGCAAAATCCCCTCAGCCAAATTCGTTTAACACCGGTCCTGATTCGTGTGGTGATTGTGGTGTTGTCTTTGTTTGGGGCTCTGGCCATTCAAAGCCATTGGGTGACCTTGTTAAAAGTCTTTCATGCCACGCCCTTTGGCATCGTTGATCCCATTTTTCACCAAGACCTTGGGTTTTATGTCTTCAAACTTCCTTTTTTGAATCTGATCGCCGGCACCCTGCTTTGGCATGGGCTGTTTGCCTTGGTTTTGATGGCCTTTATTCTTGGGCTTCCCCAAACCGTTATGGCCTTGTGGCCAGGATCTCGGTCTCCGATTCGTAAGCTTTTGTTAAGCGTGGCGGCTCTGATTGTTTTGGCCTACGCCTGGACCGAGTGGTTGGGTGTTTATGACTGTCTGTTTAGCCAACACCGCATCCTTTTTGGCGCCGGATACACCGAGGCCACTGTTGGGCGCTATTTAACCTATGGCATCGTGGCCCTCGAGGTTATTCTTGCAGGCACTTTACTGCTCTCCATTTGGCAAAAAACCTATCGCAATGTTGCGGCCGTTGGGGTGGTTTTGGTGCTGACGGCCACCTTGCTTCGGGCCTTCATTCCAGGCCTCATTCAAGCCTATACTGTAGCCCCCAACGAACTGGCCAAAGAAACCCCCTACATTCGCCACCACCTGGACCTGACCCGATTTGCCTATAACCTAAACAACGTCAAATCCAAGCCTTTTTCGGCCAATCAAACGTTAACGTATGCCGATATCTTAAAAAACGAAACCACCCTCCAAAATGTGCGACTCTGGGACGAAATCCCTTTGCGAGAAACCTTTATTCAATTGCAAGAAATTCGGCCCTATTACGAATTTTCGAGTATCGATGTGGATCGCTATACCTTAAACAATCAACCCCAACAGGTCATGCTGTCGGCACGGGAAATGGAAACGGATCAGCTGCCAGCCCGGGCGCAGAACTGGATTAACCGCCACATCGTCTATACCCATGGGTATGGGGTGTGTATGGCGCCGGTGAATCAGGTTGTGGAAGAAGGCCTCCCGTTTTTCTATCTTAAAGATTTACCCCCCACTGCTTCTGTGCCCATTCAATTGACCCGCCCCGAAATTTATTTTGGGGAAGATACCAAAGACTATGCCTTGGTGAACACCACCCAAAAATCCTTCGATTACCCCAAAGGCGACGACAACGTTTATACCCACTACCAAGGCAAAGCCGGGGTGTCTTTGGGCTCGTTTTGGCATCGGCTGATTTTTGCCATCGTTCAATCCGATATCAAACTACTGATTAGCGAATTGATCACCCCACAAACCAAAATTTTGTATGACCGTGACATCCGCACCATGGTTCGGAACGTTGCCCCCTTTTTAACCTATGATGCCGACCCCTATCCCGTGATTACAGCTTCGGGTCGGTTGGTGTGGATTTGGGATGCCTATACCACCACAGACCGCATTCCCTATGCCGAACCTTTTCAAGAAGGGTACAACTATATTCGCAATGCCGTTAAAGTGACGATTGATGCTTACGACGGCACCTTGAATTTTTATGTGGCCGATACCCAAGACCCCATCATTCGAACCTATCAAGGGGTTTTTGGGCATTTGTTTAAACCCCTTAACGCCATGCCGGACGAGCTTCGGGCCCACTTACGGTATCCCAAAGATTTGTTCACGGTTCAGGCTTCGATTTACAAAACCTATCACATGCAAGATGTTCAGGTGTTTTATAACCGGGAAGACGTATGGGCCTTTCCCACCCTTAAAGCAGATGGAGAAACCCGAAACATGGAGCCCTACTACATGGTCATGCGGGTTCCTGGCGAAACCCAAGAAAGCTACCGGTTAATGGTTCCTTTCACCCCCAACGGCAAAAGCAACATGATTGCCTGGTTTAACGCCAATTGCGAGCCTGGAAAATTGGGTGAATTACAAGTTTTTAAGTTCCCCAAAGAAAAGGTCATTTATGGCCCAGCTCAAATCGAAGCCAGAATCGACCAAGACACCGAAATTTCCCAAAAGTTGACCCTCTGGAACCAAGTGGGCTCCCAGGTGATTCGGGGCAATTTAATAGTGATTCCCATCGAAAACGATCTGCTGTACGTCGAGCCCGTCTATTTACAAGCCACCTCTGGCAAATTGCCAGAACTCAAGCGGGTTATCGTGTCGTACGACGATACCATTGTGATGGCGGAAACCCTTCAGGACACCCTGGCCCAGGTGTTTAATCAAAACGAGACTCAACGTTCTAAACCCGAAAAAAGCCAACCCAACGTCTCTCCTGCCAGTGGAACCCAGGACCTCAAAGCCGCCTTTAAATCCCTTAAACAAAGTGCTGCCGCTGGCAATTGGTCGGGATTTGGCAAGGCCATGGATCAACTCGAATCGGCCATTAATCGGCTTTAGCTTTACCTCTATAGATCTGTATTTCTTTTTCTCTCTTTACAAACCCTATTAATTTGATAGACTTTATGAACATTAAACTTTGGAGTACTTGCATGAAAACCCGTCTGACCCTTGCTCTTTTGGCCTTTTTTGTGGGGCAAAGCGTTTTTGGAACCGAACTTTTAAACGTCTCTTACGACCCAACCCGGGAATTGTACCAAGACATTAACGCCGTGTTTAAAGCCGAGTGGAAAGCCAAAACCGGTGAAACCGTCACCCTTCGCCAATCCCATGGGGGCTCTGGCAAACAAGCCCGAGGCGTCATCGATGGTCTGGAGGCCGATGTGGTAACCCTGGCTTTGGGCTACGACATCGAGGCCATTCAAAAAGCAGGTCTAATCGGACAAAACTGGGCCTCGGCCCTGCCCAACCACAGCGTTCCGTTTACCTCGGCCATCGTCTTGGTGGTTCGCAAAGGAAACCCCAAAAGCATCCACGACTGGAACGATTTAATCAAACCCAACGTTGCGGTGATCACACCCAACCCCAAAACCTCGGGAGGTGCCCGTTGGAACTATATGGCCGCTTGGGCCTATGCCCAAAAAACCACGGGTTCCGAAGAAGGGGCCAAGGCCTTTGTAACCAAACTCTATGCCCGTGTTCCAGTGCTGGATTCTGGAGCCCGAGGCTCGACCACCACCTTCATCGAACGGGGCATTGGCGACGTGCTGATCGCCTGGGAAAACGAAGCCCTCTTAATTGCCCAAACCCTTAAACCCGGCAGCTACGAGATTGTGTATCCGTCTATTAGCATTTTGGCAGAAACCCCAGTGGCCGTTGTCGATTCGGTGGCCAAGCGTCATGGCACCACCACCCTGGCCAAAGCATACCTGCAATTTTTATATAGCAAACAAGCGCAAGAATTGGCTGCAAAACACCATTTCCGTCCCACTGTTTCTGGCATTAAATCTTCTTTTAAACCCATCAAAGAAGTCACCATTTCCGATTTTGGCGGCTGGGCCCAGGTTCAGCGCCGCCACTTTGCAGACGGTGGTATTTTCGACAAGATTTTCAGACGATAACCCCATGAGAGCCTCGAAAAACCGTTTACCAGGCTTTGGATTGTCGATGGGGATTACCTTGACCCTGTTGTCTTTGGTGGTCTTGATTCCCTTGTCGACTTTGGTTTTTAAAACCGCAACCCTGTCCTGGGATCAGTTATCGGCGACCTTGTTTTCTGAACGCACCATTGCGGCCTATCGATTAACCTTTACAACCGCTGCCATTGCTGCCCTGGTGAACACCGTTTTTGGGTTTTTAGTGGCTTGGGTGTTGGCCCGCTATTCCTTTTGGGGAAAACGCGTGGTCGATGCTTTGGTCGATCTTCCTTTTGCCCTGCCCACTGCGGTTGCTGGCATTGCCATGACTGCGCTTTATACGCCAACCGGTGCTTTGGGATTTTGGCTGAATAAGCTGGGCATTCAAGCCGCATTTGCCCCCCTTGGCATTGTGATTGTGCTGACCTTTATTGGACTTCCCTTTGTGGTTCGCACCGTCGAACCTGTGCTTAAAGACCTCGAACACGATATCGAAGAAGCCGCCGCCAGTTTGGGAGCCAACCGCTGGCAAACCTTTACCCGCGTGTTATTTCCCCTGGTTTTTCCCTCGTTGCTGACGGGTTTTACCCTGGCCTTTGCCCGGGGGTTGGGCGAATACGGCTCGGTGATTTTTATTTCTGGCAATATGCCCTACAAAACCGAAATCGCCACCTTGCTGATTATGACCAAACTGGAACAATACGACTATGCCGGGGCCACCGCCCTTGCAGTTTTTATGTTAACCGTTTCGTTTTTACTGCTCCTAGCCATTAACGGGATCCAACATTGGGCCCGCAAACGCACCGGAGCTTCCCTATGAGCCGCGCCATTGCAGAACCTCGGTGGGTTCGCCGCCTGCTGACTGGTGCCGCCCTGCTTTTTTTAGGCGTTTTTTTGGTGATGCCTTTGTATGTGGTTTTGGCCAAGGCCTTTAGCGAAGGATGGGCTGTCTATGGGGCCGCCATTCTTGAACCCGATGCTCTTTCTGCCCTGCAACTTACTTTAACGGTTGCGGTGATTTCGGTCCCGATCAACACCCTTTTTGGGATTGCAGCGGCTTGGGCCATCACCAAATATCAGTTTCGATTCAAAAACCTCTTAATCAGTTTAATTGATCTTCCTTTTAGCATTTCGCCTGTTATTTCTGGGATGATTTTTGTGTTGCTGTTTGGCGCCAATAGTTTGATTGGAGCTTGGCTGATTGCCCACAACATCAAAATTATTTTTGCGATTCCTGGCATTATCTTAAGTACGATGTTTATTACCTTTCCTTTTGTGGCCCGAGAATTAATTCCCTTGATGCAAACCCAGGGCAGCGACGAAGAAGAAACGGCCATGACCCTTGGCGCCACCGGCTGGCAAACCTTTACCCGAATTACCCTGCCCAAAATTAAGTGGGGCCTGCTGTATGGGGTAATTTTGTGTACTGCCCGCGCCATGGGGGAATTTGGTGCCGTTTCGGTGGTTTCTGGCCACATCCGCGGCCTGACCAACACCCTGCCCTTGCATGTTGAAATTTTGTACAACGAATACCAGTTTACCGCTGCCTTTGCCGTGGCTTCTCTGCTGGTTCTTGTGGCCATCGTCACCATTTTGGTAAAACATCTTCTTGAACACACCACCAACAAAGGATCCCAACACCCATGAGCATTGTCATTCAAAACGTCGAAAAACAGTATGGGGATTTTCCGGCGCTGTATTCCATCAATCTGGCTATTAAAAGTGGCGAATTGGTGGCCCTTTTGGGCCCTTCGGGATCGGGCAAAACAACCTTATTGCGGTTGATTGCTGGTCTTGAAACCCTGGATTCTGGGCAAATTTTATTCAATGGTCAGAACATTCAAGACAAAGCAGTTCGGGAACGCCAAGTGGGCTTTGTGTTTCAACATTACGCCCTGTTTCGCCACATGACGGTGGCCGAAAACATTGGCTTTGGCCTCTCGGTTCGCCCCCGATCCACCCGCCCCAGCAAAGCCGAAATTGCAAAGCGGGTTGATGAACTGTTAAAGCTAGTTCAACTCGAAAAGTTGGGGGATCGGTACCCCAGCCAACTGTCGGGCGGACAACGGCAGCGGGTGGCCTTGGCCCGGGCCATTGCCATCGAGCCCCAAGTCTTGTTGTTGGACGAACCCTTTGGGGCCTTGGATGCCAACGTTCGCAAAGAATTGCGCAGCTGGCTTCGGCAATTGCACAACGAATTGCACATTACCAGCGTCTTTGTGACCCACGATGTGGAAGAAGCCCTGGAAGTAGCCGACCGTATTGTGGTGATGAATCATGGCAAAATCGAACAAATTGGAACCCCCGAAGCCGTCTATCAAAAACCTGCGAACCCCTTTGTGTATCAGTTTATCGGCAGTGTTAATTTGTTTTATGGCCGCATCGAAAACGGCTCTCCTGTGCTTTCTTTTGACGCCTCTGAAAAACCCTTTTATGTACGTCCCCACGAACTCCAACTCAACCGATCCGCCACACAAGACAATGCCCTATCGGCCACCATTGTTCAGCTCAACACCGTGGGGCCTTTGGTTCGTGTGGAATTGGTCGGCCAAAACAACACCCCCATCACGGTAGACCTGTCCCAAGAAATCTATCGGGTAGAACAGTTTCAAAAAGGCGACACTGTGTTTGTAAGCCCCAAGCACGACCAAGTTTTGTTTGGCGACTATAGCATTTAAATTTTTGCAATAAACCCCTCCTCTGCTCGATAATTATGAAATCTATACTATTCAGGAGTGGTTATGTCTGTTTCTCCCGCACCGCCCACTACTCAAGTTCCTGCACGTTCTGTTCAAAATAGTCCTGAATCCCATCCCGCCTCAAAGTCTACTTTTACTACCTCTTCTAAAGAAGCACTCGTTGCGGCTTCGGCGACTCTCTCCAATCCTTCGATAACACTGGGGTTTCCGGCTGGCTTAGCGCATCAAGCCAACCAGGCTATTTCATTTCATCCAACAGTGGTCTCAGCTGCCAATACCAGCGCCTCAGCCATTGCATTCAAAGCCATGGTTTCAGGAGCTGCGGGCTCTATTGCTGCAAGCGCAGCCACCCATTGGGCCAATGGCGCAAAATTTCGACTACAAGAAAACCCTCAGTTGGGTATCTGGCAAGCCCTTTACGACCAAAAAATGCATCAGACCCGAGGTCTGAAGGCCGCACTTTATAACACATTTTGCAAGGGCATGGTTGCCGGGTTTGGCCAAGACATTCCGCGAAGAACACTTAAAGTGATCGCGGTTGACCTGTCGGTTTCTTATCTTGTACAAAAGGGGGTTCCAGAAAAAAAGGCGAAACTCTGGGCCTCTGCTGCTGCTAGTGGGCTTGTAGACGCACTCGTAACCCCTTTGGAATTTATAAATCGGGCTGTCCAAACGGGACGTTCTGACACTATTTCTTATACGGTTTTTAGACAGAATATCTTACCTTCCGTGGCGCCTGCTGCTGCTCGGGCTGCCATTTTTGGGGCTGGCCTTTTTGCCCTTTATGGTGATGCCCAACGTGCACTAAATCATTGGTTTTCAGATCATGGCATCCCAAGGGGACTCGGTACCCCAGGGTCTGTCGTTATCGCAGCAACTACGGTTGGTTTTGGCGCTGCTGTTGCAGGGGCCCCCTTTGATGCGCTGGTAACCGCTATACAATCTGGGAAACCGTCTTATGTTTCAACACTTCGGGAAATCCCCCATAGCGAAAATCCCTTGCAAGTGATTAATGGGGTACGTCGAACTGTCTTTGCAGGTGTAGGTGTAAAATCAGGTCGTTATGGCATTTATTTTGCGCTCTTCGATGCCGCCCGAAACTGGGTACTTGGTCGCCTTAACCCCTTAACTTAAACATACAACGACGAAATCGATTGATGTTCGTAGTTGCGCTTAATGGCTTCGGCCAACATGGGCGCTACAGACAACACCGTTAAGCCTGGAAACTGTTTTTCTTTGGGTAGCGGGATCGTATCGGTCACCACGACTTCTTTAAACCCGGCTTTGGAGAACCGCTCAATGGCGGGGCCAGACAACACGGGATGGGTGGTGGCCAAATAAATTTCGTCGTTGCAGCCAAATTTTTTCAAGGTGGCCAAGCCAGAAGTCACCGAACCGCCGGTGTCGACCATATCGTCGACCAACAACACAGTTTTGCCTTGGACATTGCCCACCACATTCACAATTTCGGCCACATTGTGGGCAGGACGGGTTTTGTGTAAAAAAGCCAATTCGCCGCCCAAATGGTCGGAAAGTTTTTTGGCAAATTTGGCCCGGCCAGCATCGGGAGCCACAACCACCAAATTTTGAAGTTTCTTTTTGGCAAAATACTCCACAAACAAAGGCATGGCGGTTAAATGATCCACCGGTTGCAAGAAAAATCCTTGAATTTGGTCGGCATGCAAGTCCATGGTAATCAGGCGGTCGAATCCAACCGAGGACATCAAATCGGCAATCAAACGGCTCGAAATGGGCTCTCTGGGCGCCGATTTTTTGTCTTGGCGGGCATAGCCAAAATGGGGAATAATCACGTTAATGGAGGCAGCAGAAGAGCGCTTTAATGCATCCATCATGATGAAGAGTTCCATGTAGTTGTCGTTAACCTCTTGGGCTGCGGTTTGAAGCACATACACTTCGTAGCCGCGAATGGATTCTTCGATGCGGGCATACAATTCGCCACAGCTAAACCGAGACAACTGAATTTTTCCCAATTCAATGCCCAATTGATCGGCAATGGCTTTGCCCAATTCGGGGTGAGAGGATCCCGCAAAAAAACGCATATTCTCCTGCATCATGGCTTCGCAACTCCTATAACGCCAACGGCAACACGGGCCCCAGACCCGCCCGTTGGCTGTGTTTTGTAATCATCTTGGTCGGCGTGAATGACCAAGGAACGGCCTAAAATTCCGTTTTCGTCGGAGGTCAGGGTAGCGCCCGACAGGGTCCGATCGAGGGTGGCATTTCCAGACGCATTGGCTTCGATGTTCATCAAATCGCCAACGTGGCCAGACCCTGGCATCCCGTGCTGGTGTCCAGAGGGGTTAAAATGAGACCCTGCGGCGGTGCCATCTGACGCCGATGTGTCGCCGTATTGATGGATATGAAACCCATGCTTACCCGGCGTAAGCCCAGACACCTGCCCCACCAAACGAACACCGTCTGGGGTTTGGCTTAAGCGCACAACACCAGACACCGCATTGCCGGATGTGGGGTAAAAAACAGCGACTCCAGCAATCGGAGCGGCAAAAACCGTTGCAGGAACCATCAGCACGGCGGCAAGAATGGTTGTTTTTAAGTTCATTTTGGATCTCCTTGTTGAACATCGATGCTGTAGTTGATGACATTCAGGGGCTGTGGCGCCGAGGGTTTAGACTCGACTTTTACCCCTTCTTTTTCGATGGTCTGCACCATGTCCGCCACTTGGACTTTGGTGGGATCGTATTCGCAGGTGACGGTTTTGGCGGTTGTTTTAACGGCCACAACACCTGGGGTTTGGGCCAGTTTTTTTTCAATCTTTTGGGCTTTGGCTTCAGACTCCAAAGGAACATTCCAAACCATTTGGGTGGTTACAGCAGGTTGTTCAACAGGCTTGGGTTCAGAAGGCTTAAGGGTATGGAAACCCCAATAGGTCCCAACAGCCAAAACAACCAAAGCGCCACCCATCAGGAGGCTTTTTTTCATGACATTTTTCCTTTGGAAACCCGAGCAGAAGTGTCGTTCAAGTGTACCTAAAATTTGATTTCTTCACAACCGGCACAAACACAAAATCGACAACATCCGACCTACCCACTACACAAGTGCTTGAATTTTTTTTGAAAACTGCGATAAGCTGTTTTTATTCCCTTTTATAAAAGTTGACGCATGCGAAAATTAATCGCCGTTTCCGACAGCATTTCGGCCCTACTTAGTCAGCTAAATGCGGTGTTCCCACCCCCTACTGTACCCAGGCTTCCTTTGGCAAATGCTTGCCTAGAGTTGTGTTACCTCGCCGTTCAGTCTCCTCAAGATTTGCAAAACTATAATGGCGCACACCATCCATTACCGCGTTGGAATCCATTAGAAGATGTTTTTGCCAATTTAATGCGCATCTTTCCCAACTGTTCCGAAAGAGCTGTTCTTTGTTTGTTTAGCCTTTCCCCAGTGCAGAATCATATTGTTTGTGTGCGAGAGTGGAATGGCCTTACAGTTCTTGTCGATACCCATTTAACCCAAGTTCCTATGCTTTGGCCGGGCAACCTAGTGGATCCTGTTTTAGCCGCACTGAATCTGCTGTATCCTCGAGAAATTAGGCGTGTACTTTACACAGTTCCATGTACTGGGTCACACTCTGGTCCACCTGGAGTGGAGTAACCGCATATCGCGCGACGTGTTTTGCCATTTCGTTCATCACGAGCCGATAAACCGATAGGGTCTCTTCTGGTTTTCCATCCGCAGCAATTAAGGCCAATGCTATTCGGTACAAGGGGGCCAAAACCGTGTCTTGGCCAGCTTTCTGGCTCAAGGCTTGCTTTGCATCCGTATAGCTAGGATCATCGATAACCTGGGCCAAAAAAGTCAGGTTTGTGTACAGTCTTTTATCCATCACTTTTACACATTCATAGAGATGGCTTCCCTCTAGCCATTTGTAAAGCATTAATCCCACAGCATTTAGATCGGCATCGGACCCAACGATATAATTTCCGCTTAAATGTCTCAGTTGTTTTTCACCACAATAAACGGGTGTCGTCTCTACAAACACTTGCTTACCTAAATGTTGCGCAAATTCAAAATCAGTGGCTTTAAGGTGGGCCTTGTTGGCTTTATCCAACAACAAGTTGGCTCCTTTTAAATCGCCATGAACAAACCCGTTGGTGTGCATAAACCGATTTAGCTCTAAAATTTGAACCAGCAATTTGAACACAAGTGCAGTGCCTCCCGCTGGGTTTATGTTCAACACCGCATGGATCCCATCATCATTAATATTGGAAAATTCGGTTTGGGCTTCAATATAGGCCACCGAATCTACCCTTTTGCCCAGCTCAAAATGGTTCATAAATATCGGCTTAGCCATATTAGGATGTGGGGCCCCTTGATTTAACCTTTTTATGATCTCGAACGCCGCCGAAATTCTGTTAAAAATCGTATTTTCGTATCCTGGCCGATACCGCTTGTAAACCGTTTGCCATTCTTTTTCCCCACTTCGAACAGCGGCTGGAAAAACAGCACCATGAGCCCCATTTGCAAGCTGTTTTTTCAGATCAACCGAGACCTTTATATTCCCAGAAAAAGAATACTCAACAGAGGCATCTGTTACCTGAACACGCTCCAACTTAGACATGGCCAAAAGATCTGCTCCACGCACTGGGCTTGCGGGTCCAAAATCAAAAAAGGGGTTGAGATCCTCTGGCATATCTGGATAGATGGCGGGGTGTTCGGCCTGTACGATCTCAGAAAAATTGAAACCAGCGGCCTTCAGTTGAGGCTCATTCCGTTTTGCAGAGGGTGGGTAAAGCCCGGCTAATTGAGATGCAGTACGTTTACGAATCCCCATATCCCCAGTGGGTGCGGCAAGAAAAGCCCTAAACAAAGAATCGTCGTCAGAAGGCTGGACAGAACTGTGCGTCGAAACCGCGGATTTCGGATCTTCTTCCATATTCGATTCCGAGCTCGACGCATCTGGAGAAGACATAGAAAGTTCTGCTGAAACCGAAGTGGGACTAGGAACAACCGGCACCGACGGTGGTAAAAAGGACCCAAAACCAATAGCCGAACCGCCATTTTTTTTTGGCGGAAAAAGGGCCATTAATCCCGAAAAATCTGTGGGTGGTTTTACCACTGCAATATGCTTAAACATCATTATCATATCCCCTTTTCGATACCCTTGGGCATCCACTAGTTATCGGAAGATGTGGCTTCAAATTGCAATTTTTTGCTACACTGGCGGCTTCCATGCTGCCAAAAGCCCCTCTAAAACCCTTAATTGCCCTTTGTTTAAACGGGATAAAACGCTGGTTCACACCCTTGCTTTTGGCCGCCGTGGTGGCCGTGATTGTTGCCCTCTCCCCCTGGCTGGAAAAGCCCGTCCCTTTGCCCGATGCCCCTCTCAACATGACCGTTACCCTATCGGCCCTGCCCAAACCCAGCCAAGCGGTTGCTCGTTCGCCGTTTGGAACTGTTATCTTGAACTTCAAAACCCCTTTTTTGGCGATGCCCGGCGACACCTTCAGGGTCTCGGGTCGGTTTCGTCTGTTGCGAGAACCAACCAATCCTGGGGAATTTAATGCCCCCCATTATTATCGTGTAAAAGGCATTAACGGGGTGTTTTTGGTGACGCACACCCAAAAACTTGGGCAAGGATCTTGGTGGAATCCCAATCGGGTTTTGTTTGTCCTTCACAACCGGGTTTTGGCCTTGCACGATCGGTATTTGGGCCCCCAACTTGGGCCGTTGTTGTCCAGCTTTTTAATTGGAGACCAAGGCCTACACTTGCCGGACGAGCTTCAAACCATCTATCAAAAAACCGGATTAACCCACTTGCTGGTGGTGTCGGGGGCCCAGGTGTCGTTGCTTTGCGGGTCTTGTTTGGTACTGTTACGGCTTTTGCCCTTGTCCAACCCCGTTTTGGTGGTTGTCATGACGGTGATTCATGCCCTGTTTTATGGCCTGACTGGCGGGGGAACCTCGATTTTTCGGGCCGTGTTAATGAGCGAAATCGCCCTGATTTTGGCGCTGTTGAACCGGCGAACCCACCCCTTGCACCTGCTGTCGTTTACCGCCTTGCTGATGCTGGCCTGGAACCCTTTATTTTGTTTTGATTTGGGGTTTTTGCTGTCCTTTGCAGCCACAGCCTCGTTGGTGTTTGGTGTGCCGTTGCTGGAAGCGGGATTTCCCACCACTTGGCCCCAATGGCTGAAAACCCTGGTGGCCATGACGCTGGCACCCTTTTTATTTACCACACCCATCACCTGGTATGCCTTCCAAACCCTGTCCCCCATTGCCCTGGTGACCAACGCCTTGGTGGTACCCATTTCGGAAGTGGTGGTACTTGCAGGATTTTTGGGCTCTGGAATAGGGCTGTTGATGCCCAGTGTTGGCGCCCCATTTCTAGTGGGATGCGGCCAGGTTTTGTCCCATTTAAATGGCGTTCTGGCCAAAATCAGCCAGATTCCCGGCGGAAACTTTGCCTTGGCCCAACCCTGGCTGGGCTGGCTGGTCCTGTTTTATGCTGGCTTGGGCTGGGCCGTTCTGCGACACAGTCAGCGCAAACCCGGCACTTCCGTGGGCTTAAGCCTGATGACGATCGCGCTCTTGGGCATTGCCATTCCCACTTGGTTTCCCAGCTCGACCCTGACGGTGACCTTTTTGGACGTGGGCCAAGGGGACGCCACCGTGATCGAAACCCCCTCCCACCGCAGCTTTTTAATCGATGGCGGTCCCAGGGTTAAAGACTTTTTGACCGGAAAAATTGTCTTTGATGCCGGACAGCGCATTGTGGCTCCCTTTTTAAGGTATGAAGGCATCACCGCTCTGGATGGCATTTTGCTGACCCACTTTCACGACGATCATTTTGGGGGGCTATTTTTCTTGCTGCCAACCTATAGCCCCAAAGTCTTTGTAACGAATGGGGAACCCAACCCGCACCTTCCAGTGCCCAAAACCACCACAACCCTTGCAGCGGTTCAAAACCAGGTGTTTCGCTTGGAAAAGGGCATTGTCTTGCGCATTCTTTATCCCGAACCCGACCATGTGATGGACGAAAACGAAAACAACAACTCGGTGGTCACCAAGCTGACCATGGGCACCGTCGATATTTTGTTCATGGGCGATTTGGAAGAAGAAGGGGAAAATGCCCTGCTGGCCAACCAAGCCCCAGCCTTGGGGGCAAGGGTTCTTAAATTGGGACACCACGGCAGTAAAACATCATCCACAGAGGCCTTTTTGGCCGCCGTTCACCCCCAAATTGCCATCGCCAGCGCAGGTCGAAACAACAAATTCCGCCACCCCTCCCAAGAGGTTGTCGAGCGTCTTTCCGAACACCAGATTCGACTCTATCGAACCGACAAAAATGGGGCCATTCAGCTTCTAACCGATGGTAAAAGAATCAGCCTCTCGACCTATCTTCCGAATGGCTTTTAAAATTACTTTTGACACTCGCGGGCTTAGCACTGATTATTAGCCGATAACTAGCTAAGCCCGCTAAAGCCACTGGTTTTTGTCCGTTTTCCAGCTGGCACTCAGTGAGAGTCGTTTCCCACTCTCTTTTTTCAATTAAAAGAGCGTGGTCGAACCGGGCTTCACTGTAATCCCCAGCGCTTCCATGGTCTCAAAAATATACCGACGATGGTCGAACCCATAGGCTTCGGCCTTGGTTTTTCCGCAAGATAAGACCATCATTTTTTTCAAGAAATCCAAGCGCAAGGCATCGAGATCGGCCTGAATGGCCTGGTGCGCATTGACAGCAAAAACCGGCATGTAGCTCAACATGGTACGCCAGAAAATGGTTAAAAATTTATACGAATTTTCGTCGATGGGGATTTTGTCTTGTTGGAAGTTTCCAAAGGTGAGCTGTTTAACCTTTTCGAAGGCATAGTCTTTGCCATGGATCACAAAGGTTGCGGTTTTGATGGTTTGAATCATGTCCTCGCCGCCTTTTTGCATGACGTCTAAAATGCGGTCGATCATGGATGGCTTGGCGTTGGACTTGCCTTTATGGACCACCAAATCGGCTTCCAGCTTGGCAAAATCGATGGTTTTGTTGGGCTTGATGTAGCGCAGCAAAAATAAGACAATCAGATCCGAATACAACAACATGTGGGCATCTTGGGTGTCGTAAAACCACACATCGGACAAATACATATAGAACATGCGGGCCGCCCGTCTGGGGTCGGTTTTGGATAGATCCACCATATTGGCCAATGGCCCTTTGGAATTGCGATGATGGGGTGCCAAATCAGCCAATAGTTCAGCCAAATTGTGGAGCAAACTGTCGGTGTACACATTCGAGACTTCCGAAATGGTGGCCGCGTCTTTGGGCAACAAATCGTGCTGCACAATGCTGTGGCCCAATTCGTGGAATTGAATGGTTTCGCCCATATCAAAGACAAATTCGTTTTCGATTTGGATTAGGGCCTCTCGGTCCGACACGCCATAGGCCTGGAAAACCACCTCTTTGATGCCATCCGAAATGGCCCGCTCGCGGTTGGCATAGAGCATGGATTTTTCAAAATCGGATAAATCGTAACTGAGCACCCATTTTTGATAAAAAATTGTCCGCAAAGCTTCTTCGCGAATAAAAACCTGGTGGGAGGCATTCACGGCCGCCAAGGCCACAATCAGATTCGGGCTTCTGAATTTTTCGTGCTTGACCCACACCACTTCGTTTTCGGCATAGCGATGTTTTTTGACTTCGCCCACAAAGAACATGCGTTCGGCACCAAACAACCAGGTCATATAGGTATATTTGGAGCCAATAAACCGCAGCCAGGCATTGATGGCATCCACTTGGTCGAACTTGACTTGTTTACCCAAAAACGCAATATGATAGGACTCGAATTGAACTTTGACTGCCCCTGCCGACAGGCCGGTAAGCCCAAATTGGTCCATCTTGTCGGCTTTAAGGGTTTCGAACTGCCCCATGTGTTCGTAGGTTAGGGCGACACTGTTGGGCAATTGCAGGATGTTCCTATAAAACCCCAGCTTGACTTGCTGTTCGCCAGAGGGCCCCCAATTCCCAGCCAATTCCATGGCCCGATATTGAAGCCAAGCTTGTTTTTCCAACCCGTCTAGTAAAAGCGTCTCGACATGGGCCAAAGCCCGCTTTAATGGTTTAAGGTCTGGTTTTTCGTTTTTGGCCTTCAGATAGGCCACAATGGTTTTGTGCTTGTTCAAAACCGCTTTATCAAACAAGAGGTGTTTAAACTCGGTTGATAGTTGTTTTTTTTCGTTGAAAAAATTCATATCGACTCCCCACCCTGAACTTCAAAAAAAAAGCCCATCCCAAAATTGAGTTTTAGGATGGGCGCTCTAAAGTCTTCGGAACAGCCTAGGCTAAAACAGCGGCCAATTCAGTGTTTGCCCCAACACTTTTTAGTGCATGAGCTGCAGATGCGTCAGTTGGTAGTGGAGAAGCTATTTGTGCATCGACAGCTGCTAATAGCGCAGAAGCCTTTACCGCGACATCAAAAGCTTTTAAAGCAGCGTCTTTTGCAGCTGCATGTTCCGCATCAGTTTTTACCGGAGCATCAGCAGATCCAGCTGCCTTAGATGGTACAAGTGCACCTTCAACGTCCGCAAATCTTCCTGCCTGTATAGCAGCTGCTGCTGCCTGAATGTTTGACGACAGAACTTGGAATTGAGCAACCAAATTGGCTTTAACTTCTGCACTGTCTGCAAGCGCTAGCTGTCTTCCTCCCACTGTTAGGGCGTCGGTGTCTGCTGTATGAGAAACCACAGCCTGTTGACCTGGGACCGATGCCGTCGCTGAAGCCGCTGCTGCTGAAGCCGCTGCTGCCGAAGCCGCTGCTGCCGAAGCCGCAGATTGGCCTGGTTGCCAAGTAAAGGTTAATGAAACTGGCGCTCCTACTGTTGCCATAAAAAACTCCTTTTTAATGAAAAATAGTATAAGAACAAAAACTTTCTGAGTACTTATCGAAGGTTCTTGAAAAAAATTGCAGAGATTTTTTTAAATGAACCTTCCAAGAGTATATCAAAGGGAAAAAGGCTTGTCACGGGGAGCTTGAGAACGGGGTTTGCTAGTAGCGGGAATAATCGACGGAGGGGGCGTTGGCGATTTCGCCTGCGGGAATAAAGACTTCTCGCTCGCCAAGGGCGCTGGGGCCCACTTGGTTGGGGTTAAAAAACACCACGATGCCCCGTTCTAGAACCAAAAAGTTTTGAAAATGGGTGGGTTTGGGGGCCGTGCCTTCTCGCAGCCAATCTTCGGCATACCGTTCGCCTTTTTCGCGAAATTGGCGGCGCAAATCGTCTTCGCAATACCCAGACAAAAACGCCCAGGCATCGACTTGGGGGTCGAACAGGCTTTTCAACTCCACGGGGTTGGCATTGTACAAATTAAAATTGAGGCCATAGACCTCGGTTATGGGGTCGGCATCGCCGGCATAATAGGTTTCGGCTTCCAGGCGAATGCTAAAGTAGTCTTGGCGATAGGCCAGTTTATAGCGCAAGAAAAAAGTGCTGGTCATGGCCGCATTAAACGAGGTGACTTCGGGCAAATATTTGAAAAACTCGTCGGTGATGACTTTGACTTTATCTTGAATGGCCGATCGGATTCGACTTTCGGCGTCTCGGTTGCCGGGGATTAAGACATAGGGTTCTCGGGAATCGAAGGTATAGCGATCTGTTTTTTCGGCCCGAATATGGGGTTGAACATCCACCATTAAGGGTCTGGAAAAATCCCCAGATTGGCCTGGCCTGCGCAGCTCGGAGCCGTGCAAGGTCGACGCCGTACACTGGATTAGCAAGGCCATAACAATTATGATGAATCCCCTTAATCGTTTCATAGGCCGTTAATACCCGATTACCGCATGATTCAAACACCCCTTTTTGCCGATGCACTGATCGCCGAACACGGCCACAACCCCATGGCCTATCAGTTGATGTTACCCGAATTCGAGCACTGGTTTAGTCGCCAAACTCCCGGGTTGATGGGATATAAAAAAAAGAGTGGGGCTTTGGTTGTGGCCGGGCCTCCAGTCTGTGCCATTGGGGATATTCCAGATTTGGTTGACGGTTTTTCAAAAACCACGAACTCGCCTTGGCTTGCTTTTGGGTTGTTGGCACCAGCAGCCAAGGTGTTTGAACAGCTGAACTGGCGAACCCTGGCTGTGGCTGCCCAACCCTTTTGGAAACCGTCGGACTGGGCAACCGTGTTGGCCGCCAAACCGTCTTTGCCCAAACTGATTCGTCGGGCCGTAAACAAGCAGGTGGTTTGCCAAGAAATCACCCAGACTTTGTCGCTTTGGGAAAATGCTTTGGCAGGCTGTCGGCGGCATTGGTTGGCCCATTTTAAGAGCCCTCCCCTTCAGTTTTTTGCCCAGTCCGATGTGTTGGAACAGGCCGGTCAACGCCGAAGTTTTGTGGCCACCATCGGCGGGAAGGTGGTGGCCTATGCCATGGTCTCGCCCATTACCCCGAGAAATGGCTGGTTTTTGGAACAACTGGTTCGCGATCCCAAGGCTCCCGTCGGCACCATCGAATGCCTGATCGACCATGTGATGCAAACCGCAAACCGCGACCAGCTGTCTGTGGTGTTTATGGGCATGGTTCCCTTTTCGGCTTTTACCCACACACGTTCGAATCCCAAATGGATTAACGGCCTGTTTCGGGTGATCAAACGCAGTGGCCAACGGTTGTATTCGTTTAACGGCCTGGACGCCTTTCGGGCAAAATTGCGGCCAACGGGGTGGGAGACCCTTTATGTGGCTTTTCCCAAAACCGTATCGGTGTGGCGGGTGTTTTGGGGAGTAGGTTTGGCGTTTTTGGGGTAAATCTTTACTCGCTTAAAAAATATGCTAGACTAGGGTTACTTGTTGATCAAAGCTGGTTCCGGAAAACGGACAAAAACCGGCGGCCTAGGCGGGCTTAGCTAGTTATCGCGAAATAATCAGTGCTAAGCCCGCGAGTGTCAAAAGCAATAAAACCACGAAGGCTTTAAAAGACAATTTGATCTCTATCTTCACACTGACCACCCCCTCTCATTGTCTTAAATAATGCAGGGGGTCATGCTATAAATAGCGTCCGTTTTTTTGAAAGTATATCAATAGGGGCTTATTTTTAAAATATTTTATTTTCTAAAAATATAACGTGGTTATTTATGACACTATTAAGGCTGGGTTACTGCCGTAATACCCAAGGCAACCAGACGGTCCATGACGTAGTCTCGGGGATGCCCATAGGTTTTGGCAATGTCGGGGGTGGTGGAAAAATGCAGGAATTGGGACAAGACCTTTTGTTCTTCTTGCCGCAGAAAGGCATCGACCTGTTCTTTTTTATCAGAAGCCATCACCAGCCCATCCAAAATGTTGGCCCATAACCCGGTTTGATAGCTGTATTCTGAACGGTCTTCGGTAACGGCCATGTCGTCTTTGACTTCTTCGTCGGCCATGACCTTAAAGGTTTCAAAGGCCACAGGCCCGCCTTCTGCATCGTAGTGGGCACTTTCGGCCAAGGCGCGAAGGCCCGTTGCCGCCGAGACAATCCACCCCACTGTCCAATCCAACAACGACAAACTGTCTTGGGGTTCGGGATCGGTGCTCCAAGACAAATCGTGTTCGATTCTGGCAAAATCGATGCTGGCGTCGTCGCGAACATAGCGCAACAAAGACAGGGCCATTAGATCGGAATACAAATACATATAGTCTTCTTGGGTATCAAAAAACCAGGTGTCCGAAAAGTACATCCAAAACATGCGGGTGGCCCGTTCTAGATCGGTTTGGGCAACGAGGGCCATGTTGTAGAGCGGTCCTCGAAGCGGTGGGTTTTGGGGCGCAAAATCGGCCAAAAATTCCAAAATGGCGGTAAATACATTTTCGCCCATCACCTTGGTGGCCTCGCTAAAGGCCCCACAATCGGCGGGCAAGACGGTATGCTGGATAATGCCATGCCCCAATTCGTGGTACAACACGGTCTCGCCCAAATCGGCGATAAACTCGGCCGATTTCTGGGCCAAGGCCTCTGGGGTTTTGGCCTCGTAGAGGGCAATGGTTCGTCGTTTGATGCCTTCGGAAATGTTTCGGGCCTTGCTGAGGGGCAACAGGGCTTCTTCTTGTTGGCTGTAGCCCAAAACCGGCATCCATTTTTCGTGGAAAATGGTAATGAGGGATTCTTCCCTAACAAAAATTTCTTTATCCCCTATTACGGCGGCCATGGCCACCACGGTGTTTGGGGTTCTCATGATTTCTTTTTCAAAATGGACAATGGCATAATCGCCCAGCTGGGTGGCGCGGCCAAGGCCAATGATCATTTCTTTGTCGTGGCCATAATAGCCGCCTTGCACAAACCAAGCCGAGCCAATATAGCGCAAAACCTTATTGAGTTCGG
Organism: Candidatus Margulisiibacteriota bacterium; assembly: GCA_050250935.1. GTDB lineage: Bacteria > Margulisbacteria > Marinamargulisbacteria > JBFWNS01 > JBFWNS01 > JBFWNS01. The sequence goes on along the minus strand of JBFWNS010000008.1, from coordinate 6,525 downwards.
CACAATCGTGCAGGGTAAATGGCTGATTCCAGAGGGTAAATTCGTAGTCTTCAAACTGGGTTTCAAGCTCGTCTTCAGACCATTTGTTAAGGCCCAATTGCTTGTAGTTTTGCTCTAGATTCAAGGCAAATTGCCAGGTATGGGTGTGGGTAAGGCGTTCGGTAGGATCAAGTTTAAGCAAACACCGACAAAACGACAATTTTACATGCTGTTCGCCAGCGTCTCCCCAATCGCCGGACAATTCCATCAGGCGATACATCAGGTGGGCGAAATAGAACAGTTGGTCGTAAAGCTGGGTTTCGGTTTTTTGGATAAACTCCCCCAATTCTTGGGGGGTCACACGGATTTGGTGCTCGTCCAGGGCCGTTTTGAAGTTGGCAAAGCCCAGCCGTTTTTGGGGATCAAACAGCAAGCTTCTGACACCCGGTAATAGGTCGTTATTGTCTGTATATAGCATAGCAAGGACTAACTGTTTAAAGCCCTGGAAGTGGCTGGACTGCTAAACCATGATTTAACAGCCCAGCCCACAACACCCGGTGTTTTTCGATTAAACTTGGGGTTGAGCAGCAGCTTCTAGTCTTTTTCCTTCTTCGTTGTCGGTAAATTTTTTGAAATTGGTCACGAATTGTTGGGCCAATTTTTTGGCAGTTGCCTCGTAGGCGGCTTTGTCGGCCCAGGTGTTTTTGGGGTTCAACACAGCAGCATCCACATGGGCAACAGCTTTTGGAATTTGGAAGTTGAAAATGGGGAACACTTCAAACTCGCCTTGTTCCAAAGAACCGTCCAAAATGGCATCGATAATGGCGCGGGTGTATTTCAAAGACATCCGACTGCCGGTGCCATAGCTGCCGCCAGACCATCCGGTGTTAACCAAATAGGCCACAGAGCCGTGTTCGTCCATTTTTTGACCCAAGATTTCGGCATATTTGGTAGGGTGAACACTTAAGAAAGGCTGACCAAAACAAGACGAGAAGGTCGAGGTTGGTTCTGTGATGCCCAATTCTGTCCCCGCCACTTTCGCTGTGTAGCCAGACAAATATTGGTACATGGCCTGGTCTTTGGTGAGCTTGGATACAGGAGGCAATACCCCATAAGCATCGCAGGTTAGGAAAATGATTTTTTTCGGATGACCGCCTTTAGAGATGGGTTTTACAATGTTGTCGATGTGGTAGATGGGGTAAGAGACCCGGGTGTTTTCGGTTTTTTTGGACGATTCAAAATCCACTTTACCGGTTGCGGCATCAAATTCGACGTTTTCTAGAAGGGCATCGCGGCGAATGGCCCGGTAGATATCGGGTTCTTTTTCTTGGGTTAGACCGATGGTTTTGGCATAGCAGCCGCCTTCGAAATTGAAGATCCCTTCCGCATCCCACCCATGTTCGTCGTCGCCAATCAACAGGCGTTTCGGGTCGGCAGACAAGGTTGTTTTTCCGGTACCAGAAAGGCCAAAAAACAAGGCGGTGTCCCCGGCTTTACCCATGTTGGCCGAGCAGTGGAAGGCGCCAATGCCACGCAAAGGCAAGAAGTAGTTCATGATGGAGAAGATGCCTTTTTTGATTTCGCCGGCATACCAGCTGCCACCAATCACGGTCATGCGTTGGTCGATGTTGAAGGCCACAAATTTTTCGGAGCGCAAGCCATGGGCTTCGAAATCGGCACAAGACGTTTTGCAGCCGTTTAGAACGGTCCAATCGGGTTTGAACGTGGCCAACTCTTCTTGGGTCGGGCGAATGAACATGTTTTTGAAAAAGTGGGCCATCCAGGCGACTTCCGTCACCAACCGGACCGACAAACGGGTTTCGGGGTTGGTGCCACAAAAACCGTCCATTACATAAAGGGTTTTGCCAGACAATTGGGTGGTGACCAACCCTTTAAGGTGGTTCCAGGTGTCTGGGGTGATGGGTTTGTTATCGGAGCCAGAAGTTGACCACCAAATGTTTTTTTCGGCTTCCCCGGCTTTGACAAAATATTTGTCTTTGGGAGAACGGCCAGTGGTTTTGCCGGTATCGACAGTAACCGCACCAAATTCGGTTTCGTAGGCTTTGTCTAGGCCTTGAAGCGCAGGATTGGTTTCGTGTTGGAACAACGCATCGTAGGACAAATTGTGGTGAAGGGTTGTTGTGTTTTGGATACCCAAAGTCTCGAGTTGAACATCAGATTGTAGTTGCGTATTCATGCAAACTCCTTGAATAAAAATGGGGTTCTAGTATAGGTCATCTGCTGTAAAAGGAAAAGCCATTCCCCCCCTTTTCCAGAGGGGCAATCTGGGTGATAATACCGGCCAAGGAAACACATATGGATTACACCCCTCTTTCGTTTGAAGACTCTTGGATTAAGCGCTGGGACCAAGACGGTCTTTACAACACCGATACAGACCCCGCAAAAACACCCTATTACGTATTGGAAATGTTCCCCTACCCCTCTGGAAAACTCCACATGGGCCATGTGCGCAACTATTCGCTGGGCGATTTGTTTGCCCGGTTTAAGCGCATGCAAGGGTTTCGGGTTTTGCATCCCATGGGCTATGACTCTTTGGGCTTGCCCGCAGAAAACGCCGCCAAAAAACACGGGCTTCACCCCGAAGCCTGGACCTTGAACAACATCGAAGAAATGGTGGCCCAACAAACCCGGCTGGGCTTTAGCTATGATTGGTCCCGCAAGGTTGTTACCTGTTTGCCCGACTATTATCGCTGGAACCAATGGCTGTTTTTGAAATTGTATGAAAAAGGACTGGCCTATAAGAAAAAAGCACCGGTGAACTGGTGCGAACCTTGCCAGACCGTATTGGCCAACGAACAGGTCGAAGATGGGAAATGCTGGCGCTGCAAAAGCGAGGTTAAACCCAAAGAACTGTCCCAATGGTTTTTTAAAATTACCGCCTATGCCCAAGAGCTATTAGACGATTTAAACACCCTTTCTGCCTGGCCCGAAAAAGTTCGAACCATGCAAGAAAATTGGATTGGGCGGTCTGAAGGGGCGACCCTAAATTTCAAGGTCGAAAATGGGGAAAGCCTTTCGGTGTTTACCACCCGGCCCGACACGGTGTTTGGCATTACCTATTTGGCGGTGGCACCAGAATTTGGCCCTTTGAAAACTTGGGTGGCTGGCACCCCGTATGAGGAAGGGGTTTTGGCCTATGTTGAAGCGGCCAAAGCCAAGTCGACCATCGACCGGACCGATGCCTCCCAAACCAAGACTGGGGTTTTTACGGGTCTTTATGCCACTAGTCCCTTTACGGGCCAGCGCATCCCCATTTGGGTTGCCGACTATGTGTTGACCGACTATGGCACAGGGGCTGTCATGGCCGTTCCTGCCCACGACGATCGGGATTTTGCCTTTGCAACCCAGTATGAACTGCCCATTGTTTCGGTGATTAGCGAGACGGGCGAAGCCGTTTCCAATTTGGAAAAAGCCTTTACCCAGCCGGGGATTTTGGTAAATTCAGGGCCGTTTTCTGGACAACCCAGTGGGGACGCAAAACCCAACATCATCTCCTGGATGGCTGAACAAGGGTTTGGCCAAGGCCACGTGCATTTCCGGCTGCGGGATTGGTTGTTGTCGCGCCAACGCTATTGGGGAACCCCCATTCCGATGGTGTATTGCGAGGACTGTGGCCTGGTTCCTGTTCCAGAGTCTGAACTGCCCATCAAATTGCCCAAAGACGTTCGATTTGATGGCGAAGGCAATCCCTTGGACCATGTTTCCTCTTTTGTGAACACCCCCTGCCCCAGCTGCCACAAACCCGCCAAACGCGAAACCGACACCATGGACACCTTCGTCGATTCGTCTTGGTATTTTATGCGCTATTGCAGCCCCCACGACACCACAGCACCCTTTAATTCGGACCAGGCCAACGCCTATTTGCCTGTGGACCAATACATTGGCGGGGTGGAACATGCGGTATTACATTTGCTTTATTCCCGATTTTTTACCAAAGCCTTGCGCGATTTGGGCCTGATTTCGGTGGACGAGCCTTTTAAAGCCCTCTTAACCCAAGGCATGGTCTTAAAAGATGGCAGCAAAATGTCCAAATCCGTGGGCAACACGGTGGATCCTGGCGGGATTATCGATCGGTATGGCGCCGACACTGCTCGCTTGTTTATCTTGTTTGGGGCTCCACCAGAACGGGATTTGGAATGGTCGGATGCCGGGGTCGACGGGGCCTTTCGGTTTTTGGGACGGGTGTTTCGCCTTTGTACCGAACCCGACAAGTTTGCCCTGAAACCCGATCAAGCCGAGGCCTTAAATCGCATGGTCCACAAAACCATCCACGCCGTTACCCAGGACATTGAACGCTTCAGCACCAACACCGCCATCAGCCGGATGATGGAGCTGGTGAATTTTATGTATTTGAACGGCACCACCCCGGCCGCCACCGAAACCTTGCTGAAGCTGCTGGCCCCCTTTGCCCCCTTTGCAACCGAAGAAATTTGGCATCAGTTTGGGCATCAAACCAGCATTCATTTGGAAACCTGGCCCAGCCACGACCCAGCCCTCTTGGTGGACGACACCGTTACCATCGTGATTCAGATTAACGGCAAGGTCCGCGAAAAACTGGATTTTGCCCGAGGCGTTTCTCAAGCCGAGGTTAAACAGGCTGTTTTTGCCGCTGAACGTCTTGAAAAATATGTGACGGGCGAACTGGTTAAAGAGATTTTTGTTCCCAATAAATTGTTTGGTTTGGTGATTCGCTAATCTTGCCAAACAATCCCAACCCTTGGAATGATTGCCTGGACCATGGCCACTACAACCGGATCAAACCGATAGCTAACCCGAAGGTTACCCAAAACGGTTTTGATGATTTCTAATTCGGTTTCTGACGTGGGCATGATGGTTTCTTTTATGCATTGATCCACCGCCCACAAAAACCCCCATAAGTTTGCATATGGGGTGCCTTGCTCGAAAACCATTGTCCCAAGATAAGCCGGAACACGAATTTTAGTTCCTTTTGCCAGTAAGTGGTTTTCTATGAATGTTGCCGTATTTTCTTTTTGTTTAGTCCTTAATACAGCGGCTAGAATACTTAAAAACCGCTCTCCACGGGGCAAGGCCTTGGACCATCTGGCACGATCGTCTCCAAACTTTTCGGCCGGGATATCTTGGAATGGAAACTGCCCACGGAGTGTTTCACTAAAAAGCAATCCCATTAGTTCCAAGGGCTTATAAGCTTCTTTTATTGTTTTACAGGACATCAAAGCACTGGTTCCCGTTAAAAAAAGGCGATCTCGAACAACCTCTTTATCCTCAAAAATTTCGAGGTCGGCTGCACGCAAAAGCCGATTTTTTTTCCAACCTGGCTTGGCAATCTGCTCCAACAAAGACTGTAGTGCAGGGCTGGCATCTCTTGTCTTTAAATCGCCATCGGGGCTCAGAATGAAATATTCCGATACAATCATGGTTTGAAAAATGCGCGCCAGAGCCACAACAGACCAGGCACAAATACCAGCCCATACGGGCGCCGCTTCGTGCTGAAGCAGGCGAATAAACTGTTTATAGGCTGCTGCACACTCTCCAAAATCGGGTCTACCAGGCCGAAGCGTTCGGTGCAGAATCAAAATTTCAAAAAAACGATGATACAACCTCATTTGATGGGCAAGATCTGCTGCAAAATCCTCAGCATCTTTGAAGAGGATTTTGCTTTCTTCAACTATTGGAACCAAAGTCTTTTCAATAAAGGGCAGCTGAAAAATATCAAACGTTTCCTCTTGTAGCTTTAAAGTAACTTGTATTTGGTCGGCCAAATCATGGGCCTTGGCGAGCCACGCTTTCATTTTGGTTGTACAGGTTTCTATAAAGGCACCTCGTTTTTTGGTTATCCGGCAGACCTGTAGTAGCGTCGATGCTTGGGGGCTCTGTGCCCGAAGCAGTTCCCCGGCTTTTGTTTGAACCCCTTGCCAATCAACCCGTTCGAAAGGCAGTTTTTCGGCAACCCGCTCCAAAAGAGCCAATCGACTTAAAAAGGCGTCATGGAGCAGCCAAGATTCAGACAACACTGAACAGGTGGTTTGAACGTCTTTAATCACCGCTTCAAAAAGCGGTTGAATCACAGGTTGTTGTCGAACGCAGCCTGCATACAAACAAAACAGGATGGCCGGCCTGTGTTCGGATTCCACTAATTGACGCTGCACCCCCACCACAAAAACCGCTTGCTCGGCTTCGGACCAAGGCTCTGGTTGAATAACCCTTACAAAAAGATCTACAACGGGACCCTTTTCGCCCTCGGCAAAGGCTTTTAACCCCCTTACAAATTGGGGGTCTTCCATGGTTTTTGGAGAGCCTAAAAGTCGATTTAACCCTTCAGCGCCGATTTTTAGCAGGGTCTTAACCGCTTCGACCTGGCACCCCTCTCCCCATCGGGTCAACACGTGTTGGGGATTTTTTTTGCCTAGGGCTTCGATCAAAGCACGCTCAAAAACCACCTTCCCAGCCGTCTTTATACGGTCATCAAACCCAAAATCGACACGACATTTTTGAGCCATTAAGCTTTGTTTGATCGCTAGGGCTTGGCCAGGAGTGGTGGTTAAC
>JBFWNS010000007.1:0-127568 GCA_050250935.1 Candidatus Margulisiibacteriota bacterium | reverse complement strand
TGAAGGCCAAGGAACTTTCCCATCGCGCCTCGTTGGCGGGGTTGACCATGGGCATTTCTCACGAAATTCGCAATCCCTTAACCGCCATTCGCTCCAATTCCCAGCTCTTGCGGGATAAATTGTTGGGCGTCGATGGTCAGGACAAACATCCTTGGAAACTGACCCTCTCCCCAGACTCCTTTTCGGCCATTACGGGCTCTGCCCAAACCTCAGCGGCGGTTTTTGATTGGATCAAAACCCAGGGCTTTTTGAACGACGACAACCAGCCCAATCTCGCCAACGACGACATCAACCCCTACTACGAACCCCTGTTGTTTGACCTGCCCGGCGACCTGGCTCCCTTCAGCCACGCCGTGACCACCCGCTTTGCCGAGACCTTTAAACGCTGCATGGTCCTCGATGCCCTCAACCTTACCATGGCCTCTTCGGACCGCGTCGTTCGCATCGCCACTTCGATGATGCAATACGGCGCCTCCACCGGCATTTCCAAAAACCTCTTCCTTAAAATCTCGGGCTTCGACGAGACAATGGCCGAAGCGCTTTGGCTGGAACTCAACCAAAAACGATACATAGACCCCTATGGCGGCACCATTCAGCCCTTCAACCCCTTTGCTCCGGGGGTCAGTTTGGACTTGTCCGACACCTTCAAACCTTACGAAGCCACCATCTTGGACCTGATCCGCAGCGTCGTGAACATTCCCAAATCCGAACTCGACATCCAAACACCCCTGTCCGATGCCCTGCAAATGATCAAATCCAACCTGCTTGCTCAAAAAGGCAACCCCATCGTTTGTGCCACCAACAGCGCCCACACCCGCCGCATTTGGGGGGAGGAAACCCGGATTTTTCAGGTCTTTAGCATTTTGTTGAACAACGCCGTCGAGGCCATGCAATCGGATTTAAAAACCAAAAAACACACCCTCTCTGTTTCCACCGCCGACGACAACTTTTTGTCTTTGTCTGGCGACCGCATCCAGGGGGTTCGGGTTTGTATTCAAGACACGGGCTGCGGGATTTCCCAAGACAACATGGAAAAACTCCGCAATCCCTTTTTCACCACCAAAGGCGTCACGGGCGGCCGAAACGCAGGGCTTGGCCTTTCGATTTTATACGAGGTCGTCGAACGCCACGGCGGCCGGGTCGACATCGACTCTGAAGAAGGGGTCGGCACAACCTTTGTGGTGCATTTTCCGGGGGTGTAGGGAAACTTTTTTATTTAGAAGATTCAAACGGGTTTTCGGTAGTAATACTCAAATCTGGAAGTTGATAATAAATCTTGCCATTTTGAGAATAGACATTGGGAATCCCGTTTTTAAGATTTTCCAATTGTGCTTCCTTAACCGCTTTATTCCCGATGCGAAGCAATTCCGTAGCTTCCTGAATAAATTTTTTATCCACCATTTTGAACTCCTTTTAAGAAAGATTGCATCAAAAGATCATCCATTACTTCATAGTCTGATTGTGTACCTACAGAAACCAATTGCAAATTTTCATTCGCATTATAAAACAGCTCCCAACGATCACATTTTTCGCGATAAGTATGCCAAAATAACTGCTTACTGCGGTAGAAGCGTCTCAAGATATCAGGCTTTGGAACAGCATGCCCGCCAGCCAATACACGGGCTGCAACCCGCTGGACATTGATAGCTGGATCATCCAAGTACAAATAAAGAATATGAATTTGATAGCCAAAATCCTTGGCCTTACTCAATATTTTAACCAAATAATGGCCTGATAATGTCGACTCAATTAAAAAAGATTTCTTCTGATGAAGACACTTTTCAAGTTCTTTAAAAAAAAATCGCCCCGCTTGAATTTTTGCTTTATCCAAATCCGTTGGGTTAATCAATTTTGCCAACTCATCCGCATTAATAAAGACCAATTGATGCCGCTTAATAAATTGCAAAGCAAAAGTGGTCTTTCCACTTCCATTAGCACCCGCGACAATATAAAGGGTTGGCATTGCCATAGAATCTCATCTTAACAGACACAGAGATTGAAGTAAAAATTTAAGAGCCCTCATGGTTTCCCGGAAAAAATTTTGACGTACGCTATACAGTACGTTACCCTAAAGCCATGAACGTTACCAAAGCCAGACAACACCTCTATAACCTTATTCACGAAGTGAATGAAAACCATCAACCCATTGAAATTACCAGCAAAAACGGCAATGCCGTTCTGATTTCATCAGAAGATTGGGAAGCCATCCAAGAAACCCTCTATCTGGAACAAATTCCCGGCATGCGAAATTCCATTAAAAAGGGGATGGCCGAACCCCTTTCTGCTTGCTCCCCCCAAAGTCCGTGGTAACACCCTGGACCCTTGTTTTTACCAAACAAGCACTCAAAGACGCAAAAAAAATCGAGGCGTCTCATTTGAAACCCAACGCCCAATCTCTTTTAAGACGATTGGCCCAAGATCCTTACGCCCCACCCTTCAAAGCCCTCGTGGGGGACCTATCAGGAGCCTATTCAAGACGCATCAACATTCAACACCGATTGGTTTACCAGCTCTACCCATCCGAAAAAACAATCAAAATCCTCAGAATGTGGTCTCATTACGACGAAGTCTAGGGGTTTAACGCATCGTTTACAGAACAAGGAGTCGCAATGGTCTCTGAAATATTAAAACGCCCAAACGAGGGCTTAAATCAAGGATAAGTCCCCCTAAACCCGCCGCCTCAACTCCACCACCCGACCCACAATGCCCGCTTCCAAGGCTGGGGTTAGCAGCAGATCGGGGCCTTCTTCGAGGGGAGTCATGGGCAGCAAATAGGCTGCATCGCCAAAAACCCGAACCCGTTTAAAGGTGGCCAGGGCCGGCTTGGGATCGGGCAACACCTTGGCCAACAGCAGAAGGGTGTCTTTGTCTTTATAGGTTTGACCCTGTTGAAGAATCACCACATCACCGGGAACATAGGTGGGCATCCAGTGTTTTTCGATCAGGCGCAGGGCGATGAGGGGCGACACCTTCAGCGAAGACGGCAGGGTTTCTTTGGACAAATGGGCCAGCTCGTCGGTGGATAAATGGTGCAAACCCGGCAACATGGCCCAGGGCACAAAAGGCACCTGCTGAACCCCGACTTTGGGGGATTCTGCGGCATCCAAATAGCCACAAAGGCGCATCAGGTGGGCATAGTCGGTGTTCAAAACCCCGGCCAATTTTTTAAGGGTGTTGGGGTGGGGATCGGTAAGGCGCCCATCCTCGAGACGCTGCAATGTGGACTGTGAAATATCCAGGGCCACACAGATTTCGCGAATGGTAATGCCCTTTTGTTTTCGAAGGGTTTTGATAAAGGCTTTGAAATCCATGCCCCTATTTTTCCCTATTGCGCCACTATTTACAACCGCCAAGAGGTTTGATATTGTTCAATTATCGATATAGTTATTTTTAACTATATTATTTATAATGATAATTAAATATTATTGTTTTGAGTTGCTTTTGAGCCATCATTCGCTTCGAGGGGGTCCGTTGTATGCAGCCAAATTTATCGTCCAAACCCACTATCTTGGTCCTGGCCAATCCACTGCCAACCGTGTTCTGTTCCTTGGTCGAACACTACAGGGTTTTTGCCGAAGAAACCCTAAACCGGGGCACTTGGTTTTTAAACGACGGTCCCATCGATGCGGTGGTGGTCGATGTGGTCAGCCTGGGGGTTTCCACCTTTTTTAGTCTTAAACAAAACTACCCCACCATTCCCATCCTCATTTATGCCCGCAACGATCTGATCGAACGAAACACCGCCGGACTGGGGGCAAGCGCCGTCTTCCCACCCAGCGTGACAGCCATCGAAATCCAACACACCCTCGACGATATTCTTTGCCAAAGGGAAGGGGTGATTCATGGAGGATAATTGGGTGCTTCTGGCCTTGATGGTTCGCATGATCGAGCCACAAAAACCACCCGTTGCGTTTGAAATGCAGCTGGATCAAAACCGATTCCGGTATGTCGTTAGCGAAAATTAAAAGGAGTCTTAAGATGGAAAATCGTATTCTGGTTGTTTCGAAAAGTCCTGTGGTAGCCAGCATGATTCAGGTGGTGATGGCGCAACACCAAACCGCCCATTCGGCCTCGTTGGAATCGGCCCTCAATCACTTGGAAACCCAAGCCCAAGAACCCCAGTTGGTGATTGTGGAAGATCGGTTTGTCGCCCACCAAGGCGCCGCCCTAAAAGTTTTGGCCCTGACTTACCCCCACATCCCCGTTTTGGCCATGATGAGCCGCCTCGACCGCGCCTGGGAACAGTGCCTTGCCCACGCAGGGGCTACCGCTTGTTTTTATGGCAGTTTTACCGAAGACCGAAAACTAAAACGCACCATCGCCAAGATGATTGGGTCTAAGCCCTAGGCCCAGCAGCCAACCCTGTCTGCTCGTAAAACGCCTTGGCAACCGCATCCCAATCCACCGAAATAAAAGCCACATCGATGAGGTCGTACAACACGTTTCCAGGCTTCACCACCGCATCTTGAAATTTTAAATGGAAATTGCGAATCGCAAATCCCAACCGTGGGATCGCGGTTTCCAAATCGTTTTCGGATTCGGCTAAAATCTCTGTGGCCACGGTGATCCAATGGTTTTTGGAATAGTCGTGGTGCAAGAGCCAATAGAGGACTTTTTCGGTGTAGACATTGAACGATGACATGGTTTCCATTATAACCACAAAAACAAAGGCTGGAACATCTTTACAAGTTTTGGGGTCTAGAAGCCGATAGCAGCGAGTGTAACGACATACATTTTTTAGGAGGTTTCCCATGAACGGTTCTTCTATTTCGTCCGGTGGCCTTTCGTCTTTGGCAGCTGCATCTTCTGGCGCTTCACCTGCAGCGGCGGCATCAGCCGAGGCATCTGTATCGTTTGAAGCGGTTTTTGCCGCTACAACCTCGAAATTGGATGGGGCCCCCAGCGCCTCGCCAGCCGCTCATATGAACCTGATGAAACGCATTGAAGCCATCATTACCCAAGCCGCCGCCGACGGTAAAATCACCGGCACCCAAAAAGACGACCTCCTTGCTCAATTAAAAGCCATCAAACACCCCCATGGCCCTCACCATGGCAAAAACCACGAGCATTGCGACGAAGCCCAAGATCCCGCAGCTTCTCTTGGCGCCGACACCGATGCCGCCATTTCCGAACTGGAATCCGACATTGCCGATATCGAAGCCAAACTGAATGACCCCAACCTTCCCGCCGAGGTTCGTGCCCACTTGGAAGCCCTTTTGGCCAGTAAAAAACAACTATTGGAAGTGGCCCAAGCCCTTAAAGCCGACACCGAAGCCAACGAAGAGGCCATCTCGACCACCAACATGTCGCTCTCGTCTTTTGGGGCTCAGGCACTCAATATTGTGTCTTTAAACCCCTTGGCCGCCAGCAGCGCTTCCGAAGAAGACACCGAAGCTGCGGTTTAAAGACCCCCTTTTTAAGTTCGTGGCGCCTTACCTGTAAAGTTGGGCGCCTTGTGCGTTAAATTCTTCGGCTTTTTGGGCCATGCCGGCTTCCAAAGCTTCCCCTTCGGTTAACCCTTGTTTTTCGGCAAACTCCCGAACATCCTGGGTGATTTTCATCGAGCAGAAATTAGGCCCACACATCGAACAAAAATGGGCCACTTTTGCCCCGTCCGAAGGCAGGGTTTCATCGTGATACTCCCTGGCCGTCTCGGGGTCTAAACTCAAATTAAATTGATCTTCCCAACGAAACTCGAAACGGGCTTTGGACAGGGTATCGTCCCACAACTGCGCGCCCGGATGACCTTTGGCCAAATCGGCGGCATGGGCTGCGATTTTATAGGCAATAATCCCTTGCTTCACATCGTCTCGGTTCGGCAAGCCCAAATGCTCTTTGGGGGTGACGTAGCACAACATCGCCGTCCCAAACCACCCAATCATCGCAGCACCAATGGCCGAGGTGATGTGGTCATAACCTGGGGCAATGTCGGTGGTCAGCGGGCCCAAGGTATAAAACGGCGCTTCTTTGCAAATGTCCAACTGCTTATCCATGTTTTCTTTAATCAGGTGCATGGGCACGTGGCCTGGCCCTTCGATCATGGTTTGAATGTCGTGTTTCCAGGCAATTTGCGTCAGCTCGCCCAGGGTTTCCAATTCGCCGAATTGGGCAGCATCGTTGGCATCGGCAATCGAGCCAGGTCGCAACCCATCGCCCAAACTGAAGCTCACATCGTACTGCTTCATGATCTCGCAAATCTCTTCGAAATGCGTGTACAAGAAATTTTCTTTGTGATGCGACAAACACCATTTGGCCATAATCGACCCACCCCGAGACACAATGCCGGTGGTCCGCTTGGCTGTTAAAGGCACATAGCGCAACAACACCCCAGCATGGATGGTGAAATAGTCCACACCTTGCTCGGCTTGCTCAATTAAGGTGTCCCGAAACAGCTCCCAAGTTAAATCTTCGGCCTTTCCATTCACCTTTTCGAGAGCCTGATAGATGGGCACCGTGCCGATGGGAACGGGGGAATTACGCAAAATCCATTCCCGGGTTTCGTGGATATTTTTGCCGGTGGACAAATCCATGACCGTATCTGCGCCCCAGCGAATGGACCAAGTCATTTTTTCGACTTCTTCGGCTATACCAGAACTAATGGCCGAGTTGCCGATGTTGGCATTGATTTTAACCAAAAAGTTTCGCCCAATAATTTGGGGTTCCAATTCGGTGTGATTGATGTTGGCTGGGATAATGGCACGGCCACGGGCAACCTCGTCCCGAACAAATTCTGCGCTGCAATTCTCGCGAATGGCGATAAATTCCATCTCGGGGGTAATGATGCCTTGTCTGGCATAGTGCATTTGAGAGACGTTTTTACCCGCCTTGGCCCGAAGGGGTTTGCGAATGTTGGGAAAGCGAATGGCGTCCAACTTGGCATCCATCTGACGCACCTGTTGGTAATAGGAAGAATGCCCGGTTAAGGCCTCGACATCGCCGCGTTTTTCCAACCAAGCCCGACGGATTTCGGGCAGCCCTTGTTCGATGTTAATGGTCTGGGCTGGGTCGGTATAGGGCCCGGACGTATCGTAAACCCGCAAGGACGGCAAAGCATCGTCGGTTTGAGCAATGGTTCGAAAAGGCACCCGAAGATCGGGATACACCGTGCCAGGCACATAGGTTTTCGACGAATTGGGCAAAGGTTTGTACTGAATCGACAGTTCAGAAGGTGGGGTGGAACTTAACTTGGACATGACTTCTCCTGCTGGCTGTTCTTGATGAAATTAAGGGCAGACCCGGCTTTAAACCAGGCAATTTGAGCCTCGTTGTAGGTGTGATTGAGGACCACAATATCCTGGGTTCCCCCCGCATGGTGCAGGACACCGGTTAGGGGTTTGCCTGGCGCAAAGGTGGTGAGCCCCACAATATCGAGGGTATCGTTCTCTTGGATCTTATCGTAATCTGCCTTGTCGGCAAAGGTCAGGGCCAACATGCCCTGTTTTTTAAGATTGGATTCGTGAATGCGGGCAAAGGACTTCACCACAATGGCCCGAACCCCCAAATGCCGGGGTTCCATGGCCGCATGTTCTCTAGAAGAGCCTTCGCCATAGTTTTCGTCGCCCACCACCACGGACCCAAAACCGGCAGCTTTTAAGGCCCTTGCGGTTTGGGGAACGGGGGCATAATCCCCTTCCAAGGGGTTCAAAACGGCATTGGTTTTATCGTTAAACGCATTAACAGCCCCAATGAGCATGTTGTTGGAAATGTTGTCCAAATGACCCCGGAACCGCAGCCAAGACCCCGCCATGGAAATATGGTCGGTGGTGCATTTGCCCTTGGCCTTAATCAGCAGCTTTAATCCCATTAGATCCTGGCCTTCCCAAGCCGAAAAAGGCGACAACAACTGCAGACGGTCCGAATCGGATTTGACCACGACTTGAACCCCAGAGCCATCGGCTACTGGAGCCTGGAAACCCGCATCTTCCACCGCAAACCCTTGAGGGGGCAACTCCTGGCCCGCTGGTGGGGTCAAGCGAACGGGTTTTCCTTCGGCATTAACCAAGGTATCGGTTAGGGGATTAAACGTTAAATCCCCAGCCAACACCAAGGCCGTGACAATTTCTGGAGAGGCCACAAAGGCATGGGTGTTGGGATTTCCATCATTGCGCTTGGCAAAATTGCGGTTAAACGAGGTGATGATGGAATTTGGCTCTTCTTTGGCGGCATTGTGTCTGGCCCACTGACCAATACAAGGGCCGCAAGCATTGGCCAAAACCACACCACCAATCTGTTCGAACACCCCCAACTGGCCATCCCGGGCAATGGTAAAGCGCACCTGCTCGGAACCTGGGGTAATGGTAAATTCGCTTTTGGCTTTCAGGCCCTGGGCCACCGCTTGCTTGGCCAAGGACGCCGATCGGTCGATGTCTTCGTAGGACGAATTGGTACAAGAGCCAATGAGCCCCACCGACAATTTTTGGGGATAATGGTTGTCTTTAACCGCCTGGGCAAACTCGGAAATGGGCCAGGCTTTGTCGGGGGTAAAAGGCCCATTAATGTGGGGTTCAAGTGCAGACAAATCGATTTCAATCAGTTGGTCGTAGTGGGCTTCGGAGCCGGGATCTGGACGCAAATCCGCAGCCACGGTATCGGCCAAAGCCGCCAGTTCTGCCCGGTCGGTTGCCTTTAAATAGGCCGCCATTTTGGCATCGTAAGGGAAAATCGAGGTGGTAGCCCCAATTTCGGCCCCCATGTTGCAAATGGTGCCTTTACCCGTACACGACAAGGTGTCTGCCCCGGGACCAAAATATTCCACAATGGCCCCAGTACCGCCTTTAACCGTCAAAATCCCAGCCACTTTCAAAATAACATCTTTGGCCGAGGTCCAACCGGAAAGTTGGCCCGTTAATTTAACACCAATCAGTTTGGGGAATTTAAGCTCCCAGGGCAGGCCAGCCATGACATCGCAAGCATCGGCGCCCCCAACCCCGATGGCCACCATGCCCAACCCCCCGGCATTGGGGGTATGGGAATCGGTACCAATCATCATCCCCCCAGGGAAAGCATAGTTTTCCAAGATGACCTGATGAATGATGCCTGCGCCTGGCTTCCAAAACCCGATGCCATACTTATTCGAGACGGAAGCCAGAAAATCGTAGACCTCTTGGTTGGTCATCAAAGCTTCGTTTAAATCCGCATTGGCCCCCAAACGCGCTTGGATCAGGTGATCGCAGTGCACCGTCGAAGGAACAGCCACCCGGTCTCTGGAGGCTTGCATAAATTGCAGCAAGGCCATTTGTGCGGTGGCATCCTGCATGGCCACCCGGTCTGGGGCAAAATCCACATAGTCTCGGCCCCGTTCGAAGGGTTTTGAAGGCAGGGGATGGGACAAATGGGCATAAAGAATTTTTTCGGACAAAGTAAGGGGACGGCCCAACACAACCCGGGCCTGGGCAACCCGTGCCGTCAAGGTTGCATACACGGACCGAATCATTTCCAAATCAAACATGGGGTATTCCTTAAAAAAACATCAAAAATGGCGACAGAACCCACCCATTATATAAAAGAAATGCTATGATACAAGATTCGTATGACCCATCACATTCCGGTTCTCTTGGAACCCACCCTCGAAGGCCTCGATATTCAGCCCAACGACCATGTGGTCGATGGCACCATGGGTTTCGGTGGCCACAGCCATGAAATCCTTCAAAAACTCGGCCCCAATGGACGGCTGTTGGGCATCGATCAAGACCCCTTTGCTTTGGCCTTTTGTGCCGAAAAATTCAAAAATGATTCCCGTGTTTGCCTGGAAGCCGCCAATTTTGTAGACCTGGCCACGGTGTTGAACAAACACCCCGATTTTCACCCCACCAAAGTGTTGGTGGATTTGGGGGTTTCGTCTTATCACATCGACAGTGCAGGTCGGGGGTTTAGCTATTTAAAAGACGAACCCTTGGACATGCGCATGAACCCCAAAAAAGGCCGAACCGCAGCCGACATACTCAACAAAGAACCCGCCGAGGTTCTGATCAAACTGTTCAAAGATTTCGGCGAATTGCCAAGACCCGAAGCCTTCGTCAACCACATTGTTTCCTGCCGAAAATATGAACGCCTGACCCACACCAGCCAACTTCAAGCCGCCATTAAAACCTGTTTTAAATTCGGGGATTCCAGACCCAAAATGCTAAGGATTTTTGCCCAAATTTTTCAGGCGCTGCGCATCGCTGTAAACCACGAATTGGATATTTTATTGCCCTTTTTAAAGACCTTGGAAACCCTACCCGCCGGCGCCCGGATCGCCATCATTACCTTTCATTCTCTTGAAGACCGGCTGATTAAACATGGAGTAAAGGACTCGGCGGCATTTAAACCCCTTACCAAACACGTCATCCAAGCCACACAGGACGAAATTCGGGCCAATTCCAGAGCCAAAAGCGCCAAACTAAGGATTTTTGAACGGTGCTGAGTTGGGAAGCGCTTCAACATAACCTGGAACAAACCGCCCACCGCGACGGGCTTGAGGCTGCGCTACTGGCCTTACACGACCAGCAAGTCGAGGCCGGCGTGGTGGCCCAAGGGTTATTGGAAGAAATTGCCACCTTTATTCCCCTGGGACGGGACGACACCCATCACTTTTTAATTCAGTGGAACCCTACCCGAAAAAACCGGGGGGTCTCGCCTTTGCCGCACCCGAATCCCCCCCACACCATTCCGTTTCGCGGGGGCATGGCCTGTTTTTGCTGCTTACCCGTCATCGAACACCAATGGCCCAAGGAACGGGGCTTTAGCCAGAAGTTTGGCGACCAAGACCTGATTTTTCTGCCCAACATCGCCCCCATTTTCACCCAGCATTTTACGGTGATTTCCCCAGACCATCGCCCCCAAGACATGGACATCGCCTTAATAACCGACGTCGCCCAAGCCCTGCCCGGCTGGTGGGTGATTCAAAATGGCCCCGACGCCGGCGCCACCAATCCTTGGCATTTTCATTTGCAGGTGTTTCAAGGCCAGCTGCCCTTAACACGCTATACTTCAACCCCATTTCGGACCCAAGACGATTGGGTAATGTCCCAGGTGGATCACCCCGCTGGTGTGGTGCTGGCCAAAGCATCAGCCCCCGGCATTTCTGTGAAGGCTTTGGTGGATTTTCAAAACGACTTTCTGGCCCAAAAAGACAGCCGACGTCTGAACCTGTTGGCCCGGGCTTTGCCCACAGGTATCGAGGTCTATTTTGTATTGAGAGACACCACCTTTAAAACCGATTTTTATAAAACCGGTCAACCAGGCTATGCCGAAGTTGGGGGCATTATTTCGGTGATTGATGAAGAAGGACTCGCCCGTTGGAAAACCGAAGGATATGCCCGCTATGAGGCCATGATGCAGGCCATCAACCCAGGTGCGATGCTAGCTGTCCAATAAGGCGTTGAATTCGGCCTCGGTTAAAATCTGAATGGTTGAAATTTTTTGAGCCTTGGTTAATTTCGACCCGGCATTTTCGCCCACCACCAAATAGTCGAGTTGCTTGGACACCGCCGACACCAATCGCCCACCCTGATCTTTTGCCTTTTTTTCGGCTTGAGATCGGGGGATGTTGAGGGTCCCCGTAAACAGCAGGGTTTTACCACTGAAAACCCCACTTTTGGCCGCCTCGGGTTTTGGATCGAACCCCAAAGTCTTCAGCTCCGCCAAAAGATCTTGATAGTAGGGCATGGCCATGGACGACACCCATTCGGCAGCTGTGGTTTCGCCAATTTCATAAACCGCCGTTAACTCGTCTTGGGTGGCCGTTTGCAAGGCTGCCAAAGACCCAAAGCGCTGGGCCAACACCGATGCCGTGTGCACCCCAATCGAGGGAATGGCCAGGGCATAGACCAAGCGATCCAAAGAAATCTGTTTGCTGGTTTCCAAGGCTTCGAGGACAGTGCTGGCACTTTTGGTTCCCATACGCTCTAGACCGGCCAGTTGATCGAGGGTTAACCGATACAAATCGGCAGGGCTTCGAACCCCAGCTTGATCGTAGAGCTGTTGAACCAACACCTCGCCCAACCCTTCGCAATCCATGGCATCCCGGGAGGCAAAATGAATCAACCGGCCTTTAACTTGGGCTGGACACATCCAATTGGGGCATTTTAAAGCCACCTCGTCTTGGGGCCGAACCAAAGCACTGCTGCACTCGGGACAGTAGCTGGGAAACACAATGGGTTTTCGAAGCGAAGCCGGACTGACCACCCGCACAATTTCGGGAATCACTTCGCCGGCACGCTGTACCAAGACCTCGTCGCCAATGTGCAGGTCTTTTCGGGCAATGTCATCGGCATTGTGCAAGGTCACCCGCTGCACCGTTACCCCGGACACTTTGACCGGCTTTAACTGCCCAACCGGGGTGACATTGCCCCCACGCCCAACCTGAAAAGTCACGTCTTCAAGCACCGTCACGGCTTGTTCGGTGGCATATTTATAGGCCATGGCCCAACGGGGAGCCTTGGTGGTAAAGCCCAACCGGTCCTGGGCCTCGAATCGGTTGACTTTAATAACAGCCCCATCGATGTCCCAGTCGTAGGTGGGTTTTCGGGCTTCGATACGCGCACAAGCCGCCATAACCGCCTGGGCAGAGCCGCAGCGTTCAAGATCGGGGACAACGGGCAAGCCCAATTCGGCCAAAAAGGCCATCATTTCGGCATGGGTATCGATGCCTTCGTACAAGCCCTGATACAAAAACACCGACAATTTTCGCTGGGCAGTGATGCTCGAATCCAATTGTCGCAGGGCCCCTGCAGCCGCATTTCTGGGGTTGGCAAAAGAACCTGAAAGCGCCGCGAAATTGGATTTTCTCATAAAAACTTCGCCCCGAACTTCGATATTAACGGGGCGGGTTAACACCTTGGGCAAGGTCTCGATGGTTTTCAAATTGTCTGTAACGGTCTCGCCGGTTTTGCCATCCCCACGGGTGGCCCCAGCAACCAATCGCCCTTGTTGATAGTGAATAGCCACGGCCAATCCATCCATTTTGGGTTCCACGGTGTATTCAACTTCGGTCTCGCCCAACCCTTTGGACACCCGGTCGCAAAAGGCCTGAAGCTCTTGGGCATTAAACACATTTCCCAAAGACGGCAAAGGCCGGTCGTGGTGAAAAGGCGAAAAGGTCGTCGAGGCTTTTCCTCCCACACGCTGGGTTGGACTTTCGGGGCTGACCCACAAAGGGTTTGCCTGCTCGAAAGCCAAGGCCTTGCGATACAAGGCATCGTATTCGGCATCGCTGACCATGGGTTGGTCTTGGTCGTAATAGGCTGCAGCGAGTTCGTTAAGACGGTTAACCAGTGCTCGGTAGTCTTCAACCGTCATGTAAAAAACCCTAGACCAACAACTTGGCCAAACACTGGGTCACCCACATGATGTATTTGGCGAAGGGATCAAAAAACAACTGGGCAATCACCAAGGTTCCCAACAATCGGGTGACTTGCATGAAAAACACCACGGACCGAACATCCTCTTCGGATCGAACCCCATGAAACGCTTGGTCGGTAATGCGGGCCCCAGAAGGATCCACAAACACCGTCAGCAAAATGGTGGCCATGCCATTAACAATGCCCGACAACTGATTCGCCGTCGACCGCATCTGGGGAATATAGGCCCCTGCCAACAACGAGCACAACACCCCAATGGTATACACCGAGGTCACCACCACATTCATAATCAAAAAGGTTTTGGGCAAATTGGACAACCGAACCCGCTTTAAACTGGCGAATTTGGGCAAGCGAAACGCTTTAATAATTTTGATGAAATTGCGGGGGATAAACGCACTGGCAAACAAGCGCGGCAAAGACCCATGATGCAAAAACCGGCGAATGGCCCGTTCAAACAAATACACCGCAGTTGGGGTTAAAAAAGCCCCCATTAAAGACCCCAAAAACCCAAACAGAATCACCAACCGAAACGACCATTCCAAATGCACCAAAGCCTGATCGGCATGGGACAAAATCGCCCCATCCACCATCGTGCCCAACAAAGGGGCTTGGAACATGTTGGACAACCGGGAAATCAGCAAAGTGCTGGTGACAAAGGACATGGAAATGGCAATTTGCCGGGTCCGCAATCCGGCCAAACGCATGCAATAGGCCAAGGTTTCGGTCATGTGAATGGTGAAGGTAAAAAAGCAAATGATGATTAGCGGTTTGGCCATGGGAGTGCTTTCGTTGAAAATCCAGAAAATGTGTGGGGTCCAGAAACAATGGCCGGCAGAGTTTGCATGGACTGGCCATAGTCTTCGAACAGTTTAAACAGAAAATCGCGGTGGTTGATGTTCATAAACGTCAGCCCGGCCAACCCTTGGTCGAACTGAGGTTCCAGAAAATAGCAAACGTGGATCAGAGACGCAATCGGCGTATAGTGAATTTCGCTATAGCCAACGGGCATGTCCAACACAAACAAGGTATTTTGTTTGCGGGTAAATCCTTTGCCCAAATAGGCCAACATTTGCATCATCAAAGTCCGTTGCATCAGCATGAGCTCCCGGGGATTCACCTGGGCATGCTCGATTAAAAAATGCAGCATGGGCTGGGAACTCACAAAAGGCTTTTCGGTGCCAATGCGAACCGTACCCGGACCATAAAAAGCTGCGATCACATCGCCTTGTACGCCATATCGGTCTGCAAACCACCCGGGTCGTAGCTGGCTGCCATCATAGGTGATCGATTGCTCAATAAATAGTCGCTTCATTCGTTCCGAAGCGTAGCGAAGTTTTTTGAAAGGGACAAGAAGCAGTTTGGGCAGGGTTGAAAATGGCTCATTGTTTCTTCAAAAAGACCTCAAACCGGGTGCCTTGGCCAGGCTCCGACGAAACCTCGATCCGACCTTGGTGGGCATTTACAATCGTGTACACCATGGTTAGCCCCAACCCCGTTCCGGTTTCTTTGGTGGTGAAAAAAGGATCGAACATCCGTTTAAGCACCGGCTTGGCCATGCCCACACCATTGTCTTGAACCGAAAGCATCACCTCGCCACCGCGCCTGACAACGCCCAAGGTAATGCGGCCTTGGTTGGGGCTGACGGCTTGCAGGGCATTCAACACCAAATTCACCACCACCTGTTGAAGCTGATGCGGATCGGCCATCACACACAAAGAAGGATCTTCGATATCCAACAACAACGTTGCCCCACACAGGACTGTTTGGGTTTCCAACAATTCGGCAGCTTCTGCAACCACCTCGCTTAACCGACAAGACACCAACTGCGGTTCTCGGGATTCGCCCAACCGTTGCAACGCGCGGCACAACACCACAATGTGCTCGATCTGCGAGGGAACCAGGGTTTCAAAGCGGGTTTTAAAGGTCTCGTTCTCCCAATGGGCCGGCACCATATCGGCCAACAACTTCAGCGAGGTCAGGGGATTTTTAATGTCATGGGCAATGCCTGCCGCCATGGTGCCCAAACTGAAAAGCCGATCGGTATAGGCCGCTTGACGTTGCAAATCGTGGATTTTTTCCAAATCGGTCATAACGGCCATCACCCCAAACGCGTTGTAGGTTCCGTCGTCCAATAAATCCACCATCACCCCCACTTGGCGTCCCGCAATCGTTAATTCCCGATACAAAGGCCCAACCCCCATGTCCTGAACCTGTTCCAAAAAGGTCATCAGGGGCCGATGCTGCAAAACGGTTAATGGGTGGTCCAACACATCCTCGCGACGAACCCCGAACAACTGCTCGGCCTTGGCATTCATTTCGGTGATGCGAAACCAAGGATTAACGGCCAAAACCGGGGTGGGCAGGGTTTCCAAAATGGTTTGATGAAAGGCTTTCAGGCGCATCATTTGGTGGTACATCTCGGCATTTTTCTTGGCGTGGGCCACCTCTTTGTTGACCACATCGGCCAATTGCAAGGATCCAGGTTCCGATTGAACAACAGCCATAACCGCCTGGGTTTCGGATTCCAAAACCGAGGGATCGAAAGTGGCGTGAATGGTTTGAATAAAGCGATTAACGGCTCGCAATTGATTGTTTCGGTGTTGCCTTTCTTTAAGCAAAGTTACGCTGTGCAAACGACACTGAACCTGATACCCCAAGGTTTCCAACAGCTGCTGGTCTCGGGGAGAAAACCCGCTGGATTTTAGCCACCCCGGGGCTTGCAAACGGCCTGGATCTTTGAGCCTTTTCAAAAAAACAGTGGCCAAGGCCGAACCAAAAAGCCGGGTAACTTCGGCTTTCAAAAAGTCGTAAATTGCTTTTTTATCGGTCAGATCTCCCAGTTCCTGGATCAGGCGTTGGAGGGTTTTGTGATAGTCGTAGCGTCGCCACAGCTTCATAGGCTCACCTGCTTGGGCAATCGCCACACCAAAGCCTCGTCTTCCAGACCCACAGCAGAGGTCGGCATCAAGGTCAAAATGGCATCTTGATACCGCTCAACGGGATCAAAAATCCGCCCCCCATGACCCTCGATCGTTTCGAATTCAAAACGACACACCACGGTCCCAGGGGTTGAAGAACACACAATTTTCAAAATCAGACGATCCGTACCCCCCAACCCATCGATCACCATCTGAAAAATCACAACCAAGGTCTGCATCACCACATGGCGATCGACCACCAAACTAAGATCGCCTTCAAAATGGGTCTCGATA
Source organism: Candidatus Margulisiibacteriota bacterium (assembly GCA_050250935.1). Lineage (GTDB taxonomy): Bacteria > Margulisbacteria > Marinamargulisbacteria > JBFWNS01 > JBFWNS01 > JBFWNS01. The sequence continues at coordinate 111,013 of JBFWNS010000007.1, read as the reverse complement.
ATCAACCGATCGGCATCCACCAACCCATGAACCAACAACAACACCTCGGACACCAGGGTATTAAACAAACACTGGCCTCCCGGCTGGGATCGTCCCAAGTTCAGCAAAGCCTGGCACAACGCTTGAATCTGATCCAATTGCTGCCCCATCAAACGGGCGTAATGGTCCCGTTCCGCCACCGTTGTGGCCCGATCTATAACCTCGATCATGGCCTTCACAGCCGTCAACGGATGTTGAATGTGTTTGGCAATGCCGGCTGCGACCTTGCCGATGGTGGCCCATTTTTCGGCATCTTTGATTTTTTGACTGAGCCGCCGCATGGGCTTGAGGTCTTCGAACAACACCACCCACCCAGATTGACCCATTTTGGGAATGGTATACGCACTTAAGGTGATGGCCACGGGGTGTTCTTCCCCCTCAAACGTCATTTCCAACACCACGGACCGGCTTTGGCGAACCGACCCCAACCGAGACAAAAAGGGAAACCGTCCCTGAAGGGCCAAAGTCGATCGCCCCACCACATCCAAATGCGACAAGCCCGTTAACTGCTGGGCTTGCCGGTTAAACGACAAACAATGTCCGTTTTGATCGATGGTCATAATGCCCAGCACCAAATTCTCGAGCACGTTGGCGTGATACTGCTCGACCTGCATCACCTGCTGATACAACTCGGCATTGGCCAAAGCCGAAGAGACTTCATGGCACAACACATGCAAAACCCCATTATCCAAACGGGGCGGTTTTTCGGGCCAAAGCCCCACCAAAAACCCCAACACGTTGTTGCCAAGCTCTAAAATAAACACAAAACCATGGGCCTCTTCTGGAAAAACTTGAATCAATTCTTGGGCCAAGGCCGGCCAGGCATCCAAGCGAAAAAACTGACCCGACTTCAAAAATGGGGTCACAAACGACTGGGGATAACACAGGTTTTCCACCTTTCGAAAATCCTGGCCATGAACATAGGCTGGCGAGAACATCACATCGTGGCGGCGAAACAGAATGACAGCCGAGCAATTAAAAGCCTGAGACAACCGTTCCGACACCTCTTTGTACAAGGCATTTAAGTTGGTGGTGGCATGCAGCTCTTCCACAAACCGCCCCACCAAGTTCGCCCGAACCTCTTCGTTTTGAATGGCCCCAGCTTGGGTTAAAAAGCCCAAAGCCCCAGCGGTTTGAAAAGCCATGGTTCTTAAAATAACCTTGGTTTTTCGAGACAAGGCCCGTTTCGATTGGATCACAGCCACCAGGGCCGGCATGCCTGGGGTTGTCACCACCACCGCGGTTTTGGCCCGGTTTTCGACCATGAGGCGCCGCACCGTAAAAGACGGCATTTTTTTGTCCAAATAGGCAAATCCCCGACGACCCCGAACCACCACCCCAGCCGGCCAACGCTCGGCGGCAGGAAAATCGTGTTGAACCAAGACCACCGTTTCGGACGGCAAAACCTCGGTAAGCCCGGCATACAACACCGAAGCCACATCGTGCTTGTCCGACAATTGGGTCAGGGCATAGCCAAATTGGTTCAGCGCAGCTTCACTGGCACAGGGACGGGATAACCAGGACCACAGTTTCATGAGCCCATTGTAACGCCTAGCACAAGACTTCTGTAGCCTTAAATTTAGCCAAAGCTATCAAAAAATCTGCGGGCACTTCTATCGAAGCAACCACAGTTTTTGCTTCATGAACCGACATACGTTGATCTGGGTCTTGGTGGGTCAGGCCAACAATCACGTCACGCAAAGGTGTATCGGCAGGCAGTGCTAAAATGGCTTTGCCAATATAAGCGTGAAACTTTTCAATGGCACCAAGCGTCAAGGGAGATGGCAGCACAAAATTTGTACTAGGATGGTGCCCTAGAACCATTTCAGTTAAGACAATACCCAATGAATAAGCATCCGCTTTTTTGGGATCATAACCACCCTGGAATTGAGCCAATAACACTTCAGGAGCCATATATGCCACCGTTCCCATAACCTCATCTGTATTCGGTTTTTTGGTGGCCGTATCAAAATCAATTAACGACACCTCTCCTGTTCTAAAATTGATGAGCATATTATCAGGCTTAAGATCCCGGTGAGCAAACCCACGGTCATGAAAAAAGGCGACTTGATCGATGGCACTTTGGGCAATCCGAGTCAGCAACTGCCCACGCAGGTGTGGCACAGGCTCACTAAGCTCCGGATGCTCCCAAAGTGATTCCATAAACGATCTTCCGTTTTGACCCACCAAATAAGGCATAAATTCATACAACTTATCTTCGCCCCTGTGTCCAGAAGTAATCACAGCATCGTTTCGGCCTTGTACATCGGCTTTAAAAGGAATTTGATCTAACAAGGCAGTATCCCATTCCAAAGTTTTTTTAACTGCAAAAATGGATTCGGGGTCTAGAGGAACATGGGTTTCAGAATTCACTTCCCGAGCTAAACGAACCGTACCAATACCCCCTTTCCCCAATTTTATACGTACCGCAGTGGGGGATTGGGGATCACCCACAAACTCTACCACTTTGCCACCTTCAGCCTCGTGGCCACCGGTCAACACATACGCATCTCCCCTCTTTTCAATAAAACCCATTTTTTCAGCTTCGGCCAAGGTTAATTTATTCAACAATTCGTATGTACGCCCATTATGAGCACGAATCAACGTCCGAGGAGGGCCTAATTCGGAAGCAGGACGATCGGTTTTATTCACACGAGCAGACTCGTCTCGAAGTTGCATAAGCTGCACATCCAACTGCCCCTTTAAGGTTGTAATTTGTCGATTCAAAGCCTTGTGTCGCATCACACGAACCGCCTTAGTAATCCCAAAACTAATAACATCCACAAAACGGACTTTGTTTTTTCTATGGTCCATTCCCTGTCGAACAGCATCCAATTGGTGCAAGGCCTCTTCCAAGCGTCCTCGTAATTGAGCTTGATAATCCGGCATCATTTTCGCTTTGGGCGATTGAAGATCTTGTAAGGTGTTTTTAATGTTGGTTGCAATTTGACGGGTTAGGGCTGTTTTACTAACCCGGCTTTCTCCCCTACTGGCCTGTTCCAAATGAGCGTTATCAAGGGGGTGATATTCTGTGGATACACCACGAATCGCATCTGTCATAAGAATCTCTCCTCACAGTCTAAGCTAAACACACTATATACTTTATTACCCCCCTTTCCCCAAAACAAAACCTTCTAAATCACAGAAAATGTCAGTTCTTTGTCATAATCCACGGTAATGGTTTGGCCTTCACCAATTTCGCCAGACAACAACTTCACCGCCAAGGGGTTTTCGAGCTGTTGGGTGATGGTGCGCTTTAAAGGCCTTGCCCCAAAATCCGGATCAAACCCAGCCAGTGCCAAGAAGTTTTTGGCTTTTTCGGTCACCACCAAGGTGATGTGACGATCCTGCAACCGCTTGGCCAACCCCGCCAATTGAATGTCCACAATGTGCACCAACTGATCTGAAGTCAGGTTATTAAAAATCACCAAATCATCGATACGGTTCAAAAATTCAGGCCTAAAACGACTCTTCAAGGCTTCCATCACCTGGACTTCCATTTCTACCCGATCTTTGGCCTCTAAAATGTATTGGCTGCCAATGTTGGAGGTCATGATGATGATGGTGTTTTTGAAATCCACCGTTCGGCCTTGGCCATCGGTTAAGCGACCGTCGTCCAGCACCTGCAACAGAATGTTAAACACATCGGGATGGGCTTTTTCGATTTCATCCAATAACACCACCGAATAGGGCCGACGGCGCACCGCTTCGGTTAATTGACCACCTTCGTCGTAGCCAACATATCCCGGAGGGGCGCCCACCAAGCGAGACACGGCGTGTTTTTCCATGTATTCGCTCATGTCGATGCGCACCATGTTTTTTTCGGAATCAAACAAAAACTCGGCCAGGGCTTTGGCGGTTTCGGTTTTACCAACCCCCGTAGGCCCCAAAAAAATGAAGCTGCCGATGGGCTTGTTGGGATCGGCCAACCCAGACCGAGACCGACGAATCGCGTTGGCAATTTTATCGATGGCTTCGGCCTGACCAATTACCCGTTTTTTAAGCTCGGTTTCGGCATTCAATAGCTTGTCCATTTCGCCCTGAACCAACCGCGACACGGGAATCCCCGTCCATTTGGCAATGATTTCGGCAATGTCCTCGTCGTCCACCGCTTCTTTGAGCATTTTTTGGTTTTTTTGGACTTCGGCCAATTTTTCGGTTTGTTCCTCCACGGTTTTTTGCAAATCCACCACCGTTTTAAAACGAATCTCCGACACTTTTTCGTAGTTGCCTCGACGCTCTTCGATTTGCTCTTGGTGCTTGGCCTCTTCAATTTTGGCCTTGGCCTCCCGAATGCTGGCAATGATGGCTTTTTCGTTTTGCCAATGGGCCTTTAACCCACCCGATTTTTCCCGCAATTCGGCCAATTCCTTTTCGAACTCTTCCAATTTGAGTTTGGAGGCTTGGCTTTCGTCGCGTTTAATGGCTTGTTTTTCGATTTCAAGCTGGGTGATTTTACGTTCGATTTCGTCGATGTCTTCGGGCATGCTGTCGATTTCGATGCGCAATTTGGAAGCGGCTTCATCAATCAAATCGATGGCTTTATCGGGCAAAAACCGATCCGCAATATAGCGATGAGACAAACGCGCCGCCGCCAAAATCGCATCGTCCAAAATTTTCACACCGTGGTGAATTTCGTACTTTTCTTTGATGCCCCGCAAAATGGCAATGGTACCCGCCACCGACGGTTCGCCCACAAACACCTGCTGAAAGCGCCGCTCCAAGGCCGCGTCTTTTTCAATGTATTTGCGATATTCATCCAAGGTCGTGGCCCCAATACAGCGCAGTTCTCCCCTGGCCAAAGCCGGTTTGAGCATATTGGCCGCATCCATGGCCCCTTCCGAAGCCCCAGCCCCCACCAAGGTGTGCAGCTCGTCGATAAACAAAATAATGTTGCCTTCTTGGCGTTGAATTTCTTTGAGCAAGGCTTTTAAACGTTCTTCAAATTCGCCACGGTATTTGGCACCGGCAATCAAAGCGCCCATGTCCAAGGCCAACAACCGTTTGTTTTTGAGCAGCTCCGGCACGTCGCCAGACACGATTCGCTGGGCCAATCCTTCGGCAATCGCGGTTTTCCCAACCCCAGGTTCGCCAATCAAAACCGGGTTGTTTTTACTGCGGCGGCACAACACCTGAATCACCCGCCGAATTTCATCGTCTCGGCCAATCACGGGATCCAGCTTGCCTTTTTGGGCGCGGGCAATCAGATCGATGGTAAATTTTTCCAGGGTTTGAAATTTGGCTTCTGGCTCTGCCGAATCCACTTTTTCGTCGCCACGAACCTCTTGAAGCCCTTTCAAAATCACCGCTTTCGTCAACCCCTGAGAGCGCAGGGTTTGACCCGCATCGGTTTTACTGTCGGCTATGGCCAACAGTAAATGTTCGGCACTGATGTAGCTATCCCCCATCGCGGTTGCCGCTTTTTCGGCCTCATCAAAAACCCCGTTAAGGGACCCCGACAAATACAATTGGGTAGCCCCTTCCACTTTGGGGCGTTTGTCCAAAAGCTGCTGAACCTCTTTTTGAATCAGAGGAATACGAACCCCAGCCTTTTGAAGCAAAGGCGATACAATCGTGTCCGACACCGTCAACAACGCCGCCAACACATGGACTTCGGACAATTCTTGATGATGGGCACTGTGGGCCAACGCTTGGGCCGACTGCAGCACTTCTTGGGACTTTAAGGTCAATTTTTCGGGCTTTAACATCGAGACTCTCCTTTCAAAAAAGAAATCGGTCTTAAGAACGAGATTTAAAAAATCGGCTGCGTTCCGAATCGTCCAACCGGTCGTAAACAATCCCAATCAACACCCGAACCGGCTGGGTGAGGGGATTGTCGTCGTTGAACCGAAACACCTTGGCTTTACCCACTTGCCTGGAAATCAGAACCCCAGACCGCTCGAACCGAATCAGCTGATACAACACCGGCGTGGCAGGAATCGACAAATCCAAAGCAATTTCCCGCGCATAGGTCTCGCCGTAATGAAAAATGTGTAACAACACCCTTTCGGCGGTCTTATTTCCAAACAAATGCTCAAGCATAGACCCATTATAATCTAAAATTTAGTTTATACAAGCTACTATTTAGATGATAAAACCTTGCCTCAACCCAAACCGTGGTGTACGCTTTTGAGCCATGATTAACATAGGACTTTTGGGATTTGGTACCGTCGGACAAGGTGTTGTTGAAATTTTGAATAAACACCAAGCTGCGTTTAAGCAACGCACCGGCAAAACCATTCAAGTCAAATCCGTTTTGGTTCGCAATCTCGAAAAAGCCAAAGCACATCCACTGGCAGGCACCGTCGCCATCACCACCAACCCTGGCGATATTTTAAACGATCCCGACATTCATATTGTGATTGAAGTATTGGGCGGCGAAACCCCAGCCAAGGTGTTTATCACCCAAGCGCTGGAAGCCAAAAAACATGTCATCACTGCCAACAAAGAAGTGGTGTCCAAACACAAATCCAAGTTCATTGCACTCGCCGTCGAAAACCAAGTTGATTTTTATTTTGAGGCCGCCGTTGGGGGAAGTTTGCCCATTATCCGCAGTTTAAAAGTCGGCTATGGGGCCAACGAAATTCAGGCTCTTTACGGCATTTTAAACGGCACCACCAACTTCATGCTCACCAAAATCGAAGAAGACCAAAAAGACTATGCCGACGTGCTTAAACAAGCCCAAGACCTGGGCTTTGCCGAAGCCGATCCCACCATGGATGTCAGCGGCAAAGACGCCGCCTACAAGCTGGATATTTTGGCCGCTGTGGCCTTTAAACAAGAAGTGGGTGTCGACCACATTTTTCACGAAGGCGTCGATCAGCTGACCCTTAAAGATTTGAAATACGCCAAAGAATTCGGCTATAAAATTAAATTGTTGGCCCAAGCCTACAGAACCCCAGCAGGTTTGGCCCTTAAAGTTCACCCCACGCTCATTAACCAAGACCATCCCTTAGCTTCGGTCCGCAACGAATTTAACGCTGTTTTTGTGGTTGGCGACGCCGTTGGCGAAGCCATGATTTATGGCAAAGGAGCCGGCTCTTTGCCCACAGCTTCGGCTGTTGTGTCCGACGTGTTGGATGTGGTGTTGCACAACCTTGCCCCCAGCAAACAAAACTTGGAAACCTTGTCGGCCCACCTGCCCTTGGTTCCCATCGGCCAAACCCAGTCTCGGTTTTATTTGCGGATGACCATTCAAGATCACCCCGGCGTTTTGGAAAAAATTGCCCATGTTTTTGGACAGAACACCATCAGCATTTCCAGCCTGGCCCAGCACGAAGAACCCGATACCCGCGCCGAGCTGGTCATCATTACCCACAGCGCTGCTGAAGCTGCGTTTCAAACCGCTGTTTCAACCTTAAAAACCTTGCCTGATGTCACCGCCATCGATGCCGTTATCAGGGTGGGGTTGGCGTTATAGCGTTTGTCGTCACGTAGGCCCCTTTCATTCAAAATCATTGCACTTTCTAGGCCACTGCCGGCCAAACCCTCGGGGCTTTGGGGTTGCTTGAGGCCCTTCACCAGACGACTATCCGCTTTATTTCACCGTAATACCGCACCTGAAATCCCACCCAATCCGTTGTGGGTAACCAAATTTGGCCCCGGCTGGAAAAAAGCCTATGACCAAGTTCGACTCAAACTCATTTACACGGCACTGATCGTCGAAGCCAATCAAACCTTTCCCAAAATCCCAGCCCCAGAACAAAAACTGGATTTTTGGGGACCACAGTTTAAACAAAGGTTATTAGAGCTTCGTATACAAATTCCACACGACAAAATAGTAGTCTCTCTCAATCAATTTGCTCAACTCGAAAACCCATGGGAAACCCTCAACGACAGCGTCGCCAAAAGCCGAGCCGATTTGGATAAAGTCCGACAAACGCAGCTTGCCTCTGTTTCTGCCAAACAACAGCTCAAAGCCCTCCCTGGCTCCCTGCTGAACAACCACCCCGACTTTCAATTGGGAGCCGAACTCGGAGAGCTTGAAGCGCAACGAACCCACGCCCCAGAATCCGAAACACGACGGCTTAAACTGGGCGCCGGATTCGCCAGCATGGGACTATCGCTAGGGCTGCCGATTGTTGGACAACAGGCCCTGAACTGTGGATTATCTGCTGTGGGGGTGCCCTATCAAGTGGCGCCCTTTCCCGTTTGGAGTGTTTTTAAACAACAAGGCTTGCACACCCTGGCCAATACAGCCCTATCCAACCCCAGCGTGGTGCATCGGCTGGCCCATTTTTTTGGCGGGAAGCTGGAGTGGCTCAGCACCCTCGACAGCCTGGTCCACATGGCCATTCAAGTGGGCTCGATCTGTTTGGGCCACCCGGACTTCCCCAAATATGCGGTGTTTATTTTTGTGTTGGCCACTTACATTACCTCGAAACTGGTTAAACTGATTCCGGCAACCCACCAAACCCTGAGAGGCATTGCCCACACCGCCCTGTTTGGATGGGTCCGCCACGGCCTAGAACAGGTTATTCCCCCACCCACGCCTTGCGAAACAGCCCGGAACACCCTCGGCCTTTCGCCTGACGCCCCAGCATCGGACATTGGGCAAGCCTACAGAGAAGCTGCCAAACCCATCCACCCCGACCACTGCCACCCAAGCGACAAAGCAGCTTGCCAAGAAGCGTTTCACCACCTGGTACAAGCAAAAAAAACAGCCGAAGCTTGTACAGAAAACACGCCTTCAAATCCTTCATTCCTTCGCTGGGTCTTACGAGGGGCAAGAGCCCTGGTTGCGAAAGTGTTTTCATAAGTTTAGAATGAAAGAATCCCATTCCCAATTTAAAATTTTTAACACCCTCTTTAAGGAGACCCTGTGGCCCCTGCTTCGATTCTGCCAATTTCTAGCACCCCTCCACAAAACCCTCCTACAACTCAACCCAGAGCCGTAAGACAACAGGCGGCATCAGTAGGCCGTGTTTTTTTAAGCCTGATCTTTGTCTTGTTTTTAGTACGACTTTTTCCGCAGTTGGTGGGATATGGGCAGTTGCAATCCACACCCACTTCTCACCCAACAGAATCCCCTAAACCCAATTTTTCCCAAGACACAACTTCGATTCAGCATCGAGCGGGACGGGCGTTACAAGCCACCCAACCCACCTCCCTACCGTTCGGGGGACAACCTTTGGGACCAACCCCCAGTGTGTTTAACCGATCTGGTGCCGTGGTTCATACCAACTCAACACGCACAGATGTGGTGTATGTCGATTTAGCCACTGGTCAGTTAAACCGCATTCTGGTCTCACCAGATGGAACCCCAAGCACACCGTTAACCTTTACAGCATCCTCATCCGGGTTTTCAACCAGCAACTCAGTCCAGACCCCCCATAAACTCATTGTTCATCCCGATGGCAGTCAGTGGGTTGTCTACATGAACGGCACAACTTCCGTAAACGCCAACATCTATGCGGCGCACATTTTAACCGACAACACGGTTCAAACCTACCCTGTTGACACCGACACCAACTTCCCAAGCAAAGGGTTTCCCAAAGCCGCCCTTCTTAGCAATGGAAATTTAATTGTGTTTTGGCAAGCCTACTTAACCGATGGCTCTGGTTATGGCATGCTTGCCCAAGAACTCGACACAACCACGGGACAAATACTGGGCAGTCCCCAATCGGTTAATTTAACCACCACCAATAACCAAGCTATTTTTGAGATTGTCGAGTTGGGCACCGACACCTTTGGGGTTATTTTTCTGGATACCTCGACAAGCCCCTCCAGAACCCTGTTTAGAAAGTTTGACTTATCCGGAACCTTCTCCGGCCCAGAAGTGGTTTTGGCCACCGATAGCCCCAGCCTAGCTTTGGCCTACCCCACCTCGGTTGTGGATGCTGCCAATCGGGTGCTCTCGGTCTTTCAAGCCAGCGGAGTGGACGATGGCAGCTCGGTTCATTTGCTTCCGCATAACTCAACCGGAACCCCCGATGTTCATGGCGGCTTTAGAATCAACCGATATGGAAAAGGAAATCAATATTTTCCGGTTATTGGGCAAGCAAAAGACCGTCCCGTTATCGCCTGGAGCAGCCCAGAGTTTGGGATCACACAAAGCGTTATAGCCAACAATGCAGAAGGAGTCGATCTTCAATTCCTAGACCCTCGGCTTAAACCCACTGGGCCTCAAGTCCATCTGTCTTCCCCTACAGGCTATGCCCAATCGCCCAGCATCGACTGCAACGCGGGGGTCTGCGAGTTGGCTTTTAGCACAACCGAGTTGGGAGGAATTAACCAAGGATCCAGCACCAATCGGGTCCAGCTACCCCTGGTGCCAACCCAACCCCTACCCCCCGTTGCAGCCCCAACGGGCACCCCTTTTAGCCAGACCCTAACCGGAGATTGCTTTTACGACCCCCTTCACCAAATAACCCTTTCAGTCACCAACACCCCCGCCTGGATGAGTGTTACCCAAAACCCCTACGGCCAAATCGGTAGCTTTAACAACGGCCAACCCAGCAGCAAATTTGTGCTCTATAGCGACATCGGCTTTTTGGCCCAGCCCGATCGGGTGGTCATTGTGGATTTAAAAAACCTTAAAGCGCCCATTGAATTGGGAACTTTGACCGGATTTTCAGGAACCCCCAGCGTTTGCATCATCGGCCATAAGTTGCTGATTGGGGATGATACATCGCTGTATGTGTACCCCCTGGACCGCAACTTTGAAGCGCCCACTTTGGGCACAACTTTGGTGGGCAGCACTCCTTTTGGCACCGGCCTTCAAGACGACAGAGCCGCCTATACCCAATACGGCTATTTTACCAGCGGCAACAAAGTGCATGTGGTAGATACAATAGCAAGCCCACCGACCGTACAAGCCACCACCACATTGGGTGGAACGGTGGCACAAGTGGGGGTTTATGGGAATTGGCTGATTGCAGCCGTGGGCACCAAAGGGTTGGAAGTCCGAGATCGAAGCAACCCATTGGGTTCTCTGTCAGCCGTGTGTACCAACACCACCCCCAACAACCACAATGCCATTGCAATAGACAACACCACCGGCATCGGCTGGGTTTCCGACCGAAACGGCGGGGTCATCGCCTATGATTTAACCGGCATTCAAACCGGCATTCCTGTACCCGTATTATTCCGGGTTCCAGTAGCAGGAAATTGCCTGTGTTTGGAACTGTTTGACGGTCGCTTGTATGTGGGCACCACCACCGGCTATGCCATCTATGCCATTTCACCCACCGGTGCCACCTTGCTGGAAAGTGGAACCGTCAATGGGGGGATTCAGCAACTTGAAAACCGAGGCGGCGTTTTGGTGGGCAGCAATACGGATGGCTTGGTGATCCTGGCCAAAAGCGTCACTTTGTCTGGCACTCCTGGAACAGCCGATATTGGCACCGTAACCCCCCGATTCCAAGCCACGACCCAAGATCAAGCCGTTTATATTCCTTTGTCCATTCAAGTCAGTTCAGTGGCCAGCGTTCCAGCCGAATTAACGGTTCATAGCGATCCTACTGGAACCCAAAAAACACCGGCCATTGCCGTGTATGCCGACGGATCTCAGTTGGTGACTTGGCAAGGACCTTTGGGTTCTGGCCAAGGGGTGTTTTTCCAAGTGTTGTCCCCAGACCGCATTAAGCTAGGTCTTCAAAAACGGGTCGCCATCGATGGATTGGCCGACGATAAACCCCCAGCCCTAGCCATTGCCCCCACCACCCAAGATGCTCTGATTGCCTGGCCTGTTACCAGCGCCACCCCAGCAAACCGAGGTATTTCCTTTTTTGTGGTGAATCAAAACCAAGCACTCTTTGGGCAAAGCACCCTCATTAATGTGGATGTGGCCAGTGCAACATCCCCTGCCGTTGCGGCACAAAACAACCAGTTTAACGTGTTTTGGATCACCACCTCTGGCGAGGTTCAAACCCAAGCGGTCTCGTTTCAAAACACCCCAACGGGCAGCATCACTTCGCTACTATCCACCGATGTGGACATCACTGGAGGTCTGTCTGCCACCGGGTTTAGAGACGGAAAAGGCTGGGCCTTGGCCTCGGTCGACACCACCGCCGATCCGCAAACCACCGTGGTTCGTCTGACCAAACAAACCCCTTCAGCCTCGTTTTCAGTTCAATTACCCAGCATCAGCGGCACCCAACAACGCAACCCTGTTGTCGCCCAGCTCAGCAACGGCGATTTGGCCGTGGCCTGCGAACACAAAACCGGCACCAACCCTTCTGAAGTGTACGTCACTGTTTACAGCGCAACCGGAACCCTAAAATACGGCCCCATCTTGGCCAGCCAAGCTGGCGTTGACAGCACCAACCCTGTCATCCGCGTCGATTTGACCGGTCGATTTGTGGTGTCCTGGTACGGCAACAGCGGCAGTGCCGACGAAATCGATGTCCGGTTTTTCAGCAATAACCCAACCGCATGGGCCAGCCGACAAACCGCCATTGCCAACGTCACACGAACCGGCACCCACGCCAGCCCAGCCTTAGGCCAAATCAGCAACGAAAAAGTGGTTGTGGCCTATCAAACCGACAAAGACGGCACCCCAGACATTGTCGCAGCCACGCTATCTTTAAAAATTGCGCCCAAAACCCCAGTCCCCACTCAGTCTGTGTTTATCGGAACCACTTTAAACATCACCCTGGACCCCGATTCTTTGTTCCAAGAATTTAACAGTCCTGTCACCATTCAAAGTGTAAGCGGCCCCTCCTTTGTCAGCTACAATTCCAACACCAAGGTGGTCACGATTACGCCCCCGCTGCGCGGCCAAGGAACGTATACCGTCACCATTACAGGGTTGGATGGCGATGGCTACACAGCCACTTCTACCTTTACCGTTATCGTGCCCAACCAAACCCCCGTATTACCACCCATAACAGCCGGAACGGGCCAATTGGGCATCCAACACCCTGGCCCTACCATAAGCCCCTCCGATGCGGACGGAGATCCGCTAACCACCACCATCACGGCCATTCCGTCTGGGGCTCCCAGACCTTTTCCAACCACACCCTCGCTGGGTAATTTTACGGTTGGCTCAAATGCACTCAATGTAACCGTGTCCGATCCTTCTGGCGCTACAACTTGGCGTCAATGGGATTTAACCGTCGGCTCCAGCTTATCTTGCACCACCCCACCTTCCGTCACCACCAACGAAAACCAAGATCAAACCCTGTCCGTGTTATTTGCTACACCCGCAACCCAAGTAACCGTCACGGTGGTCGACAGTCCTTTGGGAACCTTGGCCAGACCCGGCCAAGCCGCTGCCACCAGCTTTACGGATGCGCCCCTAGCCCTCAACACCTTAGAGTTTAAACCCTACGACAACGCCTTTGGCACCAGCACAATCCGACTTAGAATTAATGACGGCATCAACCCCGAACAAGAAATTTTGATTCCCGTCACCGTTCAACAACAAACCCGCCCCTTGCAACAGCAAAAACCCGTTGCGCCTCAAACCACCTATGCCGGACTCTCTTCCACCCTCACCTGGGATGCTGACACGGTTGTGGATCCTCGCAATACCACCATTACCTACACCGTGGTTCAAGCCGACGGCTCGCCTTTACCCAGCTGGCTTGTCTTTGACGGGGTTCGCACCCTAACCGCCACCACCCAAACCTTTCAACGTGGCACCACCGTGTCGCTTAAACTGATAGCCAACGATGCCCACAACTACGAAGCTGCCAAAGAAATTCCTTTCACCTGGACCATTCCCGCCAATCGGGCTCCCGTCCTCACCACCCCCTACCTACCCCGAACCTTGGCCATCAGCAACAGCATCACCGAAGCCGATTTGGCCCCCGACACCCACTTAACCGACACCGACGGAGACCCCCTCAGTTTTAGCTATTTTGACGAAACCACAGGCCTGCCCATCACTTTTCCATGGACGCCGAGCCAAACCGCCTTGGGTCTCCACCGTATTCACATCACGGCCACCGACGTTTTGGGCGCACAAACAGATGCATTCCAAGAAGTCACCGTGGTCAAAAGCAATACCTACACCCTTCCCACTGCCCTGAGTACACCAGAAGACCAACCCATTATTCTCACACCCATTATTCAATCTCCAAGTACCTCGGCCAGCTTAAGTGCAACCTCAACCATTCCGGGTATTTTTACCCAATTGGACGGAACACCCATTACCTTCCCCCTCACCGGAACACCCTCCCAGCTCAGCCAAAGCATTCGGTTCGTGCCAGATTTAAACTGGTTTGGAACAGGAGAGGTTGTTTTCACCATCAGCGATAATAACTTGAATCCAGTCGAAGTCACCCGCGTTCCCACTACGGTCCAACAAACCAGCAAACCCATTCAAACCACCACACCCCCGTCTCAAAGCACCTATGCTGGGCTTAATGTCGGGTTTCAGCTTCCCAGCACCACCTTTACCGATCAACGCGGCGACGCAATTGTTTACAGTGCAACCCTAATCGATGGCAGTCCCCTACCCGCCCATTTAATTCAATTTGATCCCGACACCCGAACCTTTACCCCAGTCACCACACTGGGCGCCATCGGGACAGCCCCTTTAACCATCAAAGTAACCGGGACACTCAAAAACAACCCAACCCTAGAAACCCCAGCAGACATCACCTTTGTTTGGAGCATTAAAGCCCCACTTTCAACCACATTATCCGAAACCCCAACACCCCTAAATTATGTCGAAGGAAACCCGCAAAAACTGCCTTCAGTCCCCCTAACCAGTCAAGGCTCGGGAACCGTCCGGTTGGTCTATACCCTGGAAGGCTATAACAACACGGCCACATTGGCCTGCCTCGCGGTTGCCCCTGGGGTTACCATTACCCAAGACCAAGCAGCCGGGCAACTCACCTTAACCGCATCGGAAGCCGACATCGCCAATTTGATGTATGTTGCGGATAACGTTTATTTTGAACCAAACCTAGGGATCAATGGTCCCGGTCAGATTAAGATTCAAGCCTCCAATTCCCAAATGAGCCTTCAACGCACCCTGCCCGTACAAGGCACGGCGCTGCCGTCTGCACCTCGTTTAAGTGCGAGTCTACCAGTGCTTAATCTTAAATCCGGCGACACGGTTTCAATTAACTTAACCGACTACATTACCTGCGATGACGGCCCCGTTCGGTTCACCACTGTTCAAATTCTGCCCTTGGATTCTGGTCTTTCTTTTTCAAACGGAATCCTTTCTGGCACGGTTCAAGCCGGCCGACCAGACCAACCCAGTATCATTCAAATCGTTGTGGATACCGACAACGCCGCCCCCACACCCGGAGAGATTCGAACCGCTCGGTTTTTAACCACCTGGACTGTCCAACCCAGCACCACCGCAGACATCGACCGCAGTACCCAGCGGTTTTCATCTGGCCAACCTTGTCTGCTTCCTTTGCCCAATGTCACCCTTTCGGGACCTTTTCCTGCACAATTGCTGCTTGATTTTGATGCCAGCCGTTTTTCAGTTACGCCTTCCGAAAATAGTTCTGGGGTTGTGGTCGGCCACAGCACCCATCAGTACACCTTCAGCGGCTTGGCCCAAGCCCTCAACACGTTTTGGGCAGGCTCCCGCTGGTCGCCAACCACCCTGGCAACCACCGCATCCAGCTTAAACATCACGGTTGGCAGCACCAACCAACCGCCCAAAACGGTGTCCATCCCCATTTCGCCTTATTTTCCCCAAGTGACTGTTCCATTCAACCAAACCCGGACGAACCGAGACGAATTTACCCTCTTTCTGGGCAGCCGCATCCGTGGCTTACAAGGAACCCTTACCGTAGAAGTCTTCAAAGACGGACGCCCCGTTTCCGATTTCAGTTACAATGCCGACACCAACGAACTCACCATGAATCCCGGCACCCTCTCTCCTTCAGGGGAATATACCTTTCGAATTCGAGGGGATTATTGCGGGGAAATTTTTCACGCCGCTACCATCACCTTCCCCGACCTCGACGAAGAAACCGCCGCCATTCTGGACTCCATCACCGATGCCAGCTCGTCCATTGCAGGAGGAACCGCCGCCGCAGCCCTGGGCGTGGCCCTGATGTTTTTACAATGCGTTTTCCCAGACACCATCAAAAAACTCCGAGACCGTATGATTGGGGCCATTTGTCGAAGAATCAAAGAACGAGGCTTGTTTCAAAAAGCAAACACAGAGCTGTCAACAGCCCTGCTCAAGATCGACAAGGCCTGTAAAACCATCCTCAAAAACCCCGATTTAGAAACAGAGGCCCCAGGCAGCATCACCCTGATAACCCTGCAAACCCAATTTGCAAGGGACCTCAAACAAATCGAAGACACGGTAAACCAAACACTCTCTCCCATTATTAAACTCCTTGATAAAAACCCAACACAGGAAATTGCCAGAAGGCTCGAACACCTTCTAACCCAATTTCAAAACCACCTAGAGGCCCTCGGCTTATTTACGAGCCAAAAACTTGCAGCCCCCAATCCACAAACCGCCCTCACTGAAGGGTTTTCGACCCAACTAGCCCATCTCCAAAAAATCCTTACCCAATTGGAATCTGTCTGCAATCACGGAAAAAGTGCGGCTCACCTCCTCACCAAAAAATCTGTAGCAAAGCTGGGTCAACTCTCCGATCCCCCCAGTCCCGAGACCTCGCGCAGAAGCTCCGACACCTCCAGCACCGTGCCTTCCGTGGGTAGTTCCTTAGACTCTCTTGGCAGTGCAAAGCCCCCAGGTGCCTCTACCCCCTCCACCGCCGACTCTCATGAGCCCCTTACCATGTTCCGCTCTTTGCCTCTACACGATCAAGAGACCCAAACAGACCCGCTTTCCCCCCTCCATGCTGCTTTTGAGGCAATAAGAAGATCCAGAAAGGCGATTCCAACACATGTGCCTATGCCCACTATCATACCCATTCCCACGGATACTACACTGAATCAACAACAAGCTTTTAAACTAGGCACCGCACAACTTCTTGCTACTCGCTTGGGTCGTGGGCCACTTCGGATTTTACCGCCACTTACATCTGAGAGTAGCGATACACCTCCAGCCTTAGCACCAGAATTCACCCCCGACTTACCCAATGTTGCTAAGACCGAATCAGGCTCTCAAAGCCAATAAAAGACACCCTACTGCCTTTTCAAATACCCCCAAATCGGCTATCCTGTGGCCATGTTTTCCAGATTCACCGAAAAGGCCATTCAGGCCATCATGTTGGCCCAAGAAGAGGCTAAAAAATTCCACCACAGTTATGTGGGTACCGAACACATTTTATTGGGCATCATGGGCGAAGGCGACAATGTTGTTATTAAAAGCCTTCAAGACATGGGCTTTGCCCCTGACCAAGTCAAACACGCCATCGAAGAACGTTTGGAATATGGCGGTCTATCGGCCGAATATGGCAATATTCCCTTTACCCAACAAGCCAAACAAGTCCTGACTTTTGCTTGGGATGAAGCCCGTAAACTGGGCCACAACTATGTGAATGTAGAGCATTTGTTCTTGTCCATTTTCCGGGATCCCACCAACATCGCAGCCCGTGTGCTAAGCGAAATGGGCATTCAACTCTCCAACTTTAAAGATGTTCTATTCAAACAACTGGGCAACAAGGTCAATGCACCAGCCAAAGCCCAAAACGCCATTCCAACCCCCACCCTCGATTTATTTGGTCGCGATTTAACCTGGTTGGCCTCCGAAGGCAAACTCGACCCCGTGGTGGGCCGAAGCAAAGAAATCGAACGCATCATTCAAATTCTAAGCCGCAGAACCAAAAACAACCCCGTTTTAACCGGCGAACCCGGTGTGGGGAAAACTGCCATTGTGGAAGGCCTGGCCCAAAAAATTCAAAAAGAAGATATTCCCGACAAACTCAAAGACAAACGCATCATCACCCTCGATTTGGGTCTGTTGGTGGCCGGAACCAAATACCGGGGCGAGTTTGAAGACCGCGTCAAAAAGGTCATGGAAGAAGTCCGCAAAGCCCGTAACGTCATTTTGTTTATCGACGAATTGCACACCATCATTGGCACCGGCGGTTCAGAAGGCAGCTTGGATGCCGCCAACCTGTTCAAACCGGCTCTGGCCCGTGGCGAACTCCAATGCATTGGCGCCACCACCTTGGACGAATACCGCAAACACATCGAAGGCGACGGGGCCTTGGAACGCCGTTTTCAGTCGGTGTTGGTTGAAGAACCCAGCGCCGAAGAAGCGTTTCTGATTCTCAAAGGCATCAAAGCCCGCTACGAAGAATTTCACAATGTTCAAATCACCGAAGCGGCCCTTAAAGAAGCCGTAGAGTTGTCCAGCCGCTACATCACCGAACGCTTTTTACCCGACAAAGCCGTGGATTTGATTGATGAGGCCGCCTCTAAAATTATGCTCAAAGCCTCGTCTGCGCCAGCGGAACTTAAAGAGCTGGTCAAAGAAAAAGAGTCTCTATTGGACCAAAAACTAACGGCCATCACCAATGGCGACACCCAAGCTGTGGTGGATTTGGAAACCCAAGAAGCCAAAATAAACGACAAACTGGCCACCTTCCCCGAAGACCAGGTCGACAGCCTCAAAAAAGTGGTCACCGAAATCACCATTGCCGATGTGGTATCAGCTTGGACCGGCATTCCTTTAACCAAAATCAGTGTGGAAGAATCCAAACGCCTCCTCAAAATGGAAGAAGAGCTTCACAAAAACATTGTGGGCCAAGACGAGGCCATCAAAGCCTTGGTTCGGGCCGTTAAACGCTCGAAAGTGGGGCTTAAAGATCCCCGCCGTCCCGCCGGTTCCTTCCTCTTTTTAGGCCCCACAGGTGTCGGTAAATCCGAGCTGGCCAAAACCTTGGCCGAGTACCTGTTTGGCAGCAAAGACGCCATGATCAAAATCGACATGAGCGAATACATGGAAAAACACACCGTTTCTCGCTTGATCGGTTCGCCTCCAGGCTATGTTGGCTTTAACGAAGGCGGCCAGCTGACCGAACCCATTCGCCGAAAACCCTATTCCGTGGTGCTCTTTGACGAACTCGAAAAGGCTTCCCCCGATGTCATTAACATCTTGCTTCAAATTTTGGACGAAGGCCGCTTGACCGATTCCACCGGCCGACAAGTCAGCTTCAAAAACACCATTGTGGTGATGACTTCGAATGTGGGCAGCAAGTTCATCGAAAAAGAAACCACCTTTGGCTTTATTAAAGCCGGCAACGAAGAAAAAGCCGCTTATGATGCCATCAAACTCAAACTCAGCGACGAACTCCGCCGTGAATTCAAACCCGAGTTTTTGAACCGGATCGACGATATTGTGGTCTTTAAATTGCTCACCAAAGAAAACATCCGCGCCATTGTCGACATCATGCTGGCCGAGCTCTTTACCCGCCTTAAAGAACGCAACATTGTGGTGCATGCCGACGACGCGGTCAAAGACTTTTTGGCCGAAAAAGGCTTCGATCAAAAACAAGGGGCTCGTCCTTTGCGCCGGGCCATTCAAGAGTTTTTCGAAGATGGCTTGGCCGACAAAATGCTCCAGGAAAACCTGCGCGAGCAATTGTCCATTCGGGCCACCATCAAAAAAGGTGCGATTCATTTTACCGTGCGTCACCTGGCCCCCAAAAAGGTTAAACCCGCTTCTGCCAAAACCCTTGTAGAGGCCTAAGCGCCCCTCATGTCTCAATCCCAATTTGTTTGTCAGCAATGTGGCACGCCGTTTCCACGCTGGCAGGGCAAATGCACGGATTGTGGGGCCTGGAACAGCCTGGTCGAAGAAACCACCCTTAAAATCAAAGCTCCGGTTGCCGGTGGCCACAAAAAGAAAGCCGCTGCAGCGCCCATTCCCATCGACGACATTCCACAGTTGGAAGAAGAGCGCATCAGCACCCATTTGGAAGAATTTGACCGGGTTCTGGGCGAAGGATTGGTAAAAGGCGCCGCCGTTCTGTTGGGTGGCGAACCTGGCATCGGCAAATCCACGTTGTCTTTGCAAGTGGCCCAACAATTGGCGGCCCGAGGGCATAAAGTGCTGTACATCACCGGCGAAGAATCGGCCAGTCAAATTCAGCTGCGTTCGCGTCGGTTGGGCACCAACACTCCGAATTTATTGGTTTATGCCGAGGTTAATATTCTAAATATCGCCAAAACCATCGTTAAAGAACGGCCCGATGTGTTTATCCTAGATTCAATCCAGGTTGTGTTTCACCCCGACATCCCCTCGATTGCCGGCAGCATCAACCAGGTTCGCCAATGCGCCGTTGAACTGATTCAACTGGTCAAAGAACACCATTTAATTGGTCTGTTTATTGGCCACGTCACCAAAGAAGGCGGCATAGCCGGCCCGAAAGTATTGGAACATTTGGTGGATGTGATTTTGTATTTTGAAGGGGAACGCAACCATCGGTTCCGGCTGCTGCGCTGTTTTAAAAACCGCTATGCTTCTACCCAAGAAGTGGGCATTTTTGAAATGAAAGAAAGCGGCTTGGTGGGGGTTAGCAACCCCTCTGAACTGTTTGTTGATGAAAGCACCCTCACCAACCCCGGTTCGATGGTGGCCGCCGTTTCCGAAGGCAGTCGGGTGATCTTGGTCGAGCTTCAAGCGCTGGTCGTGGCCTCGGGCTATGGCATGGCCAAACGAACCTTTTTGGGCGTCGATGCCAACCGCGCCAACCTGATGATCGCCGCCATGGAAAAAATTCTAAATCTACCCCTGTCCTCCAAAGACATCATTTTAAACATCGTGGGCGGCCTTAAAATTACGGAACCGGCCTTGGACTTGCCCATGGTTCTGGCCATTATTTCGTCCTTGCACGACAAACCCATCAGCAAAAAAATCGGACTGGTCGGCGAAGTCGGCCTAACGGGCGAAATTCGTGCCGTCCCCAACCTTCAAAAGCGCCTCATTGAATTCGAGAAAATGGGGTTCGAAGCCGCCATGATTCCTCAAAAAAACCAAGACAGTGGCCTTAAAACCACCTTAACCTGTATTCCCGTGAACACCCTGCAAGACGCCATTCGCTGGTTTTTAACCCACTAGACCATGACCTATGACCAGGTTTTGGAAGCCTTGTCGACCCAAGTTCAATCCAAAGGCATTCGCTACGATTTAGAGCCCTTCAAACAGGCCCTCAAGGCCCTCGGCAATCCCCATAGACTAGGCGGCATTGTCTTGCACATTGCCGGCACGAATGGCAAAGGCTCGACCACAGCTTTTTTGGCGGCAGCCCTCCAGGCTGTTGGATTAAACGTCGGCACCTACACCTCGCCCCATTTAATAGACTATACCGAGCGTATTCGATTAAACGGAACCCCCATTTCCCAAGCCGACTTTGTGCATCATCACAGCCAAGTGGCCAGTAAAGCCCAAACCCTAACCGAATTCGAAACCCTAACCGCCATGGCCTTTGGGTATTTTAGGGACCAAAAACCCGATGTGGTGATTCTCGAAACAGGCCTCGGAGGCCGTTTAGACGCCACCAATGTGGTACACCCAACCTTGTCCGTCATCACCCGAATTGGATGGGACCATCAGGCCATTTTGGGGAACCGCATCCAAGACATTGCCAGGGAAAAAGCAGGCATCATCAAACCCAAAATCCCCGTGGTGGCCCTGAGACAACACCCCGCGGCCCTGGGCGTGATCCAAGCCCAAGCCACCCACCTTCAAGCCCCTTTTATTCTGGCCAAACCCTTGGCGTCTCTGCCTGCCCACTATGCCCTCAACGCCAGCTATCAGCGCGACAACGCCGGTGTGGCAACCGCAGTATTGGACACCCTATTTCAGCTAAAAAAACTCAGCACAACCCAACTTCAAACCGCCAAAACGGGCTTGGCATTGGCCAAAAACCCGGGTCGTTTTACCGTAATCCAAACCCCCACCCAAACATTGGTCATCGACGCCGCCCACAACCCCTCTGGCATTTCGGCCCTACAAAAAGCCCTTCAAGACCGATTTCCAACCCAAACGCCCACCTTTTTGGTCGGGATTCTCAAAACAAAAAACGCCAATCAAATGCTAAATCAACTGGCGCCCCATCCGGTATATTACTGTACTTTTTCCCCCGACGCCCACACTTATGCCTCGCTTAAAAAAGCGCACCCAACCCTTCAAACTTGGTCTTTAACCGATTCCCTGCCCAAGGCACCGTTGTTGGTTATTTCAGGCTCCATTTATTTTCTAGGCCTGCTGGTTTCGGCTGGTTTTTCCCAACAAGATTGGGTATGATAAACGCCAATGAGCGCCAAAAAAGCCAAAGCCAAAATTGTCCAATTTGCCGATGAAACCAAAACCCTGCCCGACGGCAGTAAGGTGATCTACGCAGAAAACGACGACAAAATTGTGCTCTACCACAAACCGCCTTTCGAAAAAGGCATTGCCTATCTGTATGAACGGCATTCCGGCAAAATTTTTGTAAACAACAAAGAAGGCACGAACCAAGACAAACGGCGCATGCTGGCCTTGGGCGCTTATTTTATGGAAAACGCCACCGAATCGGATATGGTCACCATCAGTGTTCATCCCAAAGGGGGCCGCTTATGAGCATCTCGTTTAACCCCAATGTTTCTGGACACACCCCGCTTCGACACACCGATTTATCGGTTGGCAAACATTTTAATACCCCAGAACTCAAAGAAATTTTAAGCCTACTCCACATCAGTTTGGATGCCGTTGGCAAAGTCAGCCGGCAACCCGGATTGAATGTCAATGTGATGGAAGCCCTTCAAGAAATCCAAGTGGTTCATATTCAACACGAGCAACAGGCCGCCCTTCATGCGCTTGGCATTCACGAGTCCGTCGATTTGGCCTTGGTGGTGGGCGCAGAAAAAGAAGAACTTGAACGCATTAAAAAACGCTTCAAAGACCTCAAAGCCTCCATTTCCGACCAAGACAGCATCAAGCAATTGGGCGGATTTTTAGGCATCGACGACCAGGATGAAACCTGGGTTCTCAGCGATCATCATGGTGGCTTGTTCATTATTCAAGCGGGTTTAGACGAAGTTAAAACCCAATCTTGATCTTGACAGCAATGGTATAATATTTGCTTATTCAGATTCCCACTACTGTCGACCGATAAAAGGAGGTACCCCCTTGAGCACACAAGTTATCCACTGTATCCACGGCATGATCTGGCAAGCCTGCCACCTCTGCTCCGACAAAACCGAAGAAATCGTTTTGTCCGATTTGGCCCTTCAACAAGAAGAAGCTTCCAACCAACTCCTCTATGATTATCAAGAAGCCCCAGCCCGCGAAGACAGCGACACCGATCTTGATTACGACATCGAGGAAAGTAGTTTTTAGTTTCTAACCGACACAAGATCTATAAAATAAAAAGGCCTCTCTGTTTTTAGAGAGGCCTTTTTTTATGGCTGAGGGTTGTGCGGGCCTACCCGTTATCCAACATATTTATACCCAGGCCGAATAATCCGCTTACCCGACAACAATTCCTCGATGCGGTGGGCGCACCAACCAGCCGAGCGGGCCATGGCAAAAATCGAGGTGTACAGGGGCGAATCGATGCCCAAGCAGTCGTAGACAAAACCCGTGAAAAAGTCGATGTTTGGCGCAATCACTTTATCGCTGCCCTTGATGGCTTTGAACAATTCTGGGGCTTCGCGTTCGATATCAAAATACAATTGCAACTCGTTCATGCGGCCTTTGGAAGTGGCCAGATTAATGGCGTGTTCTTTCACCAACAAGGCTCGGGGATCGGACAAGGTATAAACCGCATGGCCCAACCCATACAATTTTCCGGATTTATCCCCGACTTTTTTCTGAATAATTTTGGTTAAATACCCTTTCAATTCGTCCATGTCGTGCCATTTGGAAACGTTGGCTTTAATGTCGTCCATCATGTCCATTACTTTTTTATTGGCAGCTCCATGCAAGGGGCCTTTCAAACTGCCGATCCCCGCCGTCAACGACGAATAGATATCGGACCCACTGGACGTAACCACCCGGGTGGCAAAGGTGGAATTGTTTCCCCCACCGTGTTCGGCATGCAACACCAAGCACAAATCCAAAATATACGCTTCCATTTCGGTAGCGGGCTTGCCTTCGTTCAGCATAAACAAGAACGATTCGGCTACCGACATCTCTTTGGGCGCAACCGCAAAAGTGGGGTTATCTTTATAGGCATTCAAATAAGAATACGCGATGATGCTGGGCAATTTGGCAATGATTTTAAGGCTGGTATGGAAATTATCCATGGCATCCAAAGAATCAGGATTTTCGTCTTCCGAATACAAAGCCGAAACCCCGACCTGCAACTTGTTCATCACGTTTTTGCTGGGGAAGCCTTTAATGACATAATTCATAATGTCTGGGGACAATTCCCGATGATCACACATGTCTTTGATGAAGGTTTTGAGTTCTTTTTCGGTTGGGAATCGTCCGGCCAACAACAAAAAGGTGGTGATTTCAAAACAATAACGCGACCCTTTGGGAAAGCGACGAATCAGCTCTTCGATCATGTAGCCCCGGTATTTTAGGACACCGTCTACTGGGGTTTGCTTGTCATCGACTTTCTTTTGGCCAACAACAGCCGAGATTTTGGTTAACCCCGCAATCACCCCACTGCCGTCTTTGTTACGCAACCCACGCTTAACGTCGTAGTGATCGTACATGGACTCGTCAATGGAATTATTTTGCAGCAAACTATCTTTAAGCGACAGTAAATCTTGGTCGAGCATAGACGGCTCCTTTAAAACGGGAAATGGATGTTATCTATGATAGGGGAAAGCCGGACAGGTGGGAAGATGTCTTACTCAAAAAGAGCGACAGCCTCCTCGAGATCCACCCATTCTGCCGGAAGTTCGCGAAGCAAGTTGGCTGCGGTATCGGCGGAGGGGCCCGTCAGGGCATCAGCCAAAACCACCACCCTAAACCCCGCATCCAAAGCGCCTTGAACCACGGGAACCAAGGTCGCATCCACACAGCAACCCGCCACCACCAAGGTATCCACATGGTAGCGTCTTAAATGGGTGGCAAAAGCCTCGTTAAAGGCCCCCAAACCATCCACCCGATAAATCCATTCATAGGGCCCCACAAACTCGAAATGCCCCTCGGGATCAAACAAAGGCACGGTTTCTTCGGCAAACTCGTACCACAAAGCAGGCAAAGGCCCATCAAGGGTTCTCAAAACATGGTACACCGGCCGAATCTGATTCCGAAACAACCGCAACAACTGATGAATCCCCGGAATCGCCTCATAAGCGCCCACCTCGGCCTGATCCGAAAAAGGACTCACAAACCGCGGCTGAAGATCCGTGGTCAAAAACGCAGAGGACGCAATGGAAAGGGGAAGCATGGTAAATATCCTAATTTAATGATGACTGAAACTATTTTTGAGTAACCGCTTATTCAAGCCGCAGTCATTAAAGCAAAAAAAGCCCAAAACCCCAATTCCACAAAAAAAAACAGCCCCCTCCCCACCAAGACTCCATTAACGCCAAACAATCCCAAACAGCCCCCAACAAGCCCCATAACAGCCCCCCACCCCTTCCCCGTTTAGAACGGAACAAGCCGCGCAGCGGGAGTAACTTTGAATTCACTTCAAAGTTACGACCCACAAATAAATCTTTCCTCAAAATTTGGATGAGATTTTGGCTTTTCCGCGAAGGGAGTTATCTTAGGGGGCCTTCCGAAGGAAGCCGATATCGACCAAAGCGGAAAGCCGAAAGATCGCCAAATTTTGAGGAAAGTGGTGACCTCGACGGGATTCGAACCCATGGCCTCCGGATTAGGAATCCAGCGCTCTATCCTACTGAGCTACGAGGACGATTAAATTCACCTGTGCTACTATAAAGAAAATCTTCAAAAACGGTCAAACAACGCGATCAAACCATGTATATTTTCTACGATTTTGAAACCTCGTCCCGAGAACTCTTGGGCCAAATTTTATCCTATGCCTTCATTGTAACCGACCGGGACTTTAACCCCGTGGACGAATGCTGTGGAACCATTCGCTTGAATCGAACCCAATTACCGGACATCGAAGCCATTGTGGTGAACCAACTGAACCTGGAAAACTTGCAACAAACTGGAATCCCCGAGTGGGAAGCTGCCGAACAGATTTTCAACTTTCTAAATGACCAGCTGAACCGAACCCCCATTTGCAACCTTGTGGGCTTTAACAGCAACCAATTCGACCTGAACTTTTTGCGCAACTTGCTGATTCGATACGGCTTAAATCCCTATTTTAGGGGCAAATTGCACAACGTGGACTTGCTGCATTTTTCGCAGGCTTTGGCCTTTGAATACCCCGATCGATTTCCCTGGCACACCGTTACAAAAGACGACGGCAACCGCTATTTCGGCTTCACACTCGAAGCCTTGGCCACCCAATTTAAGTTGCTGGATCAGGCCCAAACCCACGATGCCCGAGACGACGTTTTATTGTGTATCGAATTGGTTAAAACCTTGGAAAAAACCTTCGGGACAACCTTGGCAGATTTTCGGCCCATGAAGCTGCCTGTAAATACGTTTTTGCAAGACAATCTGGAATTGGGCAAGCAAAAAGTTCGGGATTTTCCCCAAAACGGCCAAGCCCCTTTGCCTTTCGTCTATCGGTACTGGCTTAAAATTATTTCGACCTCTAAAACCAAGATTTTATTGGACCTCGACACCTTTAAAACCGCCCAAGAATCTGGGGCTTTGGATGACGAGGCCATTCTTAAAGCCCTTAAATATTTCAATCCCAACAAGGCTTTTTTACACCTAGATCCTTTGGATAGCAGCGAAAGCAAAGCCTGGGAAACCACCAAAGATGCAGCTTTGGATCAACCATTTTTAAAGGGCCTAACCGAGGCTGTGTATTTTGAGAAAATCAAAAAAAGCTGGGACATCGAGTATCAAATTCACGACCTGGGCTTTGAACGCATCGATCAACTTCGGCCTTTGATTTTGGCCTTGCTTGCCGACCCCAATAGCCATAACGTCACACTGCGACACTTGCTGGAAGCCCGGAAAGATCCCAAAGACACAGCGTTGATTCAGCTCTACAACCGCGCGTATTTGAATATACATCCAGATCCCAATCCGGAGTATTTACAGCGGTATTTGGTGCCACGATATGTCACAGGGAGCCTGTTAAAGGACCCACAATCCTTCGTATCCCTAGCCGAACGCCTGGAGCGGCTGATGGGGTATAAAGAGCAAACCCCAAAAAGCAGTATTTTAGAGGCTTTAGAAACCTACTATTTGGCATTTATTGGGGAGTTTGGGCTTTCCATTTCCTAAATCGAGTAAGACTAGGTGGGAACCACGCTGCGCGAGGTGCCCCCCTAGGACCCCCCACCTATGCTTTACGCTCAAAACTCACCCACGCAGCCTTCGGCTGGATGGGGTTTCGGACATTTCGCTAATAAGGTTCCCCACCCCCTACCCCCTCCCGGTGGGAGGGGAACGCTGAACACATAACGCTTAGCGCGGTTTGGGATTGCTTCGCTTCGCTGGCAATCGGTTTATAATCCATTTTTTTAGCCCACTTATCTCTGGAACGGAGTACCGTTTCTCTGGAAAAAACTGGGACAGAGGCCGCGCAGCGGGAGGAAGATTGAACTTGGTTCAATATTCCGACCCACAAACGCTTGTCGTTTGTGGATACAATCTGAAACTGCTTCGCTTCGCTGGCAATCGATTTATAATCATTTTTTTAGCCCACTTATTTCTGGAACGGAGTATCCTCTCTCTGGAAAAAGCTGGGACAGAGGCCGCGCAGCGGGAGTTAGGTGAACTTGCTTCACCTAACGACCCACAAAAATTCCATTTTTGTGATTCAAATCAAGCACCAGTTTCGCTTTGCGAAACTGGTGCCGAGGGCCGGAATCGAACCGGCACGCCAGTGTTATTGGCAACGGATTTTAAGTCCGTCGTGTCTACCAGTTCCACCACCACGGCACAGCAAGATTCTAGAGGATGCTGAAACTGTTGACAACCAAAACCTCTGTCATTACCATTAGAGAAAATTAGCACTCTGCCAATAAGAGTGCTAAAATTCCACATCAAACCGCCTGAAAGGAGGCTTACTCAGTGAGCAAACTTAATCTTAAACCCCTAGGAGATCGGGTGATTATCGCCCCTGAATCTGCTGAACAAAAAACTAAATCCGGAATCGTACTGCCTGATTCCGCCCAAGAAAAACCCCAAAGCGGGACTGTTTTGGCCGTAGGACCTGGCAAAACCAGCGACGAAGGCAAGGTTATTCCCCTTCATGTTAAAGCCGGCGACGTTGTGATTTATGCCAAATACGGCGGCACAGAAATCAAAATCGATGGCAACGAATACTTGATCGTTCGCGAAAGCGACATCTTGGCTGTTAAAACCAAATAATTCATCAAAAGGAGTCTGTAACCCATGGGTGCAAAACAATTAAAATACTCTGAAGACGCTTGGCGTTCGCTTGAAGCTGGGATCCGCAAAGTTGCGGAAGCCGTTGGCAGCACGCTAGGCCCTAACGGAAACAACGTGGTTCTCGACAAAAAATGGGGTTCGCCCACCATCACCAACGATGGGGTCACCATTGCCAAAGAAATCGAGTTGGAAGATCCCTTCGAAAACATGGGCGCTCAATTGTTAAAAGAAATCGCCTCCAAAACCAACGACATTGCTGGCGACGGCACCACCACCGCCACGGTGTTGGGTCATGCTATCTTTAAAGAAGGCTTGAAAAACGTTGTGGCTGGGGCCAATTCCATCCAGCTGAAACGCGGAATTGAAAAAGCGGTCAAAGTGGTTGTTGAAGGTCTTAAAGACAACAGCAAACCCCTCAAAACCAAAGAAGCCATTGCCCAAGTCGCCTCGATTTCGGCCAACAACGACGAAACCATCGGAAACCTCATCGCCGATGCCATGGACAAAGTGGGCAAAGACGGCGTGATTACCGTTGAAGAATCCAAAGGCATGGAAACGGAACTCGATACCGTAGAAGGCATGCAATTCGACAAAGGCTATGCCTCTCCTTACATGATTACCGACCGCGACCGCATGGAAGCCTCCATGGACAACGCCTTGATTTTGGTCACCGACAAAAAAATCTCGGCCATTAAAGATTTGTTGCCCATCTTGGAAAAAGTGGTTCAATCTGGCCGTGGATTGGTGATTATTGCAGAAGACGTCGACGGCGAAGCCTTGGCCACCATCGTGGTTAACAAATTGCGTGGCACCGTCAACTGCTTGGTTGTAAAAGCCCCAGGTTTTGGCGACCGCAGAAAAGCCATGTTGGAAGACATTGCCGTTTTAACCGGCGCAGAAGTCATTTCCGAAGAAAAAGGCATGACCCTAGAAAATGCCCAACTGGAACAGCTTGGCCAAGCCGCCAAAGTAAAATCCGACAAAGACAACACCACCATCGTTCAAGGCAAAGGTGTTGCCGCTAAAATCAAAGCCCGCGTGGCCGAAATTAAGCGCGAAATCGAAAACACCGATTCGTCCTACGACAAAGAAAAGCTCCAAGAGCGCTTGGCCAAATTGTCTGGCGGTGTTGCGGTAATTCGTGTGGGCGCTGCCACTGAAACCGAACTCAAAGAACGCAAATTCCGCGTGGAAGATGCCCTATCTGCCACCCGAGCAGCGGTTGAAGAAGGCATTGTTGCCGGTGGTGGTTCAGCCTTGATTCACCTCTTGCCTTCCTTGGAAAAAGCCATTCAAAAAGAAGAAGGCGACGTCAAATTGGGCATGCAAATTGTAGCCCGCGCTTTGGAAGTGCCTTTGCGCCGCATCGCCGAAAACTCTGGGGTTGAAGCTTCTGTTGTCGTCAACGAAGTGAAAAACCAAAAAGCAGGTCATGGCTTTAATGCCCGCACCGGCAAATTCGAAGACCTTTTCAAAGCAGGCGTTGTGGATCCGTCCAAAGTCACCCGCTCTGCCTTGCAAAACGCAGCCTCTATCGTCAGCTTGCTGTTGACCACCAACGTGTTGGTCACCGACAAACCCGAAGAGAAAAAAGACCTTCCTGCTGGCGCTCCCGGCATGGGGGGTATGGGCGGCATGGACTACTAGTCCCCACGCCACACCCCGCTGTTTTTCAAATCCCCTCGCACTTGCGGGGGGATTTTTTTTTATCTAGAATGACGCCTTATGCATACCAAACAAACCCGCCTTCTTGTGGTGATTGCCTTGTTCTTGTTGGTGGGTGTGGGCCTGATTGCCGCCTTCACCAAATTACCCCTCTTTCAAAAAACGCCTTCTGTTGCGCCCATTGTCCCAACAGCCAACACAGAAACCCAACTTCCCCCAGCGCCAAAACAAACCCACATTCCCATGCCAAACCCCGTTAAAGCCATCTACATGACCAGCTGGGTGGGATCGGTAAAGCCCTGGCGAGAGCAATTGGTCTCGTTTATCAACACCTCTGAAATCAACGCGGTGGTCATCGATGTAAAGGACTACTCGGGCACCCTTTCTTTCGACACCCAAGACCCAGAACTTCAGGCCTATCAAGAAGTTCGCATCAAAGACCTTCGCGATTTTATTAAGCACCTGCACGACAACCACATTTATGTGATTGCCCGCATTACCGTTTTTCAAGACCCAACCTATGCCAAAATGCACCCCAACTTGGCCGTACAATCTGTAGCTTTTGGCCAACCCTGGAAAGACAAGCATGGCCTTTCCTACATCGATCCTTCGGCCAAACCGTTTTGGGAGCACATTGTCCGCATCGCCAAAGCCTCGGAAGCTGCAGGCTTCGATGAACTGAACTTCGACTACATTCGGTTCCCTACCGACGGCAACATGAAAGACATGGCCTTTCCCCTAACAGGGGCCATCACCAAACCCCAAATTGTCGAGGTTTTGGCCTCTTCAAACACCACTTCAGAATCAACCACCGCCTCGCTTTCGGCTACCCAAAAGGTATTTCGAAGCAAAAAACAGCAGGCCCTCAAGCACTTTTTCGCCTATTTGCATGAGGAACTCAAAGACCTGGGCGTTCCGATATCGGCCGATTTATTTGGCATGGTCTTAACCAGCCGAGACGATCTGAACATTGGCCAAGTTCTGGAAACGGCTGCCCCCTATTTCGATGTCATTTGCCCCATGATCTACCCGTCGCATTACCCACCAGGCTTTAACCAATTTGCAAACCCTGCCGATCATCCCTACGAAATTGTAAAAGCAGTTTTAAACAGTGGTGGCGCCAGACTGGAAGCGGCAGGCTATCCCCGAACCAAGCTCCGCCCTTGGCTGCAAGATTTTAATTTGGGCGCCACCTACGATGCCCAAAAAATTCGCCTGCAAAAACAAGCCTGCAAAGACGCTGGCATTGCCAGCTGGTTGTTTTGGGACCCCAGAAACAAATACACCCGCGGCGGATACGACCAGTGAACCCCTTTGTCATGACCTTTTTTTGGGTGTTCATTGTCGCATTTTTGATCACCCGTTGGCTAACCCCAGCCGCCAAACAGTTGGCCCTGCACACCGGCATAGTGGATGCCCCAGGCGAACGTAAAATTCACAAAGCCCCCATTCCCTATTTGGGGGGCATCGCCATTTATCTGGGATTTCTAGCCTCGTTGTTGTGGCAAGCACCGCTAAATGCGCCCCTGATTGGCATTTTGGTGGGGTCCGGCTTTTTGATTGTTTTGGGGGTGGTGGACGACCGGTTTGCCATCAAGGCCAGTTGGAAGCTGCTCGGGCAAATTGGGGTTGCCGTTTTTACCTATTTTTTGGGGGTAGGCATCACCTATCTGGTTCTGCCCTGGGGACCCGTTTTGGCCCTTGGCAAACTCAGTCTTCCCGTCACCGTCATTTGGGTTGTGGGCTTGATTAACACCATGAACCTGATCGATGGCATGGATGGCCTGGCCACCGGCATTGCCGCCATTGGCACCTGTTTTTTAGCCGTATTGGCGGTTGAACACATTCAATTTAATGTGGCGTTTTTATCAGTGGCCTTGTTGGGCGCAACCCTGGGATTTCTTCGCTACAACTTTGCCCCTGCCCAAATTTTTATGGGCGATACCGGATCGATGTTTTTGGGCTATGCCTTGGCATGTTCGGCCATGATGGGTGTGCTTAAAACCGATCTGCCCACCGGCTTTTTTTTGCCCCTGATCATCTTGGGGGTTCCCATTTTTGATACCCTCTTTGCCATCGTTCGACGCTTAAAAAACAAACAAGGCATTTTTTCTCCAGACAAAGGCCACATTCACCACCGACTGCTCCAAGCTGGAATGACCCAACGCCAAGCCGCCATTTTTGTCTATTTCACCTGTATGGTGCTGGGGTTATTGGCGGTATTCGTTTCATTTCTAGAACCGCCTTATGCATTTGGTCTATTGGGTATTTCCCTGGGGTTAATCGCGTCTATCTTGCTGGTCCCCAAATTCCGATCCGGAACCCTGGCCTGGCTGATGCGCCATTTCCTATAACAAAACTAGGACGCAGAAAATTTAGACATTTTCTGGCGCAACTCTTCAATAAAAACACCCAAATCCCCATTCACAATGGCTTCTGGCAAAACCACAGCATCGGGCATAAACGTGTCTCGAAGCTCGGGGAAATAATGATAAACATCGCCCATAATAATGGCCCGCCCCGATCGTTTTTTAGTTTGACAGGCCGTCAACAACAAATCCAATTTCGACCGATCCGAAACCGTTTCGGCCATCACCCGCTTGCTCAGGGCCGGCAACACCTTCTGCAATTGCTTGCGCTGAAGGGTTTTGGAGATGGTGGACAGAATATCCATTTTCAAAAAGGGCTTGTTCAAATAGTCGCTGGCCCCTTTTCGCATGGTTTCCACCGCAATATCCACCGATTCGTACGAAGTAATCACAATAACATCCACCCCTGGACAGGCACTTTTAATCAAAGGAAGCAAATCAACCCCATTAATATCGGGCAAAAAGATGTCCAAAAGCACAATATCGATATCGGGATTTTCTTTCAGCAACGACAAAGCACCAGACCCGGTTCCACTGGCAAAAAAGCCATAGCGGTTTTCAATAAACCCAACAATCATGGACCGATACACATCTTCATCCTCAACCACCAGAATCTTGGCTTTTTCGCAATCCAAAACCCCTTGGATTTCAGACCGTATCGCATCGATGTTGGGGCTTTCCGCCGTGGCTTCCGGGGACAAAATCGACAAAATTTCCTCGGCAGAAACATGGTGCCCGGCACTGCGCCGCTCTGCAATCAAAGACTGAGACACAATCAACCGCCGATCAAACTCTCGGGCATCGCCTGGGAGTTTCTTAGAAAACTCTTCAAATTTTTTGATGATTTCGTGGTTTTCGAGGGTTCTTTCAATAATCAGGAGCAGCGCCGATTCTTTGTAGGGTTTGGCCAAATAATCGTAGGCCCCCAACTTAATGGCATTCACAGCCGAGGAAATATCTCCGCTGTCCGACAACATAATCAGTTCCGGCAACACACTAATTTCCCGCAACCGGGTCAACAAGGTCAAACTATCGGTATCGGGAAACCCAGTGCCAATCAAAACAATTCGGATTTTCAGGTGATACTGGGCAAAAACAGAAGCCGCCATTTGCCCAGTGCTGGCCGTCATCACCTCGTAGTGCTTCGACAAGACGTCAAAAAGCCGATCCAGCTCTCGCTGAACCCCTTCGACAATCAACAGCAATGGCTTACGCATAAACCAACAACCCCTTTTGAGACCTCAGCGCTTTAGGCGCCCCAGTCATTTCTGAGGCCTGGTGATCTAAAACCATCAAGACCCGAAGCTTTTGGACCGTCTTTTTCAGCCCGTTTTGAAGCTTCTTTTTGCTCTTCTTCCCAATGCTGATTAATCAGCGCATAAATGTCTTTAAGTTCTTTTTGAAAATGAGAGTCTTCTTGCTTAAAAAGACCATCTTTTTCAGACTTATCTTCAACTTCGGGCTTCGAAGCTGGAACATAAGAAGATTGGATCGGATTAATGGCGTTCAGGTCAAATTCCATGGGTGTTCACCTCTTTATGGGACAAGTTGTGGCTGCACTTTCCAGCCTTGTTTTATACCCTAATAAACGACAAAATCTCAAAATATCATGTATTGATTTTTTGAGTTATTTCATAAGGGGCTTGTTTTAAGGGGCTAGCGTCGCCCCCTCAGTCGAAGCAAGTTCGCCTGAGCCTCCCCCTCACGCTAGCGCTGGGCCTTCGGCCTGATTTGTCTTTTTTGTACAAAGTCCTTTTGGCCCCTGCGGGGAGGAAAGTCGAACTTGCTTCGGCTTCCCGATACAAAAACGCTCGCCGTTTTTGTTTATACCCCGTCGTTTTTGTTTTAATTTTTAATACAGCCAAATTTTTTGGAAATGGTCGGGGCGATAGGATTTGAACCTACGGCCCCCTGTTCCCAAAACAGGTGCGCTACCAGGCTGCGCTACGCCCCGACAAGTGGCCCACACTATACCGTAAAGCTTGCCCCCCTGTAAAACAGGAATGTATTGCCACGATGCACCCAGCCGTTTATGGTAATGTCCATGAGCCGATTTCCCCTTCTGACCCGACTGGCCCTCGGTTTTTTGGCCCTGCTAGCCATTGCGGCGGTGGGCGTTGGTTTTTTGCCTTTTGATCCCAATACCTTCAACCCAAATTTGGCCGCAATTCCACTGCCCCCTGGATTCCCCCATGTGCTGGGCACCGACGATTTGGGCCGAGATATTTTGATTCGCTTGTTGTATGGGGCCCGGGTGTCCTTGTCTGTGGCCTGTATTGCCGT
Source organism: Candidatus Margulisiibacteriota bacterium (assembly GCA_050250935.1). Taxonomy (GTDB): domain Bacteria; phylum Margulisbacteria; class Marinamargulisbacteria; order JBFWNS01; family JBFWNS01; genus JBFWNS01. The sequence goes on along the minus strand of JBFWNS010000007.1, from coordinate 76,438 downwards.
TGTATTATCCCTTTCGATTGGGGTGACTGTGGGAGCAGCCTCTGGTTTTTTTGGCGGCTGGACAGACAAATGTTTAATGCGTTTTACAGAATTGGTCATGGCCATTCCAGGCATTTTTTTGATCCTGGTGCTTCAAAGTTTTTTTAAACCCAGTTTAATCACCGTGGTTTGTGTGATTGGCCTGACCGGCTGGATGGGCATTGCCCGCTTCGCCCGCGCCGAGGTCCTGAGTTTAAAAGAACGCTTATTTATCACCGCTGCCAGAGCCCGGGGGATTTCAGAATTCAGGCTGATGATCCGACACATTCTGCCCCTGGCCATTAACCCTGTGATTGTGGCCGCTACCTTGGGCATGAGCCACGCTATTTTGTCCGAATCGGTTTTGAGTTTTTTGGGACTGGGTGTCCAACCCCCCCAAGCTTCCTGGGGCAATATGTTGGAAAACAGCCTGGCACAACTCTATAGCGCACCGTGGATGGTTTTTGGTCCAGGGTTGTTTATCACCTTAACGGTTCTGAGCCTGACATTAATCGGGGATCAGCTTCGAACCGCTCTCGAGGGCAATTGACAATGGCCCCTCCACTTCAGTAAACTTGACATCCGCCCTACCGAATGTAGGGACAGCTCTCTTTCAAGGATATTCAAATGGCCACTGCCCCTAAAACCGAAAAAAAGAAAAAAGGCTTGACCTTGGCAAACACCAAAGACATGCCTTACCACTCCATTACTGTGTCTTGTGCCTGCGGTGCAGAATTTGCCGCTGGGTCTACCAAAGACACCATTCGTGTAGACATTTGCTCGAACTGCCACCCCTTCTTCACCGGTGAAGCCAGAATTATGGACACTGAAGGTCGCGTGGAAAAATTCCGCAAAAAATACAATTTGTCCAAATAAGGTTCGAGCTTGATTTTGGCGCTTTTCGCCTAAAAGAGTCAGGCTTTATTCCACATGCACGACAAATTTCAACAACTCGAAGATACCTTTCTTGAGCTTGAACGCAAAATGAGCGATCCCGAAGTCATCGCCAATTTTGCCCTTTACCAAGACATTACCAAACACCATGCCGAGCTTAAAGACGGCATTGCGGGCTATCAACGGTATAAAAAACTAGAATCCGAACTCAAAACCACCGAAGATCTGCTTAAAGATCCCGAAATGAAAGACATGGCCCAAGAGGAACTCAAAAACCTTCAGGCCGAGTTCGAAAGGGTTCAGCAAGACCTTCAACTGTTCTTAATCCCTGCAGACCCCAACGACAACAAAAATGCCATCGTGGAAATTCGGTCTGGCACTGGGGGCGAAGAAGCTGCCCTGTTTGGCGCTGAATTATTCCGCATGTACACCCGCTATTCCGAGCTAAAGGGCTGGAAAATCGAGGTCTTATCCGAAAACAGCACCGGCCTGGGTGGCCTTAAAGAAATTTCTTTTGTGGTGTCTGGGCGAGGGGTTTACAGCCGCTTAAAATTTGAAAGCGGGGCCCACCGGGTTCAACGGGTTCCCGAAACCGAAGCCTCGGGCCGGGTACACACCTCGGCAGCAACGGTAGCCATTATGCCCGAAGCCGAAGAAGTGGATGTGGACATTAACCCCGCCGATATTCGCATGGACGTGTTTCGCGCCTCGGGAGCTGGGGGGCAGCACGTCAACAAGACCAGTTCTGCGGTTCGACTCACCCACGAACCCACAGGGGTTGTGGTGGCCTGCCAAGACGAACGCTCTCAGTTCCAAAACCGGGAAAAAGCCATGCGCTTGTTGCGGGCCCGCATTTACGATGCCCAACAAGAAGCCCTGCGCAAAGAAGAAACAGCCCTGCGCAAAAGCCTGGTTGGCAGCGGGGACCGTTCCGAAAAAATTCGCACCTACAATTACCCACAAAACCGGGTTACGGACCACCGGATCAATGTATCTTTGTACAACCTTACCGATTTTTTGGATGGAAAAATGGATGAGCTGCTCGATGCCCTCATCTCTGCTGACCGCGTTGAAAAAATGAAAGAGGGCTAGACCCTGTCAACCTCGCCCGGGGCCCTGATTCACTGGGCCACCCAAACCGGCACCCTTTCAACCCCAGAAGCCTGGTGGATTTTGGAGCACCGAACTGGCCTTTCCAAAATTCAGTTGCTCCAAAGCCTACAAACCCCATTGCAGCCGACTGCGGTTCGGGCCTTCAAAACCGCCATTCGGCGGCGCCAAACCGGCTATCCTTTGGCTTATATCCTAAAAGAAGCCCCGTTTCGAGAACGACTCTATGCGGTTCAACCCGGGGTTTTAATCCCCAGGGCCGACACCGAAATCGTGGTGGAAACGGCCATTGCGAAAATCAACGAAATGGGATGGACAACCCAGTCCTTTTCTTGCATCGAATTGGGCTATGGCACAGGGATTATCAGCCTCGAATTGGCCCTGGCCTTCCCCACAGCCGCGGTGTGGGGGTGGGACATCAGCGTCAAAGCCCACCAAACAGCCTTGGAAAACAAGTCCCGGCACCAGGTCTCGAATGCAACTTTTTTTAAAGGGGATTTTTTTAAGGCCCAAACCCTTTGGGAACCGTTGTGCGAAGGGCCCACTTTGTTTGTATCGAACCCCCCCTATATAGCCCCAGGCGACCCTGCCTTAGCCCAAGATGTCGCCCAATTCGAGCCCCAAAAAGCCTTGTACGGTGGAAAAGACGGGTTATTGTTTTACAAAAAAAGCCTTGAGGTCCTCGCCACTTTTCAAACCCCTTGGATGGCGGTTTTCGAAATAGGATTCGCGCAAAAAGCCCCCCTAATCCAACTATTAGGCCACTATCCCCACTTTGAGCACGGATTCGTCCAGGACAACCAAGGATTAGACCGGGTTTTGTGGGTTGATAGAAGACCCTAAACCCAAACCACGACCTCATCCATCGGGAAGCGGACTTTTGCCGCAGTGGCATATTTGTCGGTGGGCAGGCGATAGCCAACCGGACACAGGGCCACGGATTCCAGCCCCTGACTTTCAAGATCCAAAATACGATCGCAGGCTTTGGGATCGAACCCTTCGATGGGGCAGGTATCCAGGCCTTGTTCAGCAGCGGCCAACATCAAAAACCCAAAGGCAATATAAAGCTGACGCTTCATCCATTGGCTCATTTCGGATTGATCTTTGGCCTTCATAAAACCGATCATTCTGTCCTTATAGGCAGCCGAAGAGCCTGGGACCATTCCCCGGGTTTTTTCGATGGTGTCGACATAGTGGCTGACGTGGGCTTCGGTCATTTCTTTCAACACGCAAAGCACAATCAAGTGAGAAGCCTCTGTAACCTGGGCTTGATTCCAGGCGCAAGCTTGGATCTCGGCCCTGAATTGGGGGTTTTCCACCACCACAAATTTCCAGGGTTGAAGACCAAACGACGACGGGGCCATGCGTAACGATTCCAACAGCGCCAAGAAATCAGAATCCGAAATCTTGCGGGTGGCATCGAATTGCTTGGTGGCATACCGCCACTTTAAACGGGACTGAAGATCTGAAAACGACATAAGACTCTCCTTAAAATTTAGGGTTTTTGAACCACAATAGCGGCTCGAATCGGGGCCGGCAGCCCTTCGACCGTTTTGTTTGGATCTTGGGGATCCAGAAAATCGGCCAGAGAAACTGGGGTACTCCAGGGCGTTGCCCGTTGCTCTTGGACCGTGGTGGTTGCAACAAAGGCAACCTGGGAAGACACAAACCCAGCCACCGCCAACCAATGCTGTAAACAAGACAGGCTGGGCAAAAAATGAACATTGCTCATTTTGGCATAGCGCCCATTTTGGGGATACAGGGCAATGGGACGAGGGTCTTCGATAATCAAGGTTTCCAGAATCACTGTACCACCTGGCCGTGTCAGGCGAAAGAGGCGTTCCAACAGGTGCAAGGGCGAGCGTTGGTGATACAAAACCCCCATACAAAACACCACCTCAAACACCCCCTCCCAAGCCCCCATGGCCTCGATGCCCACACCAGCAAACCCCAAGGTATCTTGCTGGGCATAACGTTGAAGGGCCTGAAACTGAAACGGATACAGATCCATGGGATCGATCCCCAAAACCCAACGGGGATTATGTGCCAACATGCGAAATTGGTAATAGCCATTGTTCGAGCCCACATCCAAAATGGTTTTGTTGGTTAACGGCGGCAAATGGGGCAACAACCGCTGCCACTTCAAATCGGAATCCCATTCCGCCTCAATCTCGACACCAAAAACCGAAAAAGGTCCCTTTCGCCAGGGCTTAAGACCCATCAGAGCCTCGTGGAGTTGGGCCTTGGTTTTGGCACTAACATCCTCAGATTGACCCATCAGAACAGCTGGGCTATCCCAATCCATCACCGAAGAAGACGCTTCAGGCAGTTTCAAAAAAGCCTCTAAAAACCTGCGGGTATTGGGGTTTTCAAAACGGGCTTCCCGGGCCTGTAAAACCACCGCAAACTCGGCCTGTTTTGTGGGGTTTAAATAGCCCTTGGCGCGGTCCAGAACAGCAGCATGGAGCTGAGGCAAAAAAGCTTCGATGCGCATGTCATACCGATTTTTTGCCAAAAAACACTTTAAGAATGGCTGGCAACAACGAAATCAAGATAATCGCCAAAATGACCAATCCAAAATTATTTTTAACAATCAACAAATTCCCAAAAAAATAGCCTGCTGCCAAACAAACCCCAACCCACAAAACACCTCCCACACAGCTATAAGCAAAAAAAGTGCGATACTGCATCCGACCAATGCCGGCCACAAAAGGGGCAAAGGTTCTAACTATGGGTAAAAATCGGGCAAAAATAACCACTTTGTCGCCATGCTCTTCAAAAAAAGCATGGGTTTTTTCGATATGTTTTTTATTGATCAACCGGCTTTGGCTTTGGGCAACCGCATTGCCCAAAAAACGGCCAATCCAATAGTTCAGATTATCGCCCAACACACTGGCCAAACTGAGCAAGAAAAACAACAAGATCCCATTCAAAGACCCCGTTGCAGAAAAAGCACCGGCTGCAAATAACAACGAATCCCCAGGCAAAAAAGGCGCTATCACCAATCCGGTTTCGCAAAAAATAATGGCAAATAAAATCAAGTGGGTTAAAAACCCAAAATCGGCAATCACCACACTTAGGGTTTGATCGAGGTGAAGAAACATATCCAACAGGTGTGTACCCAACATAGTGGCCCCATTGTAGCGGGTTGCAGAAGGGTTGTGAACGGCTATGCCGCAGTCACTTCAGATAACGTCTAAAATCGCCTCAAACCGATCAATCACCGCAATGGGGGCATAGCGCAACAGGCTGTCGGCATCCCGATAGCCATAGCTAACGGCAATTGCCCGAACCTTGGCAGACTTGGCAGCCATCAGATCGGCTTCCCCATCCCCCACCATCACGGTGTGTTCGGGGGCGATTTGGTGGTGTTCCATCAACCATTCGATGCCATCGGGGTCTGGTTTATGAGCCCCATAAGCATCCGGGCCCAAAATGTGGGTAAAAAAATGGGACAAGCCCAAACGTTCCAAAATAGCTTTAGAAGGCTCTGTCATTTTGTTGGTCAGAACGGCCATCAGAAGGTCCGACCGGGTTTGAAGCGCCGTTAAAGTCGCCTCTACCCCCGGATAAGGCGCAGACGTATTCACCAAATGCTGGCGATAGTCCTGGCGAAACCAGGTGCGCAATTGGGCCACATCGGCATTGGGGTCGCCAGCCGAGCGCAACAGCAAAGACTCGATGCCATCACCCACATGGGCTTTGGTTTGGTCCAAGCTCTGTTCGGGATAGTCAAACGCCTGCAAGGTCCGATTCAAAGACCCATGGATATCGGGCAGGGTGTTAATGAGGGTGCCATCCAAATCGAAGATGATCAGCTTAACGTTCATGACCCTTCAGTCTATCGCATCACAGTAAAGGTCGCCATATTTTTGGGCCTGCGCTATCATACCCACCCAATGAATCCCCCACTACTAGAAGTCAAAAACCTCAACACAGTGTTCACCGTCAAAGGCCATACCGTAACGGCTGTGGACGATGTCTCGTTTGTGGTGCCCGAAAAAACCATGGTGGGTATCGTCGGCGAATCGGGATCGGGCAAAAGTGTAACCGCCTTGTCGGTGATGGGTCTTTTGGCCGCCAATGGCAAAACGGTGGGCGGAGAAATTCGGTGGCAAGGCCAAGACCTGCGCCAACAATCGGCCAAAGACTGGCATGCGGTTCGGGGTCGGGACATTGGTCTTATTTTTCAAAATCCACTGGCTGCTCTGAACCCTGTTTTTTCAATCGGCTCTCAAATGATCGAAACCATTCAGCTTCACCGAAAAGCCACAAAAACCGAGGCCAAAGCCATTGCCATTGACCTGCTCAAACAAGTCAACATTCCAGACCCAGACGTGCGTTTAAACGACTATCCCCACCAATTTTCCTTGGGCATGTGCCAACGCATCATGATTGCCTTAACCTTGGCCATGCAACCCAAATTGTTGATAGCCGACGAACCCACGGCCTCGCTGGATGTGACCATTCAAGCCCAAGTTTTAGCCTTACTCGACCACTTAAAATCCGACATGTCGGTGTTATTAATCTCGCACGACATGGGGGTTGTGGCCCAATATTGTGATTTTATTTTAGTGATGTATTTGGGCAAAATTATTGAAAGCGGAACCCCGGCCCACATTTTTAAACACCCTCAACACCCCTATACCCAAGCCCTGATTGGGGCCATTCCCAATCCCGACCCCGACCACAAACACAAACCCGAGTTGCTCAAAGGCGACATCCCCAGCCCCATGAATTTGCCCTCGGGCTGTCGTTTTCACACCCGATGCCCCAAGGCCATGCCCCACTGCAGCACCCAAGTGCCCCAGTGGCAGGTAGATTCCACAGGTCACGGTGTTGCATGTTGGCTGTATTCATGACGATCTCACTGCAAACTGAACATTTCGCCACCCTCGATTCCACAAACCTTGAAGCCAAACGCCGTTTGCCCACCTTGCCCAACAACACCTGGCTCCAATTAAGTGCCGATGTTCAAACCCAAGGGCGAGGTCAATTCGAACGGATCTGGTATTCCGCCGACGACGGTGGCCTCTACTATACCCTGGCCGCTCCCAATCCCAGCCAAGACCCCTTACCTTCGGATTTTACGGTTCAAATTGCCCACACCATCGTAGCGGCCCTCCAGAAATTGGGACTCCCCAGCCCCGAGATCGAATGGCCCAACGATCTGATTCTAGACGGGCGAAAAGTGGGTGGCATTTTGGTTGAAACCGTGGTCAATGCCTCGGCAAAAGGACCAAAATACAGTATCATCGGCATCGGTTTGAATCTGAATCAAGCCGAGTTCCCAAAGCCCTTGGATGTTTCGGCCATTTCGTTTTACCAAGTCACAGGAAACCTCACCCCAAAATCCGAGGTCATCACCGCACTCACAAAGGAGCTTACCCATGATTTGTCGGGGCATTCGCGGCGCGATTACGGTCGCTGAAAACACAAAAACGGCCATTGTCGCCGAAACCAAATTGCTCTTGGAAACCTTGGTTCAAGAAAACGACATCGATTCGGAAGCCATTGCTTCGATTTTTTTTACGGCTACCCAAGACCTTAACGCCGAATTTCCAGCCGTGGCGGGTCGGGAATTGGGCTTTGTTCATGTTCCTTTAATTTGTATGACAGAAATTTCCGTCCCCGGCAGTTTGGCCCAATGCATTCGGGTTCTGATTCACTTAAACACCGAAAAATCCCAACGCGATCTGGTGCACGTCTATCTGAAAGGCGCAGCGGCCCTTAGACCCGACCACGCCAAACCCGACCAAGCCCAATGACCCGCTTAAACACCATCGCCATTGTGGGATTGGGATTGATTGGCGGATCCCTGGCCAAAGCCTTCAAGGCCAAACACCCGGCTTTGAATCTGATTGGGATTGACCCGAACCCCGACACCTTGGTTCTGGCCAAGCCCTTGTTAACCCGAGCCGGTACGGGTTTACACGATATCCCTGATGGTGTGGACCTTGTTTTTGTCTGCACACCGATTTCCCAGGTCGCAGCCACCTTAAACACCCTCGCAACCCAGCTGAAAACCCCAACCCTTTTAACCGATGTGGCCAGCGTTAAAGCCCCAGTTTTGGCAGGGATTTCCGAGGTATCGCCCCATCTGTTTATCAGCGGTCACCCCATGGCTGGCAAGGCCGAAACCGGTTTTGCCGCTGCCGATGCCTCCCTTTTTGACAACGCCCCTTATATCCTGATTCCCCCCACCACCCCCGATCCTCGCTACACAGCCTTTAAAACCTTGATCCAAACCCTGACCCCAAAAACAGTCGAACTGGATGCCCCCACCCACGACAGGCTTTTGGCCTATGCTTCCCATTTGCCCTATGTGCTGGCCTCGGTAACGGCTGGCATCACAGCGTTATTGTCGGACAAAGACCAGGCCACCTTGGCCACCCTTTTGGGACCAGGCTTTCGGGACACCACCCGTGTGTCAGGGTCTTCTCCCCACTGGGGATGCGAGGTTCTGGAAGGCAACAAAAACACCGTACTCCAAGGCATAGAAGCGGCCATCACCCAACTTTCAAATCTCCAAGCCACTTTAAAAACCGGCCATCACGCCAGCCTTTTGGACCAACTCTTCACCACCCAAACCCAACGCAACACACTGATTCCCCCCCAATGACACCCGACATTACGGTGGTCATCGGCCCCACGGCCATTGGCAAATCCGATTACGCCGTCCAACTGGCCTTGGAAACAGGGGCCCACATCCTCTCGGCCGATGCATTTCAAATTTACCGACACCTGGACATTGGCACCGCCAAACCCAGCCTGGCCCAGCGCCAAGCCGTTCCCCACCACCTCATCGACGAACTGGAACCCACCGAGCCCTATTCTGTGGCCCATTTTTTAGAAAAAACCGCGGCCCTCATCAGCACCCTGCGCCAGGCCAGAAAACCCATTGTGATCTGCGGGGGAACCGGCCTGTATTTGCAAGCTTTTTTGAATCAATACACCCTCAGCCCAACCCCAACCCACGACCCAGCCATTCGCAAAGAACTCGAAATCGAAGCGGCCATGAACGGCGAACAAGCCCTCTGGGAACGGCTTCAACAACTCGATCCGGATGCAGCGTCCGCGATTCATCCCCAAAACCTAAAGCGGGTCATGCGGGCTCTGGAATTTTTCACCCTAACCGGAACCCAAATCTCCCAAGCCCAACCCAAAACCCAACAGCAACGCGACGACGTGCGCCTCATTGGTTTAACCGCCGACCGCCCTATCGTGGTCGACCGCATCGAAAAACGCATCGACGCCATGATGGCCGAAGGTCTGGTCCAAGAGGTGGAAACCCTGCTTAAAACCTATCCCCCCACCCTCAATGCCTTCGAGGCCATCGGCTACAAAGAAACCATTGCCTACCTTCACGGTGACATTGGCTATCAAGAGATGCTAGACTGGATCAAAGCAAGAACCCGCCAATTTTCCAAACGGCAAATGACCTGGTTCAAGCGATTTAACCATGTTCACTGGATTCGAATTTCTTAAAAGCAAACGCATACAATGGGTTTTGTTCACAGTTTCCTGGATTCTGGGAACGCTGTTCGTCGCCTTACTGGTGTTCTCGCCCTACATGGTATGCAACAACGACGAAGCCTATCTAAAAGGCCATACGCCCCTCCTCTATAAGGGCGAAACGGTTCATCGAAACGCTGCTCAGCATCTGCCCTTAACCGCTGCCCCCGAAGCCAATAGCCTCAAATTTATTGGTATATTGCTGATTGTGATTTTGCTAAGCTTTCTTTTGGAACGCTTTGTCTATTATTTTTATGCCCGCATTTATAAAAACATTAAATACTTTGTTTTGACCTATTTTGTGATTGTGGTGGTCCTGATCATCGCCAAATTCCTGCAAATGGCTCCCTTGGTTCCAGAGACCCTCTATCTGCCCTATGTGGTGCCCATTGCCGTCATATCCATTACCATCTCGATTTTGGTAACACCCAATGTGTCCTTGCTCTGCGGCACCATCGCCAGTGTTTTGGTAACCCTACTGTTCAAAGGCTCTTTGGACGTTTTCTTATACCTGTTTTTATCCAGCTGCGTGGGCACTTTTGTCAGCTACCGTCGTTATCGCCGCAACGAAACAATTTTATCCGGCCATGTTTTGGGTCTGTTCCAGGCCGTATTGGTGGTGGTCTTTGGGTTGTTTAACCAAATTACAGACCCATTTTGGTATACCGTCAACTGTGGCCTTGGGTTTTGTGGGGGTGTTTTGTCCGCCATGATTTCTCTGGGGCTCCTGCCCTATTTGGAAATGGCGTTTCGCATTACCACCCACCATTCGTTGTTGGAGCTTTCCGATTTAAGCCACCCCCTACTTAAAAAACTCATGGTAACAGCACCGGGCACCTACCAACACAGCCTGATGGTGGGCAACCTGGCCGAAGCCGCAGCCGAAGCCGTGGGTGCAGACCCCATTTTGGCCCGGGTTGGGGCCTATTTTCACGACATTGGCAAAATGAAACGCCCCCTCTTTTTTACCGAAAACCAGGTGGGACAAAACCCCCATCATGGCCTTTCGCCCCGCATGAGCAAGCTGATTATCGCCTCCCATGTTCGGGACGGCTTGGAATTGGCCGATATTTATAAACTGCCGCCCATCCTCAAATCTTTTATTGCCCAACACCACGGCACCACCTTGGTGTCCTTTTTCTTTACCCAAGCCATCCAGACCGAACACATTAAATCTCCCGAATTGGAAAAAGATGCCTTCCGTTATCCCGGCCCCAAACCCCAGTTCAAAGAAGCCGGTATTCTGATGCTGGCCGATTCGGTTGAAGCCGCCATTCGGTCCATGGAAAAAACAACCTTTGCCAAAATCGAAGCCATGATCGACAAAATTTTCAAACACAAACTCGACGACAATCAATTCGACGATTGTCCCCTCACCCTTAAAGAAATCCACACCATTCGGGAAACCTTCTTAAGCCTGTTTCGCGGGATTTACCATGCCCGTATCGACTATGAAGACGAGATCAAAAGCCTTGCTCAACGTCCAGATTAACGGCACATCAGACGCGGCCTTACCCGATTTCACGCCCTTTGCCAAAACCATCTTGGCCGAAAAAGGGGTTCAAGCCGGCAGCTTTACCTTTACCCTGGTTGATGAAGACGAAATCATGCGCATCAACCAAGCCTATCTGAACCGGGACTACATCACCGACATCATCAGTTTTAATTTGGCCGAAGACGAAGAAGACCCCATTGCCGACATTTACATTTGTCTGGATCAAGCCCAAGACAACGCCAATCACTATCAAAAAAGCCTGGAAAGCGAGCTAAAGTTGTTGATCATTCACGGGATTTTACACACCCTGGGCTACGAGGATTATTCCCCCGAAGATCGGGCCAACATGGAGGCCGAGCAAGACCGCTTGCTGGCGCTACACCCATGAAACCCAATCGCACCCTGTTTCACAGCCTCTGGGATGCGGCCTCCGGCTTGGTTTACGTGTTCAAATCCCAGCGCAACATGCGCATTCATGGGGCCATGGGATTGGTGGCCATTGGGCTTGGGATAAAGTTGGGTTTAAGTCCCTCAAAATGGGGCATATTATGCATCAGCATTGCCTTGGTCTTGATTGCAGAAGCCTTCAATACGGCCCTGGAATGCACCGTGGACATGGTCACCAAAAAATGGCGACCCCGCGCCAAAATCAGCAAAGATGTGGCTGCCGGAGCCGTTTTGATGGCTGTATTCAATGCCCTGGTTGTTGGCTATTTGCTTTTTTTCCACAAGTTGGCTAGCGTTATGTCGATCTATTTAGGAGGACACTTTGGACAGTGACTTAAGTGTGGCCCTCGTGGCCGCCGTTGTTTTTTTACCCTTAACCGCCGCATTTACCTTTGCAGAAGCCTCGCTTCAAGCCGTCAGTCGCTATAAACTAAAACACTTGGCCGCCCGAAACATTCGGTTTTCCAAACGGCTGCAACAGCTGCTTTCCGAACCCAAGCGCCTCTTGGCCGGTCTGCTTTTGGGCAAACATTTTTCCTATCTGGTCGCCCTATTTGCCCTGTTTCGGTTTTTTTTATTGTTTATTGCCCTTTCGTTTAAAGCTGTCTTTTTATTTCTGATTTTTCAGTTTTTGATTGTCATGGTGGGATTGGAAATTTTCCCCCGCACTTTGGCCCTGAGAAACCCAGAACGATCGGCTTTGTGGGTTACGCCCATTTTAACGGTCTATCTAAAAATTTCGGCCATTCCCCTCTGGTTTTTCACCAAAACGGTGGTGCTGTTCTCGAAACTGTTTCGGGTTTCTGCCGACAATGCCAACCGATTTTTAACCACAAACGACCTTAAACCCGCCTTAAGAGCGCCCAAAGAAGACAACCTGCTTGAACAAGAAGAACAAGAAGTCATTCACAGCATCTTTGAATTTTCCGAAACCATCGTTCGCGAAATCATGACTCCCCGAAGCGATACAGTTTGTATCGAACGCAACCAAACAGTCGCCGATGCCATCGCCATTGCCCTCGACAAGGGACATTCCCGAATCCCTGTTTACGAAGAGACCGTCGACAACATTGTGGGTATGATCTATGCCAAAGACCTGCTCACCACCCTAGGCTCTCCCGAAAAACCCCTAAACGATCTTTTGCGAGACGCCATTTTCATCCCCGAAACCAAGAACATCGAAGAGCTGTTTTATCAGATGAAAAAAAGCAAATTTCATATCGCCATTGTGGTGGATGAATATGGGGGTTTGGCCGGGGTTGTCACCCTAGAAGACATCATCGAAGAGCTGATTGGGGACATTCAAGACGAATACGACACCGAAGAACCCCCAGAGCTATTGGAATTGGCCGAAAACCACTACAGCGTGGATGCCCGAATGAATTTGGAGGACCTGGCCGCCCGCTTAAGTTGCGAATTCCCCAAGGAAGAAGACTACGATACCCTTGGCGGATTTGTGCTGAACTTGTTGGGCCGTTTTCCCACCAAAGGCGAATCCATCACCTACGAAAATCTGCGCTTTGTGATCAAAGAAATCAGCAAGCGCCGCCTGATTCGAGTGGAAATCTGGATCGAAACAGCCGCCGCCTAGACCAACTCGTGGAATTTGGTGTAATCGATCATCATGCGTCCGTCTGTCAGCTGGTGAATCACATCCACAAACTGCCGGTTGGGCTCCACATCTTCGGGCAAATACATGTGGCGGGCAAAGGTGGTTTGGCTATACGCCGCATCATGGCCCACCAAGGTTGCCGCGATCGAAATAAAGGACAAATCGGGCTTCTCCCAATCGATACCCCACAAGGGACTTTTTTCATCAATCACATGCATCACCGTCCAACTGAGCAGAAAAAATGGGGTTCTGCTCCGCACCAAATGCAAATCGTGGATACGGCGCAAATGTTGGCCTTCTGGGGACAGTTCGTCTTGAAGAACACTCACACTCATCACCGCTTCGATGATTTCACTGCCCCGGGCATTGCCCACCCGAAACATCAAGGTCGGTTTACCATGATAATTCGCAACAACAATGGGCTTACTAAACACAACGGCCGCTCGGGGCCTGGAAATTTTGGCAAAGGTTAACCCCGTCACCAAGGCAACACCCAGCAATCCCACAGCCGATTCCAGTGTGACCAAGCAATTGCCATAAAACGAGGCCGGGGCCAACACCCCATAGCCAATGGTGGACATGGTTTGAACACTAAAAAAGAAAGCCTCCCAAAAAGAGCCTTCCACCGTCATTGTAATGCTACCCGGATGCAACAAATACAACAGGGCAAACCCTGCGTTAATCAGAAGATAGGCAAGGCCCAACAGCAAGAGCACTTGCCACCAAGAGGCCCCCAATAAAATCACATACAGCTCCATATGTAAGGGTGTTGGCGCCCCTTTTCGAACCACATTACCAAATTTTATTTTAGGGACAGGCCGACCCTCTTGTTTTTGACGGGCCAAATGCGCCGTAGAAACCGCCTCGTTTCGAGTTCGAAACAAAAAAGAAAACCGTCGAAAGATAGACATCACAGACATACCCACTATAATGACATGGCCTTTGACTTTCGTCTTGGCCCAGTTTAGCGGATACCTGCGCTAGCCTTCTTTAAAAAATTGACTGACTTTCTTTCCAAAAAAAGTGGCCAGTTTACTGAGTTCTTGAGCGTTGGGAAAGGTTTTTCCAGATTCCCAATTAATCAGGGTTTGTCTGGAAACGCGAAAACCAACCTTATCCAATTCGAACATCAGGGCGGTCTTGCTGAGGCCCTTCTCTTCTCGGAACTCTGTTATTTTTTCATTGAGGAACATGTGTGGATCATACAATACAGGTATAGTTCTGTAAAGAATTCAAATCAGTTTTTTTAACCTTTTATTTTTCTTAAAAAAGTGTACAATGGGAAGACTATGGCTATGGGGAAAGCACTTACGTTTGGCAGCTATTTGGCCTCTTTAAGGGAGCGCCAAAACCTTACAAAAACCGATCTGGCAAAAATTCTAGAAGTCACCATCGGGTATGTTGTGAATTTGGAATCGGGCCGCCGCAAGCCCCCCAAACTCGACAAATGCAAGCGAATCATTGCCACGCTATCCCTGGATGCCGCAGAATCCGTCCATATGATGATGTTGGCTGTTCAAGAACGGGCCACCAAAGAAATGGGACAATTTTTCCAGTGGGTCATCGAAAATTGTGATATCGAAATTTCCCCAAAACCCTTAACCCAAGAAGAAAAGGCCAAATTTTCCAAACTTTGGACCCACCAAACCATCACCGAAGAGGACTTAGCCGAGGCCATCAAAGACCCCATTGCCTGCGACGCCTTAATATTGGCCAAACAAGACCTTCACTTCCGAAAAATGGTCGAAGAGCTAGGCCAACTTCCCTTGGATAAAAAACCCCAGTTCTTGAATTTGTTCCATCAATTGCATGGATTGGTTAACACCCGATAAGCCTGCATTTCGCTTGTCGTTGACGTTCTATACAAAACTTTCCAAAAGATTGCCAAGCCAAGGTCCACTACGCTATACTTTTCAGGCTTTACTTTTGGCCCCTTTTCACAAAGGAATTCCACAGTACAAGAGCCTTCGATCCCCCTGGTTTCACGGATTGAACATTCTAACTTCGAACCCAGTGTCCCACTGAGAGTTCAAAAGGACGCGTTATGCAGAGTCACGATTTTCGTTTCGAGCTGCTAATGGACGCCGGAAACGGAGCCCAAAAAGCTGGCGACATCCTCATTATGGCCTTTGCCAAAACGGGCCGATTTGTATTTATCGAACCCATGATTCCGGCTGAAATTAGCCCACCCAAGCGTACCCCCCATTCCATGTCTGGGGTCGTTATTCGTGTGTCTGACCGCGATGTTACCAACCTGGGCAGCTACAGCGACCTGATGCTGGTTGAACACGAAATCTTGCTAGACAGACGCCTTCAAGACCAAGAATACAAACCCAACGCCACCGTTCTGTTGGACATGGGCGACCAAAAACGCAGCGCCGACTTGTACGAACAAGCCATTGGAAAAGCCAAAGCTGCAGGCCTCAATGTAATTCCTTTCCACATGGACGAAGAATCCACAAAAATCATGTGGGAATTAAACGGCAACGGTAAAAACATGTTTTACCTGGGGCTCTTGACCCATTTGTTCGACACCCCAGTCGAAGATGTTTTGGCTTCGATTCAAAAAACCTTCAAAAAACTCAGCCCTGAAAAGCTCGAAAAAAACACCACCATCTTCAAAAATGGACACGCCTATGCCAAAGCGAATATTCCCTTGGTTTACAGCGTACCCTCTGCCCCTTCCACCGGCGCACAAAAACTGCTGATGGATGGCAACACCGCCCTGGCCATGGGTGTGGTGGATGCAGGGATCAAATTCTATGGTGGATACCCCATCACCCCCGCCTCTTCGATTATGCACACACTGGCCAAAATCTTCCCAAACTATGGTGGGATTTTACACCAAGCTGAAGACGAAATTTCAGCCATCGGTGCCGTGGTTGGTTCTTACTATGCAGGCGTCCCTTCCATTACCGCAACCTCTGGACCTGGCCTTTCTTTGAAACAAGAGTTCATCGGCTTAGCCACCTCTGCCGAAATTCCTTGTATCGTGGTGGATGTGCAACGCGGCGGTCCTTCAACCGGTTTGCCCACCCGAACCGAGCAATCCGACTACTTTGCAGCGGCCTTTGGGTCTCATGGCGACAACACCAAAGTGGTGTTAAGCGTTGGCGACGTTGTGGATTGTTTTTATGCCCCACACGTGGCCCGTTACCTCACCGAAAAACTTCGGGTTCCTGTGATTATCCTAAGCGATTACATGACCTCTGTAAGCTACAAAATTTTCGATAAAATTGCCTTAAACCCCATGGAAGATCCCAACGACATTCACGACGATGTTTTGGCCCGCTTTAACCTAAAACGGTTGCCCGATGTCGAGATGGTGGTTGAAAACCAAAGCATCCCAGGCGACGAAGGCCAAATGAGACGGGTAACAGGGTTGAACACCGATAAAAACGGTCAAATTATGTACACCACCCAAAGCAACATTCGGTCTCATACCGTTCGCAACGAAAAACTGAACCATGTTCGCCGTTGCTTAACCACCCCTGAAATGTTCGGTCCAGACTCTGGCGACACCCTGATTATTGGATGGGGCAGCTCCAGAAGCGTCATCGAAGAATCGGTTCTCGGCTTGCAAGCAGAAGGCCTTAAAGTGTCGGGGCTTCACCTTAAAATTGTGTACCCACTCCCCATCATGCTCAAAGAAATTTTTGCAAAATTCAAAACCGTCATTTGTTTTGAAGTGGCCTACAGCGACGAGTTCAAACCCGGTCCTTTGGCCACCGTTTTAAGAGCAGAAACCTTGGTTGATGTTAAATCCGTTGCGATTCCAACCGGCCGGCCTTTAAAACCCGCCCACGTTATTGCTCAAGCTAAGGAGTTGACCCATGCAAACTAATACCGCACCAACCAAGTTCGCCATGAAAGACTACAAAGCCGCCGATCCACGGTGGTGTACCGGTTGTGGCGACTACACCATTTTGGTGGGCCTTCGAAAATTTATGGTGAACAACCAACTGAGCCCTTCCAGCACCGTGAACGTGTCTGGGATTGGATGTTCAGGCCGGATTCCCCACTATATGAACACCTATGGCTTGCACAGCATCCATGGCCGTGCGATTCCCATTGCAACTGGCATCAGCTTGGCAAGACCCGACTTGAACCTGTTTATTGAATCCGGAGACGGTGACGCCCTGAGCATTGGGGGAAACCACCTGATTCACGGGATCAACAAAAACTTCAACTGTGTATTTGCCCTATTTGACAACCAAATTTATGGTCTAACCAAAAACCAAACCTCCCCCACCACCCAACGTGGCCACAAAACCCAAAGCCAACCCGAAGGGTCTTGGATTAACCCCATCAACCCCTTGCGATTCGCTTTGGGTTTGGGCGCTACCTTTGTAGCCAGCACAGCAGAATGGTTGGGACAACACATGGTGGATACCTTGGAACAAGCGTTCCAGCACAAAGGGTTTTCCTTTGTTCATATCGCCCAACGCTGCCCCAAATTTAATCCAGGTGCTTGGGACCACGAAAAATCCGATTGGATCACCTTTATCCAACACGACTCTGCTGTGGCTGCCGATTTGAAATCGGCCCCTGATGCCAAAGTAGAAACCCACGATCCTGCCGATTTGGCACAGGCCTTTCACTATGCCCAAATGGCCCCCGATTGTTTCGGTATTTTCTACCGCGGTGAAAAACCACGCTACGATGCCTTGCTTCAACAAGGCACAGCCAAAGCCCCTCAAAAAGACCGCGCCGCACTGCTAGACTCGTTTCTGATTTAACAGCGGCTCTGTAGGGATAGGGGTTTGGACCACCAAACCCCTTCCACACACAAAAAACTATGGTTACAACTTCCTTATTGGATCTGGTCGGCAACACCCCCCTTCTTTCTATCCCCCACCCCAATAGTCACTCGGTTCCCCTTTTTGCCAAGGCCGAATGGATGAATCCCTCTGGTTCTGTTAAAGACCGGGCTGCCAAACACATGCTTCTTGCTGCCCTAAAAGCGGGCCAGTTGGAAGGCAAGCGGCTTTTGGATGCCAGCAGCGGCAATACCGGCATTGCCTATGCAACATTGGGGGCTGCGCTTGGCATTCAAGTTTCGATTGCTTTGCCCGAAAACGCCTCTATCGAACGAAAACTGTTGCTTCAAAATCTGGGGGCCGAAGTAATCTTAACCCCAGCCATGGAAGGAACAGATGGGGCCCAACGGCGGGTCAAAACCCTGTTGGAAACCCACAAAAATCTGTATTTTTGTCCAGACCAATACAACAACCCCAACAACTGGTTGGCCCATTTTGAACACACTGGGCCAGAAATTTGGAGCCAAACCCAAGGCAACTGCACGCATTTTGTGGCTGGCCTTGGCACCACCGGCAGCTTTATTGGCACCTCTCGGTTTTTGAAATCCCATGGGGTACACTGCGTGGCCATTCAACCCGACAACCCCATGCACGGCCTAGAGGGTTGGAAACATTTGGAAACCGCTTTGGTCCCCGGCATTTTCGATGCCTCCGTCGCCAACGAAACCCGAACCATTGGCACAGAAACCGCCTTTGGCTATGCCAAAGCAGCCGCAAAATACCTGGGTCTGATGCTGAGTCCAAGCGCTGCAGCCAATATTGCCGCCAGTTTGACCGTTGCATCCGAACTTCAACACGGCTGCGTCGTGACCCTATTACCAGACAATGCCTTCAAATACCTCCACGACGCCTTTTGGAACGACCATGATTACACTATCCCCAACCCATTTAACTGACATTCAAACCCACGCTTGCGAAACCTATCCCGACGAATGTTGTGGAGCCCTGTTGGGCAACGTATCCGATACCCAAAAAATAACCATCGAAACCTGCCGCATCGACAACCAATCCCAAGAAAACAAAACCCGGCGCTTTGCCATTACACCCGACGACTATCGCAGCCTAGAAGCCTTGGCCAAGTCCAAGCAGTTAACCCTGTTGGGGTTTTATCATTCCCACCCCGACCACCCTGCCCAACCCTCTTCAACCGATTTGTCCTTTGCTTGGCCCTTTTTTTCCTATCTGATTTTGGCCGTTGAAAAAGGCCGTCCCGCCCAATTAAACAGCTTCGAACTGGACTTGGACACTGAGGATTTCAAACCCGAAGCGCTGGAGATCCTGCCATGCTAGTTGGCTATGCCCGAGCCATCACCAACGAAGAGGCAACACTGGTCACCCAAAAAGCGGCCCTTCGAAAAGCTGGGTGTAAACAGGTCTTCACCGACATCACCTCGACCCCGTCGTCCGAACGAAAATCCCTGAGGATTGTATTGGAATTTTTGCGAGAAGGCGATGTCTTGGTGGTTTGTAAATTGGACCGTTTGGGCAGATCTTTAACCCATTTAATCGAAACCATCGCCGAGCTGCATCAGCGCCACATTGGCTTTAGAAGTCTCGAAGAAGGCATCGATTTGACCTCGGGAGAAGGGAAGGTATTTTTTCATGTGTTTCAAACCCTATCCTCGGTTGAAAAAACCTTAATCAAAGAAAGAACCTTAAAAGGCCGAGCCGCAGCCATCGAACGGGGTCGCCTGGGAGGAAGACCCAAAGCCCTTGATACGCAAACCATCGAAAAAGCCAAAGCTTTACACGCAGGGGGGCTGGCCATTCGGAGCATTTGTACCCAACTGGGCATTTCAAAAGCGACACTGTATCGCTATTTGGCCTTATAGCGCGCTGTTATCCCTAACGACTTACCGATTATTAAAAAAGTCGATAACGCCTTCCCGCTCTTTTTTCTGCTTCATGGGATTCAGCTTTTGAGTCGCGTCAGGACCAGCTTCTGTGCTGGTATTATCGGTTACAGCAGCATCTGAGGCAGGTCGTTCAAAGGCAGTTCCATCGTCTGGGGTGGATTCCACATCGTCGTTAAACCGGCGGCTTAGTCCATTGGGCGCAGGAAATTCTTCGGGGGGAACGGCCTTGAGGGCTTCGATCATAAAATCTCGCCACATCAAGGCTGGAATAAAGCCACCGGTCACCTCGTGCATTTTCGAATTATCATCGTTGCCCACCCAAGTTGAACAAACCAATTGGGGAACAAAACCCACAAACCAGGCATCGCGATAGTCCGAAGTGGTTCCAGTTTTACCGGCCACTGGACGAGACAACTGGGCATTTTTACCGGTTCCGTTGGTAATAACCCCGCGCATCATGTCCACCAACATGGCGATTAAATTTTGATCAAACACCCGCTCTTCTTTGATTTGATGTTTCAACAGGGGGCTGCCATTGCGATCGTCGATGCGGGTAATCCCTGTGGTTTCAACCTTGACCCCACCGTTGGCCAACACACAATACGCCGAAGTCAACTCCAACATATTCACCTCGTTGGCACCCAGGGGCAGAGACAACACAGGCTGAAGCGGGGAAACAATCCCCAATTCCCGGGCCACACGAACCACATTTTTGGGGCCCACCATATTGGTAATTTTAATGGCCACAATGTTAATCGATTGCTCCAAAGCCCGTCGAAGGGTTACCGGCCCTTGGAAGGTTTTGGTGTAGTTTTGCGGAGAATAAAGCCCAGAATAGGTATGGAAGGACACCGGTGTATCTTCGATGATTGATGAAGGCGACAAGCCTTTTTCCAAACCCGCCAAATAAACGAAAGGCTTAAATGCAGATCCAGGCTGACGTTTAGCCTGAACGCAACGGTTAAATTCGTTTTGGGTAAAATCTACCCCCCCTTGCAACGCCCGGATGTAGCCCGTTCTGGGATCTATGGCTAGAATGGCCGCTTGGGATACATTCAATCCCCCATATTCGTGTCCATTGACCAATTGGTTTTGCTGGGAAGACCCCACATATTGGTTCACAATATCGGCGGCCTTCATCTGAAGGGGGTAATCGACAGTGGTATAGACCTTCATGCCAGAGGTATAGGTATCTTCTTCCCCATACATCGATACCAATTTATTCACGATATAGGCGGTAAAATAGGGCGCTTTAAACCGAGATCTTTTTCGCTCTGCTAAAATCAGGGGCTCTGCATAAGCTTCTCTGGCCTGATCTGGGGTAATGATGTGCAATTTGGCCATGCGGTTTAACACCACTTTTTGCCGTTCTTTAGAGCGCTGAAAATCTTTAAACGGACTGTAAATTTCAGGACCTTTAAGCATGCCCACCAAAATGGAGGACTCTGCCAAACTAAGGTCTTTCGAATGTTTGCCGAAATACATCTGAGAAGCCGATTCGATCCCATACGCATTGTGGCCCCAATACACTTGGTTCAGATACATTTCCAAAATTTCGGTCTTGGTATAGCGCCGCTCAATTTGAATGGCCAAGACAATTTCGGCCACTTTTCGGCTCATGGTTTTATGCTTGGTCAAAAAGAGATTTCGGGCCAATTGTTGGGTCAGGGTACTGGCCCCTTCCACAAAACTGCCATGCAAAATATCTTTAACCAAAGCCCGACCCATACCTTTTAAATTGATGCCATGGTGGGAATAAAAATCGGTGTCTTCCAAAGCAATAACGGTTTTTTGCAAAATTGGCGAAATTTGCTCGATGGGGATAACCACCCGGTTTTCTTCCTGATGCAATTCCGCCAAAACAATGCCATCTTCAGAATAAATCTTGGTGGTTTGGGCAGGAATATACGTGGTTAGTGTATCGACATCGGGCAATTTTCGGGAAATGGCAAAGACCATCACACCCAGGCAAAAAGCCACCAATAATGCGGCCACGCCCAAATAGGTCGATGCTTTTTTCATCCAAAAATTCATGCTGGATCCTTTTTGAGGACCCTTAAAAAAATTGGAAATCGAGGACCGAGAGTTCCGTTTGGAAACGCGGCCTATGGGGTATCTTGAACGAAAGATCAGCTTGAATCAGCCTCGCAATCTTGTTATCTTGGAATTTCGAACGCAGGACATCCTAACACGCCATCACGCCGAAATACCACCATGGACAAGCGACTATCACAATTTCTTCGCGGACTATCCGATATTATCCCTGAAAATCTCCAGGATTTGATACTGGGAAAGCCCCTCAAAATCAAATGGGGAGCCGATCCTTCAGCCTCGGATTTGCATTTGGGCCATACCGTGGTGCTTCAAAAACTGCGCCTGCTTCAAGAGTTGGGTCATCAGGTCATTTTTTTGATTGGCGATTTTACCGCCATGATCGGAGACCCCACCGGCAAATCCGAAACCCGAAAAGTACTGTCCTTGGAGGCGGTTCAAGCCAACGCCAAAACCTATCAAGACCAAGTCTTTAAAATTCTAGACCCCGCCAAAACCACCGTGGTGTTTAATTCGGAATGGCTGAATGCCCTGTCTGGGCAAGACATGATTGGCCTGGCCGGCAAATACACCGTCGCCCGCATGTTGGAACGAGAAGATTTTCACAACCGATTCCAGGGTCAACAGGCCATTAGCATTCACGAATTTTTGTATCCCCTGCTCCAGGGCTATGATTCTGTCGTCTTGGAAAACGACATCGAAATGGGGGGAACCGATCAAAAATTCAATTTGTTAATGGGCCGCCATCTGCAAAAAGAATACGGCAAAAAACCCCAGGGTATTTTCACCGTTCCCATTCTAGAAGGTCTAGACGGGGTTCAAAAAATGAGCAAATCTCTCCACAACCACATTGCCATTTTGGATTCTCCAAAAGACATGTTTGGCAAGCTCATGTCCATTCCAGACCCCTTAATCTTACGCTATTTCACCTTGTTAACCGCCGTTGAGGACGATTTTTTAAGCCAAATGGATGCCGACATGAAGGCCGGAACCTTAAACCCCCGCGATGCCAAAATTGATCTGGCCATTCGCATCGTCACCCAGTTTCATTCGGCCGAAGCCGCTGTGGCAGCCCTCGAAGAATTTAAGACGATCTTTGTGAGCAAAGGGGTGCCAACCGACATGCCGATTTGGGCTTTACCCCAAGCGCCTGTTCGGTTGGATGCCTTACTGGTGGAAGCGGGGATTTCCCCTTCTAAAAAGGAGGCCTCTCGCCTGATTGCCCAAGGCGGCGTCAGCATTAACGACACCAAAATTACCGATGTTTTCCATAGCCTAGAAGCCAAAACCGGCGATGTTTTAAAAGCGGGAAAACGCCATTTTCTAAAACTAGAGGTCACCCCTTGAGCCACCGTAATCTCCTGGTCACCAGCGCTTTGCCCTATGCCAATGGCCCCATTCACATTGGGCATTTGGTCGAAACCTTGCAAACCGACATGTGGGTGCGCTTCCAAAAAGGCCGGGGGCATTCTTGCCTATATTTTTGTGCCGACGATACCCACGGAACCCCCATCATGTTGGGGGCCAAAAAACGGGGCATTTCCCCAGAAGCCATGATTGCTGAAATCCACCTCGAACACGAACAAGACTTCCGGGACTTCGGCATCGATTTTAACCTCTATGGCAGCACCCACTGCGAGGAAAACCGGGTTTTGTCCGAAAAACTCTACCTGGCCGCCAAAGCCAAAGGCATTATTGAAGAACGCAACATCGACCAATTGTATTGTCCCAGCTGCACCATGTTTTTGCCGGACCGTTTCATCCGAGGCACCTGCCCCAGTTGCAAAGCCGAAGACCAATACGGGGACGGCTGCGAAAAATGTTCAACCCTCTACGACCCCACCGATCTGATTGATCCCAAATGCGCCGAATGTGGGACAGTCCCTGTCTTAAAAAGCTCCACCCACCACTTTTTCAAATTGTCTTTATTAACAGAACAGCTTAAAACCTGGATTTTTGATGAACATCACGTACGGCCCGAAATTCAAAACAAACTCAAAGAATGGTTTACAAAAGGCCTAAAAGATTGGGACATTTCCAGAGACGCTCCCTATTTTGGATTCACCATTCCCGGCACCACCGACAAATATTTTTATGTCTGGCTCGACGCTCCAGTTGGCTATTTGGCCACCACCCTCCAATGGTGCCAAGCTCATGGCCACAACTTCGAAGCGATTTGGGACGCCGAAAAATCCAATCACGAAATTCACCATTTTATTGGCAAAGACATTTTGTATTTCCACACCTTGTTTTGGCCAGCCATGGCCATGGTTGGTGGATATACCTTGCCTACCCAAGTTCACATCCACGGTTTTTTAACCATCAATGGCGAAAAAATGTCCAAAAGCAGGGGCACTTTTATCAAAGCCAGAGACTACTTAAACCTGCTTCCCCCCGACTATTTGCGCTATTACTACGCTGCAAAATTATCCGCAGACATCTCGGACATCGACCTTAACTTGGAAGATTTTGTATACCGAATCAATTCCGATGTTGTCGGAAAATTTGTCAACATCGCCAGTCGATTGGGTTCGGTGGTAAACAAAAAATGCGAAGGGACACTGTCTGTATCCCATCCTTCTGGCGCAGCGCTTTTGGACACCATTCGAAATGCAGCCGATGCCATCGCAACAAATTTCGAAACCCTCGCCTACAGCCAAGCCATTCGCGACATCATGCATCTGGCCGACCAAGCCAATAAATTTATCAACGATTCAGCCCCCTGGGATGTGGCCAAAACCGACACCGAAGCCGCCCGAATGATCTGCACCACCGGCCTGGCTGCCTTAAAGCTGTTGTCCATCTACCTCAAACCCGTGCTACCCACCATCGTGCATGGCGTTGAACAGTTTTTGAATCTACCCCCTTTAAGCTGGAAAGACTTGGATATTCCGCTTGAAAACCAAGCCATTCAACCCTACGAACACCTGGCCAAACGGGTGGAAATCGAGACCCTGAATCAACTGATTTCTTAGCTAGCGCAATCAACCCAATCTGGTATAATAACCCTTCTTCGGGTTTTTTATTCAATTTTTCCAAACAAAACGGAGCTTTTAATTATGGTTATGCAATTGCTTTCTAAACTTTTTCCCCATTTGCGCTGCGATTTGGGCATCGACTTGGGAACCGCCAACACCCTGGTTTTTGCTAAAAATGCCGGCATTGTGATTCAAGAACCTTCGGTAGTCGCCCTAGACAGTAACAAAAACACCGTATTGGCCGTTGGAGACGAAGCCAAAAAAATGATCGGCAGAACCCCAGGTAACGTCATCGCCGTTCGCCCCCTCCGTGACGGGGTTATCGCAGACTTCGACATCACCGAAACCATGCTGAAATATTTCATTAAAAAAGCCTTAACCAACACCAGTTTTCTGCTGCGCCCCCGCATTATTGTGGGGATTCCGTCTGGGATTACCGGCGTCGAAAAACGCGCCGTTTTGGATGCCGCCTATCATGCTGGCGCCAAAGAAGCCTATTTGATTGAAGAACCCATGGCCGCAGCCATCGGGGCCAACCTGCCCATCTCTGAACCCACGGGCAGCATGATTGTCGACATCGGCGGCGGAACCACAGAAGTTGCCGTGATTTCGTTGGGCGGCATTGTTGTGGCAAAATCCATCCGTGTGGCTGGTGACGAAATGGACGAAGCCATCATCAACCACTGCCGCGACAACTACCGATTGTTGATCGGCGAAAGAACCGCCGAAGAAATCAAAATCACCTTGGGGTCGGCCTTTGATACTGGCGAAGACAAAACCATGGATGTCCGGGGCCGCGACCTGGTCTCTGGACTACCCAAAACCTTCACCATCACCAGCGCCGAAATTCGCGAAGCCCTTCGGGAACCAGTTCGCATCATTGTAGAAGGCATCAAAGCCACCTTGGAAAAAACCCCTCCTGAACTTTCATCCGATATTATGAACACCGGCATCACCTTGGCCGGGGGCGGTGCTTTGCTTAAAGGCCTTGACCGTCACATTCAAGCCGAGACCAACATTGCGGTTTACATTGCCAACGATCCCCTGGTTTGTGTTGCCTTGGGTACCGGTAAAGCGCTGGAAGAAATCGACATCCTTAAAAAGGTTTTGTTCTCGGACTAAACAACTTGGAGGTGCTCGCCATGGCAACCCACCGATTGATTCAAGCCTGCCTGAGCAATGGCTTGGTTTCTGCCCAAACTTTGGAAGGCTTTTCTGAGGTTTCTGCCCAGTCTTTGCTGACCCAGCTTCGAACCACACACCAGTTGCCCGATGCCGTGCTGATGCCCCTGCTATCGGCCGAATTCGGGTTCGCTCAAAAAGCCTTAACCGAGCTGTTGTGCGACCCCAAACTCCGCCAAAACTTTCAAGACGAAGACCTTCGGCGCGAGCGGTTTATTCCCGTTTACGAAACACCAACCGTGCTTTGCCTGGCCACCGACAATCCCTTTAACCCCTATTTCCAAACCCTGGCCCACCCCGAACAGGTGGTGCAGCTCTATCTGGTCTCCAGTTCAGAATTGGACGCCCAGTTTTCGGCAACCCAGTCCAGCCCCTCGCGACTCTGGCAGGTGGTGGGCGAAGCCATCGACAAAGAGGCCTCGGACCTGCATTTGTATAGCACAGCAGAGGGCCTATCCGTGGTGTTTCGCATTCATGGCAACTTGGTTTTTCAAACCACCGTACCTACCGACCAGAAAAACGAATGGGTATCCCTGCTCAAATACGAGGCCGGCATGGACATTTCCATCAGCACCAAACCCCAAGATGGGCGTCTGTCGATCACCCACAACAACCTGGTTTATGACGTTCGCATTTCGGCCCTACCTACCATCCATGGCGAAGATTTTGTCCTGCGGTTTTTCAAACACCTCTACCAAGACACCCCCCTAGAACAGCTGGGGTTTTCAGACCCCGCCAAAACCTTGATCGAAGCCATGTTAACCCACAAAAGCGGCTTGATTTTGGTCACCGGCGCCACGGGTGCTGGCAAAAGTACCACCGTGTACAGCCTGTTAAGCCACTTGCTTAAAACCAGAACCAGCAACATCATTACCCTGGAAGACCCGGTCGAAGCCCTGATTCCCGGCATTCGGCAGTCTCAGATCAACCCCGAATCGGGCTATACCTTTGCCCAGGGCCTACGGGCCAGCCTTCGCCAAGACCCCGACGTGATTCTGATTGGCGAAATTCGCGACCGAGAAACCGCAGCCATTGCCATCGAAGCGGCCTATACCGGGCATCTGGTTCTCTCCACCCTTCACACGCCCAGTCCCCAAGCCACGTTAATGCGCTTGGCTCAATTTAATTTGGATTCGTTTTTGTTGCTTAATTGCCTCAAAGGCATTGTCTCTCAGCATTTGGTGCCAACAGCCACTGGAACGGGGGGACGCACCGTCATCAGCGACCTGCGCTATGTGGCCCAACCCAACCCCAACACCACCCTGGACGACTGGCTAACCCAAGCCAAAACCCATTCCCTCAAACACGATGTCACCGACAAAGTAAATCGGGGCTTGATCTCGGATGCCACCGCCAAATCCATCCTCTTGGGTGCATCGAGCTGATGTGGGCATCCGCCCTTAAAGCCGGACAAATAGGGATTCTGGGCACGGATACGGTCTGGGGACTCAGCGGGCTTGCCACGGCCGAAAACGCCCAACGCATCGCCAAGCTTAAACACCGAGACCCTAGCTCTCCATTTATTCTATTGATAGCCGATCAGGCCATGGCCACCCACTATGCCCTGTTTGATGCCGTTTACAAAGAAACTTTGGCCAACGACTTGTGGCCAGGCCCCATCACCCTGATTTTACCCAAAAAAGACCTTTTATCAGGCGCCGTCCCCGGCCCCACAGTTGCCCTGCGCTGCCCCAATTACCCCCAACTGCGCGCGCTAATTGCCGAGGTTGGATACCCCCTTTTTTCCACCAGTTTGAACCTGTCGGGTCAACCGACGCCAACTTCTTTGGCCGAAGTGCCAGAAGCCCTGAAAACCGGGGTCGATTTTATGGCTACCGATCTGCCGCCCTTGGGGGGAGCCGCATCCACCGTCCTGGATTGTGCTGGCGATACCCCCCAAATTCGAAGAAAAGGAGCCGGGCTTGATGCCGTCTTGGACCACCCACTCTGTCGACACTGCCTTTAAAACAGCCGCCGAAAACATGGCCTTCGATGCCCATTTGGCCCAAACCTGCCGTCCCCAAGAACGGTGGATTCGCTGGTACACCTGGGAAAACACCAGCGTCACCTTTGGCCACAACCAAACCCTTCCCGAAGATTTGGCCACGATAGACGCCGCCAAACGGCTAACAGGTGGCGGCTTGGTGTTCCATTTTCCAGGCGATCTGTTGTTTACCTATGCCACCGACGACCAAGACCCCCACTTGCCCAAGTCTCTTGCCGAAAAAATCGGGTTTTTCACAGAACGCGTTCAATCCCGTTTGCGGACATTGGGCCTTGAAACCACCCACCCAACCCCAGCATCCCCCAAAAATCCCCATTATTGTGCCACCTATTACAGCCCCTACGAACTGGCCATCGGGCCCGACAAAGTAATGGGCCTAACCCTGCGTCGTTTGCGAAAAAGGTTGCTGGTCCAAGGCATCATTCACAGTGGATGCGGAGACAAAAACCACTTTCCAAGCCACTACCATCCCTATATAACCACGGGCCTTTCCAGGCGATTCCCTGCCCTGCAAAGCCTTGACCCTATCAAGAACTGTCTTATATAATTCTGGCCTTAGTTTTTTTTTAGTAAGGACAGTCCCATGAAACGTACTTTTCAACCCAATCAACGTAAACGCAAGCGCACCCATGGTTTTTTGGTTCGCTCTAAAACAGTCGGTGGTCGCCGAGTATTGGCCAACCGTCGTCGCAAAGGTCGTCATAAATTAGCGGTATAATTCGCAAAAAACGCCATTTCGACCACCTGTTTCAATCGCCCAAAGCCATTGAAAATCGCTTCCTTAGGGTTTTGTATGCCCCCCCTTTTGAAGACGAACCTAAAATTGCCTTTGTGGCAGGCAAAAAAATGGGCAACGCTGTCAAACGAAACCGCGCCAAACGCCGGCTTCGCGAGATTTGTAGGCAACATCCCGAGCTTTTATCCAGTCCTGTAGACAAAGTTTTTTTGGCAAAATCGGCCCTGGTAACTGCACCGTTTGACGAAGTTCTGTTCGCATTTTCAAAATTACTTCACCATCTGAGCAAGAAAAACGACCTATGAAAGTTGTCCTGAGAACCCTCATTCACCTCTATCGGTACACGCTGTCGCCTGTTCTTGGGCCACGCTGCCGCTTCCATCCCACTTGCTCGGTCTATGCATTGGACGTGCTCGACGCCTTTCCCCTTTCTGTTGCCCTTCCTAAAATCATCAAACGCTTGGGCTCTTGTCACCCCTTTCATCGGGGCGGATTCGACCCAGCCATTCCCGTTAAGGAGCACCCATGAACCTTTTTCACGTTCTTGTCGAACAAATAATGATCCCCTTTTTGAAGTTTTCCTATAGCGTTATTCCAAACTATGGCGTCGCCATTTTAATGCTGACTTTATTGGTTAAACTGCTCTTTATTCCCCTCACCCAAAAACAATTCAAAGCCATGTTGGTGAATCAAAAAATCCAACCCCTCATCAAAGACATTCAAGAAAAATACAAAGGCCAACCCGAAAAACTCCAAAAAGAAATGATGCGCGTTTGGAAAGAAAACAATGCAAATCCCTTCGGTGGTTGTTTGCCAGCCTTAATCCAGCTTCCCGTCTTTTTTGCCATTTTTTACACCATTAAAAGTCCTTTATTCCAAGCCTTGATTGCTCAACCCGGCGTTAATCCTGGATTATTCCCCGTTGGCACCATTCCATTTTTTCCTCAATTCGCTTGGATTCCCAGCTTGGGCATTCCCGATCACACCTTTATTTTGCCAGTCTTGATTGCCGCTTCGACGTATTGGTCTCAAAAACTGTTTATTACCGACCCCAAACAAGCCGCATTGTTTATCTTCATGCCCGTCGTGATGTTTTTTGTATCCATTAAAATGCCTGCTGGGGTTTTGCTGTACTGGGCAGCCTCTCAGCTTCTGTCCACTGCCCATCAACTGTGGGTTATGAAAACGAATACAGAGTCTTAATTAAGGAGAATTAACAATGTCAGAACGACGTGGTTTTTTTAGTTTTTTCACCCGAAGCAAAGCCATTTCTGAAGAAGAAAAACAGCAACGGGACTATGCCCTAGAACAAACCCAAAAAGAGGCCGAAGCCACAGTATTTGGCGACGATTTTCAAGATACAACAACCGAAGCCCCTCGAAACACCACCCCAACCCCATTGTCAGACTTTTGCAAACAAAAGCTTGAAGAAATTTTGCGCCTCTCTGGTTTTACGGGCCAAGTGGAATTGGTTAACCGCACAGAGACCAGCCTGTTTTTCGACATCGTCAACGATTTAGACACCGGCCGCTTAATTGGCAAAGATGGGGTCACCCTCGAAGCTTTGCAAACCTTGTTAAAAGCCTTTTCTTACAAAGCCCTTGGCGAATCCATGCAAGTGGTGATCGATGCGGGAGATTACCGCAAAAAACGGGAGCAAACCCTCCGTGCCCAAGCCATCAAAGCCGCCAAACAAGTCATCGAAAATGGCCGAAAAGCCGAACTGCGTCCCATGAATGCCACCGAACGGCGCATGGTACACATGTTGTTTCAAAACGATACCCGCATCCGCTCGTTTAGTGTGGGCGATGGATTAATCCGTCACGTGGTTTTGGAAAAGAGAAAAGGCTAGCTTTTTCTGGCACTAGAACTGGACACCATTGCCGCCATTGCCACCCCGTTGGGGATAGGCGGCATTGGCATTATTCGACTTTCTGGCAATCAGGCTTTGTCCATTGCCACCCAATTGTTTCCCCTTAAAACCATCCCCAAACCCCGATACCTCTATTACGGAACCCTGACCCACCCCACCACAAAAGATGCCGTCGACGACGGGTGTTTGCTCTTTTTTGAGCAACCCCATTCTTACACGGGCGAATCGGTGGTGGAATTTCACTGCCACGGCAATCCCCTAATTTTGAATCAGGTTTTGGGTCTCTGCTTGGAACTGGGTGCCCGCCTGGCCAAACCCGGGGAGTTTACAGAACGGGCTTTTTTACACGGCAAACTCGACCTGACCAAAGCGGAATCGGTGGGCGAACTGATACACGCCAACAGCCAAAAAGCCCAAGCCGTGGCCCTGAATCATCTTCATGGCAAACTGTATACCCACATTCACGGGATTCGTGAAAGCCTGTTACGTATTCTCGAACAAGTGGAAGGCTCTATCGATTTTCCAGACGAAGTCGAGGCCATCGACCACCACGCCGTCGCCCAAACCTGTACCACCTTGCTTGACGAAGTCTCCAAACTTTTGGCCACCCAAGATTTTGGCAAATGGATTTCCGACGGGGTCAGCTGCGTGATTGTGGGCCAACCCAATGTCGGAAAATCCTCGTTTTTAAACCAATTGTTAGGCGAAAATCGGGCCATAGTCAGTGCCAAAGCCGGCACCACCCGCGACTTCATCGAAGCCAGACTCAGTTTGGGCGGCCTGGTCTTTGATGTGATTGATACAGCAGGCATCCGCGAAAAAACCAGCGACTACATCGAAAAGCTGGGCATGAAAAAAATCAAAACCCTGCTTAAAACCGCCCAGGTTATTTTTTGGATGGTGGATGGCTCCAAGCCTCTGTCTTCGGCAGACAAAGCCATCTATGCCCAAATCAAGCACCACCCCACCGTTTACATTTTGCAAAACAAATGTGATCGGCCCACCCGTATTCAAAATCTGCCCCAAAACCGTCCGGTTTTACCCATCTCGGCCAAAACGGGTGCGGGGATGGACCACTTTAAAGCTCGGCTGCACCACGACTTTACCCAGACCCTCGAAAAATCCGACCTCAATTTGATTTGTAACGCCCGTCAAACAGCCTGCTTGGCCAGTGTGTCCCAAGACCTACGCCACTTTTTGGCCAATCTGGGCTCTGGGCTTGAAGACGATGTACTCGCCCTAGACCTTAAACAAGCGGTTCAAAAGCTGGGGGAAATCACCGGCCACGCCTTTACCGAAGAAATTCTAGACGGCATTTTTTCTCGGTTTTGTGTGGGGAAATGAGGTTGCGTTTGTAATTTTGTCAGGTATAATGAAAAATACAGAGACGGGAAAAGCCACAAACCCGTCGAGCAACCTAGTGTAGGACGTTCGAGGTCAGTACTAGGATAATGGCCGCGATGAGTAAAATCGCGGCTATTTTTTTGATTTTTTCTACCTCTATCACCCCTTCCTGTGGACTGTGACCGGTGCTTTGATCCGGGGAAGAGGCGTTGCCCTGTGGCTTTTGCTTTGATTCTAACAAAGTCATAAACTATTTGAAATAGAAAAAATATCTATAAATTATTTACGCATCGCCTAAATAATAAACTTCCGCCTCTGCTTTAAAAAGTCGGCTTCCCAGTCCATTTTTTGATTGTAACTGGTTTCGCCCACCCGTTTTACAGTGGTATTGCGCATGTCCACGGTTTGGATGTTAATGGTATGGCGAACTTCGGGCTTGGCAATGTCGCTGACCATGACCGCAATGCGGGAAACCCGTTCGCGTTTAACGGCTACATTTTGATTCAATAAAGAAATAAACACCCGGGACAGGCCATTGAATTCCTTTAAGAAGGGAATAATGCCTTTAACCTGTTGTTTACTGAGGCTTTTCTTGGCCACAACCTAGTCCTTTTTCTCTTGGGCTTGCTGGCGTTGGCGATCCCGCTCGTCTTGCTCTTTTTTCTTTTCAAGAAGCTCTTCGTAATACACTTCCTGGGATTCCAACCGCTTCAATTCGCCGCGTTTGTTCTGAATGGTATTCAAATTACCCAAAAACTCTTCAACCACTTGTTTGTCTTCGCCAGAAAGTTGATTCACATCGATCACGTCTTTTAGGCGAGCCAATTTCTCGAGGCGCTCTTCAAACTTGGTTTTCTTGGCCTTGGTTTTACGATCCACCTCGTCCGTGGCCAAAAAAGCGGCCATTTCTTCTTTGATGGCTTCTGAATTTTGATTTTGTTTGCCAAATTGCATTTGCTCTTGGCGAGCCATTTCCTGGGTGCGCTGCAGGGCTTGTTGCTTTTGCTCGGCAATGGTGCCGTGTAGCCCTTCGTCTTTGGTATTGCTCAGCTGTCTTTTGGTAACCCCAGCGGTGACCTCTTCTTTAAGGTCCAGATTGGCGTCTCGAACCGCGCTTAAGACCTCTTTAAGATCTTGAACAATTTCTTGGACAGCCCGTTGGGAAACAGCTTCTGCAGCCGTCTCTTGAGCCTCGACATTTTGAATTTGCCGGGGGATAAAATTAGGTGTAATTGCCCCAAGTCCCATGGTCTACAGTATGCCCAATTTCGACTGATTTTTAAACCACTCAAAAAAAACAATCCCCGCCCCCACCGCCACATTGAGCGAGTCGACACCAGGATCCATGGGAATTCGCAGGGACGTTGTAGACAAGGCCGTCTGCCATTGGGCCGAAACACCTGTGGCCTCGTTGCCCAAAATCCATCCCAGAACAGACCCTTCGACTTCGGAAAAATCGCGAGTAGCCTGAGGCGCCAAACAAAACCAAGGCCGAGACTTTAAAGCCACAGCATCGTCCAAACGCACTTTGGCAATGGGACACTGGAACACATTCCCCCCCATGGCCCGAACCGACACCGGATGAAAAGGATCCGCCGTTCCCGGCCCACACAACACCCCTCCAACCCCAAACGCAGCAGCAGACCGTAAAATGGCCCCGACATTGTCTGGTTTTTGAACCGCATCCAAGAGCACCAAAGGCCTCGGGCACGCAAGCATTTCCACCAAAGATCCTTGGGGAAGCGACACAATGGCCATGGCTTCCGTCCCATGGGCCAGGGTAGAGCAGTGTTGCAAGACCTTATCGGCCACCACCACAGCCGAAGACGGCCAGTCGGCTGTCGATTCGTGGGAGACAAACAACACCTCAATGCGAGACGGAAACCGGTTAAGCACATCGGCCACCGGGGTTTTACCTTCGATTACAAACGCTTGTTCGGCCTGGCGAACCTTGGCATCGGAAAGCAACCACCTCAGCCGTTTAAGCTGGGCATTATCCACACTAATAATCATGAAAGAGGGAGCAATAAAACCACAGCATGGGCCGAAATGCCTTCTTGGCGGCCTTCAAACCCCAAGGTTTCTGTGGTGGTGGCTTTGACAGAGACATCCGTTGGAGAAGCCTCTAGAACCTTGGCCAAAGAGGTTCTCATGGCCTCCATATGCGATTTTAGTTTGGGTTCTTGGGCCACAACCACCGTATCGACGTTGCCGATGCGGTACCCGGCCATCTTCATTTTCTCAACCACAAACGACAAGAGCTTTAGACTGGAAATGCCTTTGTACTGGGGATCGGTGTCGGGAAATAAGACGCCAATAGACCCCAAACACAGGGCACCGATAATGGCATCGATAATAACGTGGGTCAGGACATCGGCGTCGCTGTGCCCCAACAAGCCTTTGTGATGGGGAATGGCGATGCCACCCAAAATGAGGGGGCGTCCTTCGACCAGCCGGTGGGCATCCACACCCATGCCGATTCGCATCAGTTAAACACCGAGGCCATACTGGCAACCCCAACGCCCATCAGCAAAACGGTTAAAAAGACCGAAATCAACAAAAAAATCAGACCCGGAAACAAATAGATAACCGTTGTTTTCCCCGGGCTTGCCCCATACAACACCCTTAACGTCTGCCACTGCAAAACCATCACACCCAAGCAAAGTCCCAGATGGATCATTCCCACCAAGGTCGGCAAAAAAGGTTCAAACACCCCAATAATCCCCCCCAACAACAAAGGCATTAACCCCAAACAAAACCAAGCAAACAAGGCTTTGCTTTGGGCTTTAAATCCCATCCATTGGGCCACAAAATCCAAGGTTACAGCCTGAATAAAGACCCCAATCAAAATAAAAGCCCCAACACTCAGTGCCGACAACAAAGCCAGTGTAAAATAGCCACCAATTTCGGGGGTTAAACACCAAGACAGGGCCAACAATCCCACCACGACCAAACCTTCTGTCATGGGCACTCGGCCACCATTGGCCTCCAGGGTAGAACAAGGCGCAACCAAATAGCGATACAGCAAATTCATTGAAATCCCCTGATGGGGCCCTGCCCCTGAAACACGGCTTGGTTTCTAAGCAATTGCCGCCAATTAAAGGCCGGCGAATGGTCGTTGGAAATAATGTCGGGTTTCCCTTTGATGCCAGCCAAAGACCCGGCCAAGGTAATGGCATCGTTTAGCCCACCAAAGCCGTCGATCAATCCCGCTTCTTTGGCCTGACGACCGGTATAAATGCGGCCATCCGACAAATCGTGAGCCCTTTGATCGGACAATTTTCGGGACACTTTGACTTGGTTCACAAACTGCTCGTACACATCTTGAATCATGGCCTGCAAGACCGCTTTATCGTTTGGTGTCAGTTTACGCCAGCTGGACAACACATCTTTGTATGGACCACTTTTGATGGTATTAAAACCAATGCCAAATTTTTGTTGCAAGTCGGACAAATCGTAGTTGCCCATAATCACCCCAATATTGCCCACCATGCTGCCGGGATTGGCTAAAATTTTATCCCCAGACAAGGCCACCCAATAGGCACCCGATGTGCCCATATCGGCAATTGAGACCACAATGGGTTTATGGGTTTCTCGTTTAAACCGGTCCAATTCCCGAAACAGTTCTTGAGAAGCGCCCACCGTCCCACCCGGGCTGTTGATGCGCAGGACCAAGGCTTTAACCCGGGGATTGGTTTTCATATCTTCCAACGCATCGATTAAAGAATCGGTACCCGAAGGATCAAAAAATCCCCCCGAAGCTTCGGTTTCCAAGGGTCCATAAACATACAAGACCCCCACCCCTTTCGAGGGCTGAAATTCGGTTTTCAAAGGCAAGGTTTTGCGGATCTGAGGGGCAAAAACAGAGACCCCCATGGCCAGCAAAAACAACACCATCAAGCTAAAGATCCACACACGTTCTTGGGTTTGCATGTCCAAAATTCTATCGGAAAAGCAACCCACCTGTATATACCTGCATTCAAAACCAGTTGCTACAAAGCGCTATTCCGAGAAAAAAGTTCGAATTTCATCGGCTTTTTTAAGGGTATCTTGGTAGCCCAGCTGAATCAGTTTGTCTATAAATTCAGGCTCAAACAAGAGATAGCTGATCAGATCCGAGGCTTCGTGGGTGCTGCCCAACCCCCGCACCAAATAGCGGATGGTGGCCGGCATTTTTTTGGAATCCAAGGTGGCCATACGACCCAAATCTTCGGAGGGACGCAACATACAAACATCGATGGGCCTTAAGCTGGTATTGGTTTGATCGGGCAATTTGGACAAGGTGGTATTAATGCGGCTCATCCGTTCAAAGTCCAAATCGATGGCATCCAACAAAATCGAATTCAAAACCACGCTCAGCATCCGGGCAACACTGGGGAAATGATCGCCGACAATAGGGGCATCGCCATCGTCTCTGCGAACCCCAATCACCATTAATTTTTCGGCCCCCAAATGAATCGCTGGGCTTAAAGGGGTATAGTTGCGCAAACTCCCATCCCCATAATAGTCGTTATCCGCCAATTGCACCGGTGGAAACAACAAGGGCAATGCCGCAGAAGCCATGATGTGCTTGGGGGTCAAAACCACCGATTCCCCACTGCGCCGGTTGCGCTGCCATGGGGTTCCTTTGCCTTGAAAAAACGTTCGGCTACTGCCTGTGGCATAGTTCACAGCTGTAATGGCAACACTGTCCAGAAAACCCTGTTGAAGGTTGTTATGAATACCAACGGGGTTAAATTCACGGTGAATCAGATGATACAAGGGCTCGGTATCCAACAAGGCCCTGGCCATTTTGGTTTTGTTAAAACTACCGGTCGACAAATCCCAAACCCAATGCGAGGCAATTTTGATGAGGGTTTTAAGGTCGATTTTAAACACCTTTTCGGTGGTCATGGATTCCCACAAATATTGCAAGGTTTGGGTAGAAGCCGAAAACTGTTCGCCATGAGACGCCAAAAATCCAACATTAATGGCACCGGCACTGGTTCCCGTTAAAATTTGAAACGGATGGGGATTGTCCATATCGGCAATAATGTCGTTAATGGCCCGAAGCGCCCCAGCCTGATAGGCCCCCCGGGCACCGCCACCGGTTAAAACCAGGCCAACTTTTCTCAACAGCCCAACCCTTTGCCCTGGCTTAAATGGGCATGAACATAGTCTTGGACCGCTGCTTCCAAAGTTGTTTGGGGCACTGGCCCTCCCACTTGGCGAAGTTTGTCCATAGGGGCTTCTGTAAAATATTGATATTGGTTTTTTAGGCTATCGGGCATGTCGATATAGGTAATGCGTGTGGGTTTGTTCATGGCCGAAAACACCGCGCCAGCCAAATCGTTCCAACTGCGGGCTTTTCCTGTTCCCACGTTAAAAATCCCACCAACCGTGTTGTTCAAAAACCACCACATCACCTCGACCACATCTTTGATATACACAAAATCCCGAACCTGGCCGCCATCGGCATAGTCGGGCTTATACGATTTAAACAATTTTAATTCCCCAGAATCGAGAATCTGAGAATACGCTTTGCACACCACACTTTTCATATCCCCTTTATGGGCTTCGTTGGGTCCAAACACATTGAAAAACTTCAGCCCCACCAACCGATCGAGCCATCCATTTTCTAGGGCAACCCAATCGAAAAACTGCTTGGAATAGCCATAGCGATTAATGGGTCTTAGATGCTGAATCACGTCATGATCATCCGCAAAACCAGCCTCGCCATTGCCAAAGGTTGCGGCACTGCTGGCATAGATAAACCGAATGCCATGGGCCAAAGCCCATTCGGCCAAAATCCGGGTATAACGATAGTTGTTTTCCATTAAAAAATGACCATCGGTTTCGGTGGTTGCGGAACACGCCCCCATATGAACAATGGCCGTTATGGTTTGAGGGTCTATTTTTTGATTCAAAACAAGATCGATAAAATCGGTTTTGTGCGAGTATTCGCGATAGCGAAGGGCAACCAAATTCTGCCAATTGTCTGTGGTTTTTAAATCGTCGACCACCCAGATATCGGAAATCCCCGCCTGGTTACACCGCCACACAAACGCACTGCCAATAAATCCTGCCCCACCGGTAACAATAATCATGGGTTCGAGTTTACCCTACAGGCAGGAAAATCGTAAATGACGTGCCTTTGCCAACTTCGCTATTCACCTGAATGATGCCCCGGTGTTCTTCGACAATACGCTTAACCAAGGGCAATCCCAACCCCGCGTTTTCGGTTTGGGCCTTCGAAGTAAAATAGGGTTCAAAAATTTTGGGCAAATCGGTGGCCGGAATCCCAACCCCCGAATCCGAAACCTCGATAATGGCCGAAGGCGTGGTTTTGCCAGGCAAGGTTCCTTGTCGCGTTTCGATGCGAATCAGCCCCCCTGCTGGGGTATATTCCAAGGCATTGGCCACCAAATTGGTAATAACCTGGGGAATAAAATCGTCGCTGCCCGTCATCATTGGCATTTCAGGGTCAAATTTGGCTTGCAAACCCACCATTTTTCGGCTGGCCTGAACCTCGAACAACACCAACAAATCGGCAATGATGGTATTCAGATTTAAACTGACCATTTCGGTCGACAGTTTTTTAGCCGAATATTTCAACATGCTGGAAATCAGTTTACTAAGGCGCTCGGCTTGCTTAATAATCAACTCTGCCATGGTTTTGGCCGTGTCCAAAGACGGCTGAGCCGCATAAATGAATTCTTCGGCCTGGGCATGCATGGACACCAAAGGGTTTTTAAGTTCGTGGGCAATGTGCCGGGTTAAAAGGGCATAGGCCTGGTGGCGTTCGGCCATATCCAGCTTTTGACGCTGGGTTTTTAAAATCTCATAGGCCTTGTTCAGCTGAGAGGTAAAAAAGGCCAACACCACAAAAATTAAGCCAAAGGTCACACAAATACTTAAAATGTAAGACACTTCCAAAAAAGCATCGGCCATCACAACCCGGGGCAAAATGCGGTAATGGGTGACTTCCAAAAACACAAACGTCGCAGCCGGAATCAAAAAAGACAAACTCAATTTGATGCGTTGCTGGGGATCAAAAACCACCACGGCAATGGCTGCAACCGCAAAGGTTACCAAGCCAATACCAGAAGCTTTTCCCAACAACGAGCTATAAATCACAATGGCCAAACTCAGCAAAAAAACGCAGGCATATTTGGCCGCAATGGTACGGTTAAAATGGTTCAATACAATGGGAATCAGAAAGGACAATCCAAACGGAATCGTCATCCATTGCAAAAAAGGTTCATGGGCAAATTGAAACACAAAAAAGTACAGAGCCGGCGGAATCAGGGTAAACAAACACACGCTGTTCACCAGCATAATACGGCGTTTTTCTCGTTCGTCTTGGGTCACTTTTGTGCCCGCAGTTCTAAGGCGTTGGTACATACCGATCCCCTTCAAAACCGAGCTTCTGGATTTGGATTTAAACAGCGGTGCCCGGGACTGGTATTTTCATATGCGCCAGCCAATCTGTGAAGCCCATCGGCTTTTGATCTTTTACATAACGCCCAGAACCCACAGACCAGGCTGCATTGGCATAGACAAATAAGAACCGTACAAGAAGGCATTCTTGATCCGAACTAAGCCCCTCTCCAGACCGTGAAACACCATGAAACAATCGGTCAAAACTTCTCTGGATATCATCAAGCCCTGCCTTAGAATCTTTAAGCACGCTTTCGAGGGCTTGTCTAACTGATTTTCCATCATGGTAGGCACGAATCAAAACCCAATTTAGTGGCAATTGCTTCAGAAGTGAAGGAT
This sequence comes from Candidatus Margulisiibacteriota bacterium, assembly GCA_050250935.1. Taxonomy (GTDB): domain Bacteria; phylum Margulisbacteria; class Marinamargulisbacteria; order JBFWNS01; family JBFWNS01; genus JBFWNS01. The sequence goes on along the minus strand of JBFWNS010000007.1, from coordinate 36,743 downwards.
CCAACTCTGTTAGCAGCGTATTAGGCCCAACCTCTGCCCAATCACTAATTTTAGGCTTGGCTTCCAAGGATTCATCCATATCAAAAGGCAGCGTTACATCTGCACTTCGGGTATCAACTTTACCTCGACCCAACAACCGATCAATGACCTCCTCAACCTCTTTCACCCCTGCAGCGGTCAAAGAGTCCCTTAATTCTTTTTCCAAAGAAACCGCATCGTTATCCCGAACCACCTTAAGATCCAATGTTTCTTGGAGCTCGGAAAAATCCTGATTCAAACCACTATATCGCGCCGAAGATGTCGACACATACGATCCCGAAAGACCATCAGGTTCTCCAGCAGTACCTACTGGTAAAGAGGAGGGGGAGGGCACATGGGCTGAAACTGAATGGGAAACAACAGGCAATGAGGGTTCACTTACCGGTGGCATTGGAACACTGGGCGTTCCCCTTACACTAAAATTTCTAGAAAAATTCGGATTGCGTAACAGAATATCCAAAAACGCAGTGGTAACCCGCAGCCCCAAAGAAATGGTTCTAAATTTTCGATAATGGTCTTGAGAGGGAAATGGGCCCTTTGCAGCTTGTTTTTCCTCAATCTCTTTAATGGTGGTCTGAAATTGCTTTGTCATACTCGAAATAAAAATGTCAGTATCCTCCCCCAATGCTACAAGTCGGCGGCGAATATCAACCCATGCAGCAAAATAGCTTGGAACACCGTGTTTTTGGTAGAACTTATCCGTTAAGGGGGCTACCACCTCGAGCGGTTCGCCTCTTAAAAGGCGTAAAATGTCGGTATTCAACCGCTCAGCATGCTTAACCTTTTTCAAAGATTCGGTATGATCGTCTTTAACAAAGAAAACCATTAAGAAATCAGAAAACAACTGCATTTTCTCTTGATCAGTGTTTAGACTAGGCGTAACCCCTACCAATCCCGCCAACCAATTAAAGTTGTAGGACAGCAGCTTGGCTAGCTTCATTTTTCTTGCAGGTCCTGCTAAAAATTCATCATCAGCTTGCCCAGAGACAGCCTCTTTTTTGTCCAAGAATTTTGCCTTTTCATGGGCATCGATTTGATCCATCCCAGTTCGTTTCACAAAGGCCTCTAGACCCCGTCTTAAAGCCTCTGTCTCTGGATATATAGGCACGGCTTTCTTTTCCAAAACGGCTGCATGTTTTTGGGAAAACCGCGGGGCAAAAAGAACTTTGTTTGTATCACCTGGGAACTCAATTGCACCTGATTGATCTGAACCAGGAGCGCTGCTAATGCCAGATCGGCGACTCGCATCTGACTGCGCTCTTCGACGAGGCCCTCGTGGAGGAACCTGTAAACCTGTATGTGGCTCGACTTGTGAACGATCATGACCAAGTTGGTCTAAAGGACCTGAACCAAGGCCAGGCGTTGAAATCAGTTTTTTAATAAAATTCATCATAAAGCTTTACTCGCTAAAAATTATCGAAGGAAAACGAAAAAAAATGCACACAAAAATAACCACAAGGTTTTGTGTACCCATTTTTTAAAGAATCAAAACATTATTAAAAAAAAATAGCAAAATCAGCTGCGATGTCTGTCCTCTAGAACACGGACCACATCGGCCAAAGAAAGCCCTTCGGCGTGTAACAGAACCATCAAATGATAGAGCAGGTCTGCGCCTTCGCCAGCCAACTCGGTTTTGTCGTGGTTTTTGGCGGCAATAATCACCTCGCCGCTTTCTTCGCCTACTTTTCTGAGAATGCGATCCACACCAGCCTTGAAGAGGGTCGTGGTGTACGAATCTTCGGGGAGTTCGGCCTTACGTTTGGCAATCAACTGATCCAAGGTAACCAAAAAATGATCCATAAAAATTTCCTTTGGGTAAAAGCTTAAGTTATTTAAGGCCCATGCCTTTGTGGGTTTGACCAATCACACGAACATCCAGACCAACATCGGCAATCGCCTCGAAAGCCAAGTTGATTTTTTCTGCGCTGACTTTTTCTTGCACCAGGGCAAAAGGCGTTACAGGCTGCAAAATAAAGGGACAATAGCCCAAAACAGCCTGACTGATTTCGGCCGCCAACCGCACATCTTCAAGCGGGGAATCGGCTTTTAAAATATATTTGATAAACACATGTTTTCGGTCCGAGATTTCCCGTAAAAAAGCCTCGAACGGCTTTGCAAACCCGGGTTTATAATCCACAGCAAAATAGGTTACGAGCTCCTTAAGTTGCGCAACATGGGTGGGCAAGGTGCCATTGGTTTCCAAATAGACGGGCTTGGGCAAAACAGGCAACAAGGCTTTTAACGCATCGACTTGAATCAAGGGTTCGCCACCGGTAATGGATATCGAATGGACGGGTTTGGACAAAAACGGCTGAAGGGCCTCCAACACCTGGGGAACCGTCATTTTTTTGCGGTCTTTGACAAAATCCGGCTCGTCGCAATAGTCGCAATGAATGTTACAGCCATAAAACCGAACAAAAATTTGGGGATAGCCAATATAGGGTCCCTCGCCCTGAATCGAATAAAAAATATCTTTGATGTACATCGCTTAAGGCTCCACAGCCAAATCGGCGTATTTGGCCATAAGCTGGCGTTGGGTGTCGGCAAAAGCAATGGTGTAAACCGCCGTTTCACCTGAACCCGCCACCGACAACACTGTCCCCCGTCCCCAAGTGGGGTGCAGGACCACAGTCCCGGAGGCGATGGCAGGCCCCAAGGAATCCGAGGTAATAGGCACAACCCCTTCGGCACCCGCAGCCAAAGGATGGCCAGCGGTCAGCAACACAGTTTCCCCGTCCAAAGATTGTGCAGGGGAAGGCAACCACACATAGCGGTGTACATCCAGCTCGTTGGGATCAAAGCCACTGAGCACCACATCGGCGGCTGGAACCCCATGCCACAGATCTGGCCAGGCGGTTAGGGCCAAAAAGTCCGAGGGCTTAAGCCCTTCTTCGTGAGCCCAATACATGACTTGGCGAATGGCTTCCCAGGCATCAAAAGCAGTCTCTGTGGCTTCGTGGTCCAAATAGGCCTCGAGCCCACTGGCTGTCACCACATGGCCCATAAACCGCTCCAAATAGGCAGCGGAGTTGGCAAAGGGCAGGTCTTCGATGGGCCCCGTGATATCGGCCAACCACTGCAAAAACAATTTTTCTTCTGGGGCAATGGGCAAGGTCGAGGCCACACTCAGCAAAGACTGGCCCGGTTGCAAAGCGTGGGCCTTGAGTTGAAGGGCTGTCTCTTCGTTAAATTGATGATGGGGCATGGCCAAGATTTCAAACAGGGTTTCGGTATCTTGGGGGTTCAAATGCAGGCGAAGATACGCCGCAACAGCCCGAACTTCCTGGGCTTCGAAAACAGAAGGCGCCCCCAATGCTGTGGGGCGAAGACCCAAAGTTTTGAGCTGAAGTTGAAGATCGAAAACAGATTCCGTGATCACCACATGGGTTTTAAACGGTTCTTTTTTGGAGCGTTGATGATGATCGTGAACCAAAGCGGCCAGCAACAAATCGGGGCTGTCTGCAACCCAGGTTTCTTGGGGCATTGCCACCGAAGTAACCGTAGCTTGAACCATTTCAAAGCAGGTGGATAGGGCCGACAAAAGCGGCTGATCCTCGGGACCATAGGCCTGGGCACCGGACACCACAAGCAAGGTGTTGCGACAAAAATCATGGGGTGCCGTTTGAGGACTTTGACAAAGCTCCGCAGCCAAAGCGGACACCTGCCCCCACGCCCACGACGCGACAGGAACATCCAAAGCCATTAAAAACTGCAAAACAAAAGCCGGCCAATACACCCAGTCGACCGAATCAAATTCGGCCAAGGCAGCCGCTTGCTGCAGGTGTTGTCGTTCCAAATCGTTGCGGTAAACCCACAAAATGCGTTTCGGCGAGGCCTGGGCCTTTAAATGTCCAAAAACCGCTTGGGTTTGTTCAGAAAAAGTAGGGGTTTGAATCAAGGTTGGTTTCACGGCCCCATTGTGCCTGAATCGCTTGGGGTTGGCAAGTTCACCAACCCCCGCTCCTCCCCTTAGAGGCCCCCTTTTTTGCCCCTTTTTCGGACTCCCCTTTTCCCCCTTTTGTGCAATTCGCTCTCACTTGGATGTTCTCGTTATGCCACCCAAAAGATCGCTTTAAACATTTTGTTTTCGAAGCCAGTCCAAGGCCTCGGTTCGGGTGGAAAAAGCCCCTTGCAATTGGGCCTCGTAAGCCACTTTTAGCTTCGCTCCCAGACCGGGGCCAGACGGAACACCCACATCCATAAAATCCTGGCCTTTAAGCAAGGGTCTGGCAGGACCTTCGTGAACCTCTAAGGCCGTAGCCCGTTGCAACAACCACTCGCTGGGGGGATGTGGAGCATGGGGATCAAGAAGCGATCCAACCGGAACCCGGCCCAACCCATCGGCCCTGGCCAAAGTTGCCAAGAGGGCAATGGGAATCCGACCCGCCAAGCGACGAATCACCTCGTCCCGAACGGGTTTGGTTTGATTGGCCCCAAACAATTGGCCGGGAACCATGTGTTCTTTTACCAAGGTACAAACGGCGTCCACCAGGTCGTTTTGGCGGGTTAACTTGGACAAGAACGTTCTGGCTTTTTGGGCCCCAACCTGTTCGTGGCCAATGGATCGAATACGACCCTCGGAAACCGTCGTGGTTTCGGGTTTTCCACAATCGTGACAAAGGGCGGCAAACATCAACACCGCATCGGTTGTGGGATTTCCGGTGCGATGGTGGGCCATCACATCCACAACCTGGAGGGTATGCACCCACACCGACCCTTCGGGATGATACCGGGGGTCTTGGAGAACGGCCTCCAAACCCGAGAATTCGGGAAAAGCCCGGTCCAATCCCAAATCGAAGAAAAACCGAAGCCCCGCCGAGGGAGTTGGGGATTTTAACAACAGTTTCAACCATTCATCCCACAACCGTTCCGCCGAAACATCGCCCAAAGACAGAGACTGGCACAACAACAAGGTCTCGGGGGCAATGGCTAGCCCAAACCGACCCGAAAACTGCAAAGCCCGCATCACCCGCAAGGGATCTTCGCTAAAGGCCGGGCCCACATGGCGCAACACTGTCGCCTTCAAATCGGCCTGCCCACCAAAAGGATCGACCTGTTGGCCCGAAACCAAGTTTACCCCCATGGCATTACAAGTAAAATCGCGGCGACGGGCCGCCTGTTCAAAGGAAAGTCTGGGATTCAGTTGAACCTCGAATTGCGTATGTTTGGACCCGGTTTTAACCTCGGTTCTGGGCAAGCTAACATCCACAGCCACCCCATCAAAAACCCCTTTAAAAACACCAAATTGGCGTCCCACAAGGGTATTAAAGCCAAGCTCTGCCAAGACCCCGAGAACCTCCGCCGAATCTGAATCTGCAAAAACCTCGAGATCCCAATCGGTGGTGGAAATTCCCAACACCGCATCCCGAACAGCGCCACCCACTGCATAAGGGGTCAGGCCCCGGTCTATCAGGCGATCGACGAGGGATTTTAGTTCTGGGGGGAGTCTAAACACGCCTAGTGAAGAACAACGTCCAACAAGGGTTTTAAGGCATCAGCTTGTTCGACCAATACTTGGGTTTGGGTCCGAAGGGTTTGTCGGTGACGGTCCAGTTGCGCCAAAAACTGTTCATACCGCGCCTGAATATCCGCAGCATCCAAGGTTTCGACGGACAAATTAATACAAGGCTGACCCAAGGTTTTGGCCAAAGCAACCACTTTGGGATCATAGCCCAAGGCGAAAAACGGAACCCCTTGCAAGGCCGCCCACACACAGGCATGAAACCGCATGCCAATCACATGAGACACCGTCCACTGCGGGGTTTTTTGTTCCACAAACCACTGGTTCATATCCGCCACTTCCAACACCTGGCGATGAATCGGTTCGCAGGCCTGAACCACGCGATAATCCCGCTCGGACTGAAAATTCAAAAAAATAAAGGGGTGCTGGATCCCGGTTAAAAAAGACATCACCGCGGTTCGAACAGCTGGCGTCGCCCCGATGGTTCGTACCGACAGCCCGATGGCAGCTTCGGGAATCACCGGCAAGGGCGGCGAAGTGCCTTTCCAAAAGGCCAAATCGGGAATCAGATGAACCCCTTGTACCCCCAAGCGTCGCAAACAACTTGCCGAAGCCTCGTCCCGAACACTCACAAACCGGGCCCGTCTGACCAAAAACCCCACAAAACGGTTGGCAAAGCCGCCCCATAAGGGACCAATTCCCTGGGACAACAACAAGGTCTTTTTACCCAAAAGCCAAGCCCCAAGCAAAAACCCGCCATAATACAACAAGCTTCGGTTCGAGGTTGCGTTTTGAAGGAGTCCCCCACCCCCAAAAACCACCACATCAGACCGCAACAAAGCCATCAATTTTTCACGAAAAGACTTGCGGTTACAGTAGGTAATTTCTTTGAACAAGGCACTGCTCGCATACGGCGATCGCCACCGGCTGCCCTTGGTTTCGGGAGGGTTGTTGTACAACACACAGAGGTTGGCCGAAGGCCGGGTTTCTTTGAGCAGGGTCACGGTTTTTTTAAGCAACATCTCGTCGCCAGCATTTTGAAATCCGTAGTACCCAATAATAAAAATGTTCATGATGGCGAGGATTATACCCGAAGTTACTGCGAATGTGGTATAAGCAGAGTATTCCACCTTTTTATAAATTAGGACTGATAATGCAACACCTCTCTGCTGTTTTTTTAGATGATGGGCTGGGAGACCAAGCCCCAGCTCGGTTTTTGGAACGCCGAAAAGTCTTGGCCAAAACCTTAAGCTCTCCCCTGGTCTTGGCCGGCATGAACCGAGACGCCAGTCATTTAGGCGCTTGGGTTCAAGCCGATCAGGCCATCATCCAAGAGCCCTTGTTTTTGGCCTTAACCGGCATCAACCAATTGGGCTCCGCCCTCGTGATTTTGCCAGGCCAACCCCATCAAGAAATCTTATACTTGCCCAAACCCAACCCCCAAAAAGCATTCTGGGACGGGGTGCAGCTCACCGTGGCCAACGGCCATAGTACCGGGTTTACCGACATTCGCCCCATCTCCCAACTCTCTGGCGATCTGCGCCAATTGGCCAACACCCATGCCGGGCTGACCACCGCCTGGCAAGCCTCGTCCAAAAACAAACCTTTCAAAGACGAATCGTATCGGTTTTATCAAACCCTTAAAGCCCAAGTGAAGCCCTACCCCGTTGCCCAGCTGGGTAAAGCCCAATGGGACAGACTCTGTTTGGATGCCGCCGATCAAGCCAACATTCAAACCGCCAATACCGTGTCGGCCCAAGCCTTAAAAACCCTGCTGTCCAAGCTTCAAACCTTTGAAACCGAAACCCAAGTGGCCGGCCATTTAAAAGGCGAGCTTTTGTCCCGCAGTGCCTATGGCGAAAGTTTTCCAGCCATAGTGGCCGGGGGTGCCAACGCCACCATTTTGCATTACCGAAAAAACGACGAACCCTTGCCCCCCAAAGGTCTGCTTTTGCTGGATTTTGGGGCCAAATGGTATGGCCTTCATGCCGATATCTCCAGAACCGTGCCGGTGAGTGGCCGATTTAATCCGCTGCAGCGTCTGGTGTATACCCTGGTTTTGCAAGCCCAAGCCGCCGTCGAAGCCAGTGCCAAACCCGGTATCAGCATCGCGGAACTCAACCACATTGCTTGGTCCACCCTGAATACCTTGCTCGACACCCACATTCGAAAAGCTGGGGGGAAAATTCACACCGTCTATCAACAACAACCCCACAACGTCAGCCACCTGATCGGGCACCAAATCCACGACGGAGACCCCTTTCGGGAGTATCGATCCCAGCCTTTAAAAGCCGGCATGGTCATCAGCAACGAACCGGGGTTTTATGGCCGGGTTCAACTCGAAATCGAGGGTGTTGCCTACGACGAAGAACTGGGCATTCGCATCGAAGACGGCCTCTTAATCACCCCAACCGGCTGCAAAAACCTGTCTGTAGAGGCCCCCAAAGACCCGGACGAACTCGAGGCGTTAATCCAGGGATAGCCAACGCATTTTATCCAGTTTTTGCTGTGAAAAAGCCATTTTTTTACCCGCTTCTTCCACGTAGACTTTTCGTGAAAGGAGACTCCCAGTATGATCAAAAAAGTCATCGCCGTTTCTATAAGCCACCACGAAAGGACACCCCACATGCTGCTAGCCGACATCGAAGCCGCCCAAGCCACCATTAACCCCTACATTCGCCACACGCCTTTGGAAGAAGTAAATTTTCCAGGACTCTCTTCTGAAGAACGTAAAATTCACCTGAAATGGGACAGCGAACAAACCACGGGCAGCTTTAAACTGCGAGGCGCTCTCAATTTTATGTTGAATTTATCGGCCGAAGCCAAAGCCAAAGGGGTGATTACCCGATCCAGCGGCAATTTTGGCCAAGCCCTGGCCTATGCCGGCAAACTGTTGGGTGTCCAAGTAACCGTGGTGATGGCCGAAAATGCGTCCCGACTAAAAGCGAGTCTGATTCAAAGCCACGGCGGCACGGTGATTTTTCATGGGTTAACCTCTAAAGTCAGCGATGCGTTTGTAGACGAAAAAGCAACCCAAGAAGGCCTCACCAAAGCCCATCCCTACGACCATCCCCATGTCATTGCAGGCCAAGGCACCGCTGCACTGGAAATTTTTGCAGACAACCCCAGTCTGACCACCTATTTTTGTCCCGTGAGCGGGGGTGGCTTAATGTCGGGGACGGCCGCCGCCCTCAAACAACGCAATCCCAAAATCCGCGTGATTGCCGTAGAACCCGCCGGTGCCAACGACTGCTTTTTGTCGTTTCAGGCCGGTCGCCGAGTGGAAATTGAAGCACCAAACACCATTGCCGATGGCCTCAGGGTCACCCATGTGGGCGACCACACCTGGCCTTTGCTGCAACGCTATGTCGACGAGGTGGTCACCGTCACCGACGACCAAATTCGGGATGCCATGCAAAAAATCTTCGCACAAACCGGTAAAAAAGTAGAGCCGTCTGGGGCTGTGTCGGTTGCAGGACTGTTGGCCTACCCCCAAGCCAAACTGGGCAACACCATTGCGTGCATGATCAGCGGTGGCAACATTGCCAGCGAGGATTTCGACCAAATCGTGGCGGCGCTGGGAAACTCAACCCCGCTTGCCATATAGGCGAAACGCCAAGGGGGTTTGACCGGTATACCGCTTAAAATACCGATAAAAATAGGCGGTATCCTCGAACCCCAAAAACACCGCAATATCGGCAATAGGATTCAGGGTATTACACAGCAACCGCTTGGCTTCCAGAATCAACCGTTCATGAATCCAATGCGAGGCGGTTTGACCCGTACTGTGTTTGACCAGCTCGTTTAAATGTTTGGCATTCACATGCAAGGCCTCGGCATAAAATTCCACATCATGGTGCTGGCGAAAAAACCGGTCCACCCAACGCCGATACGCTTGAACCAAAGGGGTCCCGATCCCATCTTCATCCGAAACAGCCACGGCCACCTTGGCCAGCTGCAAACACACCAGTTTCAAATGGGTGCCCAAAAGCGCCGACTTAAAAGGCTCGACTTCTGACCCTTCGAGCCTGGCCATCGCCTCGAAAGCCGGCCCCATTTCGGCGCCGTCAAACACCGAAACCGGTGGAAAGGCCGACACCAACCCCTCCAACCCAGGGCATTCCCCCACCCAAGTAATCAAAAAATCTTCAGAAAACGACACACAATACCCCAACAAATCCCCACTCAAAGTCGCCGAATGCACCTGCCCTTTGGCAATCCAAACCAAGCTTCCTGGCCCCACCTCGAACGACCGAAAATCGACTTCATAAGTGCCACGCCCGGCCTCAATCAACACCAATTGGTAATAAGGATGCGTGTGCGGATGCGGCTTTTGCATAAACGGATTCGCCGCCGTCAACCAACTCACCGTCAACCCAATCGGCCCACTCGCCACCCACGATGGCAACGGATAGGCGGGGATGGGGGTGAAGGGTTTCATTGGTACAGATTATTTCGCCAATGCCACCGGAAAATTGGGGTGTTCTGGGTTAACCACAACCCGCTGCTTTAGAGGATCAACTACCAAATCCATGGCTTCCAGAGGCAAAACACCCATCAAGGCTTCATTGCCCAACACCAAGGCCTCTGTCACATAGGTTCGATTTTCAAAAGCAATTTCAATGGGCGCAATGCGAGGAACTTTAATCTGTCGACCGTCGGCCAACGTTACCACATGGGTCGAAACTTCAGCAGTATCAAACCCCAACTGAGTGGCCATTTCTGGGGTAACACACATAAACGTAGCCCCGGTATCCACCAAAGCCCTAATTCGAATGCTTTGTTTCCCCAAAATATTGGTAAGGCTTAAATCTGTATACGTTAATCCCATAAAAACGGTCTCCTTGTACGGTGTAGTATAGCCTATTTAAGGGGCTTGCGTCGCCCCCTCAACCGAAGCAAGTTCGGTTGAGCCTCCCCCTCACGCTAGCGCTGGGCCTGCGGCCATGATTCGTTTTTTTTGTACAGGGTATTTTAACTCACTCTATAGCCGTGAACAGAGCCCCCTTTTCTCTGAAAAAAGCCGAAGCAGAAGCCGCGCAGCGGGAGCAGCGTTGAATTCACTTCAACGGCGCGACCCACAAAAATTCCATTTCTATGCTTCCAACCCACCATTTCCACAAGATTTGGATGAGATTTTGGCTTTTCCGCAACGGGAGTTATCTTTAGGGCCTCCCCGAAGGGGAGCCGATATCGACCAAAGCGGAAAGCCGAAAGATCGCCAAATATTGTGGAAATGGCGCGCCCGGAGAGACTCGAACTCCCAACCCTCAGATCCGAAGTCTGATGCTCTATCCATTGAGCTACGAGCGCAGTAGTATAACGAGGAGCCAAGACTATCATGGAACAATCCAGAAAGCCACTGGGTCTTAAGCGTAGAATTTTTTGATGAAGGAGTTTTACAATGCCAAATTTATATCTGCTAACCACCACGGTTCTTGCTCTGGTGCTCTTGCAATTAACCCCAACCTTTGCCGAGGATCCGGGGCATCGATTCCACAAACCCGACCCTGAAAAAAAGATAGAAAAACTCAAAACAGATCTGGGTCTTAGCGACGCCCAAGCCAATCAGTTAAAGGTGATTTTCAAAGAACAACACAAAGAGGACATGGCCAAGCGCGACGCCAAAACCAAAGAAGCCCACGAAGCCTGGATTAAAGAACACGAAGCCATGGATGCCAAAATCAAGGCCGTTTTAACCCCAGACCAACAAGCCAAGTTCACCACCCTTAAACAACAATGGCGAACGGAACGCAAAGAAAAAATGCGCAACGCCATGGTGAAACATCTGACCCAAAAACTGGATCTATCCAAAGACCAAGTCCCCAAAGTAGAGGCCGTCTTCGTTCAATTTCAAACCGATATGGACGCCCTAATGGCCACCAAAAAGCCCCTCAGCGAAAACAAAGAACACTTCAAAGCCATCCGAGACAAACGCAACGAAGCCCTCAAAGCCATTTTAAGCCCAGATCAATTTAAAAAATTCGAACACCTTCGAAAAAAACATGGCCGAGGCGACCGTAAGCCCCATTGGGACAATCGGTAATCACCCATGAGCACCTTTCAGGCAGCAAGCCCTGTGGATATTGCCTTGATCGAACAAGTCGTTCAAGGCAATGAACCAGCCTTCGAGACCTTGCTGGACCAGTTTCAACACAAGGTCTACCGAACCGCTTTTGGGATGATGGGCAATGCCGAAGACGCAAATGATGTTACCCAAGAAGTCTTCATTAAGGTCTTTCGAAAAATCCATCAGCTCAAAGAACCGGCCGTTTTTTCCAGCTGGTTGTATCGCATGACTTTAAATACCGCCAAAACCGCATTGATGCGCCGCAAAATTCGAAGTTGTTTGTCGCTGGACCTGTTTTCTGAACCCCAAACCGAGATCGAAGAACCCCAGATCGACCCCTTGGACCGGGACGTTGAATTTGCCCCCCTTAACCAAGCCTTGCAAAAATTGGATCGGGCATCCCGAGAAATCTTGGTTTTACGCGAAATTAACGACTTTAGCTATGAAGAACTTAGTGCGACACTGGGCTGCGCGATTGGTACTGTTAAATCCCGGCTGAACCGGGCAAAAGCCAAATTAAAAGCCCTACTACTCTCTTTACAGGAAGGTGATTCCCATGTGGACCTCATTTCAGACACTATCAGCGCCCCCCTCGCTTAAGGCCGCTGTCCTTAACCAACTGACCCCCGAACGCCCACGGGTGGCTTGGTGGCAATGGGGGTTGGCCACAGCATTGCCTGTGCTATTGGCCGGCATGGTGTGGGTGTATGATGCCCAACAACAACAAACCCAACTGGCCTATTTCCACTACAAAGAAGCCGTTATGCCGTTGAACACCACGGCTTCGGCTTCGAGTACCGAAACGGCCATGGTCTTAATTGAATAAGCCGTTATTTTTCCTGACCCTGGCGATTGGCTTTTTTAAAGGCGAAAAAGACGGGGGACAGCACATAGATCCCAGCCAAACCCAATAAAATTTCATAAGCATAAATGGACCTGGCAATATGAAGGTCCAACAAATGCATGATGGTCAAAATCAAAAACAAGATGGTGGGAATTCGCAAATAACGTAAAAAGGTCTTTTTGCTTTCGATATTATGAACATAGGGAATGCGAGACATCATCAATAGCGAGGTTCCCACACTCACCAAAACAAACAAAATAGGGCCAGAAAAAAGCCTCGAAATCGCCGCCAACAATACAATGGCCGCACCCACTGGAGAAGGCAACCCTTCGAACTCGTCGCTGTGACCGGTTTTATCAAAGCGGCGCAGGCGATAGTGCACAGAACCATAATACAAAATACCCAAAACAGCCCCAACCACCAGTCGCTCCAAAGACCCGTTAGCCAGGCTTTGAAACACAACAATAGCAGGCGCAATGCCAAAGCTTACAAAATCGGCTTTAGAATCTAGTTTAGCGCCAAATTTCGAAAAGGCATCCAACTTCCGGGCCAAATGACCATCCACAGAATCAAACAAGATACCCAAAATCACCAACAACACTGCCGTGTGATATTGACCGTACCAAGCCATGACCACGGCCACCATGCCACAAACCAAATTCATCATCGAAAAGCTGTTGGGGATTAAGCTGCGCAACAACCGCTTGGCTTGCTCTTCACCACCAGCCTTTTTGACATAGCGGTCCCAAATAAACCGACCAAAATAATCCATAAACGACCAGACCGTGACCAACACCGTCGCCCAAATCAAAATGGCAAACACCCACCAGGGCCAAGAATGAATCCAAATACGCAGGGCTTCAAGGGGCAATAAAATTTTGGGAAGGGCCACGGTTTTAACATCCACCCTGGCAAATAAAATGCCACAAACCGGCAAGGTAATCGCGGTTTTGATTTTTCCAGACAGTTTGGCCGAAATATCCGAACCTTGCTGAACCGAGACCACACGAAGGGCCATAATCGCAAATTCCCTGGCCAGAATAATGAAGACGGGAAACGAGGAAATCACCTGCATTTCCAGCAAGGGTAAAAACACCAAAACCAAAATTTTATCGGCCAGAGGATCCAAAATTTTACCCAGATCCGACACAATCTCGAATTTACGGGCCACCCAACCATCCACAAAATCAGTCACACAAATCAGGGCATAGATCAGAGCTGTATTCAAAAGCCAAAAATTGGTGTGATACGGCGTCAGCCAAAAAATAAGGGCCACCCCCACAATCCGAAGCAAAGTAATGATGTTGGCCACGTGTCGAAAAGGATTTTGAAGTTTCATGGTCGGGTAGTGTACCATTAGATGAGATGATTAACACCCTCCGCGCTGTCTTAACCGAAGCCTTTACCCCCACCCAGCTGGACATTACCGACGACAGTGCCAAACACAACGGACATGGGGGCATCCACAACCGAACCAACAGTCACTTTTCCATTACCCTAGTATCGCCACTATTTATTGGAAAAACCCCCTTGCAACGACACCGGGCCGTGAACGCCATTTTGGACCCTTTTTTTAAAGCCGGTGTCCATGCGGTGCAATTGAACCTGAGCGCTCCTCAATCCATCCCAGAGTAAGTGCCTGCCCTTGGGCTGGTGTTGGAGGCTCTTCATACTGTATAATCGGGTGTTTTTTATCTACCCGTTTTCAAGCCCCTGTTGCCCGAACTTATAAGGAAAATTGTTGAAATCTACACCCACCCAAGAACTGATCCATAGTGTCCACATTCCCGTGATGGGAACGTCGTTTACCATCGATACCCCCTTGCGGGTGGCCAAATATGGGATATCGTCTGTGATGTCCATTGGCGACGACGAATTGTGCGAAACCATGCGCGACTACCACGCCAAAGCCAACGATCTACCCTTTGAGCCCATCAAAAAATGGAGCGAAGACTTCCGCGCCAAACGCATTACCGCCTATCTAGACTTGGTGGACCACCTGATTAAAACCCAATTTGAAGCTCTAAAAGCCACGGCTTTCGAACCCGGATCCGAGATCACCAAATATTTCGAGATGTTGCCCACAACCAGCCCGCTCCACACCGACTATCTGGCCATGTTGGCCGAGAAAGACGAGGCCAAAAAACAGGCCCTTCAAACCCACTTGCGCAACCGCATGCGCCCTGGCAAAGCCGATGTGAACATCATGACCAAAATCGACAGAACCAACTACGACAAACAAGGCAATTTGCTGCCCGAAGAATTTTCGGATGCCCTATCGGCCCTACGTGGGTTCGCCAACAGTACTTTGGAGTCGGGCATTGTGTTTTCGGCAGGGTTTAACCGACGCCTCTATGCCTATATCGAAACCTTCGATCCTTTTTTCCCCGACGAAACCGGTCATATAAAAAAGCACATCATTTTAAAGGTTTCTGATTTCCGCTCTTCGGCCACCCAAGGTCGGTTCTTGGCCAAAAAGGGGATTTGGGTTTCCGAGCACCGCATTGAATCCGGTTTGAACTGCGGCGGCCACGCCTTTGCTTCGGACGGCTATTTGTTGGGCCCCATTTTAGAAGAATTTAAAACCGAAAAAGAAACCCTGTTTTCCGAGCTATTGGTTACCTGTAACGAGGCCTTGGCCAAACGAAATCGCATCCCATTCAAACAGCTTCCAAAAACCAACATCACGGTTCAAGGGGGCATTGGTACCCACACCGAGGATCAGTTTTTGATCCAACACTACAGGGTGGATGGCACCGGCTGGGCCACACCCTTTTTATTGGTCCCCGAAGTAACAACTTTGGACGAAGAAACCCGCCAATTGTTGTCCAAAGCCACCCAAGAAGACCTGTATTTAAGTGATATTTCCCCGCTGGGCGTCCCCTTTAACACCGTTCGGTTCAGCATCAGCGAACAAGAAAAACTCAAAAAAGCAGAAGCCGGCAAACCCGGAAGCCCCTGTCCCAAAGGGCATTTGGTTTCGAACACCGAATTTACCACCACCCCCATCTGCACCGCCTCGACGCTGTATCAACGCAAAAAGATCGAACAACTCAAACACCTGCATTTGCCCCAAAACCAATATCAAATCGCCTTTAATGCCGTGATTGCCAAGGCCTGTCTCTGCGAAGATTTGGCGGCCAGCGCCCTGATCTCGCATCATCTGAACAACAAACGGGCCCTCAGTCCAGCCGTTTGCCCAGGCCCTAACTTGGCCTATTTTTCCACCATTTGCTCGCTTGCAGAAATGATGGGCCACATCTATGGCCGACAAAATTTATTAAACAACACTGCCCGCCCCAACATGTTTATGGCGGAATTGAAAATGTACATCAACTATTTCGCCAAAGAAATCCAAAAAAGCCTGCCAGATCCCAACGAAAAACGCATTCAATACCTGAACACCTTCCACAAGAATCTGTTGGATGGCATCGCCTATTACCAAACCCTGATTCCAAATCTAAACCTGGAAACCCCACAAGCCCAAGCCGCTGCCAAAGCCGAGCTTAAGGCCCTCGAACAAGAACTGGAAGCCATGGTTAAGGCCCATCAAGGGGTTTTTGCGGCGTGCTCGACTCTGAACTAGTTCCTCCAAGGCTAATTCTAGGACCCTTACCCGACGATTACAGGCCAGACCAGGATCAAATTTTGTCTGGCATTAGTTTAATTGGGCAAGAAACACGGTTTCCCCACTGGCATCGGTTTTCCTTCGAGACAGTGGCCCACAGCCAAGACGCTTTGTTGGCCTTCACAAATGATTTTTTAAATACCGCTATTTTGAAACAATTGGCCGATCACTTAAACACCCTTCACGGGGTTTCGCATGGCATTCCTTACTGGCGCACCCTCGCCATGCCCTATATTCTCGAGCTATGGGGTATCGTCGCTGGCTGTTTTTTAACCCTTGCCCCAGCACTGTCCAACCCCAAAACCGCTACGGTTGAAACCCTCGCCACTTCAGGCCCATGGAATTTCGTGGACATGATCGATTTTAATCTGCGAGGCCTTAAAAATCCGGCGTTCTACCACTGGATTCTAAGCCAACTTTGCCAGGATTGCGCCCCATCGACTTGGACCTTAAGCCCAACAATAACCCTTTTCCCTGAAGCCCCCGATTGTGTGGAATCCATGCCCAATCCAGACCCCCGACGCTTCCAAGGGGTTCATGGATTTTCAGAACCCCAACGGGATGCCTTATCGTGGATGCTTCGGTTTAAAGCCTGTTTCAAAAAAACCAAACTCCCCAAAACCGAACCCGGTGCTCCCTATGCCTCGACAAAACCCATTTTTGCAGACCACGCTCTCGAAACCCTCTTCACCACCACCGTGTGTCAAAGCTATTGGCGCCTCTTACTCGAAACCCTTCCCCAAACACTAACCACCCACTATGGTTTGCTACAGACCAAAGCCAAAAAGCAACGGTATCGAACTGGGGGATTGCGAGTCAGTCGAACCTCCTTTTATCAACACGAACAAATTAAATTTTACATGGCCAACGCACTAGAAGCCGGAGAAGTTTTGCTGGGCTCTCAACATGGGGGAAGTTATGGGATCGATTTGCATCATTATGGCAGCTACGAACTGGAGATAAAGAACCGATGGTTTATCACCTGGGGATGGGACTCTCAAAATGGCATTAAAGACAACCTGATTCCCCTACCCTCCCCCGAGCTATCCCGCTGTTTCAACCAGCACAACCCCACCTCGGATGCCATAGTGATGGTTGGCAACGTGATTCACCCATTGGGCGTGGGCTGTCTGTACTCCGAACACTTTGGACCAACCTGGCCCCACTATCTGGCCGATAAACACCTGTTTTTAGAAGGCTTATCCCCAGACAAGCTGGACTTGCTCCGCTACCGAGCTCACCCAGACACCCGATGTCGCTTGGACGAATGGCCCAGTTTATCCCAGGCCTTTCCCACGCTCCAACGCTGCGAAGGGGATCTGATGCCTTGGCTTCTAAGCGCATCCTTGGTGGTCATGGACAATGCCAGCACCACCCTAAACACCCTGGTCGCTGCCAACACCCCATTTATGGTGATTTTGAATCCTGCCATTCAACTGGCACCAGAAGCGACGCCATTTTTCGATCTGTGGCATCAAGCAGGCATTGCCTTTTACAACCCCGAAGCAGCGGCCAAAGCCATCAATGCCCTATCGGATATCCAAGCCTGGTGGCAAACCGAGACTGTTCAAACGGCTCGTTTACAGTGGTTAGATCGGTATGCCAAAACCAGCCCCACCCCTTTCAAAACCTGGGCCAAGTGCTTATGGAACCTCTAGATCTTGCCCCGTAAAGCCGGGCAGTCCGCAACCGAAATCCCCGCTTGCTCGATCTTGTCCAAAAGTCCCCCTAGATTCCGGCCATGGGTATTGTTCGAAAACAACTTCATTTTTACAAAAGGCATTCCAACAGCCAACAATTCGTCCGGGTAATAATAACAAGGATCAATGGATACCCGCCTTAGCCCATAGCGAAAAAGCCCAAAATGCCAAGAAGCAAGCAAAGAGTCGTCTTTTGCAGAAGGCTCGAAGGACAAAATTTTAATTTCCGATTGGGTTCTATACCCCAATTTCGGAGGGGAAAAGGAAACTGGGGTCCAGCCTTGATGTTCGAAATACGCTGTCCAGGTGGTTTCGTAAGCCGAAATGGTTGAATGTGCATCGGCAAAGGGAATAATAGTTGTAAAAAATGTCCAAAACGACTCAGTTTGTAAAACATCAGACCGAAACGCCATAAAATAGGATTGAAGGTGATGCCGGGGCTGAAAATTCTCAGTCATCCCCCAAATCGGATGACTCGCCATGGTTTTCAAAATGGGAGCCAAGGGAAACACAGGCCCCAACACACTCGAATTGGTCAAAATCAGCCAATCCAAAGCCAAGACTTCCTCACGATGACCCTTTAAATAGGACGACCACGCATAAAAATCAAAGCCCACATTCTCGGGCTGAAACACAATGGTTTTAACAAAGGGCCGAATCCGATCGCATTGGGCCTCGTCCGGTTTGCTTGTTGTGATAAACACAACCTTTGCCCCCAAATCTGACCAAGCTTTTAAATGAAAAACAATGTGGTCCCGAATGCGGTCCTCGGCATCAAAATGCGCAAAAAGAACCCCAACAGACCCCATCAAAAACTAGATCCCAGCCTTGGTAAACACCACATAAACCGCCGCCAACAACAGACCCATCAACACGATAAACGCTGTTTTTTTGAGGTGAGGCGCTCGTTTTACGATCAGCGGGGCGGTGGCCGCAACCAAGACCCAAATGGCAAATTTGCTTAGAACCCAAGGGGTTTGGAAGGGAATGTGCATTTTGTGCAACAACCCAAACCCTGCCACAAACACCACCAAAGAACTAATCCCAAAAAAGATGTTGGCGGCTTTGGATTTTTCAGCAGAAAAACACAGGGCACCCAAACCAGAAGCCATCACCAATACGGCCATCACGTGCAAAATCAAATAAAAAGAAACCGACATAAAACCCCTCCTGAACTAGAGATAATGATTGGGAAACAACCGGCGTTCTACCCCTTCGATCACAATATGCAAAATGGCCATGTGAATTTCTTGGATCCGATCGGCCGTGTCGCCAGGAACAACATATTCAATATCGGTTTTTCCCGCCAAAGCGCCACCGCCTTTGCCCAACAGGGCCACGGTGGTCAGGCCTTTTTCTTTGGCCGTCTCAAACGCCCGAATCACATTAACCGAATTGCCGCTGGTGGACAGACCGATTAAGACATCCCCAGGGTTTCCAAAGGCCTCAACCCCACGGGCAAAAATGGCATCGAAGCCAAAATCGTTGCCCACGCAGGTAATGTGAGCCGAATCGGTCAGGGCCAGGGCCGGCAAAGCGGGTCGGTTTTTACGGTAGCGTCCGGTAAACTCTTCTGCAAAATGCATGGCATCGCAAGCACTGCCCCCATTGCCACAAATCAAAACCTTGCCCCCGGCCTGAAACACATCGGCCAAGGTGGCGGCCAAGTCCTCGGTGGTGGCCACCAAGGACTTGTCGTTTGCAACCAGGTTCATTAACCGGGCTGCTTCTTGAAAAGAGGCGAGCAGTTCTCCGGCCAAGCTAGGAAAGGCTTGCACCCAAGAAGTGCTTGTTCATACGCGCAATATTGGAAACACTAATGCCTTTGGGACAAGCCGCCTCACACTGATATTCGTTCGAGCAGTTGCCAAACCCATCGGCATCCATTTGTTTAACCATGTTTTTAACCCGGAATTTCACCTCGGGTTGACCTTGTGGCAACAAAGCCAAATGGCTGACTTTGGCCCCAACAAACAACATGGCCGAAGCATTCGGACAAGCCGCAACACAGGCCCCACAGCCAATACATTGGGCGGCATCCATGGCTTTGTCGGCCGCTTCTTTGGGAATTAAAATGTTGTTGGCATCTTGGGGGCTACCGGTACGAACCGACACAAACCCACCCGATGCAATCACACGATCAAAAGCTGCACGGTCGACCACCAAGTCTTTCACCACCGGAAAGCCTTTGGCGCGAAACGGCTCGATGACGATGGTATCGCCGTTTTTAAAATGGCGCATGTGCAACTGGCACAAAGTGGTTTTACGACGGGGCCCATGGGGCTGACCATTGACCACCGCACCGCAACTGCCACAGATGCCTTCTCGGCAATCGTGGTCGAAAGCAACCGGCTCAATACCCGAAACCGCCAGGGTTTCGTTAACCACGTCCAACATTTCCAAAAACGACGAATGAACATCGATGTTTTTGGCTTGGTAAACCTCGAATTTCCCGGGAGAATTGGTGCTTTTTTGACGCCAAATTTTAAGGGTTAAATTAATGGTGTCCTTCATTATTTGTAACTCCTTTGTGTGAGGTGAACAGTTTCAAAATCAAGGGCTTCCTTGTGCAAGGTCGGTGCTTTACCAACCCCATTGTGTTCCCAAGCGGAAACATGACAGAAGTTTTCGTCGTCCCGAAGGGCTTCGCCTTCGTCGGTTTGACTTTCTTCGCGGAAATGTCCACCGCAAGATTCTTTGCGTTGAAGCGCATCGTGTGCCAACAATTCGGCAAATTCCAAGAAGTCAGCCACGCGGCCAGCTTTTTCTAGGGATTGATTCAGCTCGCCTTCGCTACCTGAAACCGTCACGTTTTGCCAGAATTCCTCGCGAATTTCGGGGATTTTGACCAAGGCTTCTTTGAGGCCTTCTTCGTTTCTGGCCATACCGCATTTGTCCCACATCAAAAGACCCAACTGGCGATGAAAATCGTCAACCGTACGCTTCCCTTTGATGGACAAGAGGGTTTTGATCCGCTCTTCGGCCGCCAATTCGGCCGCCTTAAATTCGGGATGATCGGTGGTGACTTTGGGTTGGGCATGGGTCGCAAAATAGTGACCAATGGTATAAGGCAATACAAAATACCCATCAGCCAATCCTTGCATCAAAGCACTGGCTCCCAATCGGTTGGCACCGTGATCCGAAAAGTTGGCTTCCCCAATCACGTGCAGACCAGGGATGTTGCTCATCAGGTTATAATCCACCCACAAGCCGCCCATGGTGTAGTGCACGGCAGGGTAAATCATCATTGGGGTTTTGTAGGGGTTATCGCCAGTAATACATTCGTACATGTCGAACAAGTTGCCATATTTGGCTTCGATGGCCGAATCGCCCAAGCGTTTGATGGCATCAGAAAAGTCCAAATAGACAGCCAATCCGGTTTGGCCGACCCCTTTGCCTTTGTCGCATTGCTGCTTGGCATTTCTAGAGGCCAAATCTCGGGGAACCAAATTTCCGAAGCTGGGGTATTTGCGTTCCAAATAATAATCCCGTTCATCTTCGGGAATGGCTTGGGGAGGACGGCGATCGTCTTTGTTTTTGGGAACCCAAACCCGACCATCGTTACGCAAGCTTTCGCTCATCAAGGTCAGTTTGGATTGGTAATCGCCGTGCACAGGAATACAGGTGGGGTGAATTTGGGTGTAACAAGGATTGGCAAACAAGGCACCTTTTTTATGGGCCCGCCAAGCCGCCGTCACGTTACAGCCCTTGGCGTTGGTCGACAAATAGTAGACGTTGGAATAGCCACCGGTTGCCAAAACCACAGCATCGGCAACGTGGGATTCGATTTTTCCGGTGATTAGGTTACGAACCACAATGCCGCGGGCAACCCCGTCGATGACCACCAAGTCCAACATTTCCCGGCGGGGAAACATGGTAACGGTTTTTTTGGACACTTCTTTCATTAAGGCGCTGTAGGCCCCCAACAACAACTGTTGGCCGGTTTGACCTTTGGCATAGAAGGTTCTAGAAACCTGAGCTCCACCAAAAGACCGGTTGTCCAACAATCCGCCATATTCGCGAGCAAAGGGAACGCCTTGGGCCACACATTGGTCGATGATGTTGCCACTGACCTCGGCCAAACGGTGAACGTTGGCTTCTCGGGCACGGAAATCCCCGCCTTTGACGGTGTCGTAAAACAAGCGGTGAACACTATCCCCATCGTTGGTATAGTTTTTGGCCGCATTGATCCCGCCCTGTGCCGCAATGCTGTGGGCACGACGGGGACTGTCTTGAAAACAAAACGACTTAACATGATAGCCCATCTCGCCCAAGCTAGCGGCAGCCGAAGCGCCAGCCAGACCGGTTCCTACTACAATCACGGTGTGTTTGCGTCGGTTGGCCGGGTTGACCAATTTCATGTCGAATTTATGCTTGGTCCACTTATCGGCTATGGGGCCGGAGGGAATTTTTGAATCCAGTTTATGTGTTGTCATACCGACTCCTTTCTAATTCAAACCGCCAGAGGCCAAAAACAACACATAAAAGGGGATGCTGCTAAAGGCCAAGGCAATAACAATCCCCAAAATCAAACTGATTTTTTGAATAACCGGGGTATAGCGAGGGTGGTTAAACCCAAAGGTCTGAACCACACTTTGAATGGCATGGGCCAAATGGAACCCAATGGCTGCCATTGCAATCCAGTACCACACCACCCGAATTGGGCTTAAAAACGAATTAAACACCAACCCATACAGGCCCAGAAAACGATCGTGAACCATGGCCATAGCCCCACTGGGCTCGGTAAAGGTAAAGTCGATCAAATGGCTGATCAGGTACACAATCAGGATGGCACCGGTGTAGGGCATCAAGCGGGTTGGCAACGAGCGCTTTACCACAGGGTTGTTGTTCACCGCATAGTTTTTGGCTCTGGCCCGGCGGTTTTCGACCACCACCATTGCGGTAAAACAAATGTGAATCAAAAACACAGCGGTCAGCGACAATTCGATCACAAACAAAACAGGGCCCAAAGAATGGAGCTTTTCAGAATAGGCATTAAACACATCAGGGCCTCTGAAGATCAACAAATTGCCGGCCAAGTGCATAATCAAAAACAAAATCAACATCAGGCCCGAAACGGCCACCACTTGCTTTTTACCGATAGAAGAAGCTAAATACTGTTTCAACATGGTTATCCTTCCTTAACGGCAAGCAACGATTCCATGCGAGACACCAACTCTTTAACATCGGTGGCCGATTTTTGAAGCGCTGCCAAATCTTGGCTGTTCAATTTAATTTCGTGGATACGCTTAACCCCAGTAGACCCAACCACTGCAGGAACCCCACAATAGAGGTTTTGAATACCATAGGCATTTTCAACATGGGCGCAGACGGGCAAAATGCGGTTCGAATCGAGCAAAACCGCTTCAACCATCGCAACGGTTGAAGAAGAAGGTGCATAATAGGCACTGCCGGTTTTCAACAAACCCACAATTTCGGCCCCACCATTGCGGGTGCGGGTGTTAATGGCTTCGATTTTATCAGCAGGCAACAATTGGGTAATGGAAATACCGTTAACAGTCGAATATTCAGGAACAGGAACCATCGAATCGCCGTGGCCACCCAATACCATGGCCCGAACGTCTTTGATGGAGCAATTCAAGGCTTCGGCAATAAAACGGGCATAGCGGGACGAATCCAAAACCCCGGCCATCCCAAACACGCGGTGAGCTGGGAACCCCGATTTGGCTTGGGCCAACTGGGTCATGACATCCAAAGGATTGGAGACAATAATGAGAATGGCATTGGGGGAAACCGCAGCCGCTTGCTCCACAACACTGCCCACAATTTTGGCATTGGTGGCCAATAAATCGTCGCGGGACATGCCAGGCTTTCTGGCAATACCAGCGGTTACGACAATCACATCCGAGTTTGCGGTGTCTTTGTAGTCGTTGGTGCCCACAATGTGGGTATCAAACCCTTCGACAGCGGCGCTTTGCATCATGTCCAAGGCTTTTCCTTGGGGAAGACCTTCAACCACATCGATTAAAACCACATCCGCCAATTGTTTTTCAACAATGCGTTGGGCTGCCGTTGCGCCGACAAAACCTGCGCCAACAACGGTTACTTTTTTCTTCGACATCACAAACTCCTTGGGGAAATAAATTTGGCAAAAAGAAACCTCGAAAGCTTATCACAGCTTCAGCCGGAAAACCAGTCAAAAGGCCCCTACTAGGCCGACCGTGGGGACAAGGAAGTGACCCACCGTTGGGCCAATTTTTCGCCGCCTTTAAGTTGCATTAAAAGGGACATATCCACGCCCATAAATTTAGAACCCGCAAAAGCGTCTGGCATGGCCCGAACCACCTCGCCAAGTCCTTTGAGTTTTCCGGCCTCAAGACCCAAATTGGCCGCAACATTTACTTTTGCGTTCAAATGATCGGTAATATCGGCAACCTTCATGCTGTCATCCACACCCGCTGCGTCCAGGGCCGCCGTAAACCGAGAGAAAAACTGAAGTTGTTGTTCCAAAGTCGCAGCCTCGTCGGCCAATCTGTCGACCGTGTCTTTTAATTCACCAGGATCTTTGGGCGGATTGTTGATCAACGCAGTAACCGCCTTGCTTTTGGCATCGGCCTTCTCGCTCAACAACTGAAAATGCTCTTTAACCTCGGCAACCGTTAGGGTTTTAAAATCGGGAGCCTTGGTTTCGGACATCATTTTTTGGATGGTATTTTGAAATTCCTTGACCATGCCATTCAAATCGGCCGAGGTTTTGAACAACTGCGCCCGTTGGGAGGCGGCCTGCTCTGCCTTTCTATTTTGAATCGCACAATAAATGCCAAGCCCAATGCCCATGAGCACCCCTGCCCCCAACAAAGCCCAGCCCACAATGGGCGTAGCTGCCAACACCGGAGCCCCAAAGGTCATGGCAACGCTTAAGGCACTCGAGGTGGCCATCAGGGCATTTTTAACCCCCGTTGCAATGGCAATATCCCGGCCTTTTTTTAGCATTTTGACGGCAGAATCCACCCGGCTAGACTCTATTTTGAGCTGGTTTTGCAAGTGCATATTCTCTTCGATGGCCTGATCTTTGATGGCATCTTGGCCCGGCACATGGTTTTCTAAAAGCTTACTGGCCTCTTTTTGAAGCTCGACCAGTTCGGCCTGAACCTTTTTTTGAGCGGACTGCATCTGGTTAATTTTCACCGACGATTTCACCACCGTGGCAATGTTACCACCCAAGGAAACCCCAGAAATAAGTCCCGTAACAAACCCACCAGCCACCGACAAAACGTGGCTGGCCGCCGTGGCTTGGGTGGCCACGGTGCTACCGGTACTGGCAGCCTGTACAGCAACTTCGGCACTGGAATGGGCCAGGGTCACGGCCGCACGGGTTACCTCGAGGGCTGCCTTAACTTGATTAAGGCGAGTCGTGGCCACCACATCTCGG
Organism: Candidatus Margulisiibacteriota bacterium; assembly: GCA_050250935.1. Lineage (GTDB taxonomy): Bacteria > Margulisbacteria > Marinamargulisbacteria > JBFWNS01 > JBFWNS01 > JBFWNS01. The sequence goes on along the minus strand of JBFWNS010000007.1, from coordinate 11,608 downwards.
GCTGCTTGTCGAATGCCGGCCATGGTGTTTGCATCGGCCCCTTTTCTGGCGGCATCGGCAACAGTTGCTCGGGTTTGATGAACCACTTCTTGGCCTTCTTGAATTTCGCGAACCCCGGTAAACACAGCAGCAACAGCCGCAACCGTAGCCACAGCGTTGGCAGCATGTTCGAACCCTTCTGCAACTTTATGGGCCACTTCGGTAGCCGATGTGGAATCGGTTTCGCCAGCCATCATTTCCATTAAATTGTCCATATTTTCCGAAACCATCCCGGTTACCCCCACCACCTTTTCAGCCAAATGGCCAATCCGGTGGCTTTTGGGCTCTGCAGCTTTTTCGGCAACCTGGGACAACAAGTGCGCCGTTGCCGTTTTGGCCGCCGCGGATTGTGACAAATTCACAGCCCCTGCCGGCGTACCCACACCCCCAACCGAAGTCGTAGCCCCCCCCACAGCATGTTGGGCCCCCATTGCATCGGTACCCGACAAAGCAGAGGGATGAAACGAAGGACTCGAACCAGGAATGGGACCTAAACTAGACATTGCGCTTTCCTTTTTTAAACCTGACCCACAAGGGTCGCCGAACCAGTTGTAATTTGACGCTGAACCTCACGGATGTGTCGGGCAAATTCCCGGTACATGGATTCATCAGCATCGTGGTTATCGTACAAAAGCAGCCCCGAATCCACAGACATTTCAAAGACCTGTTTAAGGGTTTCGGATTGCACAGTCAGGACGATTTTTTCTTTCGAGATATCCACCAACACCGCATGACCTTGCTCGACTTGGGCCGAGACTTGAATCCGCGAAAACGGTTTACCCAATTCTTGATCTAAATACGCACCAATACGGTCTAGCATGGTTGCTCCCTTTTCATCTTAACGTCTAAACCAACACCATCACTTTCAAAATGATCCCTGCAAAAATTAAAGTACTTAAGAAAAACAACTTAATCACCAAATGCAAAAGCGGGGCCACGGCATCTTTTAAATAGTCGCCAATGCCATCGTTCAACTGGGCCATTTGGAAAGCATAACTGTGGGTTCCAAACTGTTCGGCCACCTGTAGTTTTACATTGTCCAACAAATACCCGCAGACCAGGGCCGCACCGCCCACCATCACCCCGACAATCAAACTCCCCAGCAGAAACCCACAAACAGCGGCGACCCCTAAAAGCCCGCCAACCACCACAGGCATTACCAAGGCCAAAAAAGGAATCAACAAGCTGTAACGCTCCACAGCCACCACCAAATGATCGACCACCGCAGCGTAGTGGGGCCTATCGATTCGGTTCAAAATACGGTCTTGTTTTAAGGCTTCGCGAACCGGAACCAAGGCTGAAGCCGAAACCCGGTGAATGGCCCGAATGGTGAGCCAAACAAAACAACAGACGGCACTACCGCCCAAAAACAAACCCGCCATAAACATGGGATTCAGCAAATCCACCCGAAACAAAGTAATAATGGACATGACCGTTAAATGATCGTGGCCAAAGGTTAGGTGGGCAATTTGGGGGCTACCCAAAATCACCAATTCTTGAATCCAATGCACGATCGAATCCAAAATCACCACAAAAAACGTGATGGCCGAAAACGCCAAGGACGTGTTCAACAACGAGGCTTGGTTCCCCGCCAAGGTGTTGCCCAAGCTATCCCACTGGCAAAACCAGTGTTTGTGTTCGGCCTCGCCTGCAGCCATCAGCATCGAAGCGGTATCCGCAACGGGTGCAATAGACTGAAAGGCCACATACACAACCCCGGGCAATAACAAACCAAACGAGGCAAAGGAAATGCCATAAATCCCATACAAATAGTGATGGGTTCCGCCTGCCACAACAAAGGCCGCCAAAAAGCCCAAGCCCAACACAATCCCTTTCAAAAAGGTGGCCCCAAATCCGAAACCCAGGGCCTTAAGCAGCCCTTCAGATTGAAAAGAACTGGCCACAACCGCTTGAACCGGTTTTTGGGCAGGATCCAACACATAAAGGGTTATCCACGTTAAAACCAAACTGGAAATAAACCCACTTTCAATGGCCAACAGCGTTCCAAATCCCAAATTGTGGGTGGCATAAAGCCCCAGCAAAAACACCGTAACCAAGGCATAGGCCAACACCAAGGCCAACTTAAAAGAAACGAGCACATCGCCCGCTTTTTCTATGCGGCGACCCGCCACCATTTTGACGGCACAATAGCCCAAAAAAATAGCCACAGCACCCACTAAAATGGGGTTAAACACTTTGTGAAACAGAGCCTGACTGGGCTCCATATAGGCCAAAGAGAGCCCAATGCTGACTGTCCCCAAAATTCCCAAGGTAAACGACTCGAACAACTGGGTAACCACCCCCGTCGATTTCATGGCATGATCGCCAACCGCATCGGCAAACAGCGCTGGATTACGGGCATCATCCGGCGCCAAACTGGCTTCGAAATAACCAGCAGTATCGGCAGCTGTATCGGCCGCTTTGGCAAACAACGAGGTGGCGGATCTGACAAACAAGGCCACCACCGAAGAGCCCAAACCATAGGCCAGCAAAGTAATGGAAATTTCCACCATCTTAAACCGCTCAAATAAAGGAGAGCCCACCACAGCCGCATCCCAGGTTTTTCCGGGTTCGATGGTCTGCAAAATATGTCGGCTTAACCCCAACAAATTGTGGTCAAAAACCAGGTTCAACAAAAAATACCAAAACACGATACCCAGCAAACACAAAGCAAAGGTCATTAGCCCCGAAACAAGGCCTCGGTCCAGCAAGGTTTTAAGGGTTTTCGTCCAGGATTTTTCGGTCGAATAAAGGTGGCCAACGGCAATGGATTCGGTGTTTTTTCGGGCCGCAAAATACCCTGCAAAACCCGTTAAGAATCCCCCGCTCACGAAAGCAAAGGGTAAAAAGGGGTTGTAGAGCCCCACAACCCCATGACCCACCATAAACAAAAACACAAACAATAAAATCGAGCTCACAAACATAAAATGACGTTTCAAAAACGACAGAACATCATTCCCAATCAAGGTGCTGGCTTCGCAAACTTCAGCCGGTGCTTTTTCAAAGGGCTGTCGGTTTTGCCAAAGCAAGACCAAAAAACAAACCCCAACCGAAACCGGAATAAGCCAGACAAAACGAGGCAGAAAATAATCCATTCAGCATCTCCTTGGGTGGGAATAGTTATAGTCTACCCAGAGTTTAACTATTTTAAACAGAGTAAAACGCGCTACACTGGTGGACTATGGCTATTTCACATTCGGTTGAACGGGTGATTGTTGGCAATTTTGTCCATGCCTTGGGTCCCAACCAACTGCAGTGGCTGCCCAATGGGGTGATCGCGCTAACCGCTGCCGGCACCATTGCCGCGGTTGCGGTGTATCAAGACAAAATCCCCTTCAAACAAATCGAAGCAACGTTTGGCATTTCCAGTGACGCCATTATCGATCACTCGGCCTGTTTAACCCTGCCAGGCTTTATCGACGCCCATACCCATCCCTCTCAATATGGGTTTTGCGGCACCCATCATGGCGTCCCCCTTTTGGATTGGTTAAGCACCAAAACCTATCCCGAAGAAGCCCATTTTAGGGATGTAAACCACGCCAAAACCGTCTACAAAAAAGCCGTAGCCCGCTTTTTGAGTTGTGGCACGACCACCGCAGTCTATTGCCCCACCCGCCATAAAAAAGCCACCTTGGCCCTATGCGAGATTGTCCAAGATGCCGGCCAACGGGCCTACATTGGCAAAATCAACATGGATTGCAGATCCCCACAGGCCCTCCAAGAAACCACAGAAACCAGCTTGGCCGAAACCGAAGAAGTCCTTCAAGACATGACGCATTATCCCCTGGCCTTTCCCATTTTAAGCCCCCGTTTTGCCGGAGCCTGCACCCCCGACCTGATGGCCAAACTGGGCCTTTTGGCCAAAACCCACAGCCTGCCCATTCAAACACACTTGGCCGAAAACCAAGACGAAGTGGCCTGGATGAAAACCATTTTCCCCCAAGCCAAGCACTATACCGACATCTATGCCCAAGCGGGGTTATTAACCCCCAAAACCCTGTTGGCCCATGGCATTTATTTAGGGGATGACGAATTACACCTGATTGCCGAAGCCGGGTCCAGCATCGTGCATTGCCCCAACTCGAATGCCTCGCTGCGCAGTGGGTCCTTAAACGTTCGGCGTGTCCTCGATGCCGGCATTACCGTGGCGCTGGGCACCGATGTGGCTGGCGGCTATTCGCCCTCGATGCTCGATGCCCTTCGAAACGCCCTGGCCACCTCGCAATTGACCTCTCCAGAGAATCCCCTAACCCTTTCCGAGGCGTTTTATCTGGCCACCCTAGGCGGCGCTAAGGCCTTGGGAATGGACCACTATTTGGGCAATTTCCGCCTACGAAAAGCCTTCGACGCCATCGTGATCAATCCCTGGAAACCCAACGCCCCTTTTGATGTTTTCGCCGGCGACACCTGGAAAACCCTCTTCGAAAAATACCTCTTAATGGGCGACGACCGCTGCCACGAGGCGGTGTTTGTGCAGGGGAAACAGGTTTTGTAAGCCCTGACCTGAAATTTTTTTTGTTTTGCCTCGATAATCTCCAGTGTAATCTAGCCCCATCTAATACCGTCTAAAGGATTTGTTTATGCTTGCCCGTGTCGAACGCACCGCTGTCCCCATCGCCTTAAAAACATACCAAGCAATAACAGTCCTTGCTCGACAACATGGAACATCCGCCCAACAGCCACACACGATTGTTTTAAGCCAACATACCGGCAAGGTTTTTGACGAACAGTTCCTGCTTCACCTGCTGTTAAAATTCAGTGGCTCCCAAAAACCGCTCCAACTGCTCATGGAAGGGGTTCCCGCCGGAGCCGAAGACGACTTTGCCCAAGCCACACTGGGAGGCCCCTCCAATGGCCGAGTGTTTGGACTTGAGCCCAACACAACGTCTGCAGCTGTCCTTCAACTGTTTTTCGATCATTTCAGCAGCCAAATTGTGCCAGGCACAGAAACACGTCGAGTAACCCTTCTCATCAGCAGCGCCAGAAACCCTCTCCTTCAGCGTATTGCCGAAACGGTTGGAACCGAAACCCCTTTTGCCCCCGTTTTTCGAGACCTTAATCGACTAAAAAATTTATCTTTATTAAAAGATCCCGAGCATTCAAGCCCCTTGCTTCGCCTGGTTTCAGAACCCCGTTGGAATGAAGTTCAACAACAGTGGATGAAAGCCGTTTTGGCAGACGCCAAGGTCCACCAAGCCCTACAAACGGCGTCTCCAAAGCTCCCCCAAGCCATCCAGCGTCTCTTCGAAAACCCCTATGACGAAACCGCCCAGATCGCCTTGGTCAACGCCCAAGACCAAGAGCGAGAAGACAGCATGACCAAACGAATCATCCAAGCCTTTTTTGACAACCAAAACGCCGGCAACACCCACACCCTGGTAGCCCTGATGGGGGTTGGGCACAAAAAAGTGGCCTTCAGGGTCAACGAAGCCACCCGGAATGCCTTCGCGTGTATGGGGGTTTGCAGCTAAGGTTCCTAGTTTGATTAATTGAGTGCGGTTTGTTACACTATCCACCACTCAAATATTGGGGAGTCGCCAAGTGGCAAGGCACCGGGTTTTGGTCCCGGCATTCGTGGGTTCGAATCCTACCTCCCCAGCCAATCTTTAAAAAAGTCTTTTTTTATCTATTTTAGGCTCAATCATTATCAATTATTCTAATCGAGTTAGAAGGACTATTATGTGACTAGGTATAGCAAATATTCAGATATAAATGCAGTTCTGACTAAATCGAATAACTTACTTAGTCAATTAGAAAAAGGTTACTTACAATGCCTACATGATCAAAACATAAAAGACGAACTGTTAGTTGAAATTAAAGATTTATTAACAAACCTTCGCACAGCCCTAGACTACCTTTCTAAGAAGATAATCAATAAAAATTTCCCAATCCGTAATTCTCAAAATGACTTTAATAAGTATATGAGTGAAGTAGAATCAGGGCTATCAAATATTTTTCTAAAATATCAGCCTTTTAAAGGAATTGGTTGGATCAAAAATTTTAGTGCATTAACTAATGAAAACAAGCATGTGACTCTTGTCCCTCAAAAAAGAGTCGAAGAAACGAGAACAACAGTTTTAGGCTCTAACGGAGGTTCTGTTAGCTGGAGCTCTGGCGTTTACTTTGGTAACGGGATATCTGTGATGGGGGTTCCCATTGACCCAGAGACTCAACTCCCTATTCCAAACAATATAGTCAAAACTGAAAAAATCACTTGGGTATACTTCTATTTTGACAACTCTTCCATACCAGATATACCAAATAACTTAGACGCCCTGCCCTTTCTGAAAGATTGTTTTGAAAAAATAAAGTCTATCATAACTGAAATTGAGAATTACCTACATAATTCCCAGTGACAAGCAACAACAAAACTTGCTCAAAATATCCTCCACTTCTTCTGTATACTCTTTATCCTATTTTTTGCTCATTTCTCATCCTCCTAAACTTAGCTTGACGACGCCAACTCTTAACTGTCCAGTTTTTTGGGGGGAGGTCAATTTAAACACCGTTAGCCGGGGCACCCTAAGTGTCACAATAGCCTCAACAAGATAAAACCGCCCCCTGCTTGGCGATGAAAAACCAAAAGCCACTAAAGTTTCGACGGCAAAAAGGTAAGATTCAAGGCCTTTGGAATTTCAGCGCCACGACTACATGAGGCCAAAACCTCGCCAAGTGCCATTGATAATTTTGCAGAAATTCCGCCACACGATAGAAAATGGATGGCGCCCTCACGGTCACGGTGCATTGCAACTTCAGGCACATCAGGATCGTTGGGAAATCGACCATCTCGAACGGTGACTATTCCACATGTGGTTTTAACATAGCCCAGAGATACATTGTTAAAGACTCGAAAGAGCAACGATTCGACGATCGTACGCCTGAGGGGATGAACGTTTTGGTCCACACGATCGGGATCTACAGAGGTTCTGGCCCCAGTGATACGATAGCCCACTTTGTATAAACCGCCCTCCATCATCGAATACATGGCGACTGAAATTTTGCCATTTTTATGGGACACCGACTCTATATCGGGGGGAATCGATCTCCCTTTTGCAATCATCGTTAACTCTTCTTGGGTCATCTCAAACCGCATTAGCATGGGGGGTAGCGAAACCGGCCTACCCGAAGAAGTGTCCGTCGGGTTGAAATAAAAAAGATCTAATCGCTGTACAAAAAATGGGTAGTGGCGACCGAGGCTAGACCCCATTATTTTTTTCCCGTCTTCAATGGCCCATGGCCCTTTGCAAAAAATCAGACGGTCCGATCGAAATTGATTTCCGCGGTCGGTAGTGACGACAAATTGACCCTCTCGATCGCGTTCGTAACGAACGACTTTCTGATTAAATTGAATCGACGAATTGGGCAATTTCTGGATTCGCTCTCTAAGCGTACTCATTAAATTTGAAAGACAGAGTATCCCTCCGTTGGGATCACAAAATGCCCGATAACCCAAAGGTAACTTTAAATAGGGACTTCGCGTAGAAAGGGTCTGGCTACTCAATTCTGGTAAGCCACTAGCCGTATACGACGCCTCTTCTTTAAAAATAGCAGATCGCGTTTTCCCAATAATCACCACGGGCGCCCATTCAATAAAGTCCCCTACGCGTTGCATTTTTTGGATGGATTGTAGCCTTAAAGCCTCTAAATAGGGTTGCTCTTGAGGACGAACCAGACGGGTATCTCCAACCGATGCCCTAATCTCTGTGGCATCTGGACCTGAGGCATCCAACACAACCACATTTCCTCGAGTAGCATGCGCCGCTGAAAGCCCAACAAGACCAGCTCCGACCACAATGGTTCTTACAGCAACAATTTTATGTGAGACCACCATTTTTCATCCCTCCTGCCTTTACGCCATGGGCACCCCAAAATTATCGAATAACTCTGGTGCAAATTTCATAAAGACAACGACATCCCCACAGATAGCCTCAACGAACCCCTTTTCTGAAATTAATCAAAACCCACACCGATAATTTCAGTAGTGCTTGTAGGTAAGGGGTAATAATTGCCACATTTTCAAACCACAGATTTAGCCACACATAGACGCGTAGCAGGTGCCCGGCTCGCCGCTGAACAACGGGAAGGCCAGGACTGTTTATGGGGCACCTCCAAACGGCAGGAACGTAATCTAGCACTGACAGCCCTTGCCGTTAGTGCTGTTGCAAAAGACCATCCCGGACTGGCACTTGCCCTGCTAACAGGGTTATCCCTGTCCTTTGGCGTAACGGCCGCTTGTGCCCAAAAAGCCCCCCAACAAGCAAGTTCATCCACCGATATTGACACTGGAAACACCCCCAACACCATTACCGCCTACCCGCCTCTGCCCACAGCAATGGGACCCAGCGCAGTACCCACCTTTGTTTCTAGCCATTATTTGGCGGCCAATCTCGTATCTTTTGCCGCTAGCCTCAACCATACCCGCCCCCCCATAACCCACATAACGCCACCCATTAACTCAAACCGAACCCATAAAAATGCAGAAACCCTATTACATCGCCTGCAAAACGATCCCCCCTTCGTCGATCGCATGAGGGCCTATTTAAAAACCTACCGAGAAACCCATCCCCAAAGAAACACTTTTTCAGCACTACTAGCGCCCTATCTTTTAAGCACTGCCCACAAAAAACCAGGATTTTCAAAAGACACCCAATTGATGATCGGCAACAAACTCGACTACACAATTGCCACAAAACTATTTACGGCCATGGACCAATGCCAAGACAAAGAAGGCCTAAGCGCCCTCACCGAGCTCCTGATAAAATCCGATCAATGCACCACAAACGCATCGCCAGAACAGCAAACCCTACACCTCAGAATGCTTGAACGCGCTACCCACTACTGCAAAACCAACCATCGCCCTTTACCCAGAGGCATTGATCATTTGGTGGAAAGACTCCTAGACAACCGCTACGGCTTAACAAAACCGAATGAAAAACATTTAAAAAGAACCCTCCGTGAATTGGTACATTTTGCCCCCTATTGGGGAGCCGATAACCCCGGTCTGGATAAACTCTTTCCCGGCCTACCCATCCAACGAGACCCCAAAACCGTTGAAGAATGCAGACCACATACTCTGGCTTTTTCGAGTGGAATGCCTCCCAATGGAATCGCACAGCCCGCAACCAAAGTTTTCGAACAAGCCAACATCCCCTGTTTAAGCCCCGAAAAAAGATTAGACCGTCTACACCCCCTTCCAGAACTTGGAACAAGTTGGGATACCTTTTTTGATGCCAGACTTATTCGAAGCCGAAGCAACCTGAATCAATCAGAAGAACGACCCGTCATCGTCTTGATTGGTGATATGCACAGAAACACAAGCCCCCTCAACACGTATTTAATAGAAGCCCTTCAGGTAGCAGCATATTTTGGAAACCGCAAACTTCAAGTAATAGTTGAGGGGCTGCACATACTCTTTAATAATGTTCCTATTCAAGAACTTGTCGTCACTCAAAGACTATATGATGGCAAAGTAGTCGAAGCCATGGCAGACATACCAGAAAATACCATGCGTCAGCTTCCAATTGAAAGTGACGACCATGGTGGGACCTCCTTTTTAGCACTACCTGGACAACCCATGATTGGATTTAGCCCCGTCGCAAAGCATGAAAATACAGACCCCCTAGATGAAATCAGATCGCCACTCGATGATGCCTTAAAGAGGGAATCTGTTAATACTAATTTATTTAGAGCACTGTCCATTCGTGGCGAACAAAGAAATATGATTTCAGTTGTCCATACTGGAATCGCACACATCAACAACGAAACCGTGGATCGACTTTTAAGAGCTGGCTACAACATCGTGATCTGTACACAAAAAGAGCTATCATCCCACATAGGAACCCTTGAATATGCAAATCCTGACGGCACCCTTGGGAATATCATTCCTCGCCGACTTGTTGAAGAACAAGGTATTGGTGCTGAAGATATTGATCGCTACTATAAAGCGATTCAAACTACCCAGCCAGCCCAAAGACTTAATCGTCTACTGCAAATTTTAAGATATCAATTTAGTCAACAACTGGGCCCATTTTTTGCCATGTATCGGGACAATGCCCCCTTAATTGCCAAAGGGCATCTAAACGCCATGCTAGGTGATATTTTTACCACGCTATTAATGTATGTAGGCCATAAAGAAGGGCTAAACGAATTCACTCAATTTGTATGGAAAAATATCCAACCTGGAAATCCTGATTTTGAACGCAGTTCTGCTTCAGGATCCTACATCAATCTTCGTTTAAGATTACTTTATTATGCAACACACTTACAGACAGCGAACCAAAATCAAATGGCCCAAGAACGAAAAACCCTAATAACCCTGTATGCCACTTTGCCGCCCTGCATACGAAAAGAGTATACCCCATTCTTCAAAGTGTAAGCATCCCCTAAAATTGAGCCACAGAAAAATATAAAATAAGATAGGCGAAAGCCTATGTTTAAAAAGGAGTGGCGAATGAAGCGGAGCAAATTCAGCGAAGGTGAGATCTTCAAGATATTAAAACTTGGAGAAAGCGGGATGCCAGTAGCAGAGTTGTGTCGGGAGTACAAAGTCAGCCAGCCGACCTACTACAGCTGGCGGTCAAAATATGGCGGGATGGACCTGCCGATGATGAAAAAGCTAAAGGGTTTGGAAGAAGAAAACCGACGACTTAAAAAGATGTATGCCGAAGTCTGTATGGATAAAGAAGTGTTGCAGGAGCTGATCGAAAAAAAGCTCTAAAGCCCGAAGCGAAACGGGAGTTGGTACACCATATTCTCAAAACGCAAGGGTATTCAATACGGCGAGCGTGTGAATTGGTATGGGTGAACCGAGGAACATTTGGGTATAAATCGATTCGAGAAGGCGACAGGGAAGTCATCGAAGTGGTGAGTCGGCTAGCCGAGAGCAAGTTACGATGGGGCTTTGGCAAGATCTATGCTTGGGTGAGGCTTCAAGGGTATCTGTGGAATCACAAGCGGGTTCGAAGAATTTACCGACAGCTAAAGCTGAACCACCGGATTAAGCCAAAAAAACGACTGCCCAATAGAACGCCAAAACCGTTGGAAGTCCCTCAAAAAGCGAATGGGACCTGGTCCATGGATTTTATGTCGGACAGTTTGGAGATGGGCCGAAAGTTTAGAACGCTTAATGTCATTGATGACCACAACCGAGAAGTGTTGGCGATTGAAATTGACTATTCGATTCCGGCAGAGCGGGTGGTTCGGGTCTTAAACCAAATTGCCGAAGAACGGGGTGTGCCTGATGAAATTCGAGTAGACAACGGACCTGAGTTTATGTCGGTTAAGTTGGAATCTTGGGCTGAATCCAACAGCGTCAAACTGGAACACATTAAGCCAGGCAAACCCACACAAAACGCCTTTATTGAACGCTTCAACAGAACTTACCGTGAGGACATTTTAGACCTGTATATCTTTCGAACCTTAGACGATGTCCGAGACATAACCTCCGAATGGATGTATGACTACAACCATTTTCGACCGCACAAAGCCCTTGGGGGGATCCCCCCAAGGGCTTTGTTAAACACTTTTTAGTTCTCTATTTTTAACTGGTACATAGATTGGGCTCTTTACA
>JBFWNS010000006.1:0-156788 GCA_050250935.1 Candidatus Margulisiibacteriota bacterium | reverse complement strand
TCCGAATGGATGTATGACTACAACCATTTTCGACCGCACAAAGCCCTTGGGGGGATCCCCCCAAGGGCTTTGTTAAACACTTTTTAGTTCTCTATTTTTAACTGGTACATAGATTGGGCTCTTTACAAAAGCATTCTTAGGGCTCTAGAATCGTTAAATTAGAATCCCTGAAAAATACGTTTAACAAATTTTTTTATAGGGCATTAACTCGCTGAGCTTTTCATTCAAGAAAATATAACCAAATTTATAAAAACGGGGGAGACTTATGTCTACAAAATCAACCAAATCTAGGATGGCTAGTGCCCAACCAAAGGGTACAGAAGCCACTGTCTCGATTAACTATTTTGATAAATTTGTTTATATCAAACTGTGTTTGATCCTCTTGTTATTAACACCGGTTACAATCTATGGAACGGATACCCCAACATCCAACACGTATATTTCCACTGAAGACCAGTCCAGCACCGCTGAAACGGCCATCGGAATAGGACAAACTGCTGTTGGTGAAAGCGGAACAGCTGGGGCTACTGGAACAACTGGAGCTACGGGAACGGCTGGGGCCAATGGAACCAGTGGCGTCGCTGGGGCAGATGCGACTACGGCTGGGGCCAATGGGTCTAGTGGCGTCGCTGGGGACCATGGCACTGCTGGCGCTGCAGGCATGCCTGGGCAAGACGGAACCGGTGTGTCACCCGATGGCAATGATGGAGGTGATGGCACAGCGGGAGGAGACGGAACCAATGGCGGCGTTGGAGGAACTGGGGATAGTGGCGAAAGTGGGGCTTTTGGCGGAAGCGGGGCCAGTGGCGGTACTGGCGGTACTGGGGCCAATGGCCAAAATGGGACAAACGGTGCCAGCGGCGGCACGGGGAGTAACATCCTTACCCTCTCTCACACGGTGACAGCCACGGCTACCAGCGCCAATACGGCTATTGCTTATGGGATACAACAATCGGCTACCGGCGGTGCTGGCGGCTCGGGCGGTGCTGGTGGTGCTGGCGGCGCCGGTGGTGCTGGCGGTGCCGGCGGCGTTGGCGGCGATGGTGGCGCTGGCAGTACGGGGGGTGCTGGCGGCGACGGCGGCAATGGCGGGAACGGCGGCGCTGGCGGTTCTGGCGGCGCTGGCGGCGCTGGATTTGCAGGCACCAATGGCGGCAATGGTGGTGATGGTGGCAATGGCGGTGCTGGCGGTGCTGCTGGTGTTGGTGGCGCTGGCGGTGCCGGTGGTGCTGGCGGCGATGGCGGTGCTGGCGGCGCAGGCGGGGTTGGTGGTACTGGAGGGATTGGCGGCACTGGCGGTGTGGGCGGTAATGGTGGCACAGGGGGCAGTGGAAACAACGTTGTCACGCTTTCTGGGCATATCTCTGCTTCAGCAACCTCGACTTCCGGGGAAGCAACAGCCTATGGAATAAAACAAGTTGTCACGGGCGGTGCGGCCGGTGTTGGCGGCGCAGCTGGTTCTGGCGGTGTTAGCGGCGCTGGCGGTATTGGCGGCCTTGGCGGATCTGGCGGCGTTGGCGGAACAGGTGGCGCTGCTGGTGCTGGCGGTAGTGGTGGTTTTGGAGGCGCTGGCGGTAATGGTGGTTTTGGAGGCGCTGGCGGCGATGGCGATTTTGGCGGCAATGGCGGTGACGGCGGGAATGGCGGTGCTGGCGGTATTGGCAGCACTGGCGGAACGGGTGGGAGCGAAGGTATGGGTGGAGTTGGCGGTATCGGAGACACTGAAAATGGCACCTCCGGCACGAATGGATTCTCGGGTACAGACGGTTTGTCTGACAATTCAGGTGCTGGCGACAATGGTGTTGCTGGCGCTAATGGCGCGGCCGGTGTGGATGGTGCCAGTGGTTTGACCGGCTCTGCGGGTGTGGCGGGTGCCGATGGCGTAGCAGGTTCTAGCGGAACCAGTGGCAGTGGGGGAAGCAATACCGTCACGGTTACCGGTCAGATGATGGTTTCCGCATCTGGCAGCACAACCCTTGGCTATGGCATCAAGCAAGAAGGGGGGCAGGATAACCTCGTCTCTGTCTCTGGTAAAGTCTATACCGATTCCAGCAATGGCAATGCCTTTGCGATCCATCAAAGTGGTGACCAGAATCAGATCACCATCGACGTGAATGGGGATGTACGGGCTACGGCTACTAACGGTACCGCAACAGCCCTTTATGTTTCTGGAGAAACCAATTCTGTAACGATTAACGGTCGCGTTTCTGCCAAAGCTTCTGATGCATCCCAAGCCTACGCGGTCTATTTTGCATCGGGCTCTACCAATAAACTGGCCTTAAAAAGTGGGACCTTGATTACCGGAACCCTGTTTACCCATGACACCGCAGACCTCACGATTGACCTTGGCAAACGCTCTTATATCTTCGCAACCCAAGGAACATGGACGGTAACCGACAACGCTAGCCCTACCCGCGCGTTTGCTCAAAACAATAATCTGATACTCGCGGCCAACGCAGATGCACTGGATATCGCCAACGATTGGATCGCAGCGCGGACCAACAGCCTGCTGCGTGTCTTACCTGAAAACCCCACTTCTTTTTGGGTAAGCCCCTATCTAGAAAACAGCATCCGTAATGCACAATCAACTGCGAGATATAGCCTCGCAGCGCAAGGGATCAACACCGGCTTCACACTAGATCCTTCCGGTTCTTTCTGGCTGGATGTTCAGCAATCACAACTCGCCATTGAAAACGATGACGCTCAAAAGATAACCGATAAGGGTCTACGTCTTGGCTATCAATCAAGGCCTGCCAAACTATGGGATCTCGATATGTCATGGCGCATTGGCGTTGGAAAAAGATGGCTGGATACCTCTAGAACCATTTTGACCAATTTTGGTTCAGAATCAGGAAGCCAAACCATTCATGGGAACACCCAAAGCTCGGAAGCCTTGCTGGGCGTATCTTTGAAACGTCCCATCGCGCTTGGAAATGGGTTGAGTTTACGCCTTGCAGGCGACGTCTCCACCGTTTACGAATACCAAGACGCTTATTCCGAAGGCGACCAGTTCCGTTGGGATTCCCGCACGATGGTTTCTGGAATCTGGAACACCAGTGCTGGCCTTGTTTTTGATACGGACAACCTCCGTACCTTTGCTGAAGTCGGCGTCAGTGGACATTCGCTACTCTCTGGACAATCCGCTTCCTATAAACTTGCGAACACAGCACAGACATTTTCAGATTCGTCCACTTCAGACAGCACCCTACTGCTACGGGTAGGTACCATCTATGCCATTTCCCAAAATCTCAGTGCCCGACTCGAAGCCTATTCCCTAGGCACCCCCGATCTGAAAAACGTCCCCATCCGCTTGACGATCGATTGGAAACTATAGGGCTCCGAAGCCCGAGCAAAAAATCCCCTCACTGCGTTGTGGTGAGGGGGTTAATGGGGTGGAGTCGTTAACTAGGGTCAAAGACATGAGTGTTAAGCTGAGCTATACTCCTGCTATGTCAAAACGAGAAGCCACGTTATTACTATTGGGATATGTCTTCACACTAATCTGGTCTTACATAGGTGCTTACGATCACTTCACATGGTTTTTGGAAGTCCTGCCTACCTTTATCGGATTACCTCTTTTATTTTGGACATACAAATCTTATCCTCTGCCTCGCTATTTGTATTGGGTACTGCTAATACATGCTTGCGTTCTTATGATTGGCGGACATTATACCTACGCTCGCGTTCCCTTGTTTGATCAATTAAAGCCGATAATGGGATGGACCCGCAATAATTACGACAAGGTTGGACATTTTTTTCAAGGTTTTGTTCCGGCCTTATTGGCTCAAGATATCTTGGTCCGTAAAGTAGGCGTTAAACAAAGAACATGGGTGATTTTTTTATCCCTATGTATGGCACTCGCCTTGAGTGCAGCTTATGAGCTTTTTGAATGGCAAGTTGCACTATGGACCGGTACTAAAGCTGACGATTTTTTGGGAGCTCAAGGAGATGTATGGGATACCCAAAAGGATATGATGTGGGCATTAATTGGGGGCAGTATATCCTTTTGCTGGTCAAAAAAGATGAAAGAAAATTGAAAGAATAGCGAAAGAATAATGCCTGTTCTATAGCCTCTTAAACTAGGAAGCCATACTGCTCAACATTCCTAGAATATCTTCCTGGGTTTCTCTTGTGTACTTATTATATTTAATAAGTTATTATTTTTAATATATGTGGCATATCAAAGAACATAGGAACCTCGAGAAGATTTGTAAAAAAATCCCAATTGCTGTATTGAAAAAATATGAGCTTTGGAAAGACATTGTATTTAGGCACGGCC
This sequence comes from Candidatus Margulisiibacteriota bacterium, assembly GCA_050250935.1. GTDB lineage: Bacteria > Margulisbacteria > Marinamargulisbacteria > JBFWNS01 > JBFWNS01 > JBFWNS01. The sequence continues at coordinate 152,509 of JBFWNS010000006.1, read as the reverse complement.
CTGAAAAATTAAAACAATTTCCTGGATTTCATGATGAAAAGCTCGTTGGGGATAGAAGAGGACAAAGATCATCTCGACTTAATCTTCAATATCGAGTGATTTATTCAATCAATCAAGACATCATTACAATTTATGTTTTGGAAATTACACCCCATAACTATTAAAAAGAGAAGGAGTCGCTAATGAAATACTTAAAAGAAAACGAATTTATGAATGCACAATCGCACGCGACGCTTACGACAGGAGAAGTTATTCGTATGTTGAGGGAATTGATGGGATGGACGCAAGAAGAGTTGGCCTTGCGATGTGGTATTAGTTCTAGCAATATTAGTCTTTTAGAGCACAATAAAGTGGATATTGGTAAAAAAAGAGCCGAGCTTTTGGCAAAAGCCTTTAATGTTCATCCGGCTATTATTGTATTTCCAGAGTACGAAGCATTGGAAATTGCAAAAGCTGCTTAAAATCTGTCTGCAATAGAGACTATCTCGTTGAGGATTAAAAACCATGACCACCCACCCAACAAACCACTGGGATGCCCAGCTTTATGACCAACATCACGGCTTTAATACCGCCTATGGCAAATCGTTGGTACAGGAATTGAACCCTGTCAAAAATGAAAAGATTTGTGATGTCGGATGCGGGACTGGGGATTTGACCAAAGAAATAGCAGACCTAGGCGCTCGGGTTCTGGGAATTGATCAGTCCGATTTCATGATTGCTGCAGCACAACAAAAATTTCCAGAGCTCAACTTTCAAATCAGAGACGTACGGGAACTGGGTTATCAAGATGAATTTGATGCCATTTTCTCGAATGCTGCTTTGCATTGGGTCAAAGAGGCCCGGGCAGCAGCCGATTCCATGTTTCGAGCATTAAAACCCGGTGGACGGTTGGTTATAGAGTTTGGAGGACATCGTAATATTGGACAAATTGTAAATGGAATCAATCAGGCTTTGGAACAGTTTGGCTATAAAGAGAATCAAGAAAAAAATCCCTGGTATTTCCCAACCGTTGCAGACTACACCAGCCTGCTGGAACAAGCTCACTTTACGGTCAGAAAGGTTGCCTATTTTGATCGCCCAACCGTATTAGATGACGGCGATTTGGGGCTTCGACATTGGCTGAATATGTTTGCATCACCCTTTTTTGAAGGCATTCCAGCCAACATTCGGAATGAAATGATCCGCTTTATTGAGACCAAAACCCGACCAGCATTGTACCAAAATGGGGCCTGGTACGCCGATTATAAACGCCTTCGGATTCAAGCAGAAAAACCTGCGGACTAGGCTTCCCCCCAATAAGCCCTCTCCAACACCCCCAAATCCAATTTGCCCGCCATCCCCAACATGGCAGCGCTCACCCGGTCTGCTTTGGCAGGGTCGGGGTCTCGGAGCATGGGGTCTAGGCTTTCGGGAACTATCTGCCAGGAGAGACCATAGGCATCCTTCAGCCAGCCGCAAGCACTGATTTCGCCGCCTTTGGACAGGGCCTCCCACAGCCGGTCGATCTCGGCTTGGGTTTTGCAGTGGACTTGGATAGAGATGGCCTCGTTAAAGCGAAACATGGGACCACCATTCAAGGCAGTAAACGCCTGGCCATTCAGTTCAAAATCGATGGTAGAAAGCTCGCCTGGCTTCTTTCCAGCCATTTTGGCTACCGAGTCTGTAAAATAAGAGGTGTTGGTTATTTTGGCATTTTCAAACAGGGATACATACAACTCCACAGCCTCTTTGGCCTGATGGTTAAACCATAAAAACGTGACGATTTTTTGCATTTGAACTCCTTAGTGTTGTTAAAACGATCCAAGCGTTAAGAACTTGCCCACTTCTCCTCCCGATCCTCATAAACCCATTCCCCCAAAAACCGGCTAAACCGAGACCGCTCTTGCAAACGCTGTTCTTGCCCATCTTGGACAAAGGTGGCTTGGAAGTTCACCCATCCGATCTCGTCTTTTGGCCCGCCTTTTTGGACCGACACAATGGTTAGTCCCCGCCAAGCACTCACTTGGGCTATCCATGTGGAAATCGAAACCCCTAAAGTGGAATTTCGAAAGTCAGGGTGGGTGGTTTGAATCAAATAGGGAACCGCCCCGGTGGCATAAGCCGAATACCGAGACCGCATGAGTTTTTCGGCCGTTTCTGGTTTTTGGCCAAACACCACATATTGGCCGCAACACTCTAAATAGGGGTCGGGATGACCACAGTAGCAAGACATGGCCCAAGAATACACCCGATGGTGGGTTCTTGAACAATCCGGTTGGTTCTGGTTGCAAAATCCATGGCAAGGCTCGCTTTAGATCCCCGATTTTATTTTATTTGCTACCATACCCCCATGGGAATTCGATTAGACCGTCTTTTGGCGATAGCCATTAAGCTGCTGTCCCGACGCCGATGGACAACCCAGGCGTTGGCCACAGAATTTGGGGTGTCGTCCCGCACCATTTACCGGGACATACAAACCCTGTCTGTTTCGGGTATGCCCGTGATCTCGTTTCAAGGCCAAAACGGGGGATGGGAACTGGATCCGGACTATGTGCTGGACCGCCGGCTTTTAACCGCCGACGACATTGCCCATTTAATCTCGGGCTTGGATGCCCTGCTACAAAAAAACGAGTCTGAAAAACTCCAGAAAACCCTGGATAAAATCAAAAGCTTGATCACCCCCGACAAACAGTCCCAAATTCAAACCAAGCTTCAACACATTGTGATTGATCCCCAAGAATGGCTGGCCCGAAAAAAAGGCCAAGACACCCTCAAAGTGGTTGCCCAAGCCATCGAGGACGGCTATCGCATTCGCTTCGACTATCTGAATCTTAAAAACGAAAAATCGGCCAGAACTGTGGAACCCATGACCTTGGTATTAAAGGGCAACAGTTGGTATTTGTTTGCCTTTTGCACCGCCAAAAAAGACTATCGCTTGTTTCGACTCTCCCGCATGTTCGACACCGGCCAAACACCAGAACCGTTTACGCGAAAAAACCAAACCTACGAAACCTATAAGCCCAACTGTCTTTTTCCCGAAAAACAAATCACACTTCGGCTGCGGTTTACCAAGGCCATTTGGGTAAACATTGGGGATTGGTTGGGTTTCGAGCAAATTACCTGGGACGGCGAGGTTGGCCGCATCCAAACCACCGTTCCGGACGGCGACTGGATTTTGTCGATCTTGCTGGGCTTTGGCAGCAACGTGGTGGTCGAATCCCCACTTCGATTGGCCAAACAACTCCAAAAAACCGCCATAGATCTTGCAAAAAACTATGTTTAACTATGACACACGGTTGTCACAACAAACCGATAAACTGATGAAAAATTTGAAAGGAGTTTGATATGTCAAATACAGTTGCGAAAAATCCAGTGGGTTGGTTCGAAATTTATGTAGAGGATATGGCCAGAGCCAAACGCTTCTACGAAGGGGTCTTCAAAGTGTCCTTCGACCGAATCGGAGAATCCGATGCCGGTATTCCTGGCTTCGAAATGTGGTCCTTCCCAGCCGACATGAACCTGTACGGCGCCGGTGGTGCCCTGGTTAAAATGCCTGGCATGTCTGCAGGAAAAAACAGCGTTCTGGTTTATTTTTCTTGCGACGATTGTGTGGTGGAAGAATCTCGAATCCAAGCCAACGGCGGAAAAGTCGAAAAAACCAAATTTTCGATTGGCCAATATGGGTTTATCTCGATTGTTTTTGATTCCGAAGGCAATATGTTCGGTCTACATTCTCTAAAATAAAGCACAATTTAATTGTTAAAACCCATGAAAATCAACCCTCTCAACAGAACCCTGCTCTTTTTTTTGATAGGTCTTTTCCTGACACCCCTCATGGGGTGCACAGCCGCCACATCCCCAAGCGAGCCCACAACCTATGCCCTAGCCCAACCCAAAAAATATTACCATCGATTTAACCCAACACACCGCGACCAAAACCCCCTTATAAATTATGACCACTAGTGAAACACCATGGATCACTATCCAGAACCACCACCGAAAGAAAACTGAAAGAATACCTTACTTTCCAACCTTTGACCTATCCAGAACCCCAGTATTAAACTTTAAACCCCATGCCAACCCCTTACACCAAAACAGAAATTGAAACCGCCATCAGCAAAATGGATGGGTTTGTGGATATCACGGTGGATGACGTTGCTGAACTTGTAACACTCTTGGAAAAAAACCGGCAGGACCGCAAAAAGAAACACAACTGGCCCCTCATTCCCTTTGCCAACTGGCATGAGATTTTGTTTTCTTGGGTGTTTTCGTTTATTGGGATTGCGGCTTTGGGACTGTTACACCTGTTTGAACCCTCTTTATTAATCATGATCGGGTCATTCGGAGCCTCTGCAGTTTTGGCTTATGGGGCACCGCGAAGCCCGTTGGCCCAGCCTCGAAATATCATTGGTGGGCATGTAATTTCGGCCCTTTGTGGGGTCTGTATTCATTTGGCGCTGCCCCAGCCCATTTGGTTGGGATCGGCTTTGGCGGTTTCGTGTGCGATTGCAGGCATGCACCTGACCAAAACCCTGCACCCGCCCGGTGGAGCAACCGCACTCATTGCCATTATTGGCGGTGAGCGGATTTATTCGCTGGGCTTTCGCTATATTTTATCGCCGGTCTTATTGGGAGCGGTGATCATGGTTGCCATTGCCTACCTCACCAACAACACTGTCAAAAACCGGCATTACCCGGATTATTGGTTCTAAGGATGCACTGGCTGCCAACGTTTAACCGAAACCTTTTATGCTTGCTCCTGGTTCAAGCATTGGCAGGCTCTACCGGTCCGGTTTTGTTTTTAATCAGCGGGCTTAAGGGCGTCGAGTTGGCACCAACCTTGGTACTGTCCACCCTGCCCATGGCCGCCATGATTGTTGGGGTAGCCGCCTGCAGTCCGGTTTCAACCTGGATTTTTTCCAAAATCGGTCGCAAAAAAGGGCATTTGGCAGGCCTACTGCTCAGCCTATTGGGAATTGGTCTTTTGGGCGTGGGGTTAATCAAGACCCAGTTTAGCGTGTTTTGTTTGGGGAATTTGGTGTCGGGAGGCGGCATTGCATTTACCAATCAGATTCGATTTACCGCCGCCGAGCAAACCAACACCGAAAAAGCCCTGGTTCACTCTTGGGTTTTAATGTTCAGTCTCTTTTCCGCCATCATTGGTCCTGGTATGACCCTGTATGGACAGACTTTATTCACAACCGATTACCTGGGCTCCTTGCTGCTGTTGGGCCTAGGGCTCATCGTCAGTGGCGGGCTTTTACTAGGCATCACCCCCACACCACCCCCAAGACAAAGCCGCGGTGGAGAAACCCCCTTGGCAGTGGCCTCACCTATCACAACCCAGCCCCAGTTTTTACTGGCTGCACTAAGCGGGATCACCGCCTTTGCCACCATGACCTTGCTCATGTCGGCAACCCCACTTCAAATGCACACCCTCTGTCATTTTTCGAAGCCGAACACCACCTTCATTATTCAAAGCCACATCATCGCCATGTTTTTACCCTCCCTATTCAGTGGCCTCCTGCTTGCTAAAATCGGGCTCAAAAAGCTCACACTGGCAGGCATTTTTATTTTTTTCGCCAGCATCCTTTGCGCATTTTTAAGCCGCCAACTGCCCAGCTATTGGATAGCCCTGGTCCTATTGGGCATTGGTTGGAATTTTTTATACCTAGCCGGCTCCACCCGAATTTCAGTAGACTTCACCGGTCCGGAACGGTTTAAAGCCCAAGGTCTGAACGACCTGCTGGTCTTCGGCACCCAAGCCATCGCCAGCCTAGGGGCAGGATGGTTACTGTTTGCCGTGGGCTGGAAAACCCTGGTCTTATTGCCACTTCCGCTGTTGGGGGTATTGGGGGTGTGGAGTTTGGTGGAGAAAAATCCAAAATCATTAGGAGGACACTCATGAACACTCCCTACACCCTACCCACCCAAACCCGTATTGGCCATGTGCATTTGAAAGTAGCTGATTTGGACCGAGCGTTGGGGTTTTATCGGGATTTATTGGGCTTTGAAGTCACCCTAAAAATAGGGGCTCAGGCCGCTTTTTTGTCGGCTGGCGGCTACCACCCACCATATCGGGTTAAATACCTGGTACAGCCAAGGCCAGAACCCTGCCCCCGTCACCAGCCCCGGCCTGTTTCACACCGCCATTTTGTACCCCACCCGCAAAGACTTGGCCACGGTACTGGCCCGACTCATGGCCGAAAACTATCCGCTGACCGGTGCCAGCAACCATGGCGTCTCCGAAGCCTTATACCTCAACGACCCAGACCAAAACGGCGTCGAACTCTACTGGGACCGCCCTAAAGACCAATGGCCCAGCCGCGCCGACGGCAGCCTAGACATGTTCACCAAAGCGTTGAATATTGAAAGTTTATTGGCAGAACTCGCCCCAAAAACCCCATGAGCTACTTCAACTGCCCCACCCCCGACGATCAAGCCAGCGCCGCATTTGAGCATGTCGAAACGGTCATTTTGCCGCGCCTGGGCGATATTGGGAATTTTCAGGTTCACCGTGCCTTACCGGCCAAAGATCGGCAAATGGTGGGTCCCTTTATTTTTTGGGATCAAATGGGGCCTGGGGAGTTTATTACGGGCAGTGGGCTGGACGTTCGGCCTCACCCACACATTGGCTTATCGACCCTGACCTATTTGTTTAAGGGCGAGGTTCAGCATCAGGATTCGCTGGGCACCAACATGGTGATTAAACCCGGTGAAATGAACCTGATGACGGCAGGCAACGGCATTGTCCATTCCGAACGTACACCCCAACCCCTGCGCCAACACGACAGCGCCCTGTTTGGCATTCAATCTTGGCTAGCCCTGCCCAAACATTTGGAAGACTGCACGCCCACCTTCACCCACACCGCCACGCTACCCCAGTTACAAGACACCGGCACCCGCATTACCCTGATTACCGGCCAGTTGCTGGGCGAAAAAGCCCCCACCCCCTTCCCCCACGAAACCCTTTATGCCGACATTACCCTAGAACCCGGCTCAAAACTCTGCATTCCTGCCGAGGTTGAAGAACGGGCCTTGTATATTTTGTCCGGCGATCTGGATGTGGCCGGTTATCGCCCCACCGCCCCCGACCAACCCAAAATGATCGTCCTAAAACCCCAAAAATCGGTGGATGTCACAGCCCATACCCACGTTCGGTTTATGCTGCTGGGCGGCGCTGCCATGGACGGGCCTCGGCACATTTGGTGGAACCTGGTCGCCAGCGACAAAGACCGCATTGAAGACGCCAAAAAACGATGGAAAGCCCAACAATTCCCCAAGATTCCAACAGATTTGGGGGAGTTTATTCCGTTGCCGGGCGAATGACACGGGAAATGACCCGAGAAATGACTTGTATAGTATCAACATGATAAACTAGACAAAATTTTTACATCCCCAACCATTAAAGGATACCCACATGTTCAAAGTCCTTGCCACGCCCCAACCCCTCACTGTTTCCCCATTAGGACAATCCCTTACAACCTTGGATGCTTCGGCTACACCGACCTCTCTTTTGGGTGTTTTAAAGGCCTTAGAGGGAACCATGGTTAGTGGCGAAGTTCAGGTAGGAAGTGGGTCATACCGCACATCGGGAACGGTTATTGGGGGAAGCGAAGCACCGCTTAAAGCATTTATGCGTAGTATTCCTGCCGACGTAAAAGCAGGTATTTCTGACGTAACAGGTCAATTTTGGCTTGAGGGTATTTTGCTGCGGTCGTATCCCGGTGCCACAGCCCATGTCTCGTCAACCACACCCCAAACCATTTACCTGTGTAATCCGAACGGCACCATCGTGGCAACCCTTACCCCTGCCGACCCCATTGAGACACCCCCACTCTTGCAAAGCACCAGCCCCAGCACCACCCCACCCGTTCCCTTAGAGTATGGTTGCGTAAGCGCTTGGGTTTTAGGCCACCCTCATGCCCCCGATATTGTCCGCCTAACCACCGGCAAAACCATGGAAGACGTCCTAACCTTGCTCAGTAAAGCCACTGACTCAGTACGCCCATTAACCAGCGTTTCAGAACCCCTGGTCCACATGTTAACTGAACTCCAGAAAACCAAAACCGACCTTCTCCTCAGCATGGGAACACCCTCGGTCATCTTTCAACGCAACAGCTCGCTTGAAGAAGCCGAGATTTCACCAAACGGGCTTTTGCTGACTCAAGACCCAGACCAAATAGACCTAAAATTCAGCGACATTAAAGCCGTTTATATCGTGACCTTCAATGGCGCACACGGCGAATACAAAGCCCCATTCTGCATTGGCCACGATGGGCAATTGCTCCTCTCTATTTTAAGCCAACCCCCTCGCAATCGAGAGGATATGTACGGATGGGCCCGGCACGGAAAGGCGACCCAACTACTGACTGTGCTTTGTGATCAGGTTTAGTCTCTGACTAAGGGCTTTTTAAGGGACTTTTATATTCCCGATCGGGATAATAGTAGCCTTTTTGAATTAAGTCTGCTATATTATTCCCGATCGGGAACAAATTAACCACATGAACACCAAAAGCACCACTATTTTCCCGAACGGGACTATTATAGACACCCCCAAAGAACTCGGCCTCATCATCCGAGCGACCAGAAAACGAATGGGGCTAAGACAAGCCGAAACCGCCGCTTTATGTAATGTGGGGGTTCGCTTTTTGTCTGAGTTGGAAAACGGAAAGCCTACGGTTTCGCTCTCTAAAGTGATTAGCATTTTAAAAGGATTGGGGTTGTTTATTGTGATTCAATCCAAGTCAACCCGTGTCTAAACAGCTACTGTATGTTTTTTGGGAAGAAAAATTGGTCGCCCACCTGGGGAAGGAAGGGGCACAGTGGTTTTTACAGTATGACCCATCCTGGCTAAACCAGGAAAAACAGCCCATTTCAGTATCTTTGCCATTACAACAAGCACCACATCAAGGTGATTCGGTCAGATTTTTCTTCGCCAATCTTTTACCGGAAGGTGCCATACGAACCGCCATCACAAAAAAGCTCGGCCTTTCTGAACAAAATGATTTTGTGTAAGCATCCCCTAAAATTGAGCCACAGAAAAATATAAAATAAGATAGGCGAAAGCCTATGTTTAAAAAGGAGTGGCGAATGAAGCGGAGCAAATTCAGCGAAGGTGAGATCTTCAAGATATTAAAACTTGGAGAAAGCGGGATGCCAGTAGCAGAGTTGTGTCGGGAGTACAAAGTCAGCCAGCCGACCTACTACAGCTGGCGGTCAAAATATGGCGGGATGGACCTGCCGATGATGAAAAAGCTAAAGGGTTTGGAAGAAGAAAACCGACGACTTAAAAAGATGTATGCCGAAGTCTGTATGGATAAAGAAGTGTTGCAGCAGCTGATCGAAAAAAAGCTCTAAAGCCCGAAGCGAAACGGGAGTTGGTACACCATATTCTCAAAACGCAAGGGTATTCAATACGGCGAGTGTGTGAATTGGTATGGGTGAACCGAGGGACATTTGGGTATAAATCGATTCGAGAAGGCGACAGGGAAGTCATCGAAGTGGTGAGTCGGCTAGCCGAGAGCAAGTTACGATGGGGCTTTGGCAAGATCTATGATTGGCTGAAATTGCAAGGGCACCATTGGAACCACAAGCGGGTTCGACGGATTTACCGAGAGCTGAAATTAAAACACCGGATTAAGCCAAAAAAACGCCTTCCCAATAGAACGCCAAAACGGTTGGAAGTCCCTCAAAAAGCGAATGGGACCTGGTCCATGGATTTTATGTCGGACAGTTTGGAGATGGGCCGAAAGTTTAGAACGCTTAATGTCATTGATAACCACAACCGAGAAGTGTTGGCGATTGAAATTGACTATTCGATTCCGGCAGAACGGGTGGTTCGGGTCTTAAACCAAATTGCCGAAGAACGGGGTATACCTGATGAAATTCGAGTAGACAACGGACGTGAGTTTATGTCGGTTAAGTTGGAATCTTGGGCTGAATCCAACAGCGTCAAACTGGAACACATTAAGCCAGGCAAACCCACACAAAACGCCTTTATTGAACGCTTCAACAAAACTTACCGTGAGGACATTTTAGACCTGTATATCTTTCGAACCTTAGACGATGTCCGAGACATAACCTCCGAATGGATGTATGACTACAACCACTTTCGACCTCACAAAGCCCTTGGGTGGATCCCCCCAAGGGCTTTGTTAAACACTTTTTAGCTCTCCATTTTTAACTGGTACATAGATTGGGCTCTTTACACTATCTTTTAACACCGCATCAAAACAAATGCTACAGAATCACTTGGGATAACCCAACAGGGCTTTTTCAAGGCCTAAAAGACTGTAAAACCTACCTGGTAGACCACTGCTTCAATCTCTCAAAGGAACGGTATTTAAGAGAAAAAAATCCATTTTCTCTAGCACTACTCGACTTATTCAACGATTTAAATGACACCATTTTAGAAACCGAAGCAGATGAATCCCTAAGGTTATTTTTTGTTCAGCGACTCAAAGAAGCGATTGCAAAGTTCAGCGATGAATCGGCGCTTTGGCACACCCTTAATCCGACTCCCCATCGAGACGAACCCTCCTATGCACTGTTGGATGGCGCGTTTAATCATGAACCGTTTAATACCCGCTTTTCCATGCATGTTCAACAACTATTGAAGTCGCACACCACTTGAACCCCAAGCTTGGCTTGGCAAAACCAGCTTTACCCCTCCCTCAACTCCCCCAACACCCGATGCAACACCGCCAAACGCTCGCCTAAAAACTCATCGTCTTTGTTGAGGCATGCTTCAAACAAATCGATATCTTTTTGGATGAGGTCGTTGTCTTCGCAAATGGCCACGTTTAAGGCACCGCCCTGAAGCCCAACGCGGTTGAGGACAGGATAAGTTTTGTAGTCTTTTTCGTTTTTGTGGTAGCGCTCTTTGAAAAAAAGTTTGGTTTGGCAAATGAGAATGGCTAGATCCAGGACGCGGTGCAGGGGCATTTCTTCGGATTGGCGGGACCATTTTTCGCCGGTATAGCGCCAGATTTTAGCGGAAATATCCACACCACCACGGTCATTCCACTGGGCAAGCCCCAAAGACAGGCCCTGGGCTTCAGAATCGGGGGCGGTTCGACCGTCGATTAAGTTGTAGTCTTCAGAAACAATCACGGGTTTGTGTTTGAGTTGGGTTGGAATTTTCATGGCAAGTCACCTTTGGTTTAATTTAGTTATTTAGTAATTTACTAAATTATTAGATCTTAGTCTAGTCTCAAGCAAACACGTGATACACTACCCCCATGCAAATCGCCATAACCGGTGCCAGCGGCTTTGTTGGCCAAGCTTTAACCCAGGCCCTAACCCAGCGTGGACACACCGTTTTACCCCTCACCCGAAACGATCTTGCCCATCCCCCAAGCTGGCTTCAGGATTGTGATGCCGTGGTTCATTTGGCTGGCGCTACCATTGCCAAGCGGTGGACAAAAACTTACAAAAAAGAAATTCTATCCAGCCGCATTGAAACGGCCAACACCCTGTTTAAAGCCCTCCAACACAACCCTGGCCGCGTTAAAACTTGGGTCTCCGCCTCGGCCATCGGCGTTTATGGCACTGGGTTTTTGGCCGAAGTATGCCAAGCATGGGAAGCATCGGCCACCCAGTTTCGGGGGTTGGGTATTCGCTCTGTTTGTGTGCGAACCGGTTTGGTTTTGGGCAAAAACGGCGGTGTTTTGGCGCAACTGATTCCCCCCTTTAACTGGGGATTGGGCGCGGTGATGGGAAGTGGCGCCCAATGGGTCAGCTGGATTCATTTGGACGATTTGGTTGCCCTCTATTGCAAAGCCGTGGAAGACAACACGCTTGCCGGCCCCCTCAATGCCTGTTCTCCCAACCCGGTTCAAGCCAGGGAGTTTGCCAAAACCCTGGGCCAAGCACTGGATCGACCTGTTTTATTAAAGGTTCCAGAATGGGCCCTAAGCCTTGCCCTGGGCGAAAGTGCTTCATTATTATTGGACAGTATTCGGGTAAGCCCAGATCCTGTTTTGGACCCCACATTTCAATTCAACCACCCCACGCTATTGGGGGCATTAAAGGACTGCCTATCATGAGACTCTGGAGCCTTCACCCCACCTATCTAGATACCAAAGGCCTGGTCGCCAGCTGGCGGGAAGGGCTGTTGGCCCTGCACGTGGTGCTTGGCAAAACCAAGGGCTATGTGAACCATCCCCAACTGAATCGGTTTAAAGCCAGCCAAAACCCCGTGGCTTATGTGGCAACGTTTCTGGATGGCATTACCACCGAAGCCAAAGCCCGAAACTACAATTTCGACCGCAGTAAAATTACAGACTATCTACACCCATCTGCCCTACACCCATTAACCGTCACACAAGGTCAATTGGCCTATGAATGGCAGCATTTTTTAAAGAAAATCGAAACCCGAGACCCAGCTCGGTTTGAACAACTCAAAACCCTCAAAAACCCAACCCCTCACCCGCTATTTAACCTGATCCCCGGCGACGTCGAGCCCTGGGAAATCGTTTAATGGGGGGTTAATCATCCAATCCTTTTCTCTCTAAAATACGTCCCAAGTGTTTTTTGACTCGGTCTTCCCGCGTCTTAGCTTGTTTAGCGCCGCCAAAATACAACAAATACGCCCGTTGTCGGCCTGGTGTCAGGGCTTCAAAGGCGGTTTTTAAATCGGCATCTTCGTCCAAATACACCTGAAATTCTTCAGGAGCCGCAAAATTGGTACTCGCTTTAAAGGCCACTTTAAGGCCGGCTTTTTCAATGGCAATGGCGTTTTGAAGATACGTTTTGAGTAAAGGTGCTTGAGCATTGATTTGTTCTAAAGTTGTAAAGCGAATTTGGCGGGCCGCTTGCACATTTTCGGTTTGTTGAACCAGCAGGCCGTGGGGGTCATCAAGCAAAGCCCCTTTAAAAAACAACAGAGCGCAATAGTCTTTAAACCCGTGGATCAGAACGATGTTTTTGTCTCCAAGGGTATAACAGGGCTGCCCCCACTTAAGGGTTTCAGTCAGTTCGCTATCTAAAACAAGATGGCGCAGGGCTTTAAATTCTTTGGCCCAGGTTTTGGCTTTGGCCAGGAAGTCATCGACTTGGGGGTGGGTCATGCAAAAACATTACCGATTTTTGATCCAACACGCAAATTTGGAAACATGCTATAGTAAAAAACATGGGTTTAATTCACACCAAAATTGCTTTAAAAAATCCTAAAATCGAGGCCTTAAACAGTCTAGAAGCAACCGCTTTGGTCGACACCGGCGCCCTCCATTTGTGCATTCCAGAACACGTGGCCCTTCAGTTGGGGTATGACCTTAACACCTCGATGGTCCGAGAAGTCACAACCGCAGACAGCAAAAAACATGTGGTTCCCTATGTGGGTCCGATTCAAATTACCTTTCAAAATAGATCTTGTTTTACGGGTGCCCTCGTCTTGGGGGATGAAGTATTGTTGGGTGCCGTTCCCATGGAAGACATGGATTTAATCCTAAGCCCCGCCAAACAAGCCGTTATGATTAACCCCGAAAACCCCAATATCCCAGGCTCGGTGGTTAAATCTTTTTTGTCTTAAGCAGAATCTCTGTAGCGCTACCAAGAAAGTCCCCCCTTGACCTTTATTTAACCATTTGGTTATATTAACAAAAAGTTAAATAAGGAGGTTTGCGATGGCCCTGGCTTACGATCAACTCAGTGCAACGTTTCAGGCTTTGTCGGACCCCACCCGGCTTCAGATTTTGCATCGCCTGTCTCAAAAAGAAGCCACGGTAACCGAACTTTCGGAACCCTTTAACATGAGCATGCCAGCCATTACCAAACACCTTAAAGTATTGGAAAACGCAGGCCTGATTACCCGACAACGACAAGCCCAACAACGACCCTGCAAAATTCACCCCCAAGGGTTTCAAAAAGCAACCGATTGGATTTTGGAGCACAAAAAACTATGGGACGACCGATTTGATCGGCTCGAAGCCTATCTCGAAACCCTACCAACCAACCAAACCGAAAAAAACAACTAAGGAGACCCCCATGACCCCTGTTTTAATGCCAGATATCAGCAACAGCCGCCTTTTAAATGCCCCTTTGGATGTGGTGTGGGAACTGTGGTCCGACCCAACCCATTTGGCCCAGTGGTGGGGACCCCGTGGGTTTCGCAACACCATTTCTCGGCATGAATTCAAGCCTGGCGGGGAATGGGAATTTATCATGCACGGTCCTGACGGCACGGATTATCCCAACCTCTGGATTTATAAAGACATTACCCCCAAAACCCGTTTGGTCATGGACCACCGCTCTCACCCCAAGTTTCAGGTGACCATTGGCTTTGAGCCCGCCAAAGACGATCCCAATCGGACCTGGATTCAATTCGACATGACCTTCGAAAACCCCGAGGTTGCCGAAGCCATTAAAGACTATGCGATTTTGGGCAACGAACAAAATTTAGAACGCCTGGAAGCAGCCTTGGCCGAAAAAACTGGCACGGTGCTGGCCAAGCCGTTTGTGCTGTCTCGTACCTTCAACGCCTCACCGGAAATTTTGTGGGACATGTGGACAAAGCCCGAACACATGCGTCGGTGGTGGGGCGCCCAAGACTTTGGGGTGGCCTATTCCAAGATGGACTTTAGACGCGGTGGGTCTTACCACTACGGCATGACAAACCCCGATGGCAGCACGATTTGGGGGAAAATGTGGTTTAAAGACATTGTGCTTCACAAGCGCTTGATGTTTATTAACGGCTTTTCGGACGAACACGGTGGCATTGCCCAACACCCCATGAACCCAGGATGGCCCAAAGAACTGCTCAGCACCATTCACTTTGAATCCGAGAACGGCAAAACCAACCTTACCATCGAATGGGTTCCCATTAACGCAACCCCAGCTGAAATTGAGTGCTTTAACAACGGCCACGACAGCATGACAGGGGGTTGGACCGGGACCTTGGATCGGTTGGAGGAGGCACTCACAACCCTTTAATTTATTGAAATTTATGAACATTTTCATCGAAAATTTATAGTAGGATGTAAATTATTTTTTCAATAAATTAAAAAATGGGGGCCTTCGATGAACCATAAATACATTGCCGTCCAACACCTTATTCCTGAAAAAGACTGGAAGTATCACTGGGGCTTCCTCGAGATCAGGGCCAGTGATACCAGGTCTACGTCAGAAACACGGGACACCTTTTTAGCAACCTTAAAGATGGCCGGACCAGCCCAATGGCTTAAACACCTCCCGAGAATACCTGCGTGTAAACACTATACGAACTATCTGATCGAGCATGTCGAACACCTGGCTGATGATCGCGAAACCCAATTGCAACTCATTTTGGCCCTCAATTTCTTTAGGTTTGAAAACGGGTGGGAGCGCACCAACATTCCTGCCCTCCCCTACCAGGAATATGCATACCATTTTAGTGAGCGAGGGCTCTATTACATAAAGATGTCACCCCGAATCCGCGATGCTTATATACTGTTGGGTACACCTCATGCCTTATCGATGGTTCTACTCAACTGTAGTGAACCTGAAGCGGTCTTACAACGCGCCTGGGACACCATCCCCCTGACCGATGCAGAAAAAGTGAGGTCGATCATGCTACACAAAAACCCCTCAGCAAAACTGACCCAGCACTATATCCAACGCCTTTTCAGAGACCTGGCAGAAGGCCCACGCCACGTTCAACAACAAGCCTTGAGCATTATTTTTAAACAAGGCTTTCAACCCCACGACCTAAGTTCCCCCGAAAACCATGAACGGTGCAAATCGATTCTAAACACCCCCCCTTCAACTACCGATCCACACCAGGCTAGATCACAGATCTGCATTTTAAACCTCTTATTCCCTACGATCTTAGAACGGGTCACCGAATCGCTACGGCCCTCTTTACCCTATTGCAAAGCGATTCAACAACACCTCCAAACAGAAGCCAAAAACTGGGCTATCGCCACCATGGCCAAATTTGACCAGTTGGATCCGCAGGACCCAAATTATACCCAAACCGTGAGTCTGTTGTGCGAGCGGCAGCAGGATGTACCCACGCTGAACGTCACTTTTTGCGCCGTAGCACTTCGCACCATCACCACAACCACCCCAGATTTTTATGAAAGAGCCGCCATCGTGGTAGTCGCAGATTTGATTGAGCATCAAGATTTTCATCGGGATTTCAAGCCGTTTATCCAAACCACTGTAGCGCCCCACCCCGCGCTTATGGCAAGGCTTTTTCAGGTGTTTCAAGACAACCCCAAAGCCATTTTTTGGTTAAGCACCTGCTGTGAAACCCTGGAGATTCCAGGCCTGGACCCAGCCCTTCGATTGGATGCGTTGTATCAGCTGATTCGAACACACCGCTTGGACCCAGGTCTGCACGCAGCCATTGTGAACCGACTTCAAGCTGAAACAGATACGGTGGTCGTCACCTTACAGGATGCGCTTCATCCCTCCTGTCAAATTCCCCTGCATGTTCCAACGGTTAGCCCGTTGTTTGGCTATATTGAATCGGCAGCCCAATGGATTAAAACCGGGCAATCCACCGTGGACCTTTGTTTACCCCAAGGAAACCGAGTCCAACACCTACTGGAACTGGCCAGCCAATGGCCAAGCACCCCAAGACGGCTCTGTGCTGATGACTGTGTCGGGTTGTTTGTCCAGGCCGACTATTTACAGGCGGCACCCATCATCATGGACCAAGTTCTGCGACTCTTTTTGGCTCAAAATACCTGCATTGACCCTCAAACAAATACCTTTTCAGAACCCCAGTTCAACCGCCAATTACAGCTACTGATTCTTCAACTTGAACCCATGCTACTCCACCGATTTTTAACAGCACTTCACCAGGTTCTAGATCTTGGCCAACCCCACCATGCAGCGCTGGCAACCGCATTGGCCATGCCCCTTCAAGTCAGCGCCCTACTTCAAAGTACAACGCAGTTTGACGCTGCCCATTTCGCCATGGCCTGCGACAACGGAGAGCGGCTGATTCGCTGGCAACTGGCCACCCTGCATTGCATCCTACAAAATACCCCGGAAGCACTAAGAGCACCCATTCAAACCGTCCTTTTGGCAGGCGGCTATGGACGAGGCGAAGGCCCCCATCCTCAATTCAAAAAAGAACCCCTGCCCCTGGTCATCGTGACCCGATCCCCCTTGGACGATAACGCCCAAACCCACTGGGTTCTCACCCTCATCGCCGGTCCTACGCTGCCGGATGGGCATGACGTTGGGATTGCAAGTATGGCCACCCTCGAGGACACGGCCTGCAACGCCAAACTGTTGCACAGCCAACCCCTGCAGGTCATTTGGGGCGAGGCTTGCCAAGCCGACCTTCACCACCGCCTGGAAAACAACATCCCCGCCCTCATCGACCAACACGAAGATGCCACCTGGGAAACCTTAACCACCTGCCCCAGCCTGGACAATTGGATCAGCTATGGGCTGGCTGTGGGACAACGGGCGATTTATGAAATCACAGGCCGGTTCCCCGTCACAGACCAAGACTTAATCACCGAGTTAAGCACCCTACAACCCGAAGCGCATCATTTTTTTACCCTGCTAGCCAAAGCCAAACAAGGGTATTTAGACAACGGGCTCAAGATTGAGCATGTTGAAAACTGGGTGGATAGCGTGGTTGGGTCGGCATAACAGTTAATCAATCGGAACCGTTTTAAAGGCATGGTCATCCGCTATCCTTTGCAATAGTTCCTTGAGTGTACGACGCTCACCCGGATTTAAAACAGCAAAAAACGCGTCGTCGTTGGCATCGGCCAACTGGGCCAGTTTGGGCACCAGTTTCAGAGCAGCGGCGGTCAGTTGAATGTCTTGATAGCGCCGGTCTCCTGCCGCTTCGGTACGGGTTACCAGGTCTTTTTTCAAAAGGCGTGAGATAAGCTTGGAAATCGCCCCACGGGATAATCCTGTATAGTCGGCTACCACACTGGGCGAGGTGGTTTGATCACCACCATACATGTTGCGCAAGACCACCCACTCGGCTACAGTCACACCGCTGGCTTCCAATTTTTTGGCAAAGGCATGGGACACTTGGTTGGAGACCACCCGCAGCCAATAGCCAAGGTGATGAGTCAAATCGCTAGGCAAAGGTCACGCCCTCTACCGCAGGATACGCTTCAAGATACACCTCGCCCAAACGCCCATAATACGCAACGGTTCTAGCCGCAAAATCTACCTCATAATGCACCACACCAGCCTTCCAGGCACTCATTAAAAACTTAGGAAACGTGGTGTATCCGGCTTGGTCTTGGCGAAGGGCGTGAATTAAGGCTGCTTCATCAAAAGACGGCACCTCGGCCATGCCGGAAATTAACGGGACGCCCTGATTGACCACCGTTCCACTTGCCATCACATACAGGGACTGACAAGACGGCAGCTCCCACATATTACGGGTGACCCCAGCTTGGCGTAACACCTCAGCCAATACCGGAAAGCCACCGACTTTGGGACGGTGTTTCATGGCAAAAGCGAGAGCGGTGTTCAACTGATCGATGGGGGTCATGGGCAGGCTCCTTTGGGTTTTCTAAAGAGATTATAGTTTCCTAGGAAACTACTGTAAAGGAGCCTTGCTGCCATTCACCTATCTACTGCGCAACGCCTGAGCCGCTTCAACCATGTGGGTCAACGCCTGCCTCACCTCGGGCCAGCCCCGTGTTTTGAGACCACAATCGGGATTCACCCAAAGCTGTTCGGCAGGAATGCGTTGCTCGGCTTTTTGGATGAGGGCTTGGATGCTGTGGGTGGTGGGCACATTAGGGGAATGGATGTCATAGACACCAGGCCCGATGCCGTTGGGATAGCGAAACGCTTCAAAGGCATCCAATAGTTCCATATTGGACCGAGAGGTTTCGATGGTGATGACATCGGCATCCATGGCGGCAATGTCGGGCAAAATATCGTTAAATTCGGAATAGCACATGTGGGTGTGGATTTGGGTATCATCAGCCACACCGTTGGCGGTGATGCGAAAAGCCAAAACCGACCAATCCAGATACGTTTGCCAATCGCTTTGGCGCAGGGGAAGACCTTCGCGCAGGGCGGCTTCATCGATTTGAATGATGCGAATACCAGCTTTTTCCAAGTCCAAAACTTCGTCACGCAGGGCCACGGCCAGTTGCAAGCAGGTGTCACGGCGGGGTTGATCGTCCCGCACAAAGGACCAATTTAAGATGGTGACCGGACCGGTGAGCATGCCTTTCATGGGTTTATCGGTCAGAGATTGGGCATGGGTAATCCAAGCAACGGTCATGGGCGTGGGGCGGGAACAATCGCCAAACAAAATCGGGGGTTTAACACAGCGAGAACCGTAAGACTGTACCCACCCCGCTTGGGTAAAGGCAAACCCACTGAGCTGCTCACCAAAATACTCCACCATATCGTTACGCTCGGCTTCGCCGTGGACCAAAACATCCAACCCCAAGGCCTCTTGCTCGCGAACACAGGCTTCAATTTCTTGATGCATGCGGTTTGTGTAGGTGGCTGCATCGATCAGGCCTTGTTTGAACTGTTGGCGGGTTTTGCGAATATCGGCGGTTTGGGGAAAAGAGCCGATGGTGGTGGTGGGATACAAAGGCAAGTTCAACAGCTGTTGTTGTAAAGCTTGGCGGCGGGCATAGGCCGAGGTGCGGTTGCCAGCATCCACAGATACTGCAGCGACACGCGCCTGAACTGTGGGCTGGTGAATGCGTGCTGAGTTTCGCCGGGCGGCTATGGCGGCGGCATTGGCTGTCAACGCATCGGCCACAGCAAGCCGACCGTCATTTAACGCTTTACCCAACACCCGAACTTCGTCCAACTTTTCTACGGCAAAGGCCAGCCAAGACTTTATCTCGTCATCCAACCGGGCTTCGGCCGCCAACGAAAGTGGCACATGCAACAGCGACGACGACGGCGCAATCCACAACCGATCCCCCAACCAGGCATGAAGCGGCTCCAACCACGCCAACGCTGTGGTTAAATCCGTTTTCCAAATATTACGCCCATTCACCACCCCCACCGACAACACCTGTTCCGGCCCCAACAACTCAGCAGCCCGTAACACATCGGCTTTGGCGTTAATGGCATCCACATGCAACCCGGCAACGGGCAATGACAAAGCCAGGTCCAAATTTTCGGCCAAGCGACCGAAATAGGTGGCCATCAAAAGCTGAATGGCGGTTTGGGCCAAGGCTTTGTTTAGGGTGGTATAGGCGGTTTTGAAGGCGTCTTGCCAATCTTTGGGCAATTCCAAGCACAAAATAGGTTCATCGATCTGCACCCAGGTGATGCCGTGCTGAGCCAATTCGGTTAATACAACTGCATATTCAGCCACCAACTGATTCAGCAAACTGAGCTTGGAAGTCCCATCACTGCTTTTGCCGATCCACAAATAGGTTAAAGGCCCCACCAAAACCGGTTTCAGATTAGGGGCTTTGGCCTGTTTAAGGTGGGTGAGCAACCAATCCGGGCTGGCTTTGAAACGGGTAGCGGCATCAAATTCGGGAACCAGGTAGTGGTAGTTACTGTCAAACCACTTGGTCATTTCACTGGCACGTACCGAGGTAGCCTCGGTGTCGGTTGCCGAACGGCCACGGGCAGCCCGGAAATACTGGTCTAGCGGATGATCGGCATTTTCCAACGCCCGTTTGGGTAAATTGCCCAGTAAAACGCTGGTGTTTAAAACGTGGTCATACAAAGCAAAATCGCCCACGGGAATCCAGTCCAACCCCTGTTGGCGGGTCAGGGCGTCAGCCCGAAGGCTGGCGGCGGTTTGCAATACGCTGTCTCGATCCGATTTGCCGGACCAATAAGCCTCAAGGGCCGTTTTTAATTCGCGGTTTTGTCCGATGCGGGGAAACCCCAGGTTGTGTACTTTGGCCATTTGATGGTGCTCCTTCACTCAAGTATGGCCTTAAAATACAAACAAACTGGGGGTTTAGAACAATGATCCTTTGGCTTTAATTCATGAATAAAATTCATTATACTAACCATTAATGATCGAAAAACATCATCTTGAAATTGTTAAAGCTGTACAAGACACCGGCACCGTGACGGCAGCGGCCAAGCTGTTAAACCTGACCCAATCCGCCCTGAGTCATACCATCAAAAAGCTGGAAACCCAGCTCAAAACGCCGTTATGGACCAAACAAGGTCGTAGCCTCATACTCACACCGGCCGGTTTAGATGTGCTGGAAGCCGCCAATCGACTCTTACCCCAGTTTGAGCACCTTCAAAGCCAGTTGGCCTTGTACCCCCACGGCAAACGGGGCCGCCTGCGCATGGGCATGGAATGTCACCCGTGTCGGCAATGGCTCACAGGAATTCTTAAAACCTACATGCACCGGTTTGCAGATATCGAACTCGACATTACCGAGCAATTCCAATTTAACGGGCAAGCCGCCCTGCTAAACAACGACATCGATGTCCTGATTACCCCCGACCCGATACCGCATCCGGGACTGCGGTTTGAGCCGGTTTTTGCGTATCGGTTTGACGGCGTGGTGGCCGCCCATCACCGCTTAGCCGGCACCCCCTTTTTAACCCCTCAGGATTTGGTGGAAGAAACTATTTTTACCTATCCAGTACCCATCGAACGGCTGGATATATTTACCCAATTTTTTAGTCCGGCCCAGTGCTTTCCAAAGCGACACAAGGCCATGGAGTCCACCGATTTAATGGTGCAGTTGGTGGCCGCAGGACGGGGCGTTTCGGCCCTTCCCCATTGGTTAATCGAGCATTACCAAAAGCAGTTTGCAATTGTGGGCCTTCCGTTGGGTAAACAAGGCATTCACAAACACATTCATGTCGGCATTCGCCATCAAGCGCTGTTAACCCCTTACATTCAAGGGTTTTTGGACTGCGCCAGAACTACAACATCGCCCGGGGAACCATCGGCTTTAACAGCCCCTGCTCCGCCAAATACTGAACAAGCTGCTGCACACACACCAACAGCACCGAGCCCAAGTTAGGCGCCTCCAACTGGTACACAAACAGGGCCACATGATGTCCCACCATCATCAACTGTTCTAACGTCAGGGTTTCGGTCATGGCGGTATGCAACCGGTGCATCAGTATGACGGGCGGTTGGATTGGGCGGTTGGATAAGTTGGATGCGGTGATTCTCAGCGACTAACCAAACTCAACCGGGTCAGGTTCTGTCGGCCGGGCAAGTCCCGCCAAATCGCCAATCACATTGGTAAGCCCAGAACCCGAGGGAACAATAATTTTGGCATTGTTACCCAATGCTTTTTCAACCGTTTCCAATCGCTTCAATACCTGAGCATTGCCTACAAAATACCGATTAGCGGCTTCATTAACCAACCGAATGGCCTCTGCTTCGCCTTCTGCCACTTTAATGGCCGCCCGTTTCTGACCATCGGCCTTGGTTTCTTGGGCTGTTGCATAATCCACAGCAGCCAATTTTTCATTTTCGGCTTTAACAATTTTATTCATGGTCTCTTGAACATCTTTGGGGGGATCAATTTGCTTAAGTTCTGCACGAACCATTTCAATGCCCCAGCTTTGGGTTTCTTGGGTTAACACCTGCAGCAACTCGGTGTTGATGCGTCCCCGTTCATTGTTTGCCGATTTTAAAGTCAACGTCCCAATGATATTGCGCAACGTGGTTCTGGCCAAACTTACAATCTGGCTGTTGACGTTGCTGACATTATATTGAGAATTTTTAACATGTTCTTCATCAACCCTGATTTTAAAATACACTTGGGCATCCACCACAGCATTCAAATTATCAAAGGTAATAATCTCTTGGGGTTCAGCATCCACCATTTGCTCGGTCACATTCACTTTATACATGCTTTCAATGATGGGAATGGTTAAATTTAAGCCGGGCATAGCAAACCGATTATATTTCCCCAAACGTTCAATCAAACCCCTGTGTGTAGGCCGAACAATACGAAGTCCACTTAATACAAAAGCAATAACTATCAAAACTAAAACCATCATCATTTTGGTTATCCTTTCAGCTTAGATTTGAATGATTATAGACCAAAACCCGTGGAGTAACCCCCAACTAAATTCTGGTCAAGGCATCGAAATACGCTTGCCACATCTCGCGGTTGCCTTCTAAATGTTCTGGCCGAAGTCTGGGATTCATTTCGGACATATCAGCCCCAACCAAATCACTCATATCACGAACACCTTCTAAAAAGCGTTTTACCACAGGGAATGGCACCTTCCCTTCAGGGGTTCCCGTGCATTGCATGCCCGTTTCTTGGCCCTCGCAAGGAACATTGGAGGTCACATCCACATCCAAACTCAAGTGGGTCAGTTGCCCACCTAATTGAGATTGAAGCTCCGACAACACACGTTCTACCCCCAAATGCTCAATGTCTTCGGGTGTGTATACCCGTGCACCCGCTAGTTTATAAGCGTGTAAGGTGACAGCTTCCAAAGAGTCCAAACTGGTGGTGCCAAACATAGTTAAATTTCTGGGATGTAAAGGCGCCACTTGAGGAAGCCACGTTTTACCACGATAAGCAAAAGGCTTTTCACCAAAATTGATGAGGGGCCTTAGTTCCTCCAAATCAATTATCTTCATACCATTGGCATACGCCGGATGCGAGGCATACAACAATTCCGTGCCCATCGTCATCGCGCCCAACCACATGCCATGACAATTTCCAGACGGAGAAATTTCAGGCGAATTGACATCCCCGTGGGCATCCACCATCACCACATAAACAGGGTCACCTGAAAAACGATGTAAGCTGGCCAACGTGGTTGCAGCCGCCATTGAATGATCGCCCAAAATGGTTACCCGGCGATGGTGTGGATTAAGTGGCGTCTGGGAGGCAATATCAAACAAACGCCGGGTATTGTCCATAAGGCTTTGCGGATTCCACATATAAGGCTCCCAAGCGCTTAAAACCGGAGGTCTTTGGGGATAGTGAGTGTCATCAAGCCCATACCCGTCATACCCACTACCATGATCCACCTCGTGATAAATAGTGGTCCCTGGCCCTAAATCCAATTTTTCCCAACCATCCCGTGTGCCAACCCGGTGCTGCCCGCCATCAAAAGGATAAACATCAACCGATACCGAACAAGCTATGTATTTGTACATGGGAAACTCCTACTCCATCTGTGATGGAAAACATATATTCTGGATTGGGAAAGTATACCCGATTATCCGAACCCCAGAAACCGCAAAGATTGTGCAATAAATTGTGCTTGATCCTCGGCCTTCAATCCAAAATCATGATCCGATTCCACCCACTGCACTTGAATGTTGTCAGACAACGCATATCTGTCTACCGCGGCCTCGCCACCATACGCATCTGACCGTCCCTGAAAAATCAAAAAAGGGGTTTTGAGGGTTTCCAAATGTTGGGTCCGATAGACTTCTTCAGGCTTTTGGGGATGTTTAAAAGGATATCCCGCACAAACGATGCGGTGAATGCCAACCGATTCGGCCAAAGTGGAAGCAACCACGCCACCGCTAGACCGAGACAAAACCACCAAGCTCGATTGTCCACCTGGAAATGTTGCAAAAAACTGCCGAACACTGTCATACCGGTCTTCAAAAGATGGCCAAGGGACGGACCTACTTTTCCACAATTTACCCCAAAACGATCGATACGCTAGCAAACGAACGCCCCCCAAAACCCGCCGAATCCAAGCCGGTTTTGGGGAAAGGTCTCCAAAAGGGTCCGCAAGCCTGGCCGCCAAATACCGGCTGTAAAATTCATACCAAATCAGGGTATAGCCCTCGTCTAAAAGGGGCTGATACAACAACCCAAAAACCCCATTGTCTCGCTCGACATCTTCCCGGCCCAAGATCACCACCAACTTGGGATTTTCCAAAGCCCCCAGGTGCTGAATCACGCTGCCATCCGATAAAAATCGCACAGAAAGTTGCCGGCGCATGCTGCTGAAAATACCATTGCACAGGCAACTTGCCCATGGCATGATGTCGTCCCATGACTCCCATTATTTCAATCACCAATCTAAACAAAACCTATGCGGCTGGGTTTAAAGCCTTGCAAACGGTAAGCCTAGCCATTAACCGCGGCGAAATTTTTGCCTTATTAGGCCCCAACGGTGCGGGCAAAACCACCCTGATCAGCATCGTTTGCGGCATTGTAAACCCCACCAGTGGCAGCGTAACGGTGGATGGATTCGACATCTTACGCGACTATCGCCAAACCCGAACCCATATTGGCTTGGTTCCCCAAGAACTCTCCACCGACATGTTCGAAAAGGTGTGGGATACCGTCAGTTTAAGCCGAGGCCTCTTTGGCAAAGCCCCCAATCCAGCGTATATCGAAAAAATCCTTAAAGATCTGTCGTTGTGGGAAAAACGCAACAACAAAATCCGAGAACTATCTGGCGGCATGAAACGCCGGGTCATGATTGCCAAAGCCTTGTCCCACGAACCCAAGGTGTTGTTTTTGGACGAACCCACCGCAGGCGTCGATGTGGAATTGCGCCGGGACATGTGGAATTTGGTTCGGCAGTTGCGCGAAACTGGTGTCACTATCATTTTAACCACCCATTATATTGAAGAAGCCGAAGAAATGGCCGACCGCATTGGCGTGATTAACAAAGGGAATTTGATGTTGGTCGAAGACAAAACCACCCTGATCAAACGCCTGGGTCAAAAAAAGATCACCGCTGCCTTAATGACCCCTTTAACAAGTCTGCCGCCAGCCTTGGTTGCCGATAACATCAGCCTTTCCGAAGATGGCCTTCACCTGGCCTACAGCTTTGAAAGCAAAAGCGACGATACGGGCATTTCGACCTTCTTACAAACCTTGGGTGAACTGGGCATTGCCTATCGGGATTTGGAAACCGAACAAAGCTCTTTGGAAGATATTTTTGTGAATCTGGTGGGAGCAAAATCATGAATTTTTATGGGATAAAAGCGCTGTATCATTTTGAGTTGTCTCGGTTTTTAAGAACCATTTTGGGCAGTTTGGCCACACCGGTGATTTCAACGTCGCTGTATTTTATTGTGTTCGGCTCCGCCATCGGATCCAGAATGAGCGACATGAACGGGGTGTCTTTTGCAGCCTTCATCGTGCCCGGATTGTTGCTGTTATCGGTGCTGACAGAAAGTTTGTCCAACGCCTCGTTTGGCATCTATTTGCCCCGATTTACAGGCACCATTTACGAAGTCTTATCCGCCCCTTTATCACCGCTTGAAATTGTGGCCGGCTATGTGGGTGCGGCCGCAACAAAATCCATGATTTTAGGGTTGGTGATTTTGGGAACAGCCCGCCTGTTTGTCCCGTTTTCGATTGCCCATCCGTTTTGGATGATCCTGATTTTAACCCTAACCTCCATCACCTTTTGTTTGTTTGGATTTATCTTAGGCATTTGGGCCGACGGGTTTGAAAAACTTCAAATTGTGCCCATGATGGTCATTACCCCCCTGACCTTTTTGGGCGGCAGTTTTTATTCGATTTCTATGTTGCCCCCCTTGTTTCAAAAACTATCGCTTTTAAACCCGATTGTGTACTTAATCAGCGCCTTTCGCTGGAGTTTTTACAATCTGGCCGATGTTAACCTCGGCCTAAGCCTGGGCATGATGAGCCTGTTTATGCTCACCTGCCTGGCCACCATCGCCGTGATCTTTAAAACGGGGTATCGGATTAAGTCTTAACCGGCCCAGCAGCACCCTTAAAGAATTCTGCCAGAATGATATTTAACCGAGAACTTGCATGCCCGACTTGTTCTTTGACTTCGGCATGGTTGGGGGCCTTATGTTCGGCATCGCCGTATTCGATGTTGGTGGCAATACCAAAGGCAACTGTTTTGATCCCCAAGAACCCAGCCGCAATGGCTTCGGATTGGGTGCTCATCGACACCGCAACAGGCTGACCGGGACGGGCATAAACCATTAAGGCCTGCTTAACCCCACGCTCTTCATAATTTGGGCCAGGGGTTTGAATATGACGAATGGCCACTTTGGCATCCAAAGTCGGTGCCTGCCGTGCTTGTGCTGACAAATCTTTATCGGGTTGGGGAAAAGAATCAAAATAATTTCGATCCGAACGAGGGGCTTTTAACTGACTACCCCATTCTGAACTTGCAGCAACGCCTTTTGCATAAAACCCTTTTAAAACCTCGGAAGGGTCCAACACCCCAAAGGTCTGCCCCACCGTAACAAACTGGTCAATCGAAAACACGTTGCCCAACTGAACTGGCAAATCGGATTGTCCATCTTGTTCTCGGGAATAAATCACACCACAGGCTGTTGTAAACACCATGGTTTCCACCCCCACCAAACTGGCCAATCTAGCGCCAAATGTATTTTTGCGAAGGGCATTGTCAACTGCATAGGCCTGATTTTCTTTCTTTTCATAAGGGTGAAACCGAGGTAATACCAACACATGCTTCCCTTCAATCATCAACCCCCTTACAAACCGTTTTTCATGCCCTGACACTTCGGAACGCGGATACCCCAACTCATCCAAATCCAACCTAAATACTTCCTGGCCCAAGCTCGAAACATCCACCCCACTGCCTTCGGTTAACGCAAACTGGGGTTGAAACTGCGTCTGAACACAGGTTCTCATGAGAATTTTTGCGGCCGAAATCACATTGTCATGGGTGGCTTCTTGAACAAGCTGCTGCTCCAAAACCGCTAACCGATTTTGTTGGGCCAACACCAATTGGGAAAGCGCGGCTAAAGACAGGGGTTCTGCAACATCAGAAGAGAAAGCAAGACTAATCAATTTGTGCATCATTTAAGACTTCCTTTTTTGACAAAAACTTCACCAAAACTACCAAACAATAGGCTTTAATCCCAGAAATTTCTTTAACACAGTGAAATTCTGCCAAAAAACCAAAGGCTCACAATTGGCACAACACCCCCTTTAAGGCTATACTGACACCCTTTTTTCGATTTTTCCTGCTTCAAAAGGAGTGCCTATGTCCAAACCCACCAACCGCTGGCTGGCTTTATTCGTGCTATGCCTGGGCGATTTTATGATCGTACTCGACACCACCATCGTCAATGTGGCCTTACCCTCGATTCAAGCCAGTTTGGGGTTTTCTCAAACCGGATTGGTATGGGTGATTAATGCCTACATGTTAACCTTTGGCGGGTTTTTATTATTGGGTGGGCGTTTGGGGGATTTGTTTGGATACCGGCGCTTGTTTATTGCAGGATTAGCCCTCTTTACCCTGGCCTCTTTGGGTTGCGGGGTGTCCGTCAGCGAAGAAATGCTGGTGGCCACCCGAGCTTTACAAGGCATTGGCGGGGCTGTGGTTTCGGCGGTTGCTTTGTCTTTGATTATGAATCTGTTTACCGACGAAGCCGAACGGGCCAAAGCCATGGGGGTTTTCGGGTTTGTCATGGCGGGTGGCGGTAGTGTGGGGGTGTTTTTGGGTGGGTTGTTAACCAATACCTTGAACTGGCACTGGGTGTTTCTGGTGAATGTCCCCATCGGGATTTTGGTGATGCTATTGGTGCGGATGCTTCTTCCCGCCGGGAACAAAGCCATCGACCCCCACCGCTTGGATTGGGGTGGGGCCATCACCATCACCTCGTCGTTAATGTTGGCGGTCTATGGCATTATCAAGGGCAACGAAATGGGCTGGCTATCGGCCCATACCCTGGGATTCATTGGGGTGGCTGCGGGACTGTTTGCCTTGTTTTTAGCCATCGAAGCCAAAGTTAAAGCCCCTTTAATGCCCCTGCATTTGTTTAAATTCGGAAATTTGCGAACCGCGAATATCATTGGGGTGTTGTGGTCGGCTGGCATGTTTGCCTGGTTTTTTCTATCGGCCCTCTACATGCAAATGGTGTTGGGGTATTCGCCCCTAAAAGTGGGGCTCGCTTTTTTGCCTGCCAACATCACCATGGCCCTGTTTTCCTTGGGCATTTCGGCCAAATTGGTTGGAAAGTTTGGCCTTAAAAAGCCTATTATTGTGGGGATGGCTTTCGTGGCCATCGGATTGGGACTCTTTGCCTTTGCCCCCGTAAAAGGTCAGTTTTGGCTTCATATTTTCCCTGCCATGATGTGTTTGGGACTGGGAGGTGGAACCGCCTTGAACCCGCTCTTATTGGCCGCCATGAACGGGGTGCCCGAACACGAATCAGGGCTGGCTTCCGGCGTGGTCAACACAGCCTTTATGATGGGGGGCGCTTTGGGGTTGGCCATCCTAGCCAGTATCTCCGCTGCGCGATATGAAGCGGTCTTAAGCCTTGGTACCCCCGTTTTATCGGCCCTAACCAGTGGCTATCATTGGGCCTTTGTGGTGGGCGCTGTCTTTGCAGCGATGGCCTCGGTGGCTGCGTTCCGAATTCGATAACCCCACAAACCCGATTCAGACAAAAAAACTAGACAAATTCTCAAAAAAAGAACACCATAGGCCATCCCCAGATTTGGAAAGGATTTTCCCCATGAAAATTGCACTGCGTATTGTGTTGGTGTTGATCGTTCTGGTTGCTGGCCTTGGACTTTTAGCCCCAAGAAACTATCACTTGGAGCGAGAAATTGTCATCGATCGACCTGTTGCCGATGTGTTTTCTTATATTACCTTGCTTCAAAACAGCAACACCTGGAATGCCTGGATGCTGATGGACCCCACCATGAAAACCGATGCCAAGGGCACCGATGGAACGGTTGGTTATGTGACCTCTTGGGAAAGCACCAACAAAAATGTTGGCACTGGCGAACAAGAAATCAAAGCCATCACCCTTAACGAACGCTTGGACACCGAGATTCGGTTTACAAAACCGTTTAAAACACAATTCGATTCATTTATGACAACCACACCCATCGGCGAAACACACACCAAAGTCGTCATGGGTATCGACTGCAAAATGCCCTTCCCCCTTAACGCGGTTCATTTTGTAATGAGCCTGTGCTGCGGCCAAGAAAAGGAAATGATTACCCAGTTTGACAACAGCCTGAACAACCTCAAAACCCAGCTCGAACAAACCGACGAAGACCGCGACTAGGTTTTTGCAGAGCCAGCCTGCACAAAAAGGCCTATCCACCCCAAAAGGAACATCACCCCGCCCATCGGGGTGATGGCACCCAACCACTTGATTTGGGTTAAAGCCAACAGATACAAACTCCCCGAAAAAACCACAATTCCCCCAGCAAAACACCAGGCTGGCCAAGCCGAAACCGACTTATTTTCTGCCCAAACCCCATAGGCCAACAAGGCCAAACAATGGACAAGCTGATAGTGTACCGCCGTTTGATACACCTGCGTTTGGTCCCCAGAAAACGTGGCTTTCAAAGCATGGGCCCCAAACGCCCCCAAAGCCACCCCCAAAAACCCCAAAACGCCCGCGATTCGAATCCAAAGTTTCATGGTTTTTGCTCCTTTAAAGCTGCATAAATGGCATCCCAAAGTCCCAGTCTGGCGGCCAAAGCTTGGGTGGCCGCTGCAATGGCGACCTCGACATCGGCTGGGGTTTGAATCAGGTTGGCTGTCATGGTTTCGGCCAGGTGGGAATGTACATCCCCATCCAGCTCGATATGTCGGTGAATGTAGTCCATAAAGGTCGATAATGCCGGATCTTCGGCCACAGCCGCTTGGCTAACCAGCTGGGAAAACAGGGTGGGAATCAGGGATTCTCGACCAAAGGTAAAGGCCGAGGCCACGCCCACCAAGGGACCTTGAATCAAATCGAAGGTTGTCCTCAAAAACGGTTTAGCCCCTGTGGGAACTTCAGGTAATTCGATTAAAGATGTATAGGGCAACCCTGCTTGCAGATGCCCCACAAAAGTCCCAATCCCACTGCCGGTGTCCAAAGCCTGCAACGCCGACACATAAAAAGCAAAATGGCTGGTGGTGGCCCCGTTAATGTGATCACTTTCTTCTTCAAGGACAATTTCGTTGATCAAGCGGGCATTGTCAGGATGAAGCACTGGACGCCAGGGAACAGACACACAGGTTAAGGCAGCCTGAAGGGTCTTCAGCAAATTCATAAAATCCCACACCGAATAAACATGGTGGTTCATAAACACCATCAACTCGGCTGGGGTGTTTAAAGCCGCATAAACGGGATGGTTACGAAGCTTGTCTTGAAGGGGAACAAGGGCCGTTTTAATGGGCGCAAGAAGGGGGTGTTGAGCCACTAAAAGCCCTTTTTGAACTCGGCTTCGGTGCCATTAAACACATCAAAATCGACAGCTTGAGAATCCAGGGTGTACGACTCGCTTTTTTGCCACAACCGATACCCAACCGTTTGCCAGGTCTTGGGAACCGTGGGCTGATCTTGATTGGTATAGTCTGCCAACCAAAGCGGATATTTGGCAAAAGCCGGGTTCACCAAATAGATGTCCGCAAAATAACCATTGGTGTACAAAATAGGCCGACGCCCCGTTTTAGCCTCGATTCGATTCAAAAAAGCCAACAAGCGCTTGTGCAATTCGGCAATATCCACGGGTCCTTTTAAGCTGGCACGCTCGATATCCACAACCGGGGGCAAATCCTTGGATTTAAGTCCCCGATGCCACAACAACCACCAAGAATTAAGGGCCTTAATATAGGCATCGGCCTGCAAAATGGGGTCGTCTTGAACATGAAAAAAATGATAGGCCCCACGAACCTTGCCTTGGCTTTCGATGGCCCGCCAGTTTTTTCGGAAGTCAGGGTCAACATAGTCCAAGCCCTCGGTTGCTTTACAAAGAATAAACCGAATGTCGGGACGATCGCCCAAATGTCCGATCAAATCGCCCTGAAACTTGGAAATATCAATGCCCTTCACCACCGACACAGGGGCCACAGGAGAAGGCGCGGCAACCACCGTCCCACCCAACATCGCCAGTACTGCAACCATCATTAGCCAAAGTTTCATGTATTCTCTCCCTTAAAGTCTAAGTATATCGCTCTTCCAAGCCTTCTTTAATCAAATCATAGAAGGATTTTTTGATCACCCATTGGGTCACCAAGGTCGCCGAGATGGCCGCAACCAACAACGGAAAAATCAAGGTATGTCGATCTGTCATTTCAAACACCAACACAAACGAGGTCAAAGGGGCGCGGGTCAAACCGGTTAGGGTGCCAATCATACCCATCAACACCATCAAATGCACATTTTCGGGGTTAAACCATTGGCCAATCAAGCCGGCAATGGTACCGCCAATGGCCAAAATTGGGGCAAAAACACCCCCAGAAGCCCCCGATAAATAGGACACAAACGGACTAATGACCCGAGCCACGATGTCTTGCCAAGTCACGGTATACGAGGCATCAAACAGCAACCGCCGAAGCAATTCAAATCCAGAGCCAAAGGTTTCGTTGCCCAAGACAGAGGCCGTAGCCGCAATCACCAACCCACAGCATAGGGGCACCAAAATTTCGTAGCGTCCCCATTTTATTTTGCGTTTAAGTTCCAAAACCAGCCACAAACCATGGGTAACGACAGCCCCCAAAACCCCCAACAAGGCCCCAATACCAACCGCCCAAATGACATTCGTCCACCCCCCAGGGTTAACCACCGGATAGCCCAACAACAAATAGGGTCCCAACAACACCTGGCTGGTCAAACCGCCCAAAATCACAGAAATCATCAAAATCGAGCGAAATTGTTTAAGGTGATTCCTGGACAATTCTTCAATGGCAAACACAATCCCGCCCAAAGGGGTATTAAAGGCAGCCGCAATGCCAGAGGCAGCCCCTGCAACCACCCAATTGTCTATTTTGGTTTTTCCTATTTTGAGTTTAAACAATCGGCCCATCTGAAAAAAGATCCCACCAGCCAGTTGGGCTGTTGGCCCTTCTCGGCCCATAGCGCCACCGCCAAATGCACAGCAAATCGAACTGACAATTTTGATGACCATGGCCTTAAAACTAAAAATCTGATGCACAATCGGAACCTTTTCAGGTTCGGGAAGTTCGGCGGCATAGGCCACCTGGGGCAAGCCACTACCAGCGGCCATGGGGGCAAAGGTTTTAACCAACCACCACCCCACCACAAAACACAGGGGGGTCAAGACAAAGGCAATGTGGGGGTGAGCCGATTGAAGCTTCCAAAACACATGTTCGGCATAATGAAACGATTTGGCATAGCCAACCGAAACCAACCCCGTCAGCACGGCCGCAATGCCATAAAAAAGGTGATAAACCAGTTGCCTAGAACGAACCGATAATTTTTTTTTAAGCCTACCCATCCCCTAGGCTTTCACAGGGAGGGTTTGAACAAAGTCGATGGCCCTTTGGGTCCATTCGGCCAGTTGATCGTCTTCGGCAACCCCTTCGGGAGCAACCATGCCCCACCCTTTCATGGGTTTTCCGGTAATGTCCATGGCTTTCGCATGGGCATTCAAAGTAGGGTTGTTTAACAAGTCTTTCAAGCCTTCACCCACCCGAACAATCAACCACTCTTTGTACACGCCAACACACATATTACCGCCCAACATCCACCCAATACCGCCAAACATCTTTTTTTCCATCATATCTGGCCGTCCGCCAAGCAAATCTTTTAGTCGTTCAGCCAATCCTGGATCGTAAGGCAAAGCACCCATCTCCCATTACAATTTTAGTAAAGTCTTAACATTTCGTACTGTATTATGCGCCTTAAAGCTCGATTTTGCCAGTTGTTTGGCGACGGCACTTTTAAGGGTCATGCCACGGTCCACACGCCAGTACACCACGCCATCGCCAGAAGCCAGGGCTTCTACATCCCCATCCATTGGGGTTTGAAGCAGGCTTTCCGCCAAGTCTGGCGTATCCAAAAAAACCACATAATTGTGTTTGTCTTCGGCAGGTGGAAAGGGCATGGCTTGCGCTATTGCCCGCACATCGTCATAGGATCGAACAATCACCTTGGCATCGTAATTAAATCGGCTGGACAATCCCGCTTCGAGGGTGGGTTTCAGGCTCAGACTGTCCGTTTCGGCAGTGGAAAACACAACGTTTCCGGTTTGCAAAATGGTTTTAACGTCCTCAAACCCAAGGGCTTCAAAACTGGCTTTTAAATCGGGCATTCGAATTTGATGATGCCCCCCCACATTAATGCCCCGCAAAAACGCAACAAAGCGGGGCACTAGCGGAACCTGGGTTTGGGTTTCGGCTTGTTCGAAGAACCCGGTTTTCGGGGCCCGTTTGATGAATGGGATGAACGCGGGTTATCAGATTTTCCAGAAAAACCAGAGGACTGACGGCGGCTTTTTCCAGGACCTCTAGGCGGCCTTGGGGCACGGGGAAACTCGGGCTTTTTATCGGGCAAGGCATCATAGTTAAAATCGTCGATGAACTGTTTGGGAATCGGCGCACCCAACCGGCGTTCAATGCCCCGCAACGCCCCGGAATCTTCTGGGGTTACAAACGTAAACGCATCGCCCGTACGCGACGCACGACCCGTTCGGCCAATCCGGTGGGTATAGGCTTCTGGGGTATCGGGAACATCGTAGTTAATCACATGAGACACCAAAGAAATGTCGATGCCTCGGGCTGCGATGTCGGTGGCCACCATAATTTGATACTGACCCGTTCGAAATCCATTCAAAGCTTCTTGGCGTCGGTTTTGGGACAAATTGCCTTGCAAAGAAGCGCTTTTATAGCCCAAACTTTGAAGCTTTAAATCAAGGCTTTTGGCCCGGTGTTTGGTTTTGGTAAAAATCAAAATGGATTTTGTATCGGTACGTTTGAGTAAGGCAAACAACAAATCGGTTTTCAAATGGCTTTTGACCGGAAAAATCGCATGGGTAATGGCATCTACTGGGCGGGTATTGCTGACTTCCAGAATAACCGGGTTTTTCAAAATGGCGTTGGCCAGCCGGCGAATATCTTCGGGCATGGTGGCCGAAAACAGCAGGGTTTGGCGAACCGCAGGAACTTGTTTAAGAACCCGGCGGATATCCGGTAAAAACCCCATGTCGAACATGTGGTCGGCCTCGTCCAACACCAGCACCTCGATGCCATCCAAAGACAAGGTTCCTTGGCCCAAATGGTCCAACAACCGACCCGGACAAGCCACCACGATATCGGCCCCTTGTCGAAGGTTGCGAATTTGGGTGTTGATGTTCACACCCCCATAAACCGTAACGCTTCGAATGCCGGTCCGCTTGCCCAAAGCCCGGATGGTTTCGTGAATTTGCTCGGCCAATTCTCGGGTGGGGGCAATAATGAGACCCCGAACCTTGCCTTTGGGGCCTTTCAAAAATCGCTGCAACATGGGCAACACAAAAGCAGCGGTTTTCCCCGTACCCGTCTGGGCCAAGCCCATCACATCTTGACCAGCCAAAACCACAGGCAAAGCTTGTTCTTGAATGGGGGTTGGGGTGACATACCCACTGGCCTCGATGGCCGCCAACAAATCTGGAGAAAGTCCATAGGTTGAAAACAAACTCATGATGCTGCTTTCCAATTCACCCGCAAATAATCGCTTTTGCCAATTTCAACACCAGAAGCCCTCAAAATAGAATAGGCCGTGGTGACGTGGAAATAAAAATTGGGAAGGGCATATTGCAACACATAGTCGGGAGCGTCGATATATTGCCCCGGCTTCCAAGGAAACGAAACGGTTTTGGTTTCCCAGCCATCAAATTGCTCTGGCTTGAGGGTTTTAAGAAAATCAACCGTGGTTTGAATACGGGCTTGGAACTCGTCGAGGGTGGTTTCGGTGTCCTGAAACGCAGGCGCCTGAACCCCGGTTAAACGCGGCACAAACAATTTGGCCGTGTCGGTGGCAATTTGAATTTGCTTGGCCAAGGGAAATTGATCGGGAATCAATCGGGTTTGTAACAACACGGTGGGATCGATTTTTTTGGCTTCGGCGTGGATTTTAACCTTATCAAGCAACCCAGACAACGCATCCAACCCCCTCAAAAAGGCAGGAACACTGATCTCGTAAACAGAAAACGACATAACCATCTCCTTGGTAAAAAAACTAAGGGTTCCAGCATATCAGTTTTTTGAAATTTTTTCCGCCTCTAATCGACAACTATCCATGCAACACAAATATTTGCCCTGCATCCCCACAATCCCCTCTCAAAAAGACCACAATTTTCGATACGAATACCTTAATGAAAGGCTAAGCGCACTAGAAGCTGACAGATTCCCGAAAAAACAAATTTGGGCACAATCTCAATCCATTTTTTACGATGTCCTTGGGGTTCTAACCAGCATGGACAAAACCTACGCCGAAACCCTGGCCGAGCGATTGATTGCTTTTTTGGTTCGCCCAGAAATCTGGAAAAGCGACGCAACCATGCATTTTTTTCATATCTTGGGCTATCTGGTCCCGAAATCTCCAGACGCCATTATTGAATACTTAAAACAAAACTTTCTAGATCCCACGCTTAAAACCGAACCTAAACCCACTTGGGACCGCAACCAAAGACTCTATTTTATGTTAACCATGATCCCAGAATCCGAACCCAGCTATAAACAGTTTTTAGACGAACTTAAGGTCGACAGACTGGCTGCCAAACAAACCTTTGGGGATCAACGATCATCATCTGGGGCTTTTTTCGCCTTTAACATCTCTTAAAAAGTCCAGGTAACCCCATTGCTAAAATGGGTATCCGTTGGCAAAACCCCCGATTGGGGTTGGCTGTTGTATTGGTAATCGAATTGGGAATTCAAGGCCAAATTGCTGGTTAACTGACAGGTGAGTTTCAAAACAGCGTTTTGTCTGAAATCAGAAAACTGCGTCACATTCACCAAGGTTTGCAAGGACGAATTAAAAGTCAGGTTGCTATTGATATTCCACAGCCACGCCAAATAATTCACCAAACGGGTTTCTTGCTTCGTACCCCCCGCCACAAAGGTCTGGTTTTCATTTAAAGCCCCCAGCCCCAAACTCAAATTAACCGTAGCGGCTTGATCTTGGGTGCCCAAAAGGATCATCCGAATCCCACCCCCAGCCATAAACCGGTTTTGGATTTGTTGGGGATAATTGTATTGATTGGAGAGCATCAGCTCCAGATCAAAAAGACCCGAAATGGAGCCAACATTGCGAATGCCGAAGGTCCCTTTGTTGGCATAAACGGCCCCACTTTGAACCCCATATTCCGAATTCCAAGCCACCACCACCCGGTTGCCAGTGCTGACATAGTCTGTCCGAAACGACCACTGGGTGTCGTTCAGAACCGTATTACCACCTTGGCTATTTTGATTAAAGTTCAGCTGATTGTTAAACCCTGGGTTCAAGGGGTACCCTGGCAAATCCAAAATAAAAACCTGGGCCTGGACACTGGAATAAAAACCAAAACCCAAAAACAAAACCAAAATCCAAATCGATCGCTTCATCATACACTCTCTATTCAACCAAAGGCCTCCCCTTACGACAACCCCAAAAATCCGCTAGGATACCCCCATGATCCTTCAACCCTTTGCCAGCAGACCCCATTCCTTGCGCGAACAAGCCTCCCGAAACAGTTGGCAGTTTGGCATCGATACCTTCTTTACCCAAGAGGTGCCCTTTTCGTCCCGAAACAGCCCCGTTTTTGCCAAACAACTGGTGGGCTTATTTGCCGACGTTGCCAAAACCATTCCCGACGAA
Organism: Candidatus Margulisiibacteriota bacterium; assembly: GCA_050250935.1. GTDB lineage: Bacteria > Margulisbacteria > Marinamargulisbacteria > JBFWNS01 > JBFWNS01 > JBFWNS01. Next base: position 115,152 of record JBFWNS010000006.1, on the reverse strand, counting down.
ACCCTGCATGTCTATGAATTGGGCGCTGGGTTAGGCCTGTTGGGCCGGTATTTTTTAGAAACCCTCGAAAGCGATTATCCCGATCTTTATGCCAAAACTTGCCTGCACCTAACCGAATCCTCTGCCGAAACCCTTCAACATTGGGCTCAAGACCAGCGATTAACCCGCCACGACACTCATATTCGGCTAGAAAATGTCGACTTTTTAACCTTTTCTCCCGACCATCCCATTGCGTTTTGTTACAGCGTCTATGTGCTCGATGCCCTACCCACCCGACACATTGGGGTTAACATCGGCCAAATCTGCGAAATTTTGGTCAAAACCGAGCTTAAAGAGGGCGCAACCGTTTTGGACACCACCCAAGATCCCCCAACACCCTTGTCCCCCCAAGCCCTTCACGACCTTTTACAAAACCCCAGCGACTTTCGCGCTCGGGCCCTTGCCCCCCAATGGGTACCGGCCCTGTCCGAAACCTTTGGATTAATGGCCATGGACGATCTGCCGTATTGGACCGAAGAAGACAAAATTTGGGTTCGGCAATTTGTGGAAAACTCGGGGCTAAAAGGCCCCATCAGCTTTAATTTTATTCCAGCCCTGGCCGATCATTTTAAACACATCGAAGCCGCCCTACACCCCAACGGCTTGTATTGTGTGGCCGATTTTGGACGCACCGAGCTGGGCAATTTGGACATGGCCCAACTGTTTACCCCCTTTGGCACTACCCTTTTTTATGGCCTAAATTATCCGTTGTTGAATTTTCTGACCCAGCAACTGGGCTTTTCCACCTGGCTTACCGAGCGAGATTCTGGCAAAACACAAGACTGGGTGATTTTTAAAAACCCCGCCCACAAAAACCTGATCGAAACCCACCTTCATCCCAGCGACGACCCTTGTTTGGATGCCCTTCAAACCGCCCTACCCACCCTTTTAAAAGTCGAGGCAACGGCCCCCATTTTTAAAGCCTTACTCGCCACCCTGTCGGAAGCCGATCAAAAAAACCACACCTTCTTAACAGCCCTGAGTTTGAAATATTTTATGGCCGGCGATTATGAAGCCACCCTGCCCCTGCTTGAAACCCTTAAAACCGAATTTGGAACCCTGGGCATTTGGGGCGTCTTGGTTGAAGGCTGGATTTTTGAAAAAAGAGGCGATTTAACGGCCGCCATTGCCTGTTATGAGCAGGTGCTGAACACCTGCCCAACCTTTTACACCGCGGCCTTTGTGCTAGCCGATGCTTACCATCAACAAAAGGCCCCAGACAAAGCCGAAAAAGCTTTCAAACAAGGGCTATTACATGCCCCACCCGACGAACTTAAACGGCAGCTGAAACGCTAATAGTCTTCGTCGATCTCGTCCAGAATGCTCAAAATGCGGTCTAGCTTGGCATTGATGGCCGACAACTGACGCGACACATCGCCACCAGCTGCAGGTCCACGGTCAAAACCACGCTCTGAACCCCGATCAAAACCGCGTTCTGCCCCTCGGTCTGATCGGTCATAACGATCGGGTTTGGGATAGGCAGGACCGTCTTTTTTAAAGCAAGCATCGCACAACACCGGGCGACCACCCATGGGCTTAAACGGCACCTCGCAAGACGACCCACAGTCGCTGCACACAGCCTTGAAGAGATTCGAACGCCCCCCGCCCTCAAAACCTCGTTTTTTGGGACCTCGATCACTGAATTTATCGGAGCTAAATTTTTTAAACACGGGTCATATCCTCTACTCGGTAAATTTAAAAGTTGAAAGCGTTTAAGTGTATACGGGTGCTCTTAAATTAGCAATTCAAATTGAAGAAATTATCCCCTACAGCCGCTCCTCCACCGCCCGATAATGCCCCTCAAACCCTTCCGCATCGGTCAGGGTTTTAAGGCTAGACGCTGCTGCTTGAAGGGCCGCTTTGGGGTAGCATAGATGGGTCGAGAACTTCATAAAGTCCATCACCCCCAAAGGCGAGGCGAATCGGGCCGTGCCTGAAGTTGGCAAAACATGGTTGGGACCCGCAAAATAATCACCCAGTGTAACGGGGGTATACAGCCCCATAAAAATCGAACCGGCATGGCGGATGTGGGGAAGCATGGCCTCGGCGTTTTCGGTCAACAAAACCAAGTGTTCAGAAGCAACGGCATTGATAACCTCGAGGGCCTGGGCTTCGGAGTCCGCTTTAAACAAAACACTGTTTTTAAGGGACTGGGCGATGATGTCTTTGCGCAAATAGGTGGGCCACAGGGCCTCCAAATGGGCATTTACTGCCTCCAATACAGGTTGAGAAATCGACAATCCCACCGCAATGGCATGGGGGTCGTGTTCCAATTGGGCCAAGAGTTCGGCAGCAGCAACCTTGGCATTGGCCACATCGTCCACGTAGACCAACACCTCGGAAGGACCAGCGGGTTTGTCGATGTCCACCACCCCATAGACCCGCTGTTTGGCCAAGGTTACAAAAGTGTTGCCAGGCCCCACAATTTTATCGACTTTGGCGATGGCGGAGGTTCCGTAAGCCAAGGCAAAGACAGCCTGGGCACCGCCCACTTTGTAAATCTCGGTCACCCCACATAAATCCGCGGCCACCAATAAGGTTGGGTCAATACTGCCATCGGGTTTTGGAGGGGTCACCATTACCAAATCTCGGACCCCAGCCACGGTGGCTGGAATGGCGTTCATCAGCACCGTGGACGGATACAAAGCCCGTCCGCCTGGCACATACAAACCCGCCCGATCCAAGGCCGAATACCGAAGCCCAGACGTGATGCCCGCCCCAGTGGTTTCGGAAAAAGAGTGGGGACGTTGTTTAACATGAAAAGCTTCGATGTTGGTCTTGGCATGTTGAAGCGCTGCTAAAAAATCCGGTGAAACCGCTTGGTAAGCTGCTTGGATATCCGCTTTTGAAACGGTCAGGATAAAGGTTTGGGGATCAATTTTATCGAACTGAGCCGCAAAATCCACCAAAGCAGCATCCCCTTTTTCCAAAACCGCTTGGCGAATGGTTTCCACTGTGGCCTGAAACGTCGCCGTATCCCCTTCGGAAAAGGCGTGCAGTTGGGCGATGGCTGAAGCTGTTGGAGAAAGAATCGGAAGTGGCATCAGAGCCCCACCAAAAAGTGGCGCATCAAATCCCAAGGGGTATCAAATTCAACGCCAGAACCCGTGGCACTGGTTTCGTCGTAGGCTTGAACCGCATCGGCCTCGATGCCACTGTAATACAGGGCATAGGGAACAGGGGCATGAGAATGGGTTTTCAATGCACAAGGGGTGGGATGATCGGGCAATACCAACACATGTACATCGTCGTGCTTGGCCACATAGTCCAGAACCCGGCCCACAATTTCGCGATCAAAATCTTCGATGGCCTGAACTTTAAGCTCGGGATCCCCCATGTGCCCACATTCATCGGGGGCTTCGACGTGTAAATACAAAAAATCGTTGTTCTTTAAGATCTCCAAACCAGCCTGAACCTTGGCCTCGTAATTCGTATCCAAAAAGCCGGTCGCCCCCTTAACCGCTGGCGATTCCAAACCGGTTAAAGTGGCCAAGCCCCGCAGCAAATCCACAGCGGTAACAATGCCACCGGTAAGGCCCCAGATTTCTTTGAACGAAGGCAGGCTCGGATACCGCCCTTGGCTCCACGGCCAAATGTGGGTGACGGGTTTTTTGCCCTCGGACAATCGTCCCACATTAACCGGATGGGTTCTTAACAATTCGGCAGCTTCATCCACAAGGGCCATCAACTCGGCAGCCGTAGAGCCAGACGGCCAATACGGCGCCACAGCTTTGTCGGTGACATCGTGGGGGGCATGGGTTTTCAAGTCTAAAAAGCGTTGGTCCATCCGCAAAATGTGGCGGTAGCTCACACCAGTAAAAAAGGTTAAGCCCCGACCCTCAAAATGGGCATTTAAACTGACCAAAATGGCATCGGCTTCTTCGGTGGTAATGTGCCCAGCCGTAAAATCGGCCATCACCCCATCCTGAAGGGTGACCAGGTTACAGCGAAAAATAACCTGATTGTCCTCTACCGGAACCCCCATACTGGCGGCTTCGATGGGTCCACGACCGGTATAATACAAGCGAGGGTCATAGCCCAAAATACCCATATTGGCGACATCGGATCCGGGGTTCAAGCCGGCAGGAACCGTGTGAACCAATCCCGACTGACCCTTGGCCGCCAACCAATCCATGTTGGGGGTTTTGGCAAACTGAAGGGGGGTTTTTCCATTAAAACGATCGATGGGCAAATCGGCCATGCCGTCGCCCAAGCACACGATAAATTTTGGCATGATGGCGTCCTTAAAATTAAAGCTTTGGATCTATTTTAGGCGATCCTTGAATCTGCGCCAACACCAAATCTAGAAAAACTGAACGGCCAAAGGGTTTTTCCAAAACCGCAACCACATAGGACCGGTATTCGGGCAAAACCATATCGAGTGGGGCCATGTGGGCAGACTGCAAAATAATGGGCGGAACCTGACCCTGAGCAACCAGGGCTTTGATCAGGCTATTGCCATCCCCGTCGGGGAATTTAAAATCCGTAATAATCAGGGCGATATCGGGGTTTTCGGCCAAAACAACCAGGGTTTCAGCCTGGGTTTCTTTGGCAAACAGGGTGGCATAAGGGGACAAAATCGAGACCATGCGGTTCAATTGCAGAGCCTCGTCTTCCAACAAGAGAATTTTAGGCAAATCGGGCATTCATCTTCCTTTGCAACTCTGGAATAGCCTCAAAGTCGCGAATCAATCCCACCATGGGGGGATTATGGGCCAACACAGCCTCGATATTACCACGGTTCACCCCACCGATGGCCACATAAGGCACGGTTAAGTGGGCCGAAGCATCAGCCAAATAGTCGAAGCCAATCCCAGCTCGACCGGGTTTGGAAGGGGTTTCCCAAATCGGCCCCACACTGATGTAATCGGCCCCCTCGGCCTGAGCTTGAAGCCCTTGGTCCAAACTGTGGGTGGTTCGCCCAATGATGCGATGGGGGCCCAGCAACTGCCGCTGAAACCCAATGGCCAGATCGTCTTGGCCGGTGTGCACACCATCGGCATTCACCAAGAGCGCAATATCGATAAAATCGTTGATAATCAAGGGAATATCCCCACGGTCCAGGGCCGCTACAGCTCTGGCTTTTTCCAAAATCTCGGCCTTACTGGCGTGTTTGTCCCGCAGTTGAATCACAGACACGCCCCAGGCCAACCCTTGTTGAAGCACATCCACAGAATCGGAAATCAAATAGATACCAGGGCGAATGTTTTTCTGAACCAATCCCAACAGCACCTCTTTTTCCAAGTCATAGACATCGTATCGGGCTTGGTTGTAAACCGGGTTACCCGAATATTCTTCCAAGACCCGCAATCCCTCTTCCACCCGTTTGAAATTGGCTTTAAGCAGACCCACCAAATCGGACCGGGTTTGGGGGATTTCTTTGGCCCTCATGTCCTGGGCTGTGTCGCGGATGGCCAACAACGATTCCCAAGGATAAGGCACCTGATTCAGGTGCTTTCGCAAAACCGCCAAACGGTCGGTCAGGGTTTTTTTGCCGGCAATAAACCGGGTGTATTCCTCAATAACCCTCAACCCTTCCGCCACACGGTTCACATTGGCATCCATCACAGCAGCATAAGCAGGATTCATGACAGTCCTCCCAAATCGGTTAAAAGCTGCTGGGTAATCTGAACCCGGGCCTGATTAGGCAAGGTCGCCGGTCGATACGGCGCAGAAGCCCAACGCTGGAACAAGTCCCAAACCACAGCCTCATTCATGTCTTGTTCGGGCAAGACTGTGCCATTACCCGTCAAACAAAAGGCCTCGGCATTGTGGCGTTGATGATCGTCCATCGCATAGGGATAGGGCACCAAAATGGCTTTTTGATGAAAAGCCAACAGCTCGGCCAAGGTGGTCGCCCCGGCTCTGGACATCACCACATCGGCTTTGGCATAAAGCAAATCCATGGCCTCGAAATAGGACATCACCACCACTTTAATACGACCCTGGGCATCGGCAGCCGCCACCAGCTGGGGCGTCACCACCGTCCAACGGGGATGAGGGTCTGGCAAGGCCCCACCGGTCAGATGAATCAAACAATAAGGGGCTTCCACAAATTCATCATACTGCTCAGCCATCACAGCATTCAAAGCGGCTGATCCTTGGCTGCCCCCAAACACCAACACCGTGGGACAAGGCGCCAGATCCAAGCCTTCAAAAACAGCCTCGACCTCGCCTTTTAAAAAGGTTCGCCGAATGGGGTTCCCCACCACTTGAATTTTGGATGCTGGGAAAAACCGGCCAGATTCTGGAAAGGTCAAAAAAACACGTCGAGCTACCCTGGCCAAAAGTCGATTCACCCGGCCCGGAACGCTGTTTTGTTCTTGAACATAAAGCGGAATACCCGCCATCCAAGCGGCCAAGCCCACCGGCAAGGTGGCATAGCCCCCAGTGGCAACCACAGCCGAAAGGGTGTGGGTCTTAAAATAGCGATAAGCTTGCCAAAAAGAGTTGAATAATCCAAAACCGGTTTTACGGTCTACAGAAACAGTCTCCAAAGGAAAGCCATAGCGGCGCACGCCTTCGGCATCAATGCGAGAGTCCGAGGTCAAAAACACCACCTCATGCCCCATCGCCACCCATTCTTGAGCCAAGGCAATGGCCGGGTACACATGACCGCCCGTCCCCCCACAGGTAAAAGCGATTTTAAGTGGGGCGATTGTCATAGTCTCGTCGCAGAACAAAGGGCGTGGGCTCCGCATCGGCTGCAGGTTTTGACCTTGGGGTTCGGGCTGGTAATTCGCCTTGATTTTTAGAAATGTTCAAAATCACACCCGAAGCAAACATCGATACAATTAAGGAAGTTCCCCCAAAACTAATAAACGTCAACGGAATCCCCTTAACCGGAAAAACCCCGATGACCACTGCAATATTAATATAGGCCTGATACACCAACAGTAAGGTTAACCCCATGGCCAAATAAGCCGAAAACCGGTTGTTGGCCCGTCTGGCAATATGAAACCCACGGTGAAACAGAACCGCAAACAACAAAATCACAAAGGCTCCCAATACAAAGCCCCCTTCTTCGCAAATAATCGAGAAAATAAAATCGGAATATTGCAAGGGCAAATAAAAATACTTTAACTTGCTTTGCCCCAATCCTTGGCCCATAAAGCCCCCAGACCCAATGGCAATAAACGATTGGATGATGTGGTAGTTTTTACCGGCAGGATCCCGCCACGGATCGATAAAAGACTTCACCCGATCCATCTGATAGGGATGAATCAACACATTCACCACCACCACCAAACCTGCCAACCCGCCCAACAGGGTAAATTGGCCCATCTTGGTTTCGCTTAAGAGCAGTAGGGTCAGGGTCACACCCATAATCAAAATCACGTTCCCCAAATCGGGCTGCAAGGCCAAAATCAAGGCCGGAACCGCTATCACCGCCAAAATGGGCATAACACCCTTGGCAAAGTTTTTTAAATAACGCTGCTTGCGCTCCAACGAAACGGCCAAAAACACCACAATAAAAAACTTGGCCAATTCAGAAGGTTGAAATTGAAAAAAACCCAAATTCAACCACCGATTCGCCCCACCCATTTTTTGCCCAATCCCAGGAATAATGGTCAGCAAAATCAAGAAACTGGCCAGGGCCAATCCCTGCAGGGCCCATTTTTTATACAAACTGTGGTGAACCCGAATGCCCACCAAAAACGCCACACTGCCCATGGCCAAATACAACAAATGTTTTTTGACATAATAGTAGCTGTCGTTAAAGCTCGTGAAGCCAACCACAGCACTAGAAGACAACATCATAATGGCACCAATCAGCACCAAAGCAGCCATGGCCAACAGAAAAAACCAATCAATTTTAGAGGCCGCTAGACCTTGTTCAGACGCTGGCATAAGTCTCCCTCACCAGGGCTTTAAACACGTCTCCCCGATGGTTAAAATTGTCGAATTGATCAAAACTAGAACAGGCCGGAGACAACAAAATAACATCCCCAGGCTTGGAAACCGCATAGGCCTTGGCAATGGCTTCGGGCATAACGGAACAGCGCTGAACCGGAAAAGTCGGGGCCAAAGCCTCGAACAATCCCACAAACCGATCGGCAATGGCGCCAAACACCACCACCGATGCGGCGTTCAGTGTGACGTGCCGGACAAAGTTGGTCAAATCCAAGCCTTTGTCGTCCCCACAAAGCAACAAATGTACAGGTCGATCAAAAGCCGCCAAAGCGACTTCCACGGAATCGGGATTGGTGGCCTTGGAATCGTCGTAAAAATCCCGGCCCTCGTGGGTTAAAACCCATTCCAAACGGTGGGGTGGCAGGGAAAAATCAACCATACGATCCCGAAGGGTTGTCGCATCCAAACCCAATTCTGTCGCAGCCAAGCAGGCCGCTATGCCATTCAGACGATTGTGAACCCCAATCAAGGCAGGCGAGCTGATTAACGATTGAATGGGATGGGTTTCGTTAAAAGGTACCAACCGAGATTGGGCCGATTGCACCAAGTCCGACACCCGGGGATCTTGATCGTAATAAATCAACACATCATCTGGGGTTTGGGCCTGAAAAATCCTCGCCTTGGCCTCGCCATAAGCTTCCAAGGTCCCATGTCTAGCCAAATGATCGGGGGTCAGATTCAGCACCACAGCCACTGCGGGCCGAAACCGAAAACACCGCTCCAACTGATAACTGCTCAATTCCACCACCACAGCAGGTGGGGCTTCCTTGGGATTCACCAGCGAAATTAAAGGCAAGCCAATATTGCCAGCCGCCGGCACTTGCAACAGATGAGCAATTAGGGCTGTGACCGTTGTTTTACCGTTGGTCCCCGTCACCCCAATCAGGCGCGGGGTGTTGCCAAACTGTTCCCAAAGCAAATAGGCCAATTCAATTTCCGCAATAATCGGGGTTTGGGTTTTGGGATAGTCTTTGGGCGGAATGCCGGGACTGGCCACCCCATAGTCGGCACGGTCGATATCGGTTTCTTCCAATCCCAAACGCAAACAAGCGTCTCGAACAGCGGTTGCAGTAACCCCGTCTCCCAAAATCGCAATCTTCATGACAACTGCCTTAATTTGGGAACCAAGGTCCCCAGAACGGACAGGGTCTGGTCGATATCGGCTTCGGTGGTGTACAGCCCAAAACTAAAGCGAATGGCCGAAGAAGACCTGGCCTTGGACAACCCCATGGCCAACAACACATGAGAAGGCTCGATGGTGCCGGTCGAACAAGCTGCCCCGGTCGAAACCGCAATGCCAGCCATATCCAAAGCCATCATCAGGCCATCACTGCGAATGCCATCAAAACTGACATTCACCGTGGTGTCCAAACAGCATTCCAGATCCCCATTGAACCCCACGCCCGGCAGTTGGGCCAAACCGGCCACAAACCGTTTTTTAAGGGCCTCAAAGGGAAATTTTTGCTGAGATTGAACCCAGGTCACCGCCGCTCCCAAAGCCGCCGCCAAAGCCACAGGCTCTGTGCCGCCACGCTGTTTTTTTTCTTGAGAACCGCCATGAATCAGGGGAACCAACAACGCCGATTCCCGGGCCACCAACACCCCAATGCCTTTGGGGGCATAAACTTTATGGCCGGATAAACTCAGATAGTCCACCCCCAACTCCCGAAACGAAATCGGCAGTTTGCCAGCTGCTTGAACCGCATCGGTGTGAAAAGGAATGCCAGCCGATTGAGCAATAGCCGCCATCTCGGCAATCGGTTGAATGGCCCCGGTTTCGTTATTGGCCAGCATTACAGAAACGAGACGGGTATCGGGACGGATTGCAGCCTGAATATCCCCAGGATTCATCACCCCGGACTCGGAACAGGGAACCGCCGTCACCGCCACCCCCCAAGTTTCCAAATAGCGACAAGTTTCCATCACACAAGAATGCTCGATGGCCGAGATCACCACATGGGCCGATTCACCCCGGCGCCGAAAATCCAACACCGACTTGAGCACCCAGTTATTGGCCTCGGAACCCGATCCACAAAAATACACACCCTCGGCAGGGGCATCGACGAATCCAGCAACTGCATCCCGGGCCTCTTCCAAACAGGCTTTGGCCACTTGGCCCAACCCGTGCAAACTCGAGGGATTGCCCGAAATCTTCAGCGCTTTTTGAAGGGCTTTTGCCGAAGCCTCGCACACTGGCGTGGTGGCATTGGCATCCAAATCGATTCTAGGGCGCATGGGCAATCAACCGATCCAAATGGGTTAAAAAAAACTGATACATCGTCTGTCGAACCTGAATTTGATTGGCATGTAATTCTTTTAAATTCGTCAAAACCACCTGCAACACTGCAGGGTTTTCCAGCATCGAAGTCACGTAATCCCGGGTTTTCAGTTGGGTAATGTGTCGAATAATGGGTTGCTCGGAGGTAAAATACAAGTCGAAATACAAATCCACTTTCTCAAGCAAATAGCGAATGTCTGGAGAGGGGGTTTGCCACAGGGCATTCACGTTCACACGGTTCCCACTTTTAAGTTTAACCACCAATTCCTGGGGAAAGAACTGGCGAATATACAACAACATGGCATTGATTTGTTCAGAAGGAAACGCCGCAATAATTAAAAACAACAGATCGGGCTGCAATTCGTTTTGAAACACCCGAACCAAGCTTTCTTCTTGCTCATAAATCGACACCACCCGTTTTTCGACCAAGGCCAGGGTCTGGGCATAATCCCTCAAAATCTGGGCCACCCAAAACACCAGGGTGGTTGGCACGGTTTTGCCCTTCGAGCGCTGCTGTTCGAGCCGAACAAACAACCGGGTATAAACCGACCGATAAAACTTGCAAAACGTGTCATCAAAAAGTCCAAAGGTAAAACGATCCCGCACCCCATTGGACCATTGTAAAGTAACCCCATTATCCTCTAAATTCAGGCGTTTTAATTCGGGGACAAACACCCCACCATACATCGTCAACGCCAACAACAAAAGCAGTTGCAAATAGATAATCAACATGGGGTTGTTCTGCACATAGGGCGCGTTGTTAAACGCCGTTTCATAGCGCAAACTGTCTTTTAAAACCTTAAAAATATCTTGATTGGGATCAAAAACAGGCTCGATGGCCTCAGCATATCGCCCAATCAATAAAAACAGTTCTACAGAAGGGGGAACAACCGAGCGCATCGGCTACTGAAGCGCCTCAACCCAGGCCTTAATGCGGCCCAAACCTTTTTCGATATCCGCCATCGAGGTGGAATACGAGAGTCGAATGTAGGCATCAGCCCCAAATCCAGAACCAGGCACACAGGCCACCAAGGCTTCTTTTAACAAAAAATTACAAAAATCAGCGGAGTTGGCAATGACTCCAGAGGCACAACGTTTACCATACAGGGCCGAGATATTGGGAAACGCATAAAACGCCCCTTCTGGCTCCAAACAGGAAAACCCAGGAATGGTATTCAAGGTTGCCACCATGTAATGCCGGCGACGGTCGAATTCGGCCTTCATCACCGCCACGTCGTCCTGAGACCCATTCAAAGCCTCAACACTGGCCCATTGGGAGGGCGTGGTGGGGTTGGAGGTTGTATGCCCCTGAATGCGACCAATGGCCTTGGCAATGGGGGCAGGAGCCGCCAAATAGCCGATGCGCCATCCGGTCATGGCATAGGATTTTGAAACCCCATTAATCACAATGGTGCGGTCTTTAATCACAGACCCCAACTGGGCAATGCTCACATGGGGTTGCTCGGTGTAAATGAGTTTTTCATAGATTTCGTCTGAAATCACAAAGAGTCGGGGATGGGCTTCTACCACCTTGGCAATGGCTTCAAGTTCGGCCTTGCTGTAGACCATCCCAGTAGGGTTAGAGGGACTGTTTAAAATCAACAGTTTGGACTTCGGGGTCAGGTGGCGTTGCAGCATGTCGGCTGTGATTTTGAAGCCTGTGGATTCATCAGTTTTCACAATCACCGCAACCCCAGACACCAACTTGGCCTGATCCACATAGCTGACCCAATAAGGCGCAGGAATCACAATTTCGTCGCCGGGATCGATTAAGGCCATCAAGGTGTTGATGATGGAATGTTTGGCTCCGCAAGACACCACAATGTTGTCAGGGGTATAGTCCAATTGATTATCCCGTTTGAGTTTGTCGCAGATGGCATTTTTAAGCTCGACAATCCCACTTTCTGGGGTATAACAGGTTTTGCCAGCCTGAATGGCATCGATACCTGCCGTCTGAATATTTTTAGGGGTATGGAAATCGGGCTCTCCGGCCCCAAAACCCACCACATCTTTGCCCTCGGCTTTGAGTTTTTTGGCAAGCGAGGTCACGGCGATGGTAATGCTATCTTCGAGTTGACTGGCAATGGCAGAAATCATAGCTAGGGCTCCTTTTGTACGGGACTATCGTGGGGTTTTTCGCGATTGGGACTGCGGGACATAATCACCAATCCAATCACAATCAGCGTGGCCGAAATGCAGCGATACAAACTGACTTTTTCTCCCAAAAACAAAGCCGATCCGGCCAAAATCACCAAATAATTAATACTCAAAAAGGGATACAAAAACGAAATTTCAAACTTCGACATGGCAATCAACCACAAAACCCCACCCACGACGATGGTCAACAGCGACAAAACCACGGGCAGATGCGATGCCAAAATGGCCAAATGAAGCCCACCTTCGATCGCCTTCGAAATCCACGCCATGGGAATTTGAGGCACAATCGGATGCACCCGATCCACCCACACCGCTACCGTTTCAGCGGGAATCGCAACCCCCATCTTGTTCAAAGAATGTTTCAACATCAGCTCGCCCAAAACGGTCATAAAAATGGGGAGCAAAATAAAAATCAGAATTTTTTTCATCGGATAAACAACATCCCTGCCCCAGCCACAATAAAGAGAAGGCCAATCAGCTTATACCGGTCGATGTGTTCGCCAAACAGCAACTTGCCCGCAATCATCATCACAATATACACAATGCTCAAAAAGGGATAGGCATAACTGAGGTCGAAACTGGACAAACTAACAGCCCAGAACAACATGTTCATCAGCCCAAACAGCAACCCGCTCCACACAAAGGGGTTCACCAACATCCGCTTTACATTGGGCCCAAAAGAACCCAAAGAATCAAAATCAAGTTGATTGACGCCAGCCTTAAAAGAAAGATCGGTACAGGTTCGTAAAAAAATAACGACCAAGAGCTTCGCGTACATGGTTCTTTTATAACCTTGACCCCACAAAAAAACAAGGGATATAGTCTTAACTGTGAATAAGCTCAAAAGTGGGATAGAAGCATTTGACCAACTTTTGGACGGGGGGTTCCCCGAAGGCCGTTCTTACCTGATTTCTGGAGAACCCGGCACCGGAAAAACCATTTTTTGCCTCCAGTTTTTGCTAGAAGGCGTTCGCCAAGGCAAAAAAGGGCTTTATATTTGTATCGACGAGCGCCCCGAACACATCATTGCCGATGCAGCCTCGTTGGGATGGAATATTCTGCCCCACCTCGAAAACAAAGACATTCAGCTGGTCGACATTACCACGCATTTTCTGCCCAAAGCCGATCAACCCGTGAACACCGATTCCGTGATTGGCTTTATTATCGACTTGGTCAGAAGCCAGAACATCGGCCGCATGGCCATCGATCCGATTGCCCCATTGGTGTTTTCCAGCATGACCTCGCCAGAAGCCAACGAATACATTCGCAAACTTATTTTTGCCATTGAAGACGATCTCAATTGCACCACCTTGCTCACCTCTTATATTCCCGTGGGTTCCGACAAAGTCAGCCACCACGGCATCGAAGAATTTGCAGCCTCGGGCATTATTTTATTAAAGCTTACCAAACTCAATAACAAGTTCATCCGCACCATTCGGCTACGAAAAATGCGGGCCACCAAAATCGACCTTACCGAATACAGTTTCGACATCCTTCCCAACCGCGGCATCGTGATCCGCCAGCCCATCTAGCATGTTTAAAATTTTGGTTGCCGACGACGAACGGCCCATTTTGGCTTTATTGGAAGCCAGCTTAAAAAGCGACACCATGGACATTACCACCGCAGCCGACGGCCAAGAAGCCATTCGCCTGGCCTTCGAAATCAGGCCCGATCTCATCATCACCGATATCCAAATGCCCTTCAAAACCGGGTTTGATGTGTGCAAAGCCGTCCGCCAAGACCCCGATTTGGCCGATACCCCCATCATTATTTTGTCGGCCATGAACGACGATTTTCACAAACTAACCGGGTTCGAAGAAGGGGCCGACGACTACATCACCAAACCGTTTTTAATCGAAGAACTCAAAGCCCGGGTCAATGCCCTATTGTTGCGCTACACCAAGTACCAAAAGAAAAGCAATCAGGCCAAAGAAAGCCTCGATACCAGCAGCATCAAAACCGTTTCAACACGCATTCCAGAGCTGGACGAAGCCTTGTCCGGCGGATTTCCAGTGGGCTCGAATATGTTGGTGATTGGGGCTTTCGGCAGCGGAAAATCCACGTTTGGCAGGCAATTTTTGGTCGATGGCCTCACACATGCCGATCGATGCCTGTTTGTGGCTGTAGATGACAATCCCGACCAAATCCGTGGAGCCTTAACCTCGGCCATGCCAAAGCCAGTGTCCGAACTCGAAAAATACGATCTGATTCGGTTCGTCGATGCCTATTCCTGGACCACCTTCATCCAACCCGAAAACGAAAAATTTGCTGTGACCGGCATGCTGGAACTGACACAACTGTCTGGCCTCATTTCCGATGCCAGCGCCGAACTGGGCCAGTCGATTCAAACCAAGTTGGGGGGACGACGGGTCATCGACTCAATTTCCAGCCTATTGGTCAATTTTGACCTGCCTTCTGTTCAACGCTTTGTGGGACAAATTTCCAGAACCTCGACCAGCTATGGCGGTGTCACCTCCTTGTTTTTAATGGAAGACGGCACCGTCAGTGACATTGTCTTAAACAACGTCAAATACTTCATGGACGGCATTTTGGAATTCAAAGACGAAGACGGCGCCAAATTTGTCCGCGTGGTCTCCATGAAATGGTCAAAATTCTCACCCAAATGGGTGAAGTTGCCAGAGCTTTAAGCCCTACTGCAAATACCGCAACGGATCCACCGGAACCCCGTCAATACGAACTTCAAAATGCAAATGCGGGCCAGTGGCATAGCCGGTGCTCCCCACATAGCCAATCAATTGCCCTTGTTTAACCGATTGGCCTTCCGACACCACAATCCGCGATTGATGGGCATAAATGGTTGAAAAGCGGCGAGAATCTCCACCCCGGTTTCCATGATCAATAATCGTAATGTTCCCATACCCATGATAAATAGGCTTTGCGCCTGCAACCACCACAACCCCAGAATCTGCTGCATAAATGGGAGTCCCAGTACCCGAAGCAAAATCCACACCCATGTGGCGGATCAACCGTTTAAAAATGGGATGCCTGCGAACCCCAAATCGGGACGACAAAAACCCAGAGGCGGGGCGAATAAAAGACCCTGTCCCCAAAACCTCGTGCTTGCCGGTTGTTCCCCTTAACAATCGGGCGATTTCTTCTGAAGATGCCTCCAACTCCCGATTTTTTCGCTCCATATCCTCGATCTCAGAAGCCAAGGCCGACACATATCCCGCGTGTTTTTGACGCTGGGCCGACAAATTGCTTTCTTCAGAAGAGATCTGTTGCTTTAACCCTTCAATGCGTTGGGTCTCGGCTTCGTAGCGGGTTTTGGCCACTTCGAGGTTTTTATAGCGGGCCTTCATGTCTTGGATCAGGGCCGTATCTTGGCGCACTATACGGTCAAAATAATACGACGAATCCACCAACGACACGAACCGTTCAGGAGAAAACAAAAATTCCAAAAAGCCCAAGTTTCTATTTTTATAAATATCCACCAAGCGGCGGGAAAATTGGCCACTTTTATCGTTATATTGTTTTTGAAGATCCCCCAATTGAGACCGGGTAGCGGCCACCTTGTATTGGGAATCTCTAAGATTTCGTTTCGCAACACTTAAACGCAATTCGGTATATCGCAATTCACGGGTAACCGAAACCAAGGCCCTTTCAGCCTGGCGCTTTTCGCGTTCTTTTTGCTGAATTTTCTGGCGATTTTTCTCGATTTTGGTATTGATTTGATCCAGCTTTTCTTTGGCAGCATCGGCAGCAAACAAGCCCGTGCTCATCACCATCATGCCTATCAAACCCCAAAAAACGGCTCGTCTCATGTTCACTTCTGTTTCAATCGGTTTTGAATTTCTTCGGCTATCTTCAAGGAAATCCCCAAATCATCAGCCAAAGACTGGGCCGTAACCTGCGCCATCTGATCCAAAGTTCGATACAGACCAAACAATTTTTGTTTGGTTCGAGGTCCAAGGCCCCGAATGCCATCAAACCGAGACCGAAACGTTCGCTGGGTTCGCTTTTTGCCCTGAAGGCGGCCAGCAAACCGATGCGATTCATCCCGAACACGTTGAAACAGATGAACCACGGGGTGGCTTAACCCCAATCTTATCGGAACATCCCGACCGGGTAAATAGATCTCTTCCCAACGTTTGGCCAAGGCAACAGCCTCGACCACCCCAGTCAGGCGCAGGTCGTGAATCACGGTTAAAGCGGCATTCAATTGGGTTCTGCCGCCATCAATCAACAACAGCTGGGGCAAGGGCTCCTCGTCTTGCAAACACTGCCACAACCGCCGATGCACCACTTCTGCCATGGATTTGGGGTCGTTGCTCTGGTCACTAACCGACTTAATCGCAAAATGGCGATACCCCGTTTTATAGGGATGACCGTTTTTAAAGAGTACCGCAGAAGCCACAATATCCGTGCCCTGCAAATGAGAAATATCAAACCCAATAATTCGTTCTGGCAGGGCCTTAAGCCGCAAAATATCCTGGGCCAAAGCCAAAACTTGCCCATCGTTTTTGGGTTTGGTTGTGGGCAATTTTTTAAGCCGAAGCAGGGACAAGGTGGCATTTTTCTCGGCGGTTTCGAGCACTGTTTTTTTAAGGCCACGCTGGGGAGCCAACACCAAAATGGGCTTAACCAACACCGGCACAATGGCTTCGAAATCCGCCAGAAACACCGACTGACACCAAATCTCGTCTGGATAATGCTCGGGTTTGCAAAATTCCAAATACCCCAAAACGGCTTGCTCCAAAAAGAAAGCGATATCCCCATCGGCTTTGGCAAAATAAACCCCTTTTTGATACAACAAGCGCCCCTCAACCAAGGTTTGAACCAACAGGTAATACTGGGTTTCGTTTTCCACCACCACCCACACATGCACCGTATCTGCCGTGTTCAAGCACACTGTTTGCCGGCTCGATAGTTGCTCTAGTTTGGCCAACCGATCCCGAAGTTTGGCGGCTGCTTCGAAGTGCAGGGTTTCGGCTTGTCGCTTCATTTCGGCTTCAAGTCGGCGCATCACATCGGCATTTTTGCCGGAAAGCAACAGGGTTAAATCGCGAATCAAGGCATCGTAATCGGGTTTAATCTGTTTGAACACACAAGGCCCCAAACAGCGCCCAATATCCAAATTGATACATTTGGGCTGAAGGTCCACCAAATCTATGGCCTGCTTACAGTCTCGAATCGGAAAAATATCGTTCAACAACCGCAACAAAAACGTCGTAGACCCAATGGACGGGTAAGGACCAAAATACTGGGCCCCGTCTTTATCAACCGACCGGGCAATAACCACCCGGGGAAAAGGATCGGTGGTAATCTTTAAAAACGGATAATGTTTGTCGTCTTTAAGCGCCATGTTGTATCGGGGCTGAAGGGCCTTAATCAACTGACTTTCCAGCACCAAGGCATCGTGCTCCGTGCGGGTCACAATCACCTCGATATGCTCGATCTTGGAAACCAAAACGGCTGTCTTGGGATGATCGTGATGCCGGTTAAAATAGCTCGAAACCCGGCGCTTTAGGTTTTTGGCTTTGCCAACATACAAAACGACCCCGGCAAGATCAATCATCTTGTAAATGCCGGGGTCTGTTGGAAGTGTTTTTAAAAGGGCTTGATGCTTAAGCAGCGTTAACGTTAAGGGTCAAAGAAATGACCACGTCAGCATGGGGAACCAACCGAACGGTGTAAGTTCCAATTTCTCGGATATGTTCAGCCATATCCAAGTCATTTTTATCCACAGACACCGAAAAGGCCGCTTCGATTTGTTTGGCCACTTCCGATTTGGTAATGGAACCATACAATTTGCCTTCGTCGTGGGTGGTGGCAGACAAGGTAATTTCTTTGCCTTCCAATTGGGTTTTAAGGGTTTCAGCTTCACCTTTCAATTGTTCGCGGCGAGCTTCTTCTTTTTTGCGAATCGATTCGAAATAGCTAAGGTTGGCCTTATTCACCAACAACGCCAAGCCTTCTGGAAACAAGAAATTTTTGGCAAATCCCATTCTAACCTTGCGGCGTTGACCCAATTTCCCTACGTTTTTAACATCTTTAACAAAAATAACTTCTAGTTCTGCACCCATGGTTTATCCTCTAAATTAGTCTATGCAAAATGGCAACAAGCCAATGTAGCGTGCACGTTTGATGGCTTCGGCCAAAGCACGTTGATGCTTGGCACACATGCCAGAATTACGACGGGGAAAAATTTTGCCCCGATCGGTAACAAACCGGCGATACCGTGGGGTGTCTTTGTAATCCACAACATCCACCTTATCCACACAAAACAAACAGGGCTTGCGGCGTTTAACGCGGCGTTTTAAATGTGATTTTTGTTCCACAATAACTCTCCTTCTCTCTCTAAACTAGGGCTAAAATTCGGGCATCGAAACGGACGAATCCGCCTCGGTGCTCGCTTTGCTGTCTAACATCTGAAACGTATCGGCCACAATTTCGGCCATACTTTGTTTTTCCCCGTCTTTTTCGTACGATTCTAGCTGCAAGCGTCCTTCGATGGCAACCAGTTTCCCTTTTCGAAGATACTGGCCAGCAATTTCAGCTTGGCGTCGCCAAGTCACAATCCGTAAAAAATCGGTTATTTTTTCGTTGGTATCCCGACGCTTCGACCTGTCCACAGCAATGGTAAAACGGGCAACCGCAATACCAGAAACAGTGGTTCTTACTTCGGGATCTCTGACCAAACGCCCAATCAAAAAAACTTTATTGTACATGGTTAAAAAGGAATTTCCTCTCCAAAATCAAAGTCTGATTCTTCCACCATGCTCACTTGTTTTTTCTCTAAAGAATCGCTTGGGAAAGGCGCAGAAAACGCTTCGGGCTGAGCCGGCACATAAGCGGGGGCATCAGCAACCACACCACCGGCAAAAGACCGAATATCTTTGGCTTCGATTTCGGTAATCCATTTCCGTTTGCCTTGGGCATCATCCAAGGTTCGGGTAATAATTTTACCGTCCACCAACACCAACTGGCCTTTTTGAATGCCTTTGGCCTGATCGGCTGTTTGCCGCCAAGCCACAACCGGCATGTCGTCTGGCTGCCCGGCCAAACCATCGGCACGCATGGGGCGATCCACAGACAAATTAAACCGCAAAAAAGAATCCCCACCCGCGGTTGCACGGGGATCGGGATCCGAAGAAACAGTGCCGATAAGGATGATGCGGTTTAAGCTAGACATGCGATCAAACTAGGCCTCTTGAGGCTGGGCTTCTGCTTTTTCGCGTTTGGGTTTTTCAACTCGGGGTTTGCTGGATTGAATCGAATCCAAAGTCACAATCAAATGTCGGATAACGGTTTCGGTAACCGCAAAACGATTTTTGATTTCAGTAAGGGTTTTAGGCGTAGCTTTGAAATGACTTTGAATGTAGTAGCCTTGCAAATGACGGCCAAAAGTAGGCCCCAATTCGCGAAGCCCCATGGGTTTGATAAAGATGATGTCGCCACCGTTGTCTTTAACCCAAGACACAAATTTATCAGATAGATCTTGATATTGGTCATCGCCCAAATGAGGCTTAACAATAAAGAGAATTTCGTATTCTTTCATGAAAGAGAACTCCTTGATTAATTCCGTCGTAAGACCGGCCATCAAAGACGACGGTCTACAGGTGAGGAGCGCAATTGTACACCCCCTGACAAATTCTGCCAACACTTATACACTCTAACCATGAGCCTCGACGACGAACGTCTGGTGGATCCAGACAAAACCAGTGACGATACCAAAGAACTCACCTTGCGTCCTCAACGCCTTCACCAGTTCATCGGTCAACCCAAAATCAAGCAAAACCTCAGCATTTTTATCGATGCCGCCAAACAGCGGGATGAAAGTCTGGAACACGTCTTGCTCTATGGCCCACCGGGCTTGGGTAAAACCACCTTGGCCAACATTGTTTCCCACGAAATGAATGTGAACATCAAAACCACCTCCGGCCCCGCCATCGAACGCCCCGGAGATCTTGCAGCCATTCTGACCAATTTGGAAAAAGGCGATATTTTGTTCATTGACGAGATTCACCGGTTAAACCGAACCGTCGAGGAAGTGCTTTACCCTGCCTTGGAAGACTACGAATTGGACATCGTCATTGGCAAAGGCCCTTCTGCAAGGTCCATTCGCATTGATCTGCCCCCCTTCACCCTGATTGGCGCCACCACCCGAGCTGGGCTTTTAAGCGCCCCCTTGCGAGACCGATTTGGCATTATCGAGCGTCTGGAATTTTATGACATTTCAGATTTAAAAGTGATTATTTCCCGAGCCGCCGACATTTTAAATTGTCCTTTGGATGATGAAGCCGCTGCCGAAATTGCAAAACGGTCCAGGGGAACCCCACGTATTGCCAACCGGCTTCTCAAACGGGTTAGGGACTGGGCCCAAATTAAAACCAATGGCACCATCCATTTTGGCTTGATCCACGACGCCCTAACCGGCATGGGCATCGACCACTTTGGTTTGGATGAAATCGACAGAAAATACCTGTCCACCATCATCACCAAATACAACGGCGGCCCCGTGGGCGTGGACACCATCGCCGCCAGCATTGCCGAAGAATCCGATACCATTGAAGACGTTTACGAACCTTATTTGCTACAATTGGGGTTCATCGAAAGAACCAATCGCGGCCGGATGGCAAGACCCGCTGCCTACGAGCATTTGGGCTATGCCTTGCCCAAAGACACGACCTCTGCCCAACCTACCTTGTTTTAAACTTAATAAAAGGAGCCCACCATGAACCCACGTAAGGCCAGCATTGAACGAAAAACATCAGAAACCCAAGTCCAACTTTCTTTAAATCTGGATGGGGAAGGCCACAGCACGGTAAACACCGGCATCGGGTTTTTTGACCACATGCTAACCCTGTTTGCCCGCCATGGGTTGTTTGATTTGAATTTAGCCGTACAAGGCGACCTGCATGTCGATGCCCACCACACCGTCGAAGATGCCGGCATTTGCTTGGGCCAAGCCTTTAAGGAAGCCTTGGGCACTGGCGTTGGCATCGAACGATACGCCTCGATTTTGCTGCCCATGGACGAAACCCTCTGCCAAGTGGCCGTGGATATTTCCAATCGCCCTCATTTAAGCTTCAAGGCTCCCCAATTGCCGAATACCCAGCTCGGGGATTTTGGAACAGAGCTGGCCAAAGAATTCTTAATTGCCTTTGTCAACAACGCCAAAATCACCCTCCACATGACGGTTCTTGAAGGCGAAAATGCCCACCACATCATCGAAGGGTGTTTTAAGGGATTGGCCAGAACTTTGCGCCAAGCCGTATCCCACAACCCTCGCGAAAAAAATGTCCCCTCCACAAAAGGGGTTTTATAAAAAATTTCTTTTAAGTAGAATGGACCCTTATGCCTAAACAACGAAAACAACGTCCTGTAAAAAACCCCTGGGGATCCCTGGTGTGGTACTTTCTGATCGCCGCGATTGTAATTCTGCTGGGGGCAACCTATTTCAACAGCAACAAAGCCGTGTCCCAACTCGATTTTACCCAATTCATGAAACAAGTGGGCGAAGGGCGAATTCAAGAAGTTACGGTTAATTCTGGTGAAAAAGTGATTTCGGGAAAAACCAAAGACGGCAAAATCGTCAAAACGTTTTTCTTAGATTACCCCGACTTTGTCAAAGAACTCCGCGCCAAAAACGTCAAAATCAATGTTGCCCCTACCGATTCGGGTTGGATGGGCGTCTTTATTCAAACCTTTTTGCCTTTCATTTTTATTGGCGGGCTTTGGTTCTTCATTTTCAGACAAGCACAAGGGGCCAACAACCAGGCCATGTCTTTTGGTAAATCCAAAGCCACCATGTGGGATAAAAAAGACAAACAAGCCATCACCTTTAAAGATGTAGCCGGGGTCGACGAAGCCGTTCAGGAAGTGAACGAAATTGTGGACTTTCTCAAACTTCCCCAAAAATATTTGGAAATCGGCGCCAAAATTCCCAAAGGCGTGTTGTTGATGGGCCCTCCTGGAACCGGAAAAACCCTGTTGGCCAAAGCCATTGCAGGCGAAGCCGATGTCCCTTTTTTCAGCCTCTCAGGTTCAGATTTTGTGGAAATGTTTGTGGGTGTGGGCGCCTCTCGGGTTCGGGATCTGTTTAACCAAGCCAAAAAAAGTCAGCCCTGCATTATTTTCCTAGACGAAATCGATGCCGTGGGCCGGCAACGGGGTGCAGGCATGGGTGGGGGCCACGACGAACGCGAACAAACCCTTAACCAACTGTTGGTCGAAATGGACGGATTCGACCCCAAACAAACCGTTATTGTGATAGCTGCAACCAACCGTCCCGATATTTTGGACCCTGCCCTGTTGCGACCCGGCCGCTTTGACCGCCAAGTGGTTGTCGACAAACCCGACATCAAAGGGCGTGAAGACATCCTAAAAATCCATGCCAAAGGCAAAAAAATGGGGGATAACGTGGATTTGGAAGTCATTGCCCGAAGAACGCCTGGATTTACTGGCGCCGATTTGGCCAATTTGGTTAACGAAGCAGCCCTTTTAGCTGCAAGACACAACAAAAAAACCATCAGCATGACCGAATTGGAAGAAGCAACCGACCGTGTGATGGCCGGTCCAGAACGTAAATCCAGACTGCTATCGGCCAAAGAAAAAGAAATTGTGGCCTACCACGAAGTGGGACATGCCTTGGTTGCCAAACATTGCCTCAATGCCGATCCGGTTCATAAAATCAGCATTTTGCCCCGTGGGATGGCCCTGGGTTACACCCTTCAACTGCCCATCGAAGACCGGCATTTGCTAAGCCGCACCGAAATCCTGGACAAGCTCAAAGTGCTCATGGGCGGACGGATTGCCGAAGAGCTCACCTTCGGAGAAATCACCTCTGGCGCTTCCAACGATATCGAAAGAGCCACCGAAATGGCCCGGAACTATGTCTGCAAATTTGGGATGAGTCCAACACTGGGAGCCCGAAAATATGGCAAAACCCAAGAGCATGTTTTCTTGGGAAGGGACTATACATCGGACCATACCAAGGACTATTCCGAAGAAACTGCAAGGGAAATTGACCTCGAAATAAAGAAACTCATTGACACAGCCTATGGGGAAGCGACTAAAATCCTTACAGATAATAAAGATAAGTTGGCCGAGATTTCAGCCATACTGATGGATAAAGAAGTTATCGAAGCTGAAGAATTCAAAACCCTTCTCGCTTAAATTCGGGGCGTAGCGCAGCCTGGTAGCGCACTAGTATGGGGTGCTAGTGGTCGCTGGTTCGAATCCAGTCGCCCCGACCATCTACCCTAAAGGACCGTTTGTGATGTTGGATCGTTTTAGAAAACCGGGTTTCCTGACCTTCATGATTGTGGGTTCGGACGGAAAAACCCCGATCTCGTTTAAAATTTCCTATCAGTTTCTAAGACTCATGGGTGCCGGGCTTACCTGTTTACTCTGCGTCATGGTGATGGCGTTTTATATCACAGGCCGAAACACCGCAAAACTAGCCCATTACGAACAGCTTAAACACACCACTCACGTCCAACAAAAAGAACTCCATAACATGGAAAATTCGGTCAACACCCTCGAAAAAAAGGTGGATACCCTTTCGAAAACCGAAGAACGTATCAGAACCCTTTTGGGGTATCCAGAGAAAACACCAACCACAAACCCCAAACAATCCAGCGCCCCCTCTTCGACCCCCTCTTTGTTTAGCCGGGTGGCCGACCTTCTGACCCAAACCCACCACGTAGAAACGGCCCTTGAAGAGCAAAAAACCAAAGTCGTAGAAATTAAAAAACGCTTCGATTTCACCCCCTCTATTTGGCCCATTTATGGTCGAATTGGATCGGACTTTGGATGGCGAAGACACCCCCTTGAAGGCGGGGTAAAATTCCACAAAGGCATCGACATCCCCGCTTGGACTGGCGCTCCTGTCAAAGTGACAGCCAATGGCAAAGTCATTTATTCGGGCTGGTCCGGGGCCTATGGGTTAATGGTGGTTGTGAACCACGGGTATGGCTACAACACCGTCTACGGCCATTTGTCCAAAAGCATGGTTCGCTCTGGCCAAACCGTCAAAAAAGGCCAAGTAATTGCCAAAGTAGGAACCACAGGTTTGACCAGCGGTCCTCACTTGCACTACGAAGTCCGAAAATGGCAACAAAGTATTTCGCCAAAGCCATTTTTGAACCTAAATCTATTTACAGCCAACAATCGGATATGGTAGCGTAAGCCCCATGTCTGCCCTGAAATTTAACCTCAAAAAACACTTTGAAACCGACGATGTTATTGGTACCCTTATTGGTCCACATGCCACCATTAAAGGCGATTTGTTTTCCACCAAATCCATTCGAATTGAAGGCGAGTTTGAAGGAACAGCCCGTAGCGATTCTGAAATTATTGTGGGCGAACAAGGGCGAATCAAAGCCAACCTATTGGCCAAACGCATCGTCATTGCCGGCGAGGTGATTGGGAATATCGAATCCACGGCCAGTTTGGAAATCACCAAAACAGGGCGTGTTTATGGCAACATCAAAGGCAGTCAATTGGTCATCGAAGCGGGGGGCATCTACAGAGGCCAGGTGGACACCGATTTTATCAGTGTCAAAAACCCCTACGAAGGAACAGTGACATTAGCAACCTCCCCAGCCTAGGCACCTTCTATGTGTGTGCCACCCCCATTGGCAACCTAGACGATTGTACCTTTCGCCTGATTTCCACCCTAAAAACCGTCCACTTGATCGCTGCCGAAGACACCCGCGTAACCCAAAAATTACTGGCTCACTTTGGCATCAAAACCCCCTTGTTAAGCCTTCAAAAGTTCAACGAAACCCAACGCAAACACAGCTTGGCCGAAAAATTGCTGGCCGGCCAATCCATTGCCCTGGTCAGCGATGGGGGCACCCCCAACATTGCCGACCCCGGGGCAGAAACCGTGGCCTTTTTACGAGAAAAAGGCATCCCCATTGTCCCCATTCCAGGCCCCTCTAGCGTTAGCACGTTTATCTCTGTCGCTGGCCAACTGGCCAATCAGTTTATTTTTTTGGGCTTTTTACCCAAAAAACCCAACGACTTGCTAGCAGCCTTTAAGTCGGCAGAGCCCCTGGGCTATCCCGTGGTCTTTTTTGAATCTCCCCATCGCATTACCAAAACCCTAGAGCTGCTTCAGACCCATTTTAAAGACGCTCGGCTTAGTCTGGGCAAGGAACTAACCAAACACTTCGAAACGGTGCTACAAACCCAAAATATCGCCGCCCTATCCCTACCCCCAGCCAAAGGGGAATGGATCGGCATGCTCTCCTTTGCCCCTCGGGTTCCCGATGTTGCCGAAGCCCATGCCCACCTTCAAGCCCTCAAAACCTTGGGACTCAGCCAGAAACAACTTGTGTATGTTGGGCAACATCTCTTAAACTTACCCAAAAATTCACTCTACAAGCTGACCTTAAAATGAGTTACATCGACACCCACGCCCATCTCTATTTGTGCAAACCCCCGCTTGCCGAACTGGTTCAAAAGGCCAAAACGGCCGAGGTGTCGGGCATTTTAAATGTGGGGCTTAATGTTGAAACCTCGCTTCAAGCCTGGCAAATGGCCCAAGAATACCCCCAATTCCTGTTCCCAACAGCCGGTATTCACCCCTGCGAAACCCCTAAAAACCCCGATCTTTCGGCGCTAAAAACGGTGGTCGAAACCCACACCTTCCACGCCATCGGCGAAATTGGCTTGGATTTTTACCGAGACAACGGCCCAGAAGAAGACCAAATTCGTCTTTTTAGAGCGCAGTTGGACTTGGCTGCCGAAAAGAACCTATCCGCCATCATCCACAACCGGCACAGCGACCTTCAAATGATTCAAGTGCTGAAAGCCTATCCCCAGGTCCGAAAAGTGGTCCATTGTTTTTCTGCGGATCAAACCTTCATCGACCAAACCATCGGCGATGGCACGACGTTTTATTCGTTCACCGGCTTGATTACTACCTCGGACCGAGACAGCTATTTCGACGCCATTCGCAGCATCCCTCTCAACCGAATCATGATCGAAACCGACTGCCCTTATCTGACCCCCAAACCCTTCAAGCCCACCGAAAATCAACCCGCCTTTGTTCCCGAAGTCGCAGTAAAACTGGCCGACATTCTAGGACAGACTATCGACGTCATCGCCAAAGCCACCACCCAGAACGCCAAACACTTTTTTAATCTCCCCTAAAATCCACCCTTGATCGGACACCTTTTTCATATTATAAATTATTTAATAACGCCTATATTATGAAAAACAAAGCCTTCTCTCCATTTAATGACCTCCATCAGTTGCGCCAATTTTGCCTATTTTGCACCCAACTTCAGCGACTCCTTAAAGCTGGGGTTTCACTGGATAAAAGCCTTCAACTGATTCTTTCGACAACGCCACAAAAAACCCAAAGGTCTGCCCTTAAAAATCTCATTCAAGACATTAAGGCTGGCAAAAGTTTCTATGCAGCCCTTGGCCACCTGTTGCCAGAAAGCCTTCCCTATCATTTTGAAGGGTTTCATTTTCTTCCCAATCTCCCCCTCTTTTTGGGAAATCTCGAAGACTACTACCAAACCAAATTGTCCACCTTGCAAAAAACTGCCAAGCAACTGGCCTATCCCTTGTTTCTTTGCCTGAGCACGGTCTTGATGAGCCTATTTTTCTATACCACTCTGCTTCCCATTTACGCCCAGTTTTACGAAGCGCAATCCATGCAAATCCCAACTGGCCTGGGGATTCTTTTCGCCATCCAAGCAAGCCCAACCACAACCCCAGTTGTCTTGACCTTTTTGGGCATGGTCTTTGTGGCAATGTTTATTAAAAGACAGCGGGTTAAAACACATCTTTATGGAATCTTATTTCCTTTTCACACTGGCGATATCGCTTGGATTTTGGCCATGATGCTAAACAATGGGATTTCGCTAAAACAAGGCGTTTCTACCCTTTCCAAGACCCACAATGGTCCGGGGGCCTTTTTGGTTCATGCCTTGGAACTAGGCATGGCCAAGACCGGCAATATTACCCAAATTTTCACCGAGGTTTTTCAATTAAATGCCCTGCAAACCGAACTCCTAAAAATGAGCGAGCACAGCGGAACGCTAGGGCTGTCCCTGCAAGATCTTGCAGCCGACATCAATGCCACCAAACAAGCGCAATTCAACCGACGGTTAAGCTTACTTCAACCCTGTTTGATGGGCATCATGGGGCTTCTAATTCTAGGATTTATGCTCTTGACGATGATGCCCATGCTTTCTACAATAAAGTCTCTGTAGATTATTATAATAATATTATCTTTTTAACGTAGTTTTGAGAGCGTTTTATTCTGTGCCTCTCTTAAAATAGTCCCATTTTAGGAGAGTTCTATGTCCCCAACTTCAAACGGATTTACGCTAATCGAATTGGTTGTCACCCTTGCCATCATCGGCCTTATCAGCGCCCTAATTTTACCCAATTTTGGGCTTCTACAAAAAAAAGCCAAAGCCTCTACCCTCAAAAGTGTTTCCCATACTTTTCAAATGGCTTTGGAGTCTTACCACTTGGAAAATGGAAATTATCCCCTAGGAACCGGACTCTCGATTAAGGGACTTTCTGATGCCCTCATCCAGACACAAGACCTCAAAAAGACCCCCATTAACCCCTATACTGGCAAAGCCTTCACCGACAGCGATACGGCTGGAACCGGCAGCTACACCAGCAATGGGTCTGGCTACAGCCTCACCTTCTACGGGGAATCCACCGCAGAAACGATCATCCAAGTATCGGACTAATCCCAAAACAGAATAAGCGGGGTTATTCGTGCTCGTTGGCGTTTAAGGGCTGACCTGGCTTGATGAGTTTTACAGGGCTGTTGCTAACACGATTGCCTTCCTGCCTACGATCCATATCACCTCTGAAGCTGATATCCGCCATAGTAAAAAACAAGAAAATCCCCAAGAAAATAAGGCTGCTTAAAAAAGCAATTCGGTTAAACCCTTTGTCCCAACGCAAACCCATAAAAAACATAGCCACCATCGCAGCTTTTAGCATGGCAACCGCCAAAGCAATGATAATATTCCATTCCCCAAAGTTAAATTGAGCAATGACAACGGTCAAAACCGTTAAAACCAAAAGGCTAACAAAGGTAAAAATGTAGTATTTAATGGGAACAATAAAGTGGTGTGAATGTCCGTGATGCTGACTCATAATGAACCCCTAACCGATAAGATATAGTAGTGGAAATAGGAAAATCCAAATTAAATCCACCAAATGCCAATACAACCCCACCATTTCGACTGGGGTATAATAATCTGCATGAAATTCACCGCGTAAAGACCGAATAATCAACCACGCAATCAATCCAATCCCAATTAAAACGTGAACCCCGTGGAGCCCCGTCATCATAAAATACAAGCCAAAAAAGATGGGCATGGTCGCAAAATGTCCTTCCCCATGAAAGAAATGGGGAGGCAAATAGCCATGATGAAACTTGGCCGCATATTCGATATATTTGACACACATAAACCCACAGGCAAACAACAGGGTCACCAAAAGATAGAAAATAGAGCGCTTGGATCGGCTCAATTGGGCGTTGCGAACCCCCAAAACCATGGTAAAACTGCTGGTAATCAAAAAGAGGGTGTTAAGACCGCCCAATTTCCACGAGAGCTGGTGATGGGCTTCCAAGAACATTTCGGGGTACATGTTACGGAAAATCGCATACGCCACAAACAATCCCCCAAAAAAGAGGACTTCAGTTACCAAGAAAACCCACATCCCTAGCTTTGCGGTTTCGAATTCTTGTTCGGCTGTATCAAAGTGGTGAGCAACGTGGTGCTCAATAAATTGTCCTTGGCTGCTCATTTCTGTCCTACCTTATCAAAATCATAGGGGCCATGTGTGACCACTGGGGTTTCATAAAAATTCTCGGTTGGAGGGGGAGAATCCGTTTGCCATTCCAGGGTTAAGGCACCCCAAGGATTCGCAGGGGCCTTTTTGCCACCCACCAACGATTGAATCAAATAAAACGCCATAATCATAAATCCAAAGCCCAACACCCAGGTTCCCATTGTTGAAAACGCATGGAGGGGTTGGAATTGATCCAAATAGCTGTAATAGCGTCTTGGCATCCCTTTCGCACCCAAAATAAATTGGGTAAAGAAAGTCATGTTAAACCCAACAAAAACGAAGAACCAAGCCACTCTGGCCCAGCCTTCGCTGTACATTTTGCCAAACATTTTTGGCCACCAGTAATGAAGACCCGCAATAAAGGCAATCACCGTTCCACCCATCATGACATAGTGGAAGTGAGCCACAACAAAGTACGTATCATGCAAATTCAAATCCAAGGACAAACAACCCAGGATAATGCCGGTAAAACCACCAATACAAAACAAGAACAAAAAGGTCAAAAAGTACAAGAACGGTGCTTTTAAATCGATACACCCTTTATACATGGTTGCGATCCAGTTAAAGACCTTGATCCCCGAAGGAATGGCCACCAAGAAGGTCAAAAGCGAAAACAACATATTTGCAAACTCGGACTGACCAGCAACAAACAAATGATGACCCCAAACCAAAAACCCAATAATGGCGATGGCGATACTGGAGTAAGCAATCAATTTGTATCCAAAAATATGCTTCTTACAAAAGGCCGTTACAACCTCGCTCATAATCCCCATCGCAGGCAAGATCATGATGTATACCGCAGGATGAGAGTAGAACCAAAAGAAATGTTCGAATAAAACGGGATCCCCACCGATGGTCGGATCAAAAATACCAACACCAAAGGCTTTTTCAATCACCAACAACAACAAGGTGATCCCCAAAACTGGGGTGGCCAAAACTTGAATAACAGCGGTTGCGTAGGTGGCCCAGCAGAACAAGGGCATATCGAACCAGCCCATGCCTTTAACCCGCATCTTGTGAATGGTGGCAATAAAATTAAGCCCCGTAAAAATGGAAGAGAAGCCTAAAATAAACGCACCCAGTGTCATGGAAATCACACTGGTCGAAGCTTGAATGGAGTATGGGGTATAAAAAGTCCAACCGGTATCAGCGGCACCGGCAATCATGGAATACAAGCAAAAGGCCGCCCCAATCAGATACACATAAAAACTGGCAAGGTTTAAGCGAGGAAACGCCACATCTTTGGCGCCAATTTGAAGGGGCAATAAAAAGTTGCCCAAAGTGGCAGGAATCGAAGGAATAATAAACAGAAACACCATAACTGCGCCGTGCAAGGTAAACAATTGGTTATAGGTTTTTGCATCCACAATCAACCGGGTCGGCGTCAGCAATTCAAACCGAAGACTTAAGGCAAAAAAACCACCAATGGCAAAAGAAATCACAACCGCAATTAAATACATTATGCCGATACGTTTATGATCGACAGTTGTTAGCCAGGACCAAAGCCCTTTGGGTTGTTTAAGGTAATTACCACCTGAATGTGTCGTACTACTCATTACAATTCCTTTTCTTCCAATTATTTGATGGTTTTAATATATGCGATTATACCGGTGATCTCTCGGTCGCTCAACAAACCCGAGAACGTGGGCATAACAGGACCAAAGCCGGTCACAACCTTTGCACCAGGCTTAACCACAGACTCGCGGATGTAGTTGTCGTCGGCCACTTCTGCAGGGGCATTAGAGAAGGTCCGTTTGGATCCGTACAACCCTTTCCAGCTGGGACCTACTCCAGGCTTTCCATCCAAAGAGTGACAAGCCACACAGCCTTTTGAAACATACAATTTAGCGCCCAATTTATCCAATTGGTCGTCGGGAATATCTTTGCCTTCTTCTTCGGTCAAGAATTTTTGATAGTCTTCGGCACTAACGACTTTCAGATTACCCAGCATTTGGGAGTGACCATCGCCACAATATTCGGTACAAAAAATCTGAAAATTACCAACACGCTCTGGGCTGAACCACAAAACCGTGTATCGATTCGGAATTACGTCTTTTTTAACCCGAAAATTGGGCAAATAGAAACTGTGCAAAACATCTTCAGAGGACATAATCAGTTTAATGGGTTGATTCACAGGTACAACCAAGTCCGTTAAGGTTTGCTTGCCTTGGGGATATTCAAACTGCCACATCCATTTTTTACCTGTAACATGGATATCCACAGTATTGGCTGGTGGGACAATCAATTTCAAGTACTCCATGTACCCCCAATAGAAAATACCCATCACAACAATCAAAGGAATAACAGACCAAATAATTTCTAATTTATCGTTGTGAGTGATTTGTTTAAGAGCAGCCGTGTGCTTGCCACTGCGCTTATATTTAACCAAGAAAAAAGCGGTAATCCCAATCAAGACCAAAAAGAAAAGAACAGAAGCAACAAAAATCGTGTAAAACAAAAGATCGGTTTGACCCGCCAACGCAGATCCCGCCTCTGGGAACCAAATTGTTCCGGTATGCATCAAACTTTCATTGCCAGTGGTAACCATTGAGATTCCTAACTCCTAACTTGTGATATCTATTTGGATTTTTCTTTGCGAAGAAGAACAATTATAAAAGTAAGGAGGGCCAAAATGGTGACCAACCCGCCCAACTTCATAACATTCATGGCTTGTAGGACGTATCCTCTCGAAGCGTGGTCGTAATTATAACAAAACAACAGCACTCTTTCTACGGTAGAAACCAGCTTTTTATCCTTGGCTTCCAAGAGGCCCATTTTAACGTCGAAGGGTTTAAATTGAATGCCATATAAGTACCGGGAAACCTTGCCTTCTGGGGTTAACATCAAGATGACAGCGCTGTGGGCATATTCATTGGTATCGGGGTTGAATTTATAGTTAAATCCAGCCGCTTTTGCCAAAGCGGTAATAGCCGGTTCTTGGGCAACCAAGAAAGTCCAATGCTTTCCATTGGCCGTTTTACCCAGTGTTGAAATATAGCGATCTCTAAAAGCAGCCGCAGACTCTGGGGTATCTGTAGGATCAATGCTTAGGGTCACCACATCATAGTCTGTACCCAGTTTAAGCGGGGTTTCTTTGATGGCATCGGCAACACCCGTTAAGAGAAGGTTGCAGAGCATGGGGCAACGGTAATAGGCAAAACAAAACAAAACGGGTTTGTTTTTAGGCAAAAGCGATTTAAATTGAACCGTTTTACCTGCCTGGGTTATAACCTCGGTTTGAAGCGGCAGTTGTGCCCCCAAATTTTCGGAAACCCCAACCTGAACCAAATCCTTGGGAAGGGGTTCTTTGGCCACCACAGGAAGTCCCAACAAAAGACACAATACGACACTGCAAACAACAGTGCGTAGTCGTCCCATTAGTTGTGTTGACTGTAGTGACGAACCACCAACTGCTTCGCATCGTCGATAGGAATATGAACAATCCCTTGCTTTTGATCCACCCAAGCTGTTTTAGACAATTGTTCTTGCTCATAAAGCCGAACACGTTGAAGATCGGCAGACATGCCTTCGTTTTCTTTGCCATTCATTTCCGTGGACAATGTGGCTTTAAACAAATAGATGCTAAACACAATCACACCCACCAAAAACAGAACCGTCAACAAAATGGCAACCGCAATGGCTTTGCCACGGGGTTCCGATTGATCGTGAGTAATCACAGACGCATGAGACATAAAAAAACTCCTAGTTGGTTAACTGTCTGGATTCGGCCAAACGGGGGTCCCGAACCGGATACAACGCCACACGACCCAAACGATGAAACACAAAAGCAACAAAAATACCGCCAATACCCAA
The DNA here is from genome assembly GCA_050250935.1 of Candidatus Margulisiibacteriota bacterium. GTDB lineage: Bacteria > Margulisbacteria > Marinamargulisbacteria > JBFWNS01 > JBFWNS01 > JBFWNS01. Next base: position 82,135 of record JBFWNS010000006.1, on the reverse strand, counting down.
TAAAGCAGCAATATCCATGGCGGTAATATGAACACCAGTCGGATAGGCATTGGGCATAATCAACCAATACACGTCTACCAATTGCATCAGCACAATCCAACAAGCCATCATAAAATGAACCACCAAATTTCGTTTGGCGTAACGAGACATAAACAGAATCAAGGGGATTGCAAAGTGACCCACGGCCAACAAAATCCCCACACTGTTCCAAGACCCTGCAAAATGATGCATAAAAAACTCGGTTTCTTCAGGAACATTCGCATACCAGATCAAGAAGTATTGGCCAAACGCAATGTAGGTCCAAAAAATATTAAATCCAAAAATCAACTTACCCAAATCGTGGTAATGCTCCACCGTAATGACATCTTTCAAAAAGCCTTTGGCCCTTAAAATCAAAGCCATAATGCTAATTAAGCATAAAGAGGAGACCATAGACCCTGCAAAAAAATACACCCCAAACATGGTGGAATACCAATGAGGAGTTAATGACATGACCCAATCCACCCCAGCAAAGGTTAAAGACAAAGCAAACAACAAAACACCGAAAGTCGAATATTTTTGGAGTTTAAGAGTAACAGCAGGATCCCCAGAAGTATCTTGTCCAACAGATCCTTTAAAAAAGACCGAAGACAACCAAATCCAAATACCAAAGAAAATAGCAGCACGGATCAAAAAGAATTTTAAATTCAGATATCCAGACTTCCACTGCAAAAGTTTATCGGCGGCAACAACTTCTTTGTCCATCCAATGATATAAATCGTGAGCACCAAACAAAATAGGAATAAAGAAAATTGCCATAATCCAGAAGTTTTTCATGACCACTTCGGGTAGACGACGAAGTACCACACTCCAACCCGCTCTAACCAAAAACTGAATCAGAACAAAAAAGAGCGATCCCAACGTCAAAGTCAAAAAGAAAGTAAAAGCCATCAAATAGGAATAAAAGAAATGATGGGCATCTTTGGTGTAAAAGAAAAAAGAAGCGGCAAGACCCAATAGCCCAACACCACCACTAATCCGTGGCAATGTCGTCGTCAAAAACCCTGTTAATTTATGCTGTTCCATTGTTGACTCCAGTTCTACTTGTTTACTTCAGATCTTGTTTAAGGCGTTCAGGAATTTCAGAAATTGACGCCGTTCGGGATTTTTGAAGCGCCCGAACATAGGCCACAATGGCCCAGCGGTCTTCTTCGGGAACTTGCTTGGCATAAGACGGCATGGTGCGAACCCCATGGGTAATGACATTGAAAAAGTACCCATCCGGTTCAGCCAAAAGTCGTGGATCGGCAAAATCAGGTGGTGGAACCAAACCCCGAGAAATAACAGGGCCTTTTCCAGTTCCTGCCCGGTCATGACACATCGCACAATAGATATTAAACCGCTCTTGACCACGGTTCAGCAGGTCTTCGGTTACTTTAACCGGAATTCGAGCAACCAAGGCGCCTGTATCGGTTTTACCTTCATAAAAGGCGACATCGGCTTTTAAAAACTTTGCTCGGGTTGGGTTATTGGGATAAACCGCTTCTTGGCCCCAAGCCACCGTATTGTCAGGTGGTGTTAGGGGTAAGGTTTGGGCCTTAAATTTGGTTTGCCAATCCAAATTAGGGTTTAAATGAACAGGGGTATTTTCGGTTCTATACCCTCGACCACAACCGGTTAAAACAACCAAAACCAACAACGAAAGAACCAGTGAAAAACGTTTCATCATGCCTGTACCAGCTCGATTTGGCTGCCTCCAATTTCGGCCAAGAAGGCCGCGGTTTGTTCGGTATGGAATTGTAGATCATCGGCTTCGATGCCAACCACAAAACCATGGGAAGAAACAGAAGAAAAATGTTTGTAGTTAAAAACAGAATGGTAAAACTGAGGGAGTTTATTCAAGATAAACATTCCAAAAACAGCCGAAAAACCAGAAAACAAGACCATCAGCTCGAAACAAACCGGCACAAAAGCCTGAAAGCTAAACAAGGGCTTGCCGCTAACCGTAATTTTATACGCTGCCACAGACACCCAAGTTTGAAGGGTAATGGCAAACAACAATCCAAAAGCGCCCCCACAGGCCACGATCCATCCCAATTTGGATTGACCAAGCCCCATCGCATCATCCATGCCATGGATGGGAAATGGGCTATAGGTTTCGAACTTAACATACCCGGCTGCCTTCAACTTTTTAGCGGCTTCCAAAAGAGCACCGGGGTCTTTGAAGTGGGCCATCATACCATACGGTTTCTGAGTCATTAGTGGTGGTCTCCATGATGAGGATTGGCTTCAGGCAAAACGCCTTTCACCTCTGAAATTGCAACCATCGGCAAATATTTCAGGAACAACAAAAACATCGTTAAAAACAACCCGAAACTTCCGATAAATTGGCAGATCTCAACCCAGGTAGGTCTGTAATAAAACCAGCTGGAGGGCAAGAAGTCGCGGTGAAGCGATGTAACGGTGATCACAAACCGTTCAAACCACATCCCAATATTTACAAAAATAGACATGATAAACATGATGGGAATGCTGGTTCTGATTTTTTTAAACCAGAACAACTGGGGCGTAATAACGTTACAAGAAATCATGGTCCAATAGGCCCAAGCATAGGGACCAAAAGCCCGGTTAACAAACGCAAAAGCTTCGTAGGTGTTCCCGGAATACCAGGCCATAAAAAACTCCATGCCATAGGCATAGCCCACCATGGTACCGGTTACCAAAATAATCTTATTCATACATTCCAGATGGTGCATGGTCATCAAATCTTTCATACCAAACAGCTCGCGGGCTATTACCATCAGGGTTACCACCATCGCGAAACCCGAAAAAATAGCCCCAGCCACAAAGTAAGGCGGGAAGATGGTGGTGTGCCAACCTGGAATCAAGGAAACAGCAAAGTCGAAACTTACAATCGAGTGTACAGACAATACCAGTGGCGTAGAAAGAGCAGCTAGAATCAGATAGGAGCGCTCATAGTTTTGCCAATGGCGGTTGGCACCACGCCAACCCAAAGCAAACAAGCCGAAGGTCAAGCGGCGAACCTTGGTTTTGGCCCGATCTCGGAGGGTAGCCAAATCGGGAACCAACCCCACATACCAGAACATCAAGGACACCGTAAAATAGGTACTAACCGCAAACACGTCCCACAACAATGGGCTTCTAAAATTGGGCCAGATGGCCATTTGGTTGGGAATAGGAAATAAATAGTACGCAACCCAAACCCGCCCTACGTGGAAACCCACAAACACGGCCGCGCACATAACCGCAAAAATCGTCATGGCCTCGGCAAAACGGTTAATCGAGGTTCTCCATTTTTGACGGAACAAGAAAAGAATGGCAGAAATCAACGTTCCAGCGTGACCAATACCAACCCAAAATACAAAGTTAACAATATCCCATCCCCAAAAAATGGGGTTATTTAATCCCCAAATGCCGATACCGCTCCACACCAAGTAGCTCAACATGGCAAACAGAAGCAGCAACAAAGAAACGGATCCTGCAAACGCAATCATCCACCAGGTTGGGGCCTTGGTTTCAACAGGAGCCGAAACCACATTGGAGATTTCCTCGAAATTTAGACCACCGGTGACCAGCGGGGTTCGTGCAACAGGGTTGGCCTGCACCGTATGACTCATTGTTATGCCCTCTCCTTCTCAAGATAAACCAATTTGGGGTGTGGATTACGAATCGCGGCCAAGAAGGTTGTTCTGGGTCTCAAATTCAATTCTGCCAACAAATCGTAGCGACGGTCTTTGGCCCGGAGCTTAGCAATGCGGCTATCAGCATCCAAAATGTTTCCAAAAACGATCGCATCGGAAGGACAGGTTTGTTCGCAGGCCGTAATAATTTCGCCATCGACGACAGTGCGATTGTCGTTGGCAGCTCGAATCTTACCTTCGTTAATGCGTTGAACACAGTAAGTACATTTTTCCATAATCCCCCGCATCCGAACGGTAACATCGGGATTAAACTGCATTTGAACCGTTTTGTCGGATTCGCGCATGTAGTCGAAGAAATGTTTGCGTTCTTTGGGAACCGATTGAGGGTTGCTTTGATGATAGTCAAAAAAATTAAACCGGCGAACTTTTACGGGACAGTTGTTGGCACAATATTTGGTTCCAATACAACGGTTGTACGTCATATCGTTCAGGCCTTCTTTGCTGTGCGTGGTCGCCGCAACAGGACAAACTTGCTCGCAAGGGGCCATTTCGCATTGCAGGCAGTTCACAGGTTGATGAACAATGCGAGGGGCTTCTTCTCTGCCAGAAAAATAGCGATCGATACGAATCCAATGCATTTCTCGGCCATTCAGCACTTCTTTTTTACCCACGATGGGGATGTTGTTTTCGGCCTGACAAGCGGTGATACACGCATTACAACCGGTACATTTACCCAGGTCGATGCTCATGCCCCATTGATAGCCCGTATCGTATTGTTTTTCTTTCCAAGACGATACCAATGGCGGATGTTCCACCATTTCTTTGGCGAACTCGGGATCGGCCTTGTATTCGGAAACCGTGGCCTCGCGATAGGCTGGTCGACCTTCTAAACTCCAATGTTCTTGGGTGCTGGCCAATTTGTAATGGCCATCGGTTTTTTGAAGGGTAACAGTAGACACATAAGGAGAAGCAGACTGTCTTAAAGGGCGAACATCAAAACCCGATTTACCCCCAACACGGCCCACAACTTTGCGGCCATAACCCAAAAAGACAGAAGCAGATCCCATGGCTTGGCCAGGAATTTCCATGACAGGAAGGGTAAGGGCTTGCTGATTAAGCTTAACAACCACTTGATCGCCAGTCTTAACCCCTTGGGCCTTGGCTTCAACAGGGTTGATAAACAACGCATTATCCCAAGTGAGTTTTGAAATGGGTTCAGGCAACTCTTGCAACCACCCATTGTTGGCAAAACGACCATCGTAAAGGGAAGGCGAAACATCAAATCCAAGTTCAAAACCAGGCTTGGTTTTTTTAGCTTTACTCGCGCGAATCAACGTTGCGGCGGCAGATTGAGACCCCGACAAAGACCCACCAGATTGGGCAGGCACAGCCACACCGGAATGCAACCAAGACTTCCAGGTTTTTTCGGAAGTAGAAGACCAAGTCTCTTTGACCAATTCAAAATCGGTTTTTTCTTTTCCAGCCAAAGCGGCCAACACTTCGGCAGCCGTAAAGCTGTGGTACATGGGGCTAATCAAAGGCTGAACAATAGAAACAGATCCATCAACCGCTTGTACATCGGACCAAGATTCCAAGTAATGAGATTCGGGAATGATAAGCTGAGCGTGGGCCAAGGTCTCGTTGTTGTCTTGAGACAATTGGGCAACCAACCCTGCTTTTTTCAAATTCAACGGAATATCCGCTGGGGCCGCATACACAGGATTACCGCCCAAAACCAACAAAGCCCGAACGGCACCCGCTTCCAGAGCATCGCTGAGTTGTTTTAAAGCGGTTAACCCAGTTTGGCGGTACAGGGCAGAAGACCCAAAAGGAAGGGCATGATGAACCACAGGGCTATTGAGCAAATCGTTCAAAACGGCAGCCAAAGCATGGGCAGCGCGAGATTGGGTCATACCAACCACAAAAGCAGAGGCGCCACGGTTGGACAAAACATCGTCCACAATGGCCTGAATGTAGGCTTTTTCAATGGTTACTTTTCGCGTAGACAACGCTTGTTTAACTTCAGATTTCAACGCATCTGAAGCCGACAATCCGGCAGCAAACAGCGCATCGGCAACCACCCACAATGCAGCCTCGATTTCCGAAGGCTTCACAGGAATGCGGTGATCGGCCCTGGCACCCGTAGCTGTAAACCGACTCTCAAATGCATAAAACCGGTTCATGCCTTTGGGATGCTCGGGATCACGCCGTTTTGAAAATCCTTTTGTATTTACCACTGCTTGAGGCTCTACGCCCAAGAAGTCCGAACCAAAAGACACCACAACAGAAGCTTTTTCAAAATCGGTTAGGGGAACCACAGGGCTACCATAGACGGCCTTCGTCGCTTCGATTTGCTCGTCGCGATTAACGGCATCGTAACGCAACACCGTAACCTGAGGCAGTGCGGCTTGAACCTCTTTTAAAAGGCGGTGTGTGGTTGGCGAAACCTGGGTTTCAGATAAAATGTAAACCCCTTCGCCACCGGCTTGAGCCACTTCGCTTTGCAAATGAGACACCACTTGACTACGGGTTAAGATCTCACCTTTAAATTTGGGCTCTTTAATTCGATCAGGGTCATATAAATTCAAGACCGAGGCTTGGGCAAAAACCGAAGCAGCTCCCAAACTTTGAGAATGCTCAGGGTTCCCTTCCAGCTTGGTTGGACGCCCTTCATGACTTTCAACCAAAACCCCCAACACATCATCTCCCAACTGGAAGGCCGAAGCATAAAAATTGGGTTTACCTGGAATTAGATTTTCGGGGGACTTTACATAAGGATGAACCTTTTGAACCGGACGTCGAATCGAGCATCCCGTCATCCCTGCCAGTGCCGCAGAGGCCGTCATCAGCTTAACAAAGGTTCGTCTAGAAATTTTATCCTCTAAAACAGAGGCGTTTTCAGGAAACTCTCTGTCCACGTGCTGCTGAAACTCGGGGGTTTTGTCGAGCTGACCCAAACTTCGCCAATACTGTTTATCCATGCCTTTACCTTCTCCCGAGTTTATCTGTGACATACGCTGCAATCCTCACCTGGATTAATATGATATTTTTTCTTCAACTCAAGACCTAGTTTTTCTTGATCTTCAGCTTTCCAATCCAACTGGGTAACAAACTCTTTTGGACGCAGATTTTTTTCGGGGTTACGGTGACAATCCAAACACCAGGACATGCTTAAAGGCTGAACTTGGTGAACCACTTCCATTTTGTCGATGCGACCGTGGCAAGAATAACAAGAAATACCAGAATTCACGTGACGGCTATGGTTGAAATAAACATAGTCGGGCAACCGATGAACCTTAACCCATTCAATGGGCTTACCGGTGGCGAAACTATCGCGAATTTTCATGATTTCGGGATTGTCTTTTTTAACCACATTGTGGCAGTTCATACACACTTCGGTAGGAGGAATTGCAGCTGCACCCGATTTTTCGATGGTGTAATGGCAATACCGGCAATCCATTCCCAATTCGCCAACGTGTAGCTTGTGGCTGTAAGGAATCGGCTGACGAGGTGCATACCCAACATCGGTATTTTTAGGAGAAAACCAGTACCAAAAAACGAAGATAATAAAACACAGGAAGAGGAGGGCTCCCCACATTATAAAGCCGGGAACTCGGTTGGCCCATTTGGGAAAAATATTCCCAGATAGGGGAGAAATTGGGTCTGTCATGATTATTGATCCATTTTCGTAATATTGATTTTTAAAAACAGATGCGGATTATAACAAGGATACCTTATTCTGAAAACCCAAAATTGAGTACAAAAGGTGATGATTGCATTTCAAGACAGGCCCTTGATATAATCCGCCCCATGGGACGTAAAGCAAAAGAGGTGGACATCGACCGTCTAATGGATCGGCTGAATTCGCTCGGCAACATTAGCATGGCATGTGCGGAGTTTGGTTTGTCGGACACATCCTTGAGGCAAAAACTTAAGCTTCATGGATACGACTTGATTAAGCGTTTTGAACTACGCAAAATCGACACGACCGATCAGCTCTGAAAATCGATCACGAATAATTCCAAACCATATTTGGGGTTGCAGCGACCTGTTTTAATCAACAGATCGGTTTCGTGTAGCTGTTTATAGCGCTTTTTAAGCGTATCGATGGTGTAGGCCTTGGCAATATCCGGCAACATCTTTTGGATGAAAAACGGATTTTTACCCAACAATTGCGCCATCTCTTGCGGCGACTTTCTGGCCTGATGCAAATCCAGCAATTGAAGATAAAACCGGATCTGTGTGGCAAAATACCCCAACAACCGAATGGGTTCTTCCCCATCCTCTAGCAAACGCTGTAAAGCCGCCAACATGTGCGGGACCTGCTTTTTTTTCATGGCCTCGGACAACCGATACAAACTGGACCCCGCTGGCGAGCACACCGCCTGGACATCTTGGGCGGTGATATGAACGGCCGTGCCACTGTAAACCAACACCTTATCCAACTCTGAAGCCAAATGACTAAGCTGGGTTCCGCCCATTTGTTCCAACATAAACAAGGCCTCTTGGGCAATGGTTTTACCCCGACTTTTGAGGCGATCCACCATCCATTGCATGACCTTCGCTTGTTCCCAATCTTTGAAGGGAATACAGTCCTGGACCTTGGCATTCTTTTTAAGGAATTGAACCCATTTTCGGCGCTGATCCAGAGTTCCAGGAACCACAATCACAACCGCATTCGGAGACTGCTGGGCATCTTGAAAAAACGCCTCCAGTCGCTTTTGTTCGGAATCCGAAACAGTCCCATTCAAAAAGAAAGGCGACTTCAAAATTAACAATTTTTGAGGCGAAAAAAGCGAGAGTCCCAAAGCGGATTGAACCAGTTTTTCAACATCAAACTTACCTTCAAACACCAATTTATCGGCCTTGGGATAGGCCCGACAAACCGCTTGAAACGCCTCTTCAACCAAAAAGGTTTCTTCGCCAAAAATAAAGTGAACCATGCTTGGTATTCTAGGGGGGTTTAAATTTTTACAAAAGGGGGTAATCTGTGGTTTACTTTAAGTTCCGATTCCCACCCTATTTTCAGGAGATTTTTCCATGCAACTTTCCGACAACCAGGACAAGCAAAAAGCCCTTGATTTGGCCGAAGATTCCCGAGAAACCGAATGGCGATTTGAAAGCTTTGTTGGCGAACTGTTTAAAGGAAATTTCCGCTGGGACTTGATTCATCCCTACCCAACGCAATCAGAAAGCGACAAAGCCATTGGCGACCAGGTTTTGGCCGAACTAGAAAAAGACCTCAAAGCCCACATTAACCCCGACCAAATTGACACCGAACAACACGTCCCCAAAGAAGCACTGAAAGCCTTGGGCGACAAAGGGTATTTTGGCATGAAGATTGCCAAAGAATATGGCGGCATGGGCTTGAGCGTTGAAAACTACACCCGAGCCATGGCCCTGGTGGGCAGCTGGTGCGGCTCTACGGCGGTTTGGCTGTCGGCCCACCAAAGCATTGGGGTTCCCCAACCGCTGAAGCTGTTTGGCACCCACGAACAAAAAGAAAAATACCTGCCCCGTTTGGCCAAAGGCGATATTTCGGCCTTTGCCTTAACCGAACCCGATGTCGGGTCTGACCCTGCCCGAATGACCACCACGGCAACACCCACCGAGGATGGCAACCACTATATTTTAAATGGCAACAAATTGTATTGCACCAACGGCCCCGAAGCCGATGTGTTGGTGGTGATGGCCTTGACCCCTCCCAAACTCGTCAACGGCAAAGAAAAGCAGCAAATTACGGCCTTTATTGTGGAAAGCAACACCCCCGGATTCGAGGTTGTACACCGCTCGTCGTTTATGGGCATTCGTGGCATAGCCAACGGTCATTTGCGTTTTACCAATGTCAAAGTCCCCAAAGAAAACATCATTGGCGGACTGGGACAGGGTCTTAAAATCGCATTTGTGACCTTGAACGCAGGCCGACTGACCATTCCAGCCATTTCGGCAGCCTCTGGAAAATGGTGTTTGGAAGTGGCCAAAAAATGGTCGAACGAGCGGGTTCAATGGGGAGCTCCTATTGGCGAACACCAAGCGGTTGCCCAAAAATTGGCCACCATGGCCGCCGATACCTTTGCCATGGAAAGCGTTAGCAGCCTAACCGCCACCTTCGCCGATCAGGCCAACGCAGATATTCGCCTTGAAGCTGCCATGGCCAAATATTTCTGTTCCGAAAAAGCCTGGACTGTGGCCGACGAAACTCTACAAATTCGAGGGGGCAGAGGTTTTGAAACAGCCTCTTCTTTACAACGCCGTGGCGAAGCCGCATATCCGGTGGAACGGGTGCTGCGAGACCTGCGTATCAACCGCATCATTGAAGGCACCAGCGAGGTCATGCAACTGTTTATCGCAAGAGAAGCCATGGACACCCACGTGCGTCGTCTGATGGGCCTGATGAACCCCAAAGCCAGCCTTAAAGAAAAGCTAAAACTGGGCCTAGATGCCTTTTGTTTTTACGCCCTCTGGTATCCCAAACAATGGGTTAGCCTCCCCAAAGCTTATGGCACTCAACACTTGAATTGCAAAAACCGAAAACACCTTCGCTTCATACATAAAACCTCTAAAAAATTGGCCAGGTCTTTGTTTCATACCATGGCTTTGTATCAAACACGTCTGGAAAAAGAACAGCTGCTTTTGGCCCAATTTGTCGACATTGGCACCGACCTGTTTGCCATGGCCTCTAGCCTGTCTCGGGCCGAAGCGCTTCTGGCAAAAGGTGGGGACGAAACCATCCAAGACGTGGTGGATTTATTCTGCCGCCAAGCCCGAAAACGGATTCGAGGGCACTTTAAAGCGGTTTGCTGCAATTCAACCCGAAGCCTGGAAACCGTCAGCAAACACCTTTTGAAAGGGAAATTGGATTGGATGATTCATGGCATCATTAAGCCCTAAGGAATCCACCCTCCGCAAAGCCCTAGTCATTGCCACCAAAACCCTGAAAGATCGGTATTCGCCACTGGGAATCCAAGCGGGAAAACGCCATTTTTCGGACCTGTGGACCCGAGATGCCTGCTATGCCGGTCTGGGCAGTTTATGCCTGGGCGATTACAAAGCTGTCCGGCAATCGCTGTGTACCATTTTGGACAACCAAGACCCCTCTGGCCATTTACCGGTTCGGGTTGGACAAGTTCATTTTTTGCTAAAGTTTTTGTTTGGTTATTCTGGAACCCCAGAGCCAAGGTACCGGGAAGACAAAGGGGTTTCTTTGGTCGTCGATGGCAATGCCTTAACCCTCATTTTGGCCCAACTTTATGTCGAGGTTGCCCAAGATCCCGCCTTTTTAGACCGATATTTTAAACCCCTGCAAAAAGCCATAACCTGGCTCGAGCATCAGCACGAAGACCGAAATGCCTTTGTTCAAGAAGGGCCCTATGCCGGCTGGGCCGATAGCACCCGCAAACAAGGGGCTGTTCTGTACACCAATGTGTTGTTCTGGAAAGCCCAAAGCTGCTTTGAAACCCTGGCCAAGCGCAATGGCAACACCCACGCCGCAGAGCTGGCCCACAAAAAACAGGAACACCTCAAAACCGAGCTCAACAAAGCCTTTTGGGAAAACCGCTATTTTATCGATTGGATTTCCCAAGACGGGGAAAAACACTGCTATTTTGCAACCGACGGCAACCTGTTAGCCATTGTCCTAGGGCTGGCTACACCCGAGCAAGCCAAGCTTATTTTAGACACCATCGCAGAACACCAAATGGAAAACGAAGGCTGTATCCAAACCAATTTCCCAACCTACCGCAAGAACCTGGTGTTTTTTCCGTTTCGCCTGATTGGGCTACACGATTATCACAACGGCATGCGCTGGCTGTGGTTGGGCTGCCTGAATGCGGTTGCCGAGTTCCAAATGGGCCTGAAAGACCAAGCCCACAACAGCCTGCTCCAAATTGCGGACCTGATACTCCGCAACAACGGGGTCTACGAGGTTTATGACCAAGGAAAACCCGTCAACCGACTTTTTTACAAAAGCGAAGAAGGGTTTGCCTGGTCTTCTGGGCTATTTATCTGGGCTTACCACGTCTTACACGAAGACCTAACCTGGCACCTTTAAACCCGTAGCTTATCCAACCGACCTTGGTGTCGGCCTCCTTCAAAAGGGGTTTTAAGCCAAATATCCACCAGCTGACAGGCCAAGTCTGGTTCGGTGGTTCTCCCCCCCAAACACAACACATTAGCGTTGTTATGGGCTTTGGCCATTTCGGCCGTAAAGGCATTATGAACCAACGCCGCGCGAATCCCATCAAACCGATTCGCCGCAATAGAAATTCCAATGCCGGTACCACAAACCAAAACGCCCAAAGCAGCCTTCCCGCCCAAAATGGCATGGGCAACGGACTTGGCAAAGTCCGGATAGTCCACAGAAGCTGTCGAATGGGTTCCCAAATCCACAACCTCGACTTCCGGATGCGTTTGAATAAGGTGCTGCTTCAGTCTCTCTTTGAGTTCAAAACCACCATGGTCCGAACCCAGAACAAGTGAGACCATGTTATTCCTCTACAGACGTTAAGGAATATTGCTTAACAATTTTGAGTTTGTCACGTTTTAAACGAGACCGAAAAAATTCCAATGGGATATCCAATTCCAAGCAAACCTGACTTAAGTTACCCACTTCATTTAACCGTCGAATGACTTTATCGTAGTCAATCTTATCTTTGATAATTTTCGGCATGCTTCACCTCTTTTACTGTAAATTTTTTCGGACAATAGTGGAATGAGTTATACTTTATTTTGACCGAAATGTCACGAAGACCGTCTGAAGATTATCAAAAAAAAGTGACAACACAACAACGGCTGCGGTATACTTTCGGGATCATCTTCTAGGAGAATACTGCTATGGTCCTGAACTTCAGTGTTGAAGAGTCGCAATGGCAACAGATTCCCGTGTTGCACGTTCGAGGCGACCTTGATGTGTATACCTGCCCTGACCTACGAAAAGCCCTTGAATCCGTCACCGAAAGCGGCGCGTCCACTCTGGCCCTTAACCTTGAAGACATCCACTATCTCGACAGTACTGGCCTGGGCACCATTGCCCATTTCGCCAAGCGATTGGCCGAAAAAAACGGGGCCATTTCCATTATTTCCAGCAAACCCCAAGTTGAAAAAGTGTTGTCGATTTCTGGCTTAACCAAGCGAAATATTCAGCTGTTCAAACATGAAACCGATTTTCAAAACGCCCATGCCAAACTTTAAGGAGGATGTTGTTATGACCCAAACCCAGCACATTCATCTTACGATTCCTGCAATGTCCGACTATGTGGGCGTGGTTCGGCTTGCCCTATCGGGGTTGGCCTCTCGGATGAATTTTACGGTTGAAGAAATCGAAGACATTAAAATTGCCGTATCCGAAGCCTGCACCAACGCCGTTCAACACGCCTATGAAGCCCATGAAGGCCGCATCGATATCGACTGCTACTGCCATGAAGACCGATTGGAAATTGTCGTCAAAGACCAGGGCAAAGGGTTTAACATGAGTTCTCTTGGAACCCCGGAACAAAAACAAGCCTCCGAAGAAAAATTGGGACTGGGTTTGGGATTGGCCTTCATCCAGAGTCTGATGTCTGAAGCCTCCATCGAATCTGAACCCGGAAAAGGAACCACGGTTCGCATTAGCAAAACCCTGACCCCAGTGACATGATCCAAACCCTGCTCTTGTGCTTGTTGGTGGCCACCATGTTGACCATTTTGGCCGACCTGAAACGTCGCAATGTCTCTTGGACCATTATCGCCATTGTGTTGCTTGGCGTTTTTTTTCTGCCCATTGTTGCCATTCCCTTGTACTTGGTTTTGCGTAACGCCTCGTTTATTCGAATGAGCAACCCCATGGGTAGCAAAGAAACCCTGCCCAACCCTGTTTTATGCTCGAAATGCGGGCATGACAACCCAGCAGGCGCCACCACCTGCGGATCTTGCAACAACCGACTTCACGTCTAGGCATGTCGGCCTTCGGACTCTATGTTCATGTTCCGTTTTGCAGCCATTTATGCCCCTATTGCGCCTTTTATAAAACCCAATGGTCTGCGGACAAAGAAACCCGCTATCTCCAGGCCCTGGCCACAGAAAGCGCCCACTACGCTGCCCATTTTGGCAAACCCGCCATCCGAACGGTATTTTTAGGCGGCGGCACCCCAAGTTTGCTGAGCCTGGACGCGTTAACCCAGTTGTTCAAAACCCTGCGGGACGCCTTCAACATCCCCCATGGAACCGAAATTACGTTGGAAATGAACCCGGAAAATGTGTCGAAAACCAATTTGGCAGCCTATGCCGCATTGGGAATAACCCGGATCAGCCTTGGGGTTCAATCGTTTAACACCCTCGAGCTAGATGCTTTGGGCAGAACCCACAGCCCAACGGCCCTTCACGAAGCCCTGCACTGGCTTCAAACCGGGCCTATTCCCAATTTTAATGTGGATCTGATTTTTTCCACTGGCGTTTCCACACTCTCGCTGCTGAAAAAAACCTTGGACACGGTGTTAACCATCGCACCGCCCCACGTTTCGGCTTATGCCCTGAGCATCGAAGAAGGAACCCCCTTTCACCGAAAAAAAGTCCGCCCACTGCCTTCCCACACCGAACTTCAACACTATGATTACATTCGAAAAACCCTGTCCAAAGCAGGCTACACCCACTACGAAGTATCGGCCTTTGCCAAACCTGGCTTCGAATGCCAACACAATCTGATCTATTGGCAGCTAGCCCCGTACATTGGTCTGGGTCCCAGTGCAGCCTCGTATTTTGATCAATTTCATTTTCAAAACCCCACCTTAGATCCCTATTGCCAGGACCCCAAACCCGCCTTTTTGAAAACCCCAGACGCAGTATGGGTGTCCCCTCAAGACCATTTTTATGATTTTTTAATTGCCAATTTAAGGCGAACCCAAGGCATCGAGATCCAGGATCTGATTCACCGCTTTGGATCAAGAGCGCTTCCCCAAAAAACCGTTGCCAAGCTCCAAGCAGAAGGGTTACTGTACCAGTCCAAAACCAAACTTCGGGCCACCGTTAAAGGCCTCCAACTACTCGACCATGTCTTGGGAGAATTACTGTCTTGAAACCTGTTTTTGAAGTCCTAAAAACCTCGACCAAAACCAAAGCCCGGGCCGGGATTTTGCACACCAACCATGGCCCCATTCACACCCCCGTTTTTATGCCGGTGGGCACCCAAGCCACGGTTAAATCGTTAACCCCAGACATGCTTGCAGAACTGGGTGCCGATGTGATTTTAAGCAACACCTACCACCTCTCGTTGCGCCCCGGTGCCGATTTGATCGAATCCATGGGCGGACTCCACCCCTTTATGAACTGGCACAAACCCATTTTGACAGATTCGGGCGGGTTCCAGGTATTTTCGCTGAAAAACATTCGAAAAATCAAAGAAGACGGGGTGGAATTTCAATCGCATTTGGATGGTTCCAAACAATTTTTTAGCCCCGAACGCGTGGTGGATCTTCAGCTTCAATTCAATTCCGACATCTTAATGCCCCTCGACATTTGCTCGCCCCATCCGGCTACCGAAGCCCAGATTGAGGAAGCCATGAACATCACCCTCGATTGGGAACGCCGGGCCAAGGCCCATTGGCAAGATCGGGCTACGGGCCAATTGCTTTTTGGATTGATTCAGGGCGGCATGTACCCCCATTTTCGAACCGAAAGCACCAAAAAAACCGTGGAAATCGATTTTCCAGGCTATGCCATTGGTGGCCTTAGTGTTGGCGAACCCCGGGAATTGATGGAAGCCATGATTGCCCATACGGCCCCCCTGCTCCCCGACAACAAGCCCCGCTATTTAATGGGAGTTGGGCTTCCCGAAAACCTCGAATTTGCCATTGCCCACGGCATCGACATGTTCGATTGCGTCATTCCCACCCGATTGGCCCGGCACAGCCAAGTTTTTACCCGAAACGGCAAATTGAACATTAAAAACACCGTCTATAGAACCGACCCAACCCCGCTGGACCCAGGCTGCCAGTGTTATACCTGCCGCCACTATTCCAAAGCCTATTTACGGCATTTGGTGATTGCCAAAGAAATTTTAGCCCACATTCTGCTGAGCTATCACAACGTCTATTATCTGGTGAACTTTGTTAAGCAGATTCGAGAAGACATTCTGAACGAGTAGACGTTATTTAAAAATACCCAATAACGAACTCAAGGGATCTTGGGCTTCTTTATCGGGATACTTTTTACGCAAAGCCTTGGTAAGGTCTTTGATTTCCGAATCCTTCTGAGCCAACTTGTGCAAAATCGGCATGGCTTTTTGAGGACCAATGCGTTCAATCAGACCCAACAATGTGGGTCGTAAACTGCTTTTTTTGGTCAAGGCCTTCAATAAAAAGGGCAACATCGGCGTTCCCATTTTAACAATCAACGCCTTGGCCATTAGCGCCTGATCAGGATGGCTTAGAGCCTTAATCAACTGCGGCGCAACCTCGTCTTCGCCAAGCCTGGCCAGGGTATAAAGAATCAACCGCCGTAAACCCGAATGCTCGAACAAATGAATCAGATGGGGAATAGACTTTTTGCTATTCATCATCCCCAACATCATGATGACGTTTTTTTGGACTGGCTTAAACGACAAGGCACGAATCAAAGCATCCTCTGCTTTTTCGCCACCCAACCGCCAAATGGTATCGACAATGCGATTGCCCACCACCCAATCTTGTTTTTTAAGAACCCGCTCCAAATCGTAGATACACTCATCGCCCAAGCTCAACAGCAGGGCCAAAACTTCTTTTCTGACCTTGGGATCCACATTGGCAAACTGGGCCACCAACGCCGGAACTGCCGCCAAACCAAATTTTAAGATAGATTTGACCGCATTCTGCTTAACGTGGACATCTGGGTCCGCCAAAAGCCCGCACAACCCTTCCAGGGCAATGGGATCTTGGAGATCGCCCAATTTTTCGGCAACAGCCCATCGGACAACCCAATCAGGATCCCGAAGGGAATGCACCAGGGCTTTGGCAATGCCAGGAAAATGCATCATTTTGAGTTCTAAAATCGCGTCCCAACGGGTTTCTTCTTTTCTTAAACGGTCGAATAAAACGGGTAGTGAATGATCCATCAAATCCTCCCTAGACTGTGGTTAAAAAAAGAGGTTAACAACCGATGACCATTGTCGCTGCTTTTTTCGGGGTGAAACTGCACTGCCAACACCGATTCGGTTTGAATGGCCGAGGTAAAACGATGGCCATAGGTCGTGGTAGCCGCCATCAAAGAGTCCGACAATTCGGGAACATAGTACGAATGCACAAAATAAAAATACCCCTGATCCACCCCTTCAAACATCGGATTATTTGGGTTTGTTGCTTCAACCGCATTCCAGCCCATGTGGGGAATTTTAAGGGCTTTTGGCAACATCGAAAACCGCTTAACTTGACCGGGAAACACGCCCAATCCAGGCACTCCGGGCGCTTCTTCTGAACCTTCAAACAACAATTGTAATCCTAAGCAAATGCCCAAATACGGTTTTTCTGCCTGTAAATGACGGCGAAGAACATCGGATAAACCAGTTCGGTTTAGGGCCGCCATGGCCTCGCCAAAGGCACCTTGCCCAGGAAAAACAACCACATCTGCCGCCTCGACAACAGCGGGATCCGCGCTGACCACCATATCGTAACCCACACGCAACACCATGTGGTGCACACTCGCCAGATTTCCAGCACCGTAATCAATCATGACAACTTTTGACGAATTGGGCATGACAACTTTTGGCAAATTGGGGGGGTGCATGTTTACCTTCTACAAAATCACACTGGCGATGGAGCTCCCGAACGGGATCGAACCGATGACCTCATCCTTACCATGGATGCGCTCTACCGACTGAGCTACAGGAGCTTACAAAAAAAGAGTATACCAGAGGACTGGGGATGATAACACACCCAACAAGCCCGGCTCAAGGGCTTTTGATTATCGGTCTAGGTACGCGGCAATACCTGCCAAATCCACCTTCGCAACCAGGGCCTCAAAAGCCGATTTATCGGTAACCCCATCCGCAACAATATTCAGCAAGATATCGGGGTTCACCACAATGTTTTGCTCCAAATATCGTTGGTCTTTCGAAAATTTCTGGATGCCCAAATATTGGGCTTTGGACGCCCCACGAACATGAATAAGCTCTGCGTTTTCGATTTTTTTGATCTGGTCGGGGTTTTTAATCAACCCTACATATTCTTCGATGGCAGGGTCATTGAGAACCAAAGAAACATCAACCCGGACCCCGTCTTTATTGGCATAATGACGCACCAGCATCACCCCATAACTGTCGTTTGATTGGGCAGACAGGTCGGTTTTAAGCTCTTCTTTAAGGGTGAAATCCGCCCATTTTTCGGGAAAAAACAGCATCAGTTGCCGACGTTGTTCCTCTTTGATCCGCGACACAACCGCCGTGAGAAGATCCATGGCACCGGAAAGCTTATCGGCTTGAAGTTGCTTTTTGGCCGAATCCAAATCCATTAAAATTTGATTGCGGGTAGGCGATCCTTCCAAGGTGGGCAACGGTTTTGGTTTTTTAACCTCGACCACCTCTGCTTTTTTGGGTTTTCCAAAGGAAAAAAAATCGGTAAACCCCGCAACCAACACCCCATCTTGGGCTTGAATCGGCAGGGCAATGCCCATTAACAGAAAAATTGAAAAGGGAATCATCCAACGGCTCATGATGTGTTATTTAACACTGTTTTGGTTTTCTTTGACAGTGATTTGAAAACCGGATAAAGTCAAAGACCCTATGGAAAAGCTTTGGTCCCCTGAATATGAAGTCGGCAACGAGTCCATCGACAACCATCACCGTGAGCTGTTTACCCTCACCAAGATGCTTGACGAAGCTTTTGGCGAAGACCCACGTACCGAAATAGAAAAAATCGTGGTGTTCCTCGAAGCCTATGTGATTGAACATTTCCAAGAAGAAGAAAACCTGATGCGCAAGCACAAGTACAACGGTCTGGACCACCACCGCGTGGAGCACGAAATCTTCAGATCCCGGGTGACTTTGCTTCGCAAATATTTCAACGACAAAATCCCAAATACCAAGTTGATGTTTTACATTCGACAATGCATCGACAAATTGGTGGATCACGTCTTGACCGTTGACATTGGCATTGCATCGATTGCAAAACACAGTCACCGTCACCGATGAAGAGCCCACACAAAATTTTCGAAGAGTTTTTAAGCACACACGAAGGGCGATACACCGCCCAAAAGCGGCTGATTGCAGAAGAAATTTTCAAGGTTAAACATCATTTTGAAATTGATGCCTTCATTAGCCGACTCTACACCGAAAACAAAAAGCTATCCCGGGCTACCGTCTATCGAACCGTCAAACAATTGTTGGACGCAGGGCTGCTTCAAAAAATTTCAACCCGAGATGGCAAGGTCTATTACGAACGAAAAATTGGCAACAAAGAACACGACCACCTGATCTGCAACACCTGTGGCAAAATCTTGGAAATCAAAGACGACATCATCGCCGCCCATTTGGAAGAGCTGTGCAAACGCATCGAGTTTCACCCCGAATACCGGTCTTTGCATATTTATGGGCAATGCCAAAAATGTCACAAAAAACACGACAAATAGCCGGCGTTTGTCTGGTTCTTGGATGGCTGATTCAAACCCATCTTGGGGCGGTTACATTAGCAGAAGCTTACCAAGCAGCCTTGAAAAAAAACGCCCAAAAGACCCTAACCCAAGAACAACTGACCCAACAAAAAAGCACGGTTCAGCAACTTGAAGCCCAAAATCAGTTTCAAGCCAGCCTAACCTCTAGCCTCAGAACCAATGCCCAAACTTCGGTTTCCGGCAAAGAAGACACCACCTTTACCCTGGGATTGTCGGCAGGACTTTTGGTGGATCTTTGGTCCAAAAACAAACACCAAATTGCGGCAGCCGAACATGGCTATGCCAGCATTTTAAGTGCAGACCAACAACAACGTCTGTCGATTTTATCGACGGTTTCTGAGGCATTTTTTAACATTATCTTGCTTGAAAAAACCTTGGCCAATCAACACACCATCGAAACCCTGGTTAAAAAACGGTTGTCCCAATTGCAAAGCTGGGCCACCATTGGTCGGTCCAGACAAGCCGATGTTTTGGCCACCCAATTACAGCTTCAACAACTTCAAACTGCCCTGATCCAAACCCAACGGCAACTCGACGACGCCCACACCCAATTGGCCTATTTGACCGGATTTTCGGACACGGTGTCGGTTGACTCACCAAAACCATCCACACCAGCACCCAAACCTGCATGGATAGAAAAAGCCAAACGACACCCCAGCCTTTTAACCCAACAGGCCACCCTCGACGCCTTGTCCGAACAACTGGCCGCTCAACAGGCCAATCCCCTGCCCGATTTGGGGCTTTCTTTGGTGCCCCAATACATTAAAAACAGCACCATCGACCGATTCACCTGGCAAATTGGTGGCAGCATGGCCTTTCCTTTAATCGATGGCGGGCTAAACAACGCCAAAATAACAGCCCTCGAAGCCTCTATTCGCGAAAACAAACTGGTTTTGGCCAACATCCAGACCGCCGTTCAATCCAATGTTGACCGTGCCTATCGCAGCTATATATCCCTTAAAGCGCTTCAGCGGTCGGCCTCAACCGCTGTAACCATTGCGCAAAAAAACTACAGCTCTGTTTTGGGGGAATACGAGCTTAAACTGGTCACCAATGTCGATGTTTTACAAGCCTTGGGAATGCTCTATGACGCCCTCCAGACCCGAGACACCGCCCTGATTCAAGACCATCAAGCCCAACTTCAGCTTCAAATTGCCGCAGGAGACAGTTTGTGAATTTTGTATCATTTTTTGTAAAACGCCATGTGTTTACCTGGATGATGATGGTGGCTTTGGTTTTTTTTGGATACCTCTGTTTTCGACAACTGGGCATTAGCGAGTTTCCCGATGTCGATTTCCCCGTCGTCAGCATCGATTTAAATTGGGAAGGGGCCTCTCCTGAACTGAATGAAACCCAGGTGGTGGACGTCATCGAAGGTGCTATTGCCTCGGTACAAGGCATTAAAGGAACGTATTCGGTCTCGAAAACCCAAGGGGCTTCCGTAACCGCCGAATTTGAACTGGGAACCGACATTGATGTGGCCGTTCAAGACATTCAAGCCGCTGTGGCCAGAGCCCAACGGTCTTTGCCCAAAAACATGGATCCCCCCATCATTAGCAAAACCAACCCCGAAGATCGGCCTATCATTTACATTACCTTGGCCTCCAACGTCTTTAGCCGAGAAGAGCTCATGGCCATGGTGCGGGACAAAATCAAAGGCCAATTTTCCACCATTTCTGGGGTAGCCGATATTCAATTGGCGGGATTCATTGATCCCAATCTCCTGGTGGATGTAAACCCCGTTGCTTTAAACAAACTGTATTTGTCCAGCACCGATATCTTAACCGCCATCAGCCAAGAACATGTGGAATTGCCTGCGGGACATCTCGAAGCCAAAACCTTCGAAAAAAATGCCAGAACCTATGGGGAAGCCAGGACCCTGGCAGAATTTCGCGAACTTCCCCTGCTTAAACGGGGAGGGGCATTAAATTTCACCACATTAACCCTGGGACAAGTCGCCTCGATTAATTTTGGATTGGCCAACAACCGCAGCATTGCCAGAGTCAATCAAACCCCTTGTGTCGGCCTTGGCTTTAAAAAGCAACGAGGCTCCAATGCCGTCGAGGTTGGCGATGCCATTAAAGCCCGAATGAAAGAACTTCAAGGCCAATATGGCTCGGACATTCGCTTCGCCATTGCCTTTGATTCCACCACCTATATTGCCGATGCCATTCATGAAACCATGTTCACCTTGATTTTTTCGGCCATTTTAACCTCTTTGGTTTGTTGGTTGTTTTTGGGGTCTTTGGGCGCAACAATCAATGTGGTCTTGGCCATTCCAACGGCCATTTTAGGAACATTTGTGGCCCTCAGCTATTTCGGATTCACCCTGAACACCTTCACCCTGTTGGGTCTGTCCTTGGCCATCGGCATTATCGTGGACGATGCCATTATGATTCTGGAAAACATTACCCGCCACCAAGAGATGGGCAAAGACAAAATGACAGCAGCCATCGAAGGGACCCAAGAAATTTTCATGGCCGTGGTAGCCACCAGCGCCTCGCTGATTGCCATCTTCTTACCCGTTATTTTTGTAAAAGGGATTATCGGGGCTTATTTGTTTGAGTTTGGGCTTACCTTAAGTGTTGCCGTAGCCCTGTCGATGGTGGAAGCCTTAACCTTGACCCCCATGCGCTGCGCCAGAATGTTGGGAACCCACCACAAAACCAACTGGCTAACCGCTGCCCTGGACACCGGCATGCAGGCGCTAGCAAAAGGCTACAAACGGGGTCTAGCCGGGGTTCTCAAGCATCCCTTTATAACCTTAGCCTTAGCCGTGGTGTTGTTTGCAGCCAGCACACAACTGACCCAATTTTTGCCCCAAGAATTTATGCCCTATCAAGATACCGGTCGAATTTCCCTGGTCATGCGAGCGCCCTTGGGGGTTTCCATCGACATCATGGACAAACGCCTGGCCAAAGTTGAGGCCGTCTTGGCCAAAACCCCAGGCATGGAAACCTATTTGGGTGCCATCGGCGGTACCGACGTGAATGCAGGACGGGGCTTTATTCAGCTCAAAAACAAAAACGAACGACCCATCAACCCCCAAACCGGCAAACGCTATACCCAACGCGAAATCGCCGACGAATTACGGGCCAAATTCAAAACCATCAAAGGCATTAAAGTCCTGGTTAAAGACAACTCCAACCGCGGATTCATGGAACGCAAAGGTTTCCCTGTCGAGGTGAGTGTTAAAGGCCCAGAATGGAAAACACTGGCCGCCAGCGCCGAAAAACTCCAAGCCAAAATGGCCGCCAGCGGTCTGATGACGGACGTAGATTCGGACTATTTGGAAGGTCTCCCCGAAATTCAAATCATTCCCAACCGTGAACAAGCCGAAAAAATGGGCGTCAATGTCTCTGAAATCAACAAGGTCATTCAAACCATGATTGGTGGGGCCGTGGCCGGACAATTTACCAAAGGAACCACCCGACTCGATATTCGGGTTCGGCTTCAAGATGGGTTCCGAAACACCCCTGAAGACATCAACAACCTCTATGTTCGCAACAACCGGGGCGAACTGGTCTCGATTGGCAAAGTGGTGACCCTTAAAGAGAAAAAAATCCTTCAGCAGATTACCCGAGAAAACCGAGAACGGGCCATCACCTTATCGGCCAACATTGCCCCTGGAAAATCCCAGGCAGCAGCCCTTGCAGAGGTTCAACGGCTGGCAAAAGCCACTTTGCCCAAAGGCTATTATGCCCAATTCAGTGGCAGTTCAGAATCCTTTAACGATTCGTTTGGGGGCATTTTATTGGCCATGGGGTTGGGTCTTTGTGTGGCCTACATGGTGTTGGCATCGCAATTTAACAGCTTCTTGTATCCGTTCATTATCTTTTTTGCCCTGCCCTTTAGCATTTCTGGGGTCTTTGTGGCCTTATTAATGAACAACCAATCCCTGAACATTTTTAGTTTGATTGGAATTATGCTGGTCTTAGGGATTGTCCTTAAAAACGGGATTTTATTGGTGGACTTTACCAATCAAAAACGAGAATCTGGCCTTTCGGTTAGCGACGCACTGCTCGAGGCCTGTCCTTTACGACTACGCCCCATTTTAATGACTTCGTTGGCCACCATCACCGGTGCCTTGCCCGCTGCCTTGGCCTTAGGACCTGGGGCAGAAAGCCGGGTTCCCATGGCCTTATCCGTGATTGGAGGGGTCACCGTATCCACCTTGCTGACCCTTTTTGTGGTACCCTGTGTGTATCGGATTTTAACCTTCAAAAAGCCTTAAATAAGGAGACCATCATGAAAAAAACTGCAGTATTGGGTTTACTGATAACCCTGATTACGCCTGCGCTTTTGTGGGCTCAAACCGAAGAAAAAACCTCTTTTTTTAAGGCCTTAGAATCCAGAATGCCTGTGGATGTTCAAAAAATAACGCCCACCAAGACCATCAAAGCACCAGACCTTAGCCTGATTGGACTGGTGCAGGGATCGGTTTTTCAAAACGAAGCCCGCAAAGACCAAAGCGGGATTTTGTTAAAAAGTTTGGAAATCGGTGTTCAAGGAACCCTGGCCTCTGAACTTCGGGGCGATGCCTTTCTTTCGCTGACGCCCCAAACCAATGGGACCAGCCAAATCGCCATCGAAGAAGCCTACATCACCTTTCCATCGCCGTTTCTGGCCGATAATTTATCGGCAAAATTGGGTAAAAAACGCATCGATTTTGGCAAAATAAATGCCCTACATGCCGAATCCTGGGGCATGGTAACCAAACCCAGTGTGATGACCCAATTTTTGGGTAACGATGGAGCCGTGGGACAAGGTCTGATGATTGAAACCAAACTCCCCACCCCCTTTTCTCTGAATTTGTCTATTGGCACCTGGCGGAATTTTTCAGAAACCCCAACAACCATTGGCGAGTCTTTTGCCTTTACCGACTGGCTAGGCTCGGCACGACTGAACACCATCTTGAACCTCTCCCGTGATACTGAACTGGAACTGGGCAGTAGTGTCCTGATGGGCAGTGGCACAGACTTTAAAGTGGTCCAAGACAAAGCCACCGTTTACGGACTGGATATGACCTTTAAAAATTGGGCAAAAGACGGGGGCATGCTCTGGCAGTCCGAATTGCTCTTTTTAAACCGAGACTGGAACGACACCACCCTTCGAAACTGGGGTGCCTACACCTATTTTGCCTATAAATTCAGCCCTATTTTTGAGGCTGGGCTTCGGCTGGACATCAGCGAATCGGCCAAAGACAAAACCGCCCACAAGTCTGTTTCCTTAATCACCACCAAAACCCTTAACGATGCCACAAAATTCCGAATTCAATTCACGAAGGATTATTACAGCAAAGACGATCAATTGTTGGCTTCTTTGGTGTTTGGATTGGGCTCGTATAGCACTGCGATTCGATAGCGGATGGTGAATCGCAAGTGGGGGCTATGGCTGTTGGGAGTTGTAGCAACCCTCTCCGTTTTGGCGGGTTGCTACAATGCGCTCGTTCCTGCAAACGCCAGTTTTGATTTTCAATGGGATGCAGCCTTGGTTTTGGCCAAAGGGTTCAACCCATATTTGTACACCTTAAACCATCTCGCAGCCTTTACCGACACCTTCATGCCGGACCCTTTACAGGCCAACCAGATACCCTCTTGCCTGCTGTTGTTGTGGCCCTATACCTGGCTGCCTTGGCCCCTGGCCAAAGGCGTCTGGTTAGTAACCAATTTGGCAGCCACAATTGGTTTGCTCCAGTTGGGATCTAAGGCAATGGGGGTATCGGTTTCAAACCATCAAAAAGGGCTTATAGCGGCTTTATTTTTGATCGGAACCCCGTTTCGGGTAACCCTAGGCAACGGACAACACGGACTGTGGGCCTTGTTCTTTTTGGTATCCGCTCTCGCACTTGGCGATCAAAAAAAACCTTGGCTTTCGGGCCTCTGCCTGGGTCTCAGTTGGCTCAAATACACCCTAACCGGGCCCTTCGTGTTGCTTTTTATCAAGAAAAAACAGTTCGCCCCCATCGCCGTCGCAACAGGGTTTCATTTGCTCTTAACTGGCCTTGCCTCAGGCCTAACCCACACCTCCCCCTTAACGTTAATCCTACAATCGATTGCTGTGTCCAAAACCCTAACCCAAGCAGGGTTGGTGGACGCAGCCTCGCTTTTTAGCCCCACCCTGGCCTTGATGGTTTCGGCAACATTGGTGACCAGCACCCTCGTGTATGTGTGGAAATCCAACAGCCAACCCCATCAATTTATGGTCATCAGTCTGGCCAGTTTGCTGATGGTCTACCACCGCATCTATGATTTTGTGGGGTTATTATTCATTTTAATCGCCCTCGTAAGTTCGGCTGGAAAGGACATATCAACCCGAACTCAGCAGGCGTTATGGGCAACCCTTTTAGGGTTTTTCTGGGCAGAAAGGGCCGTGATCAGCCTAGGCCACTACGAAGCGTTTCGTTGGATCTTGGCCGTGATCATTTATACCGCCTACGCCTTGTTGTTTATCGACCTTAAAAGCGATAGGCAGAAACCCGCTGTTGTGGGCCATTCGACGAGATAACCAAAACCAGGTCTTTAAAGAAACGAACCTGAGAAGCTTCTGCCAAAACCTTGGGCAATACAAACGATTCGCCAGTATCGGCATCCAACAACACCATACCCGATTGGCTTTGAGACAACACCCGATGGCGTCCTCCCCAAATTCGGCCAGACGGGCCCAGTGCCACGGGCGTTGTCCATTGGACAAAACCAGAATACAAATCAATCGAAACCAAGCCCTGTCCCATGTCCACTTCCCGTTCTTTCCAAGCATTCACGGGCAATACAAACCCATCATTGGCCAAGGAAGGGGGGCCAGCCAACGCCATATTGCCACTGACTTCCCACAACAAGGCCCCTGCCCGATCATCTATTCCTTGAAGAACTGTAAGACCATCTTTGGCCTTGTAAGCCGTTAAAATGACATGCCGATACACCACCGGCGCCCAAATGGGGCTCCCGCCTTCCAGGCTAAATGCAGACTTACCCGTCTCGGTTTGAAAGGCCAAAAAACCACCTTTTTTAGGGGCAACCAGAACAGCCCGATCCACAACAACCGGATAAATTACAGGATTCAATCCCGCAGATTTGGACCAAGCCTTACGCCCAGTATCGGCTTGAAACACCTCCAACGCGTCCCCATCCACGACATAAACCCGCTGCCCAACCACGATCACTGGGGAACACGGTTTTGTGCCCGCCAAAGCGGCTTGCCACTGGCGTTTGCCTGTATCGAGTTGTAAAGATTCCAGGTTTTTTTGATTGGGGAGTTGCTGAGCCACAACAAAAGCAGCCGTGTTGGACAAGGCCACAGACAAGACCCCTTCTCGCTGCCAAAGGGTACCGCCAGAATTGGCATCCAAGGCCTGTAAAAGGCCATTTTGAAGAACAAACAGGCGATCAGTCGTCATGTAGAGTTCGACAGAACCCGACGGCCATTCAGCCTCCCAAGCCAAACTTAGGGAACGGGTGGGGATATCGGCGATCACGCGTTGATTTTCTTTGTTACCACCGGCCATCAACCACGGCAAACTTTTAAGCGCTGGCTTGGCCACCAGTTGACGTTGGCCTGAGCCCACCCAAAAAGAATCCATCATGGTTTTTACACTTTGTTCAATGTCTGGCCAAACGGTTCTTGGGGCGCGTATCGAAACAATGTAGCCCTTGTTTTGCTTGATAAAATAGTATTCGCCAACAATCACTTCGCTGATATTTTGCTGTTCGTCCAATTCTTGGGTGCTATAGACACCAACAGCTGCGCTGTCCACTTGAGCCCTGCTAATTTCGTAGTCGGTGGCACTGCGTTGAAGCAAGCTGGCCCAGCCATCGAATTTTTCGGAAGCCACCCGGTACTGCCAGTCGGGTGCAGCCACAGCACCACTGAGGGTCCAAACACTGATAGAAATCGAAGCCGACACCGCCTCGGATTTCCAGGAAACCCGGTTCGGGGTTTGAGAATCCATCACCCACCGCACCGGAACCCCCAACTGAAACTGATGCGCCTCGTTACGGTACAAGCTTTGCCCACAAATCCCCGTGGACAACCCCATTACCAACAAACAAAACAAGACAAAAGATTTCATATTGAGCCATTGTACAAAACCAAGACTGCCCTGTATACTAGGCGCCCTGTCATTTCCGCCACGCGGGGGCGTAGTTCAGCTGGTTAGAACGCCTGCCTGTCACGCAGGAGGTCGAGGGTTCGAGTCCCTTCGCTCCCGCCATTAAGAGAAATACCCAAGGTCCCCAAAAAAGGGACTCGAACCAGTGAGCATCAGCGAACGGTTTAAAAATAGGATTCTTTTCGAGCTTTGCGAAGTAAAGCTCGAGTCCCTTCGCTCCCGCCACTTTGTCTTAGACGATTCCATTTCAAACCCCGTAGGGCGAGCAAAGACAAACTCGCTTTGGATTTGCGACACACAAATGCTATGCATTTGTGATTAAAATCTACCTCGAACCAGTGAGCGTCAGCGAACGGTTTAAAAATAGGATTGTCTTCGAGCTTTACGAAGTAAAGATCGAGTCCCTTCGCTCCCGCCATTATAAAGAAAACGACAAGCGTTTTTGTGTTTGTAATCACAAAACCACAGGTTTTGTGGGTCGGAGGTTGAAGTAAATTCAACCTCCTCGCCCGCAGGGGCATTATAAATAAACAAAAACGACAAGCGTTTTTGTATCGGAAAGCCAAAGAAAGTTTGTCTTTCCTCCCCGCAGGGGCCTAAAGGATCCTGTACAAAAAAACAAACCTGGCCAAAGGGACAAAGCCCCATTAACTCGTACGCCTTAAAAAATATTTTATTTCATGCAATTTTTTACATTTTATTGCGATAAAGGAGTATCAACCCCCTCAATAAAGGATACTCCCTTGCTACACAAACACCTCTCAACCCCCCTTGATTTAAAAGCCGCCGCCACCATCAGCTCGGCCGTAACCGCAGCCCATACTGCCCCGGCATCCGCAGCAGGATCGGTCTTTATCTCCCCAGCAATCCTACACAAAGACCTTGGGGTTCAAGCCACTCAACTTAACTTAGGGCCCAAACCCCTTCGGGCCAGCGAAGCAAAGGTCGTTTTTGTGGATGATACTCGCCCCAACCATGTGATCTGTAAAACAATGTTAACCAAAAACCAATTTTTACAATCCAATATCACCATGTTTTTAGAGCCCCAAAAACTACTAGAAGATACATCGATTGATTGGAGCACCATTCATTTTCTAGTTCTGGACCAAGAAATGCCGGGGCTAACCGGCTGCCAGCTTCTGAATCAACTTCGACAAAGAAGCGACTTTCAAGCCAAGATGAAAGGATTGATTGTCATTTGCACCACAGATGACCAAAACACCCAGCTACAAGAGGAAGCACGAGCAGCCGGCGCAGCAGCAGTTTTACCCAAAGACTTTCCCTGCCTTCCCAAATATTTGATGGATTTATATCATCAACCCCGGGACTAGCCCAACACCACCGCAAGCCGTCTCAAAATCTCGTCCTTACCCAAAATAGCCATGATATCCGGCAGGTGAGGACCCGATTTTTCAGCGGTCACCGCCAAGCGAATGGGACGAAACACCTTGCCCTTGCCCAGCCCTGTGGCGGCCAGAATGTCGGCCAAAACGGGGTCGATATCGGCATGATTCACCACCGGCAACGCCGCGATTTTTTCGGCAAACAAGGCCAGAACCTTGGAATCGCTTTCATCAAAAGCAAGGGCTTGAACGGCGGTTTTAAACGAGTCGAAGGTGTGGGTATAGGACGCCAAGTGGGCATTAATATCGGCAAGCAGTTCGAGGTTATCTTGCACCGAAGCAAAAATGGCCTGACGCTGAGCTGCTGTATAGTGGGCCAAAGCCGCTTGATTTTCGGCCGATACAAAAGGATTCACCGCAGCAAACAACGCCGGCGCATCCAATTGGCGGACATATTGGCCATTCATCCACTTCAACTTGGTAATATCAAACACGGCACCAGACTTGGAAATCCGTTCCAAAGCAAAGGCCTGAACAATCTCGTCTCGACTTAAAAGCTCCCTTCCATCGGCAGACGACCATCCCAACAACACCAGATAATTAAAAAACGCTTCGGGCAAATAGCCCATGTCTCGGTAATCCGTCACGCTGGTGGCCCCATGGCGCTTGGACAATTTGGATTTGTCTGGACCCAAAATCATGGGCAAATGGGCAAATTTGGGAACCGGCGCACCAAAAGCCTGGTACAAAGCAATTTGCTTGGGCGTATTCGAAATGTGGTCTTCGCCCCGAATGATGTGGGTAATGGCCATGGTCCAGTCGTCTACCACCACTGCAAAATTGTAAGACGGGGTTTGGTCGGATTTGATCAATACAAAATCAGAAACCAAGTTCATATCGAAGGTAATGTCCCCGCGAATGATATCGGGAAACGAGATCTCGCCATTGGGTACTTTAAACCGAAGGGTATGGGGAATCCCAGCCGCTTTTTTGGCTTCGATGTCGGCTGCGTTTAAGCCCAAACATTTTCTGGAATACACATAGGGAACTTTGTTGGTTTCGGCAGTGGCCCTTTCAGCATCCAAATCGGCATCCGAGCAAAAACACCAATAGGCATGGCCAGAAGCCAACAACTTGTGGGCATGTTGGTGATACAACTCGGCCCTTTCCGATTGGCGATAGGGTCCAAATTTTCCCCCAGTCACAGGCCCTTCATCCATGTTCAAACCCAACCAAGACAACCCATCAAAAATGGTTTGTTCAAAGGCCACATCCGAACGGGCCAAATCGGTGTCTTCGATGCGCAATACCGACGCTGCCCCAACATGCTTGGCAAAAATCCAGTTAAACAGCGCAGTGCGAAGGGTCCCCACATGGAGACTCCCAGTTGGGGAAGGGGCAAAACGAACACGTATCATGACACTATCCTTTTGTGATGGGTTCTTAAACAATGGTTGGTGTCTATGATACGATAAGATGGTGAGCAACAAAACACCCTCTCTGATCTATGGCGTCGATTGTTTGGAAGGCTTTTTGTATTTGGGTCGTTTTTTCCACAAACACCACGCCTACCCAGCCTCGGTCTATTTAACCTATAAACTCGCAACGGCTGCCGAATTAAACCCCGCCGTGATTTTTTCTTTGGTGGGAAAATCCTTATTTTTGCCCTTCAAAAACCGAAGTGGCTTGGATTTGTTGTTTCAATCCCTTTTCCCAACCCCAGATCCAGCCAAAGAAAACCAACAAATCGCCATGGATTGTCTGATGGTCAGCCAAATTGTGGCTGCCATGATTACCCCAGCCACCTCGTTAAAGTCGGTACACCGGCTTCGCGAAGACTTTATGGCCCCCTTAAAACTGGGCTTTCAAGCCGCCAAATCCGAGGTGATCAAACAAAAAGGTCTGGCCTTAATCGAAACCGATGTCTTTTGGTTTGAACTGCTCAACAAAGATTCCTTTCAGTTTTTCAAACACAACCTTCAAAATCCCTCCGGAGAATTAACCCTAGAATCCTTGTCTACCCTTTGCCTATTGGCCCTGGAATTTTTAGCGTTAAATCACCCCAAAACCAAAGACCACTGTCTTCGTGTTGGCAAAGTGGCCCAGTTTCTGGGAAAAACCCTTGGGCTTTCCACCGAAGATCAGGCCCTCTTGCAACTGGCCGGAGAATTTCACGACATTGGCAAAATCGCCATCCCCAAAACCATCCTGAACAAAACCTCGAAACTGGATGAAGCCGAATTTTACCAAACCCGGTTTCACCCGTTGTTGGTTTGCCATTTTTTCGAGACCATCGCCCCCCATCTGCAAACCTCTTCTTTGGTAGCCAAGGTGAAGCGTTGGGGCAGCCGACACCACGAACGCGTGGATGGCACAGGCTATCCTTTTGGTCTTCGCGGGGATCAACTCGAAATTCAAAGCCAAATTGTCACCGCTGCCGACATTTATGTGGCCTTAAGGGAAAACCGGGTATACCGAGACGCCTTCACCCCCAAAGGGGTTCAAAAAATCCTAAATGAAAACCGAAACAGCATCCTCGCACCCAACTTGGTGGATGCCTTGCTTGCCCATCAAGCCGATGTTGAGGCCCTTTTAAAAATTTAGGGTTCCTTTCAGATACATCCCTGAAATTTCATAGCTGGTCTTGGGTTCATCTGGGCCCTTAAACGCATCCAATTCATTTTTAATTTTCTTAAGATACCCTTCTCCCGTAATCACCAGATTTTTAACATAGGGGGCATTCAGGGGAATATTAATGTTGATTCTTAAGCTTCCCGTTTCCACGCTGTCTTTGCGTTCCAAAATGGTGGTTCGAATATCATTACCCGTCCCTTGAATGCTTAAATCCCGATCCAAATCGGACAAATCTTTGCCCCAGGTATCCACCCGTTCATAGCTAAACACCACCTCGACTCCAGCCCAAGTGATGGGTTTATAGGCCAAAACCGTTCGGCCGCTATACCCCTGCCCGTTGTCGATGCCATTGCGAAGCGTTTGTTTAACCGAATAATCATAGGAAATATCCATATTCAAAATAGGCCGCAGCACAGACCCTACGGTTGTAATTTGTTGAAGAATCGCATCATCCGACTGGGCACTTGCCGTCACCACATAAGATTCCTGGATGACTTTGTATCCCAGCCCCGTTCGAACCGAAAAAAACGAGATAGGCGTCAAGGTCACCAACCAATCGATTTGGCTTTGATAGCGCCCCAAATAGTCCAAAAACACATCGGTCTGGGCTGCTTTAGCAGCCAAAAGACTGTCCAAAGAGGTATTGATATAAGGCGATCGATATTGAGACAGGGTCGACAACGCATATTTGGAATTCAAACTCAAAAATCCCCAGGGGGTATATTGCCCCGTTAACAACAAATCCCGAGAGAGTTTGTAAGTTGTCCCTTGGGCATTGGCATTCAAGTTTCGGTTATACACCTCGTTGGTGCTGCTTACCGTGCCATCCAAAGTAATCGTTTGAAACGGAACACAGCCCGCAGACAGTTTAAGGGTTTTAATCGAGGCATTGTCTTGAAACACCGAGGTGGTCACCACCGTGCCATCGGGCAAATAGTCCTCGGAGCGACGTGAATTGGTGTTATTGTTCCAGTTTTCTTCTAAAACAGCATAGGATTTTCCAAGACTAATGCCCAAGAACCTTACCTCGCCTGGGGAAAAAGACAGTCGTTGATTGCGCTTAAAAAAGGGTCGATTTTCGGTGGTTCGGTTCGAGGTCCCCGAGTTCGCCACTTGGTTATTCAAGTTTTTATCGTTGGCTTGATCATAGTCAAATTGATAGGTAAACAGCTGTAAAATCGACCATTCTGGGGTTACTGAAAAAGTGGCGCCCTGGTGATCGTATTCCCGGGTGGTGGCATTCCGAGACACGGTGGTTGTCTCCAAAGACGTCAACCCACCCGACCTTTCGTTTTCCCAAAAAATCTGGCTTAATCGCAACCCTGTCCAGGGCGTCACTTGGTACAATCCCAACCGGTTGTGATTGCGGTTAAACAGGTTTTTATCGTTGTTATCGCGGGTGTTACTGTCGTTGACATCAAAAGACAGATACGACTCGCGAATCGGAGACAACCATACTTCTCGCTGCGAAACCCCAAGCGCCGATGTGGCCATGCCATAGGGCGAAAACCGAGAAATGCGGAAATTGGTCCGCTCTTCCATGTGTCCTTTTTGACCCACCAAGGGACTTTCGGCCTCGCTGCGTTGATAGTCGGCTCGGCTTTGAACCCAACCGAAGGGGTTAAAATCGGCATCGTAATAGTTATTGCGAACATAGGTTACATTTTCAGACACCGCCGACCCCTGGTCTTTAATCTCTTGCAAATCATAGTTGGCGCTCATACTGAGGGTGGGATGAGGCACAAACCGCGACTTAAACCCATAAGTGGTACGGGTCGAAACAGCATCCAAATTTTGGGTCGGGGAAACCTGGGTCACCGTGGTGGTCTGAGACCGATCGTATAAAGGCGAAAATCGGGTATCCCCCAATAAAAACACATTGCGAAACGCCATGGTCGATTCCAAACTGGTTTTATCCACATAATTGTCGGACAACGCCACCCGGTCTAAAAAGTCGTTGGTGGACCGGGCCAAACCCTTGGTAATTTTGGTTCTAAAGGTATCGGGACCAAAGGAAACACTGCCGTCATAGGCATAGGTATAGCTATCCACATCGTGTAAATTTTCGGTGGCCACCGTGGTTAAAGGATCTTGTATTTCTTGAAAATACCGAAATTGCTGAGTGGTATCAAAATACCCATCCCAAAACAGCAAGCGAGACCCCACTTTGAACTCATCTTGATTCAAAAACGCATCGGAATTGTTGTCTTTTTTGGCCCTAAAAATCTGAAAATGGTTGTAGTCTGTGCTGAGGGTTTCCAAAGGCGACAGCTTCCACACCACAGCATTGGTAAACGCTGTAGATCCTTTGGGATCTTGAATGGGGGCCAAGGGCACAAAATCGCGATCGATGTTCTTCAAACTGGTTTTAATGTCCAAGGTATCGGTTTTATAGGCCACGCCTACTTTCGTGGCAAATTTAAAGTCTTTTTCAACCCCTGCCTTGGTAACAGCTGTGGTATCAAAATAGTCATAGTCCACCCGAATGGTATTATTGGGACCCGGGGTTAAATTGCGAAACCGCAACCGACCGTTCAAATAGTTAATGACATAATCCCGGTCTTTGGTTTGAAGACGGTTGTCCAAATAGACATATTCCGAATTTTCAACGATGTTATTCTGGCCCAAAATATATTCCGTGCTGTCTTGGCCGGTCCCAGCTTGGGTAAAGGTGGTGGATTTTTTCGGGCGTTCAAAGTTGTTCTGAGCCCCAGCAACCTCGGTATTCACCGACAATTCATCGGTAAGCTTGGCCCCAAAAGTCAGGCCCACCATTTTTTGGTCGATGTTGCCAGGATCGGGACTCGAAGCTGGGGTATAGTCATAGACAATCGTAATCCGTTCCCCAGCTCGGGGCAGATCGGTTAACGTCGATTGGTTACTGGGATCGGCCTTCAAAAATCGAATCGCCAATTGCTGACCTTGCTGGCCATTGGGATCGTAATCCGAAATAAAATCCTGCCCATCGGCCAAACGAATTTCTACCCCCCTGTAAATGCTGATATAGCTGATGCCTTTATACTTAACCGGCGTGTCTTTTAAAAAGAAATCGTTGGCTTGGGTCGAGTACAAGCCATCACTGCGGGGATTTTTAACCTGGAAAATCGCCGTGGTCCGAAGACTTTTGCGATAGGTATAGGTCACATCCACCTTGGCAGAACCGGAAATCACCGGCGAAACAATGGTAATTTCCCCGGTATAGGGGTTGCTGACCACCACATTGGCCGTGGCCCCATTCACCAAGACCGTGACATCTTTTGAAGGATTAATGGGAAAAGAATTGGTATGAAACACGTTGCTGGAAACCGTATAGGTTTCGGTAGGAACCGCAGATTCCAACTGCTGATCTTGGGACCTAACATATTCGTTCAAATAGGTTACGCCAACAGAAAACGGGGTGGCATCCTTAATTTTGGGAATGGCCACAGAGGATTTTACAGCCTTGTAAACCGCGGTTATGACTGAAGGATAGGCAATGGGAAACCGAAAATTCAATTTCCCTGCCGCATAATCCAAGGTATAGTCCACCCCTTCGGTCATGGCCAATCCATTGGCAACCACCGACACCGTCCCAAACAGAATGTTTTTTCGGCTTAACAGATAGGGCCCGGTACTGTTTGAACCGATTAAATCGTCGGCATTGTCTTCGATTTGATAGTACTCGTAAGACATCACCAAACGGTCGTCTGGGCCAAGGGTTTCGTCCAACAGGGTAATGGTGCCAGCCTGTTGATCGAGGGTATAGTCTTTGTTTTTTCTTAAGGGCCGATTATTCAGGGTCAGCATCTCGGTTCCCAAAACCAGGTAGGAATTTTTAAGTTTGAACGTCACGTTGGATGAAGCACTGGGATTCGGCCACAGTTCTTCGGTGGATTTTCCCGAATACTTGGTCTCGACAGGCTTGGGCGTCGACCGCCAAATAAACTGACCCCCTATAAAGTTTTTACGCGATAAAACCGGTAAAAAATCCTCGATAGGATTGGTAAATTCATAGATAACCCGGATAAAGTCCTCGACGGTTTTGCGTTCTTTAAAGGTAATTTCCCCCGAATAATAGTTAATCGTGTAATCCACCCCTTCGGTTTTTAAGCCATTGTTCACAAACACCTTCACAGACCCTTCTAGAATCGAGGTATTCCCCAATTTAATGATATTAGACCCATCCCCATTGGTGTCGTATTTTCTGGGTTCTGACCGCTGGCGACCCACAGCCACAATGGTTTCCCAATTGTCGTCGTACGAGGTCAATTTGAACCCATCCAAAGCCCGTTGAAGGTTGATAAACTCCCCGTTTTTGAATTCAGAATCAAATTGCCAGAAGGTCATTTCTGTTTTTTTGTACTTCACTTTAATGTCGTATTTTCCAGGAAAATCTGGCTCTTGCTCGATGTCATAGTGCACGGCCAAATCTTCATCCAATTTGCCATCCACATTAAACCGATACCGCAACTCGATGCGGGGATCGCCCACCAAAACATCGGGCGGCAGTTTGTTATAAATCGGGTCGTTTCGGATGGTATTCCACCGGGGATCCGTCACCGATTTCGGCTCGTAATTCCGACCACTGATTTTACCTTCGTAAAACCCAGCCAAGTTCAAATCGGGATAGGGATTCGGCGGCGGAAAGGGATAGCGAAACGAATCGCGATTGGGGGTATCCAAATAGGGGGATTCGGGTATAGGCATTTGAACAATGGTTTCAGTGGGCACAGCGGGCTGGGGACCATCATCTCCGGCCAATTGAATAGCCGGGGTCGGACTCAATTCCACAGGAACGGACAATTGGGTTTCGGGCGGGGGGATAAAAACATCGGCATAGCCCATTTGCTCGGGTGGCGGCGGGCTAGGGCCTTCATACACATCCCCATCTTCTTTGGCCAACCACCCATCTTGCCCATCCAAAAACTGGATCAAATAATACCCGCTCACATCGCCCATCACCCGAAAAACCCCGGATTGATACACCAAAAACGTGGTCTTGGTGTCCGAAAAAGGCTCTTGTTTAACCTGGGCTATGGGCTTATTAACCCGAACATAGGCCACCTTTTCGGCAGCCGGCGCTTGAGCAAAAACCAAAACGGGCAGGATTAAAGCCAGCCCCAAAATCCCCCAAAGCCATCTCACGGCAAGACCATCATGGCATCGCCAAAACTAAAAAACCGATACGCTTCTTCAATGGCCAAGTCATAAAGTGTCATCACCCGATCCCGGCCCAGCAAAGCCGAAACCAAAAGCATCAGCGACGATTTTGGCAAATGAAAATTGGTCACCAAGCCATCCACGGCTTTAAAGGTATATCCGGGATAAAAATAGGCCGTGGTGTAGCCCGATCCTGCAACATACTGGTCATGAAATAGCGTCTCCAATGTTCGCGCAGAAGTGGTTCCAACCGCAAAGACACGCCCACCCAAACGACGAACCCGATTCAGGGTTTCCGCGGCATGCTCAGACACATCATACCATTCGGGGTGCATTTGGTGCTGGGTAATATCGTCCGTTGTGATGGGCTGAAAAGTACCATAGCCCACATGCAAGGTCACATAAACCAGCTCTACCCCCTTTGCCACCAGCCTCTGAAGCAAATCGGGGGTAAAATGTAATCCCGCGGTCGGGGCAGCCACAGACCCTTGGGGGCCGGCATAAATGGTTTGGTAACGATCCAACAGCGCATCTCGGGACAAAGA
Source organism: Candidatus Margulisiibacteriota bacterium (assembly GCA_050250935.1). Classification (GTDB taxonomy): domain Bacteria; phylum Margulisbacteria; class Marinamargulisbacteria; order JBFWNS01; family JBFWNS01; genus JBFWNS01. Next base: position 45,117 of record JBFWNS010000006.1, on the reverse strand, counting down.
ACTCTGAATATAAGGCGGCAAGGGCACATCCCCGGTTGAATCCAAATACTCGAGCAAGGGGCGATCACAGTCCAAATGCCCCACAATACCTCTTGGGTCTTTGGAACAAATCAAAATCGATAAATGCGCATCCACCACCAACCGATCTTGGGCCTTAATGCGTTTGGCCGGCTTCACCAAGATCTTCCACAGCCCACTCTTGGCTTGGGGATCCAGTTGGCTTAGGGGAAGGGCCTGCCCCTCATCGTCGATGGGATGCAGCAAAAAGACTTCGAGAACCGCCCCCGTGCTTTTTTTTGCCGTTAAACGGGCACAAAACACCTTGGTATTGTTCAAAACCAAGGCATCTCCAGGATTCAAATAGTCACCTATATCCTGAAAACGACGGTGAAAAACCGACTCGCTGGTGCGGGAAACCACCATCAATCGGCTTTGGTCTCGAACCGGTGAGGGCTCATTTGCAATCAAATGGGCCGGTAGGTGATAGTCAAATAAATCTAGCCTCATGATTTAAAGTCGAAATTTTACCACGGTTTTCTTGCGTTCAACCAGAAGGTTAGTGCAATAGGTACAAAATATTTTCTTGACGCGATTATTAGAAATCAGTATATTTTTAGCATCGTATATATCAGAAGGAGTTCCCTAAAACAAGCTGGCGCTTTGTCGGTGGAATACACAGATATATACCCTATTCTAAGTAAGGAGTCGGTGATGAGTCAAAACTATAATCAAGTCACTCTTGTGGGACGATTGGCCAAGGATCCAGAAATTAAACGAATTTCCAATACCCAATCAAAAACTACATTTATTCTCGCAGTAGAAAGACAATACCGTCGGCCAGGAACAGCCAAAGAAACGGATTTTATACCCATCTGCCTTTGGGGACGGACCGCCGAGATTTCCTATCAGCTGCTCAAAAAAGGGTCAGCTATTTTGGTTTGGGGACGCATTCAAGTTCGAAACTACGACAAAGATGATCAACGTCATTGGATCACCGAAGTCGTGGCCGAAAATTTCCAGATTCTCGATTATTCAAAATCCAAAGAAATTCCACCCATTGAACCCGAAGATAAACCGCTTTAATTCCCCGCTTTTTCCTTACTTTGTCGGGGCGGCCTTTTGAACAGCCAAGTGATCAGCATACGTTTTTGTAAATTTGTGGCCGCCTGTTCCATCAGCAACAAAAAATAAATAATAGGTTTTAGTGGGTTGCAAAACAGCCCGAAACGCATCAAGCCCAGGAGAGGCAATAGGCGTTGGGGGCAATCCAACATGAATATAGGTGTTATAGGGCGAAGCAACGGCAACATCCCGATAGGTAACCCGAGCCTGATGACTCAATCCCTTGGCATAAATGACAGTGGGATCCGAAGCAAAGGGCATTCGCAGATCCAAGCGATGATAAAAAACGCCAGCAATTAAAGGCATTTCGCGTGTACCCTGTGCCTCTTTTTCAACCATAGAAGCCAAAGTAACAGCCTCGTGGAAAGACAAACGCGATCGCACGCTTCCTTTACCTTCGGGCGCTGCCTTCCATTCTGCCAAAATTTGAGCTTCGAATCGAGTCAAAAACCGATCCACCATTTTTTGTTTGGTATCCCCTTGAGAAAACAAATAGGTATCTGGAAACAAATAGCCTTCGATATTATCCGTAGGCACCTTCATTAAAAAAGGGTGCTTTTTGAGCATGTCTTGCTTAGCGCCATCTCGGATATAGGCCACAAACTGGTCTTTGGGCATCAAGCCTTCATCATCCAGAACTTGCCCGATTTGCCAAACGGTATACCCTTCTGGAATGGTAACTCGGGTTAAAATGCCACTGGCATGTTGCAATTCCACCATCATGGTTCGAATGGGATAAGCGGGGCTTAATCGGTATTTGCCTGCCCTTAATTTGGTACTGACATGGGAAACCCGTGCATACCAGGCAAAAGCATGTCTGCTTCGAATGAGTCCATTTTCTTTAAGAATCCTCCCAATTTCGTCGGCATGGGAACCATAGGGAATTTTGACAACCTTAGACGGTTCCTCATAGGACACCGGAATGTAGATTTGAAACACAAACCAGGTTAAAAGCAGGCCAAAAGCCAAAGCAATTGCAGCACAAGAAAACAACACCCACAATTGCCAACCCATTCGAAGTTTGGGTTTTCGACGTCCTTTTTTTCGGCTCATGAGACATAGGGTATCACAAAACCCCTACCCGCCTAAGGGGGGATGCACTAGAATAGAGCCATGATCGATCTTTTTTCCAAAACCCCCTACGACGAACACAGCTACGACCAACTTAAAGAAATCTGCTCCAGTTGCCAAAACTGTGGCCTCCACAGCACCAGAACCAACGTGGTGGTGGGATCGGGAAAAGTCCCAAGTAACCTGATGATTATCGGCGAAGGCCCTGGCGAACAAGAAGACCTCCAAGGGGTTCCCTTTGTGGGCAAAGCCGGCCAACTGCTAACCAAAATTCTAGAATCCGCTGGCATTAACCGCGAAACCGACGCCTACATTGCCAACGTGGTCAAATGCCGCCCCCCAGGGAACAGAACCCCTTTAACCCCAGAAATCGAAGCCTGCAAACCCTACCTGATTCGTCAGGTGCAACTGGTGAAACCCAAGGTTTTAATTTTGCTGGGCTCTCCCTCGCTTAAAACCATCCTAGAAGAACCCTTACCCATTTCTAAAGTTCGGGGCAACTGGTACAAGGCCGCCGTTCCCTATATGGAAGACCCCCTCTACATCATGCCCATGTTTCACCCTTCGTATTTATTGCGCAACCAGAGCCGAGAAAAAGGCAGTCCCAAATGGCTCACCTGGCAAGACATCCTCGAAGTCAAAGCCGCACTCGACAGTTACGCAACACCCTCTTGAGACCTCTGACCCAATCGACTACACTAGAGACCCATGGCTAAAAACAGACGCTCCAACAAAATTTCAGACCACTTTTCAAAACGGGACTTTACCTGCAAATGTGGGACTTGCAACGAATCTTTTAAACTAGGGCTCGGCCTTGTAGGCGGCCTGGAACTGTTGCGGGACAAAGCCCAAAACCGCATCAACATCATCAAAGGCTACAGCTGTTCGGATGCCGCCGAAAAAGAAGGCACCATCAAACGAAACTACCACATCTTGGGCGTGGCCGCCGACATTACCATCGACAACCTCAGCCTTATTGAAACCTTTAAATTGGCCGAAGGGGTTCCCGAATTTATGGGAATTGGGCTGGATTTTTCGGGTAACCATGTTCATGTGGATATCCGAAAACTCCCCGAACGGCATACCTGGGTGGTTAAAAATGGCAAAGAATTCGAGCTGACCCACCAAAACCGGGACGATCTGTTGGTCGAATGAGCCCGTGGGAGGCCCAAAGCCAATTCTTTTTGGATCACCTTAGAACCCAGCGCCTTTTTTCTATCCATACCCTTAGCAACTACAAACGCGATATTCAGCATTTTTTCGATTTTGTGGGCAACCACGATCAACCACTTGCCGCTTTGGACAGCCGGGGATGTCGGCACTATATCAGCCACCTGCACCAGTCTGGGTTTAAGCCCAAATCGATTGCACGAAAAATCGCCTGTTTACGCTCGTTTTGGAAATTTCTTTTGGCCACAGACCAAGCACATCAAAATCCTTGGCTGGGCATTCGGACCCCAAAGCTTGCCAAAACCTTACCCACCACCCTATCGGTAGACGCGGTGTTGCGCTTACTGGCCAGTTTCGACACCAACACCTTGGTCGGCATTCGAGATCGAACCCTGTGTGAATGGCTCTTCGCCACAGGGCTTCGGGTTTCCGAATTGGCAGCCCTTCGACTTCAAGACCTTCGACTCGACGACAAAGAAGCTCTCGTTAAAGGGAAAGGCGGTAAAGAACGCATCGTCATTTTTGGAGATCCTGCTTGTGAATGGATGTGCCAATATCTGTCGCAATGCAGGGCGAACTGGGATCCTCAAGGCGAAACCGATGTGGTTTTTTTGAACCAAAAAGGCCAAGGACTCTCTGTTCGCAGCATCCAAACCATGGTTAAAACCCAGGGCCAGCTGGCCGATCTTCCAGTCGATGTGACCCCTCACGTTCTACGGCATTCCTTTGCCACAGCCTTGTACAATGGCGGAGCCGATCTACGGGCCATTCAAGAGCTTTTGGGGCACAGCAGCCTCAACACCACCCAGATTTACACCCACGTCAGTACCGACCATCTGGCCAAAACCATCAAAACGGCCCACCCCCGCGGCTGATTATGGGGTCTGTGCAGCTCTCAACTGGGCATTGGCGCGGATATCCCCCCAAAACAGGTTGATGTCGGACAAGTGATAGTCTTTACCATCCGCATCGAATTCGCCACGCGGGTGGGTAATAAACAATACCCCCTTGGCCACTCTGGCTTTTTCGATGGGCTGTTGAACCAAGACCAAATCTTCTTGAAGTCCAACCGAAGCAACCGTTGGTTTTTGAGAAGCCGACGTTGCCGTCCAGGTAAAAGGATTCACACACAAGGGACTGCCCTTCAAATAGGCACCCGTCAAAAAGGAGGATCGCCCTGGGTCTGCCCCTTCTTCAAAGGTGGCATAGGACACAAAACATTGATTCTCGGTCGGCGTCTGCCCCAGCTTGAGCACAGAAAAGGTTTGGGTTCCCACCCGTTCCCCAATCAGATAGGCGCAGATCAACTGCTTTTGAAGGGGGGTTCCATCCAGGGTTTCTTTGATTAATCGAACCGCCATCTGGCTTCCTTGGCTATGCCCCAAGATAAAAAACCGACGACCCTGGTTATGGTGTGCCAGATAATACGCAAAAGCCGCTTTGACATCCCCATAGGCTTTTTCGGCGAAGGCTGCACGTTGCGCCTTGGAATAGGCCCCGGTATCAAACCCTTGAAGTGAAATTTGCCGATAATACGGTGCATAAATTTGGGCACAGCCATTAAAGGCACTGGCTTGGGTCTTCAGCATAAAATCCACAACATCTTGGGTATCTGGATTGTCGATTTCTGCGTTGGGTTCTGGCCCTTCATACCACGTTGGATACAGATAAAAAAGATCGACCCCAGCCGAAGCCCCCGCAACGGTATACCCATCGGGCACAAAACTGGCGCCACTGTCTTTTCCTGGCAATGCCGCCCAATTCGAGGGAACTCCATAATCCAAAGGCTGCACCGATGCAGCAGACACCGTGCTTCCACATCCCAATACCAACGCCATCGCACAAATCAGACCCAGGCCACAGACTTTACTAGCTTGTGAAAACATTGGTATCCCTTATGGTTAAAAAAAGCTTAGTTTCGCATCCCAAACCCGCGTTTAAGCAAGGTATAGGCCAAAAACCAGAGGGCCACAGTCAAGGCAAAGAACCCACCAAAGGCCGCGGTTACCGGAACGTCAGAAATGCCCAAAAACCCATATCGAAACACATTCACCAAATAGAAAATGGGATTCAGCAGGGACACTTTCTGCCAAAATTCAGGTAAAAATTTCACGGAATAAAACACCCCGCCCAAATAGGTCAACGGCGTCAAAACAAAGGTGGGAATAATCGAGATATCATCGAATTTTCTGGCAATGGTGGCATTTAAAAACCCACAAATCGAAAAGAAAAACGAGGTTAAAACAATAGTGGCCCCCACCAAAATGGGATGCACAAAATGCAAGGGAGAAAAAAACAACGACACCAGGGTCACCAAAACCCCAACAATAATACCCCGTAAAATACCGCCGCCCAAATAGCCCATTAAAATCGTCCCCGAAGACAGGGGCGACACCAACAATTCTTCGATATTGCGCTGAAACTTCGCGCTAAACACCGACGAGGACACATTGGCATAGGCATTGGTAATCACAGCCATCATAATCAAGCCCGGGACGATAAACTGAATGTAAGACACATCGTGAAGCTGTCCAATTCGAGAGCCAATAAACCGACCAAAAATCAAAAAATACAGGGTGGTTGTCATCACAGACGGTAATAGGGTTTGGGTCCAAATGCGAAAGACCCGAATCAATTCTTTTCGAACCAGGGTAATAAAGCCAATCCATTGAATGCGAATCATCATGCTTTCACCAACTTTATAAACAGTTCTTCCAATCGATTGGATTTATTTTTGACGCGATCCACCACGATGCCCAGGGCCGTCAGGTGGCTCATTAAATCGGTCAGGGTTTGGTCGCGATTAACTTCGACTTCGAAGGTTTGGGCATCGGTTTGAACCACCCCATAACCCGGCAAAGACAACCCCGAGACTGGGGCAGACAGATACAAGACAAAGGTTTCAGAATTCAGCTGATTTAACAAAGCCGAAATGGTGGTGTTTTGAATGATGGTCCCTTGGTCGATAATGGCGATTTTTTTACACAAACTTTCGGCTTCTTCCAAATAGTGTGTGGTCAAAATAATGGTCATGCCCTCTTTGTTTAGGGCCTCTAAGAAGGTCCACATCGAACGGCGAAGGGAGATATCGACCCCAGCGGTTGGCTCGTCCAAAATCAAGATTTTGGGTTGATGCACCAAAGCCCTGGCAATCATTAAGCGTCGCTTAAGCCCACCAGACAGCTTACCTGCCGCAACATTGCGTTTTTCGGTTAACCCCAGCTGGGCAAACAGGGCATCGGCCCGCTTTTCGGCAACGGCCTTGGGAACCCCATAATAGCCTGCCTGATTCACCACAATTTGAATACAAGGCTCGAAAATACTGAAATTAAATTCCTGAGGAACCACACCCAACTGCAATTTCGCAGCCATGGGATTGGCATCGATTGAATGGCCCCCAATCTGAACCTGACCTTCGGTTTTGTTGGTAAGTCCACACAAAATACCGATGGTGGTGGATTTGCCAGCCCCATTGGGTCCCAACAAAGCAAAAAAATCGCCTTGCTCCACAACCAGGTCAATGCCTTTTAGCGCTTCGAAACCATTGGAATAAACTTTTTTAAGACCAGAAATGGTAATAGCAGCAGACACTATTTATACCCTTTTTCCCAGTCGATAAGGGTATCAATTCGGGCTTCGAATTTGGGGTTATAGGCTAAAAACAAGGCCAATTCTTTTCGGGTTATAGGCCGGTTTTCTTTGGTGACTTCTTCATCGCCAATGATGCCAGCATTGCTGAGCAAGAACCCAACCTCGGACAAGGTTAGGGGCTGATCAGGTTTAAAGGTTCCATCGGGATAAGCAAAGATCAGACCATTTTGAATTGCAGCCTGAATGTATTGGGCACCAGGATAGGCTTTGGGAACATCAGGGAACAAATCAGCCGTTACTTTTTGCAACGGTACTTTAGACATGCGCACCATCAATCGGGTGATATACATGCGGGTCACAGGACGATCGGGATAAAAATTCCCATCTGGCTCACCATCGAGTACATCCAAGGTGGCCAAAAATTCGATTTCTCGCCGCTCTTTAACCCGTTTATCCAAATCTGGGAAAGTTTTTAACCTTAAAATTCTTAAGGTATAGGTAAAGACCTTGTCGTTAAGGCCCGTCATGAAGACCTTAACCAAATTTTTGCCGGGACGAAGCCGCTTGGTGGCTTGGAATTTATTTTCAGAATCCACATACACAGGGGTATCGTCGATAGAAAGATTTTTAACCATTTTGGAAGATTCCCCGATAAAGCGAAGATCTTCTTTGTAATGTACATATTTATCTGAAGGGAAATCCACCGTCATAAAGAAGGGCAGTTGTTGAATGGGACCTTGGTTGCCCACTTTATCCCGAGCAAAAACCTGCAAACTTTGCATTTTGGTTGGATTCAAACGGGAATTGTTCACCATAGACTCTGGCAAAGGAATTTCGGCTTCCCAAACATAATCCCGGTTTTTGTAGAAACGCAGGCGATTGTCTTCGATAGTGGCATTTAACTGATTCAAATCCTCGTCGCTGGACACCACCACACGAATCACTTTGTCTTCGGGCAATATTTTGATGTCTAAAGATGGGGGAAGGGTATCCGACGTTACCGTGATTTTTTGAGAATCAAACGACGCATCCGATTCCAAAGAAAAAGCCCGAACAAAAATCACGTTCTGGCCTTCTGCCAAGGGGAATTTGTCAAAGGTCCAGTTCCCCACCCGATTGGTGTTTAAGGATCTGGACATGGACCCATTGTTGTAAATTTGAATCGTGGTGTTACGAGGCCCAATTCCCCCCAAATTGATGGTTTTGTCTTGAGTAAGAATGGTGTCGGTGGCAGGGGTTAACAACTTCGGTGTCTGGGGTCGGGTTTCGCCCAACACCGACAACGACACAACGTGATTGGGATCGTTTTCAAAAGGCGCTGGGTTTTGGGTATAGCTATAATCCAAGCGAACACTGTAGCTGTTATAGCCAAAGCCCGCGACATTTTCGAATTTAAGACCTGTCCCCAAAGAAAGTCGTTTTAAATCGGTGGAGCCCCGAAACACCAAACTGTTTTGAAGCAAATATTCTGCCCCAACCGAAAAGCCACCCACGGCATTGTGGGCAAACAAAGCCAAGGTTTCGTCGAACATGTCCACACGGCCACCCACAAAAAACTGGGTGGGCAAAGACGCTTCGTCTTTGGTGTCGTTCCAGACCAAGGGCGTGGCCACCAAATTCAAAACCGATGCTCCGATATGCACATTATCAATAAACGGATAATTCACCTGGTAGGTTCCCATTAAACCCACATCCAAACCCAGTGCTGATCTGGATTTTGAATCGACATATTGATTCACCCACTTCAGGGCAGCACCCGGCGACAAGATTTTGAATCCAAAAACATCATAAAAGGAAGTCGCAGCACTGGCCTGCAACACATTAAACCCAGAAGAAAAATCCCCAATTTGGCGAACCCGTTGGTCTTCCGAAGTGGTTTTAGGAATGCCGTCCAAAGCATTAGAGCCATAAGAAATGCCTACTGTAAATTTTTGAAACACCGTTTTTTCGTTGATGGGAAGTGCGATCTCGAAAGGCAAACTAAAGTTGATGAGCTTATTGTCAAAAAACCCAATCACACGCTGACTGGACACAGCCAAGGGCATGGACTCGATACCCGCAATGGCCGAGGGATTGATCATGACACTGTTAATATCGCCACCCACCACAGGGTTGGTGCCGCCAAGGGAAATCACCCGGGCCCCCACCATATTGAGTTGGGGGTTGGCAATGGACCGAACGGTCTGTGCCGTGATGCTTTGAAAAACCATCAGAACCATCAAAACCATCAGCAAAGACAGGCTTAGTTTTTTCATTAGTAGATCGCCAATTTTGCCACGGCCATGGATTTGTTGCCTTGGTTGTCTGTCGCAATGATTTTACAAATAAAGGTCCCCGAAGTCAGAAAGTCACTAACCGTTCCAAAGTTAAAGGTGTTATAGCCCAAAGAAAAATCCTGAGAAGACCGCCACACCTCGTAGCCCAGAAAGTTGTACAAATAAACCTGAACCGTTGCTGGGCGTGTAATGTTAAACCCAAGCACCAACGGCTCGACACCAATGCGATAGGGGTTGGGGTAAAACAAGGCATCTTTGATCCGAACCACATCGGACACCAAATAGGAAATATAGGCCGTATCCAAGGGGTTTCCGCTCAAATCGTTGGCGTTCAAAACCACCGTGCCATCGGAGGTTCCCAAATTATAAAGCACAGCAGTTCCTGTGGTTCTGTCATAAGAATAACGAGAGGCATTGTCGCTGGCATTCAAAGACAACGTTGTCCCTTTGACCACAAAAGACAAGCTCGATTCGTCGATGTTTTGCCCCGAATCTTGAAAAATAAGGGTCAACCGGCTGTTGGCTGGAATGGCATCTCCATTCACAAAGGTTTTATATCCCAATTCTGAACTACCATATTTCATGGAGGCAATGTAGTTCGGCAGGGTCCAACTGTATTTAACCTTGTTGGTTGTGACATTAATTTGAGGCGCAGAAGCTGCCGCCAACACCCAGCCCGAGCTGGTTTGGTAACGACTCACCACGGCATTCAAGGTAGAAGAAACGGCATAAGTTCCAAACCCATCCATAAAAACCGTGCCTTCAGAATCCAAACGGGCATGCTTTACTTGAAAATTGAAAGTCGAACTTGACGAAGCATTCACTGTCACAGGCAACGACACAAAAGGTTGCCCATCCACCTGAGATAAAATCGTATCAAACTCATAAGAAATATCTTTACCGGAAGTTGAACTCAAATAGAAACGGGGCGAAAAATCGGACAGGGACACTGGGGATGCCGAATTGTTTTGAATCACCATTGTGACATTGAAAGTCGATTTACCATCCGAATTATTGTCAAAATCCGAGGAAATGGAAGGCAAAGACAAATAGGAATTAATGACACCCAGCTTGGCTTCCAGCGGATTGGGCACTTCCCCACCAAAGGTAACAGTGGCCACACTCAGACCCGTGACATCTTCAAACTGAGCCCTGACGGTTGCATTGGAACTTGTGGCAATGGTCGACAACTGCCCCACATCGTACAGTACCAATAGATCGTTCAAGCCTGTTGTTAGGGTAATGCCTGGAATCACCACTTCGCTGGAATTGGAATAGGTTGAAGCCGAACCCAAAAAGGTATCTTCCGAACCAAAGCTTCCGGTAGGCACAGCATCTTTGTAAATCCAAACCCGGTTAACCCCGGTGTTATTGGTCAAATAGGTGGCGCTATTGTTTTTAATGCGAACGGCAACCGAAGGAAAATCTTCTTCGGACTTCAATTGTGTATACAACATTGGAACCTTAATGGCCCCACGAACCGCAAAACTGGGGGTGATATCTTGGAAGGTCAGCCCACGCAAATTAACAATCTGCAAGCTAACGGTTGCATTGGTTGTGGTCACCGGCAAAGTCCCCCGAAGGGTCAGATTCAGGGAACTGACAATGTTGCTAGACCCCACCGCATTGTAAAGCAGCGCATTGGCATACGAAGTAATGTTCCCCGAAGCACTCTTGGTCTCGGTCACCTGAGTTCCAATGCGATAGGTTACAAAAATACGCTTGGCGTTGTTGTTGGGGTATTCTACACCCGAAGTAGAGTTATAGGTCGCAATCAGCAAACTCGAGGAAATGGGAATGGTCACCAAAGAACTGGTATTACCAGAACCCAAGGTAAAATCGCCAATTTTAGAGTCCACAGAATTTTCGCCATCAAAGGCATCGTTGCCATTGGAATCCAAATACAACTGCGCCTGAACAATGTTGGTAACCCCGCCTTGGGTCGTGTTAAACCCAACGGTGCCGGTGTTTTGAATCGAAATGGTGTTAACCGTAACAGCCGTATGACTGCCTTTTAACTGGAAGGACAAAATGGGAATAAACGACTCTTGGCCAAACAAACTGCCCGAGGGCACGATACTGCGAACATCGCTGTAAATCAGACCCCCAACATAGGTCGAAGCCGCAGGATCTGGCTTACTGCCGACCGTGGAATTCATCGTCACCCGAGAGGTGTCGCCCTTTCCCGAAAACGAAACCATTTGGGCCTTTACAGAAGTATCGGTGGTCACCGTAAAATCGCTGCCAAAATCGTAAACGACAAATAAATTTTGGGTAACCCCGTCGGCAAAGTTCAAAACCGTGTTCTCGGACAAGCCCGAAAAGGTGATGTTGGACGAAGAGGAAAAAGACGAAATGGTTTGAATTTTAATATCGTTATTGGGATCTTCTGAACCATCCGGTAAAAAATTATGATCGAAAGTCCCTTCTCCAAACCGGTCCAAATACAAATAGGCCTTGGTGACCCCATTCAAAGATGAGTTTTGGGCAAAATTGGCATTGTCGTTTAGGACTTTCAACTCGTAGATATTCAAAATATTTTCGCCAGAGGGCCGAACTGTAACCTTCATCATGCCCACATCGGTTTGACCGGGCAATACCACTGCTGGGGCAATACTAACGGCTGCCAAAGAGGCTATGCCCGAAATGGTTTGGGTATTGCCTGTGGAAACAGTCCCAAAGGTTGCCGTCGCATTACTCCCCAGCACGCTAATCAACGACACGTTTGTTGTTGCAGCCAATGTTGCGGCTGGATCGATATCATAAGCAATAATGTAGGTTGCCGAACTGCCACTAGGGATGGCTTCGCTGTTCATGTTAATGATGACTTGCTGAGAACTAGCAAGGCCGCCACTAAAGGACTGAAAACCCTTGGCACTTCCGTCTGCAGAGGTCAGGAAAAAATCAGAATCCGTATCCTTAAAAACGGAAACCCGAGTAACCCCTTGGCCATAAAGGACTGTCTTGGCATTATTTTGAACGGTGATGGACTGAATGGTTTCTGCCCCATTGGTGGCCGTAACCGTAAAGGTCAACAATCCAGAAGTCGAGCCCCGCGGCGCTGTAGCGGCCCCCACACTGGTCTGGGTTATGGTTAAATCCGCAAACACAGGGGTGCTGAACACTGCAAATAAACAGCAAAACAAGGCAAACAAGAAAGCAGTTTTTGGGGATTTAGGTGTGATTATCAAGACTTGGGGTTTCCTGCAAGCCGCCGGAGTCTCGTTGGGGGGGAGGGTTCCGGCAGCCTGTTTTCTAGTTAGGATTATCGGTCTATTTTTTAAAAAACTTGCATGTCAATTTTAAAGGCGTTTCAGGAGCCTAATTCAGGTAGAAAATATAGCACAGGCCCCAACAAATCTCCAAGTCAATCTTAGGAAAAAAAGTCCTCGGACAAGTCCGCATTTGTGTAAACATTTTGGACATCATCATCGTCTTCGAGCTTTTCGATCAAGGCTGCGATTTTTTGGGATTGTTCCAGATCTAGGGCCACCGAGGTGGTGGGGATCATCATGAGTTCGGCGTTGGCATAGACCAATTTTTGATCGTCGAAGGCTTGTTTAACCGTCAGCAATTGCTCGGGTGCTGTCAAAACCTCGATGGAGCCATCGGCCTTGGTATCGATGTCGTCGGCACCCGCTTCGGTAGCCACATCCATGACGGATTCTTCCGAAACCCCAGGCTCGAACAACACAATCCCCTGTTTGTTAAACAAATAGGCCACAGACCCTTTCGCCCCCAAAGACCCGCCAAATTTGGTAAAAATAGAGCGCAAATTGGGAACGGTTCGATTGCGGTTGTCGGTTAAGGTTTCCACCAAAATGGCCACACCAAAGGGGGCATAACCTTCGAACAACACCTCTTCCAAGTTGCTGTCGTCGTCGTTTCCGGCCCCTTTTTGAACCGCCCGTTTGATGTTATCCGAAGGCATATTGGCCTGCCGGGCTTTCTGAATGGCCAATTTTAACCGGGGATTTCCTTCGGGATCTGCCCCGCCAACCTTGGCCGCAATCACAATTTCTCGGACCAGCTTGGTAAAAATTTTGCCTCGCTGAGCATCGGTTTTGGCTTTTTTGTGTTTAATGGTCGACCATTTACTATGTCCAGACATGACTAGCTCCTTAAATGGGGGAAAAACAGAACATCGCGAATGGAGGCCGAATCGGTTAATAACATCACCACCCGATCCACCCCTATCCCCAATCCGCCGGTGGGGGGCATGCCATATTTCAGGGCTTCCACAAAATCTTCGTCCATTTGATGGGCTTCCGTATCGCCAGCTTCTCTGGCCTTCACCTGATCCATAAACCGGTCGTACTGGTCGATAGGATCGTTTAATTCGGTAAAGGCATTGGCCAATTCCATGCCATTCACAATCAATTCGAAACGTTCGACCATGGTAGCATCGTCGCGTTTGCGTTTGGCCAAGGGCGAGGTTTCCCAAGGATAGTCGATAATAAAAACAGGCTGCACCAAATGATGCTCGACCGCTTTGTCGTAGATGTAGTTAATCAACTGGCCTTTCAAGGCTTTGTGCGCCACATCCAAACCCATATCCGCCGCTTTTTTGCGCAAATGCGCTTCGTCTTGGGCAATGTCCACGCCTGCATATTCCAACAAAGCATCCCGCAAGGTCAGCCGTCGGAAAGGCGGTTTAAAATTCAAGGCCACACCTTGGTATTCCAAATCGTAGGAGCCTTTCAACGAAAAGACCAAATTCGACAACAGGGTTTCGGTCAACACCATCATATCGGTGTAGTCGGCATAGGCTTGATACAGCTCCAGTAGCGAATATTCGGGGTTGTGCTTAAACGACACCCCTTCGTTGCGGAAAACTCGGCCAATTTCATAAATTTTCTCGAAGCCGCCGACAATCAGGCGCTTCAAATGCAATTCCAAGGCAATGCGCAAGAACAAATCCTGCTCCAATTCGTTGTGATAGGTTTTAAACGGACGGGCCGCAGCTCCCCCATAAATGGCATGTAACACAGGGGTTTCCACTTCCATAAACCCAGCCGAACCCAAAAAGTCGCGAATCCCTTTCAAAATCAAGGACCGTGTTTTAAAGGTTTCTTTGACCTCGTCATTGACGATTAAATCGACATAGCGCTGGCGATAGCGCAATTCTTTGTCCTGAAGCCCATGGTATTTTTCGGGCAAGGGATGCAGGGCTTTGGTGAGTAAGGCAAAGGCCTGAACCCGAAGGGTTAGTTCCCCACGTTTGGACCGGAACGGGATTCCTGTGATTTCCACAATATCCCCAACATCCAACTGCAACAATTGGGCATAAGGCCCTTCGCCCAAGGCATCGATGTTGCCATAATATTGAATGGCCCCAGACTCGTCTTTAAGATTCCCGAAGGTGGCTTTTCCGTGACCCCGCTTGGCCATGAGTCGGCCTGCCACCACCACTGTTTCGGATGCCGAAGCCTCTTCGCCCAGATGGGCATAGGTTTCGACAATTGCTCCAATGCCATGGGTTCTGCTGCTGCCATAGGCAAAGGGATTTATTCCCGCTTCACGCAACGCTTCACATTTATTTAAACGACCTTCTTCTTCAGAAACATGCTCTACTGACATAGAAATTCTATCTTTCTCCTCGTCTTTCTTGGGGGGGATCCAGTTGCGGCATGGCCATGAGGGCTTCTACGGCACTGGCTTCGTTATCGTAAATCAACATTTTGGAGGACATTTTGGTAATATCCAAGACCCGTTTAACATCTTTGGAGGGTTTTAAAAGGGCCAAACGACCGGCCCTCTGGGATGCCTTTTTGTGGCCTTCAAACAACGCCCACAACCCGGAAGAATCGATGTAGGTGACCAATTCCAAATCCACCACCACCAACATGTGAGGGGTGTTGAAGATATCGTTAATGATTTCCACAAAATGGCCTTGATTTTCAATGTCCAATTCCACAGTGCCCTGCACGGAACGTTTGTCTTCGTTATACTCGGCGCCCAAAGCAACCTTGGTTAGCGTAGGGTTAAGGCGGATCTTTAGAATTTCCATGCGATTTCTCCTTTTAACTCAGTGTTTTTCACTGGTTTTTTTAACTTTTTGGGTGAGGAACTTGGTTAAGACCAATTCGGTTCCAATTTTGGAAGACCGACGATAGTGGACCTTGTCCATCATCGTTTTGATCAAAAAGACACCCAACCCCGAGCCTTCCAATTCTTCAAGATGCTCTTCTCCTTTGATGCTTTTCTGATTGATTCCTGGACCAAAATCTTTGATCACAATGTCCAGACGATCGGCATAGAGCAAAAACTTAAACACAATATCACCATGTTCGCTCCCATTGTAGGCATGTTCGATTACATTGGCCTGAGCCTCGTTGACTGCCAGCTGAATATTATAGGCATCCGTATCAGAAAAGCCAGCCTCTTGTGTAACGGCAGCCACTTCTTGGCGCACCCGTTTGATGTTCTTTTTGGAGCTGCTAACCCTAAATTCGTGGCTTTTGAGAACAACGCCAGAAGACCCGCTACGCTTGTTTACTTTCAAGACCACCAGGGTTAAATCGTCGTGCTGGGTCGTCGTTTTAAAAAACCGCTTGGCGTGTTGATAGAGGGTATCCACCAATTTTGAAGCCGAATATGCCCGGTGTTTGCTAACCAAGGCCCCCAAGCGCTCTCGGCCAAAATCGTTGCCCTTATGATCCCTGGCTTCCACCAAACCATCGGTAAACAACACCACCATGTCCTGATGCTTTAATTGCAGCTCTTTTTCCTCGTAATCTGGGTCTTCAAAAGCCCCCAAAGGAAAGCCATGGGTATCCAATTCTTGGATGCGCCCATCCAGCAAAATCATGGCCGGCTCGTGGCCGGCGTTGCAGTAGGTCAACTTCAAAGTTTTGGGGTCGAGTACCGCATAAAACAGCGGCACAAACTTATTAATGACCGGGTCTTTGTACAACAATTTATTAAGCTGCATCAACGCCAGTTTGGGGGAATCGATGCGAAGCACATGGGTGTACAAAATGCTTTTAAGCATGGCCATAAACAACCCTGCCGGAACCCCTTTGCCCACAATGTCAGCCATCACAATGCCGATTTTGCCACTTTCCAAGGGGAAAAAGTCGTAATAATCCCCGCCAATTTCTCTGGCCGGAACCGAAATCGCCCCAAATTGCACGTTGGGGACTTTGGGCAATTCCGAAGGCAACAGTTTGTTTTGAATGTCGTTGGCCACTTGAAGCTCTTGATCCAACCGTTGTTTTTTGAGGGTTTCTTGATACAAAATCGCATTGTGAATGGCCGTTCCAGACAGCGAGGTAATGGTGGTCAGGGTCTCGATATCATCTTGGTTCAACTTTCTTTGCTGACCTTGTTTGTGAATGATATTGATAATCCCAATCACGGTGTCTTTAACCACAATGGGAATGCACAAGTACGCATCGATCAACACCCGAACATGGCTGTCCACCAAGGGGTTGTGCAAAAAATTCTCCAAGTAGCAGGGCTCGTTGGTTCGGGCCACATGCTCGGAAATGGTTTCCCCAGATTTGAACATGTATTCCCGCCGAATTTTGTCCGGGAAATTGGAATGTACTTTCGTTAAATGGGTTTTTCCGGTTTTAAGCTGAATCGAACCCACTTCGGCACCGGCAACTTGCAAAATAAACTCCATCAAAACGGGCAAGAGGGTGTTCAAATCCGTCATGGTTTTCAAAATCAAATGGACCCGAGAAATAACCTCGAGACGTTGGACTTTAATCCGGTTGGTGTTATGTAATTCTGTAATATCTCTCAAAACCAACATCATCCCAATATGGTTTTGTTCGGCGTCTAAAACCGGATTCACGTTCACCGAAATCATTTTGTTTTTGTACAAACATTCTTTATTCAAGACAGGCTGTTTTTTGCGAAAAGCCTGGCGAACCACCTTGCCCAAGCCCATCACCGTTAGAATGTCGAACAAGCTTTCGGCGGTCAGATCCTCGGCATCCACTTGCAACAGTTCCATGGCCGAGGGATTCATAATCTCGAGATGCCGGTTGTCATCAAACATAATGACCCCTTCGGTCATGCTTTTAACCAAGGAGTCGATTTTGGATTTTTCGATGCGCTTCACCAATTTTAAGCGGCCCAAATGCGAAGCCAGCTGGTTGGCCATGGTGTGCACAAAGGTCATTTCGTTGCGCCCAAAAGCCCCTGCCATGACACAACACACGTTCAAAATCCCAATCACTTCTTCTTTAAAAATCAAAGGCACATTGGCAAACGACTTCATTTCTTGGACTTCGGGCTGCTTGATGCCACGGCCATACAACGCATCGGTTCGAACCCGTACTTTTTTGGCATCAATCCCGGTTTTAATAAAGGGCGCAATCGCCGAAATCATGTTGGATTGCATGGTTTTGATAAACGACGCTTTAACCGGTCGGTTGACCCGACTGATGATCTCGCCACCCGGCTGAAAATCCAACAAAAAGATCGAACACAAATCAAAATGCAGGACCTTGTTTAACGCCTCAGTCACCAAAGACACCACGTCTTGGTGGTGAAAGGTATACCCCAAGGCATTAGAGGTATCGTACAAAACCGTCAATTCCAAAATGCGCTGCTTCAGGTCTTCTTCGTCTTTTTGAATCCGTTGCTTCAATTCGCGCTTATCAGACATCAAACTTTCGATTTTTTGATGAATCAGCAGGTTATCCAAGGCCACCACAATGTTGCTGACAAAATCCAAAATCTCTTGTATTTCGCGTTCAAAACGGGGTCGGCCGTCTAAATTCCCCTTCCCTCCCCAATCGTTGATAAAAATAAAGCCCAAAATAATCTCTTCTTCCGAGATCAAAACAATATAGAGTCCATCCTGACAGGGGGTTGCGTAATAGGCCTGATCGGCTGCCAATTGTTGTTTGTCGGTATAAAGAAATTGTTTGCGGTTGGCAATATAAATATATTGGGCCGATTCGCCTTGGGTTTGGATCAACAAATCTTTGGTCCGCCGCATCAACCAGTCTTTTTCGCTTCTGGGCATGGGCCAGGGATGAGACGGATAGGTGGATTCGATTTCGCCCGACGACGGGTTCAGCAAATAGACATTAACCCCCGAAAATCCAAATTGCCCCACCAAACCCTGATGGCATTTTTCGATGATCTCTTCTTTGGACCACACTTTATCCTGCAAAGAGGATGAAATGGCCTGAAGTGTTTTTTGTGCCGGCACTATTTTCGAGGGGCCTTAAACAAACGGCCAACAATCGACAACACTTCTTCCACGTCAAAGGGTTTATAGATAACCCCGTAGGCCCCCAATTCGAAGGCTTCTTTCAAAAGCTCGTCGATGGAATAGCCTGTCATCATTACCACCAACAAGGTGGGATTGATTTTTTGAATTTCTTTAAAGGTTTCGATGCCCGACATCCCTGGCATTTTGACATCCAAAAACACCAAATCAATTGTCGGATGACTGGCCAAAAGGTCCAAACAGGTTTGCCCAGAAGAGGCCGACAACGTTTTATAGCCGGCTTGACCTAAAATGAATTCAAAAATCGAGGTAATCGATTGGTCATCATCCACCACCAAAATGGTCTTGCTCATTGGGAACTAACCTTTCGCAGAAGAATTAAGGCCGCACCGCCCACCACCAAATTCGGCATCCACGCAGCTACCCAAGCAGGGATGGCATGGGACAATCCCAATCCCATTCCAACGGAGATCAACACATAATATACCAAAATAATCACCAAACTAATCCCCAATCCCAAAGCCGAGGAACTGCGATGAGGTCGAACCCCAACAGCGGCCCCCAAAATGGCAAAAATCAAACTGGCAAAGGGCACTGAAAACTTCATATGAAAACGCAAAATATCGTTAATGGGATCTCGGCCTGTTTGTCGCTGAAATTCGATGCTTTTTTTAAGTTCTTTACTGGTCATCTCTTCAACGCTTTTGGGGCGAGAAGTTAGATCCAAGGGATTAATTTTAATGTCGATGACTTCCTTATCAAACACCATAAAAATAGCCTTTTCGGGATTTTCGACAGGAAAAACATACATGGTCCCTTCTTGAAACGCCCACCCACCCGAATCCACCCAGGCACCGTGTTCGGCCCGGATCAAACGAGACAAGCTTCCATGGTCGTATTCGGCAACCGTAATATGCCGCAAATCCCCATTTTCAATTTCCAACACATTGATGATGCGAAGCGGCATGCCTTGCCCATCGTATTCGGTGAAGTTGATATTTTTTTTAAGCTTGGGTTGATCTTTTTCCGAAAAGCTTCGAAACAATTTTTCGGCCGAATAGGTCGCCCTGGGCACAATGGATTCGTTAAACCAAATGGTCATCAAACTCACCACCAAGCCAACGGCTACAACAGGCACCACCAACCGCGCAAAACTGACACCCCCAGCCCGAAACGCCATAATTTCCAGATCGGAACTCAAGCGCCCAAACGTGATAATCGAAGACAACAACATCGACATCGGGAAAGTAAACACAATGATGTTGGGCATTTTATACACAATAATTTGGAGCAACTTCAACCAAGGAATGCCATATTTAATGGCCTCGCCAATCATTTGAAACAAGATGGTGCTTCCTGCCAAAATACAGGTAAATGCTGCTATTCCAAACACAAAAGGGCCAATCAATTCTTTGGTCAGATATCGGTCTAGAATGCTAATCATGCGGCTATTCCAAAGTAAATTTATCGCCCAAATAAAACTTTCGGGCCAAGGGGTTTTCGGCAATTTGTTTGGAATCACCGTCCATTAACAATTTACCATTGTGGATCAGATAGGCCCGGTCGGTAATGCTGAGGGTCTCCCGAACATTGTGATCGGTGATGATGATGCCCAGGTTTTTTTGTTTCAGTGCCCGGATAATGTCTTGAATTTCGGCAACAGCCAAAGGATCGACCCCTGCAAAGGGCTCGTCCAACAAAATAAAAGCCGGATCTGTGGCCAAAGCCCTCACGATTTCCACCCGACGCCGTTCGCCACCCGACAATTCGATGCCTTTGGCCTTTCGCAAATGCGACAAATTCATTTCGCCAAGCAAGCTATCCAACCGTGCATCGTATTCGTCTCGGGGGATGGTTTTAAGCTGTTCCCACAAAATAAACACATTTTCTTCAACCGTTAATTTCTTAAAAATAGAGGATTCTTGAGGCAAATAGCCCAACCCTTTTCGGGCCCGCTTGTACATGGGCATGGCGGTAATGTCGTGACCATCAAGCAAAACCGTGCCCGAATCGGGACGAACCAAGCCGATAATCATGTAAAACGTGGTGGTTTTGCCAGCCCCATTCGGCCCCAATAAACCAACGATTTCGCCACGATTCATGGTGATGCTGATGCCATCCACAACGGTGCGGCGATTGTACTGTTTAACCAGGCCTTGGGTTTCTATCATAGGAGACCCCCATATTAACCCAGACTTAGCCTGGTTTGAAGAAGTGTTTTTGAACCCGTTCGATGTGAAGGGCCTTTCCGGTATCGGAATCCACATCCACCACAATGGCGTTCAGTTGGCAGTACCCCGTTTTGGGGGGGCTAAATTTGGCAGGCATTTGGGTTAAAAACCGGTGCAAAATAGGCCCCCGTTCCATCCCCAAAACACCTTCAGAAGAACCGGTCATCCCAATATCCGAAATAAAGGCCGTTCCCTTTTCCAAAATGCGTTCATCGGCCGTCATGGTGTGGGTATGGGTGCCAAACACCACAGAAGCTCGACCATCCAAATACCAGCCCATGGCCATTTTTTCGGAGGTCGCCTCGGCATGAAAATCCACCACCACCACCGAAGCCGGGGCCAAATCTGGCCAAATCCGATCCATGGCCTGAAAGGGGCAGTCGTAAGGATGCATAAAAACCCGACCAATGGCATTGACCACCGCGATTTTAATGGTGTTAAAGGTAAACAACCGATACCCAACCCCAGGATTACCAGGTGGAAAATTCACAGGGCGTACCAGTTTGGAAAAGGAATCGATCACCCCGATCGACTCTTTTTTATCGAAAATATGATTCCCAGAAGTAAACGCCTGAACAGGTAAGGCTTCCAGTTCGGCATAAACCTTGGGGGTTACACCAAAACCAGAAGCCGCATTTTCGAGATTTACAACGGTAAACTGAACCTTGTATTCGCGTTGAATGTCCCGCAAATGTTCGGACAAGGCATAGCGGCCCAAGCTGCCAACAATATCGCCGACACACAAGAGCCGCAGGGTTCCCATCGACGTCTAGCGAGCCACCCCAACGGCACGGGTTTCCCGAATCACCGAGATCTTCACTTCGCCGGGATAATCCAATTCGGCTTCCACTTTTCTGGCCATATCAAAGGCCAGTTTGTTGGCCGCTGGATCATCCACTTCGTCGGGCTTAACAATCACACGAATTTCCCGGCCAGCTTGGATGGCATAGGCTTTTTCGACCCCTTCGAAAGAATAGGCCAAGGCTTCTAGTTTTTCCAACCGCTTCACATAGGTTTCCATGGACTCTCGACGGGCACCGGGTCTGGACGACGAAATCGCATCGGCCACCATAACCAACACGGCTTCGATGGTATCGGGTGGCTCCTCTTCGTGGTGGGCCATGATACAGTTGATGATTTCAGGCGACTCGCCATACTTTTCGCAAATTTGCTTACCCAAATCGGTGTGGCTGCCTTCCTGCTCGAAGTCGATGGCTTTTCCGATATCGTGCAACATGGTTCCCCGTTTGGCCAAGGCCACGTTCACACCCAATTCGGCGGCCATAATCCCCGCCACATGGGCAGCTTCCAAGGAGTGGGCCAAAATATTTTGCCCATAGCTGGTTCTGTAATGCAGCTTGCCCATCAACTCGATAATTTTGGGATGGAATTGCAAGCCCAATTCTTCGGCTGCACGTTCCCCACGTTCTTTGATGATGTCTTGCAATTCTCGGCGTGATTTTTCAACAACCTCTTCGATGCGAGCCGGATGAATCCGTCCATCGTGAATGAGTTTTTCCAAAGACATTTTGGCAATTTCACGGCGAATCGGGTCAAAAGAAGACAACACAACGGCCCCTGGGGTTTCGTCGATAATTACATCCACACCCGTAATGGATTCAAAGGCCCGAATGTTCCGACCTTCTCGCCCAATAATGCGGCCTTTCATGTCGTCTTCTGGCAATTGCAAAACGGACGTTGTGGCAGAAACCACATGGTCCACAGCGGTGCGCTGAATGGCATCGGTAACAATTTCCTTGGCCTTGCGATTGGCGATTTTTTTGGCTTGATCTTCGATTTGTTTGATCAAAAGACCCGCTTGCTGACGGGCATCGCGTTCCACATTGGCCAACAAAATTTTCTGAGCTTCTTCTTTAGAAAACCCAGCGGCCTTTTCCAAGGTCTCGGACAATTCTTGGATGGCAACTTCCTGTTTTTTGCGAAGCTGTTTAACCCGTTCTTGCTCTTTTTGAATTTGGTCTTCTTTTTCGGCCAAGGTTTGTTCCCGGCTATCCAAATACTTTTCTTTTTGCATGACACGGTTTTCAACCTGGCTGACGGATTGGCGGCGAGATTTAACCTCTTCTTCGATGCTAATTCTGGATTTGGAAATCACATCCTGAGCTTCGACATGGGCTTTGGCCAATAGGCTTTGGGCCTCTTTTTGAGCATTTGCCACCACATCTTGGGCGCGTTTGTCCGCATCCTTAAACTTCGATTCCACCGTCGCTTTTCGGGTGAAATACACAGCTGCAGAAACCCCTGCAGCAGCAACAACTATGGCAATAATAACCGTTACAATTCCCACGCTTATTCCTCCTTCAACGCGGCACCAGCGGTTTCGGAAGCACCCGCTGTGGCAGACAATACTTTTTCACGAATTTTTTTCTCGAGATCAGCGGCAAGTGCAGGGTGCTGACGCAAAAACTGTTTGGCCGACTCTTTCCCTTGTCCCAACCGTTCGCTACCCACCGAAAACCAGGTTCCACTTTTTTCGGCAAAACCCATATCCACAGCCAAATCCAGCAAATCACCTTCTTTGGAAATCCCTTTATCAAATTCAATTTCAAGCTCGGTAAATTTGAAAGGCGGTGCAACTTTGTTTTTAACGATTTTGATTTTCACTTTATTGCCCACAATATCCACACCCGATTTCACCGAATCGATACGGCGAATGTCGATACGAATGGACGAATAAAATTTCAGGGCACGGCCACCGGGTGTTACTTCGGGATTACCAAACATCACCCCAATTTTTTCCCGAACTTGGTTAACGAAGATCACGATACAATTCGATTTATTTACAATACCGGTTAATTTTCGCAGGGCTTGAGACATCAAGCGGGCTTGCATCCCCATTTGAGGATCGCCCATGTCGCCTTCAATTTCAGCTTTGGGGACCAAGGCCGCAACCGAGTCCACAACAATTAGATCCACAGCACCAGACCGAACCAAGGTCTCGGCGATTTCCAAGGCCTGTTCGCCGTAATCTGGCTGAGAGATCAACAAGCTTTCCAAGTTAACCCCAATTTTTTGGGCATAGCTGGGATTCAAAGCATGCTCGGCATCCACATAGGCACACACCCCGCCAGCCTTTTGGGTTTCGGCAACCGCATGCAAAGACAAGGTCGATTTACCAGCCGATTCTGGTCCAAAAATCTCAATAATCCGGCCTTTGGGATAACCGCCAACACCCAAAGCCAAGTCCAAAGACAGGGCCCCAGAGGACACGCTGGCAAAGGCCAAATCGGGGCTGGCACCCAGGCGCATAATGGCCCCTTTTCCGTGGGCTTTTTCAATTTGGGCTACAGCAAACTGTAGTGCTTTTTCTTTATTATCATCCATGATGGTACTCCTTATATAAAAACTAAATTCTAGACTCTAGGACAGATTTAAGCTGCATCAGCGCAGCATTTACACTTTGCTCCCGAACCGTATCGCGAGAACCCCGAAACTTGAAGGCTTTAACCAGTTCTTGATTCGAATACGATACACCAATAAACACCGTGCCAGAAGCATCTTCGGAATAGGCCTCGTTGGCAGGACCTGCAACCCCTGTCGTGGACAAACAGATGGTACTTTTGGTCCTGGCCCGAAACCCATGAGCCATTTCCAAAGCAACCTGGGAACTGGCAACCCCATGTTGTCGAATGGTGGCCGGCAACACCGAACAAAACTGGATTTTCAAGGCCGGGTGGTAACACACAACCCCTCCCAAAAAGGTTTGCGAACTGCCAGGCAAATCCGTCAGCACCTTGGACAAAAGTCCGCCGGTCAAGGACTCTGCAACGCTAACGGTGGCGTGCTTGTCCCGAAGTAACCGGTGGGTTTCGGTAATAAGGTGCTGCTCGACAGTCAGGCTAGCCTGGTCGAGGGCGTCTTGAAAATGGTCCATGGTTTTAACCTTTTTGTGTGTTTAAACGATGGAAAAAAAGAAAGACTAAAGTCCTGCGGCTTTGCGAAGGTCTGATGCCTTATCTGTTTTTTCCCAACTCAGATCCAAATCGTTACGGCCAAAATGACCGTAAGCTGCTGTTTGTTTGTAGATCGGTTTTTTCAAATCAAGGGACCGAACTATACCCTCTGGTGTTAATTCAAAATGATCGCGAACAAGAGAAACCAATTGCTCTTCAGCAACAACGGCTGTCCCTTTTGTGTTCACCCGAACCGAAACCGGCTGGGCAACACCAATGGCATAAGCCAATTGGATTTCGGCCTCTGTTGCAAGACCTGCGGCCACAATATTCTTGGCAATGTAGCGTGCCATATACGCTGCAGAACGGTCTACCTTGGTGTAGTCTTTTCCAGAAAAAGCACCGCCACCGTGGCTAGCCCATCCCCCATACGTATCCACAATAATTTTTCGGCCTGTAAGACCGGTATCGCCATGAGGTCCACCAATCACAAATCGACCGGTAGGGTTGATAAAATAGCGGGTTTTTTCAGTGAGAAGATGAGCCGGAATAATGGGCCGAATCAGGGTTTCGATCACATCGCGTTCGATGGTTTTGTGATCAACATCGGGATCGTGCTGGGTCGACACCACGATGGTGTCAACGCGAACAGGCTTGTTTCCCTCGTACTCTACTGTCAACTGGGCTTTGGCATCGGGCCGCAAATAGGCCAAGGTTTTGGACTTGCGCAACCGGGCCAATTCTTGAACAAGGGCATGGGACAAATGAATCGGCAGGGGCATCAGGGCGTCGGTTTGGGTACAAGCATACCCAAACATCATGCCTTGATCGCCGGCTCCCAATTCTTTGTACAACCCTTCGCCTTTGTTAACCCCTTGAGCAATGTCTGGGGATTGCTCTTTAACCGCCGACAACACCGAACAAGACTCGGCATCCAACCCAAAAGCGGGATTGGTATAGCCAATGTCTGTAATGGTTTTTCGGGCAATGGCTTGAACATCCAACAGGGCCTTGGAGGTGATTTCCCCACCCACCAACACCAAGCCTGTGGTGGCAAAACATTCGGCAGCTACACGGGCATCAGGGTCCTGGCGCAGGGCTTCGTCCAAAATAGCATCCGAAATTTGATCGCAGATTTTGTCTGGATGTCCTTCTGACACCGATTCTGAACTAAAAAAATAGGACATTTCGCTCTCTTTTCTGGTAAAAAATGAATCGAAAGCAGTGTATCAGACGGGCTTCGATCTTGGCAATTTTGAAGTTGAATTCGGAAAGGGTTGACGCGATTCTAGACACTGGGTACACTGGGATTTGGCACTCTTGGCATGAGAGTGCTAATATGAACGCGTTAATTGTTGATCCTCCCAACGGGCGAGATTTCCAGATTCACTCTGAAAATCGACCCACAAAAATTTCATTTTTGTGATTTACAAATGAACACCCGAAAAAAAGCCATCCTAGCCGCCACCATTGAGCAGTACATCCAGACCGCCGAACCCGTCAGTTCCAAACAACTGGCCGAGGGGCACGGGCTGTCGGTCAGTCCTGCTACCGTTCGAAACGAACTGAACGAGCTGGAACAAGATGGTTTTTTGAGCCATGTTCACACTTCGTCGGGGCGGATTCCCACCGACAAAGGCTATCGTCTCTATGTGGACGACCTGATGACCTACCGGGATTTCCCAGCCGAAAAACAAGCGCTGGTACTTCAAGAAATGAACACCATTGGCCGCAGTGTTGAACAGGTGTTGGTTCATGTCGCCGATGTGATGTCCCATATTATGGACTACAGTACCTTGGTATTAACCCCAGATATTTATCAAGAAACCCTCAAGGTAGCCCACTTGATTCTGGTCGATTTGGACCGAATTTTGGTGGTTCTGCTCAGTTCTTTGGGAGTTAACGAAGAGTTTGTGGTCAGCTTCCAAGATCGGGTCAGCCAAGACGATTTAAACAAATTGTCTCAGTTTCTAACCCGAAAATTAGAAGGAAAACCACTCAGGGCCATCGACGACACACTGCTCGGCGCCTTGGTCGCAGAGCTGCCTCAGTTGTCCCATGTGCTGGAAGCCATTCTAAAAGAACTTAACCGCATGGGAAAAAAGGAACAACCCGCCAAAAAAATGCTGGCCAAAGGTCTGTCGAAATTGGTTCGATTACCCGAATTTCAAAACATCGAACTCACCCAAAAAGTCCTGACCGCCCTGGAGGAAAACAAGCTGTTGCTGGCCTTGCTGAACGAACGGCTTTCCAAAACCCCAACCCATCAGGTCTTAATCGGCAAAGAAACCGAAGCTGAAGACCTGGAAGCGTGTAGCATTATTTTGTCGCCGGTTACGGTTGGCCAAGAAGCCATCGGTGCCATTGGCATTTTAGGCCCCAAGCGCATGGCCTACCCCACGATCATCCCCATGGTGCAACACATTGCGGGCATGGTCACCCACCATCTCACCTCGTCTACTAGGAGATCTCTATGACCGATCCAACCGAATTCGAAACCCCGGCCACCGAAGACGCCACACCAGCACCTTCTGCCGAAACCCAACCCATGGAAGCCACACCAGAAGCCGTTCTGGAAGCCGAAATCACCGGGCTAAAAGAACAAGTGGCCATCGAAAAAGATAAAGCCCTTCGCGCCGCAGCCGAGCTGGAAAATTTTAAGCGCCGCAAAGAAAACGAGGTCGAACAATTTAAAAAATTTGCTCTGGAACGGTTTGTGTTGGAATTACTGCCCGTTTTGGACAGTTTCGACAGAGCCGCCTCTGCCAACACCGACGAGCAAAACCTTAAAGAAGGGTTCGAACTGATTCAAAAACAGTTCCAAGCCGTTCTCGAAAAACTAGGGGTCTCGCCTTTCGAGGCCGTTGGCACCCCCTTTGATCCGAATTTACACCAAGCCGTCCTGCAAGAAGCAAACAAGGAGGTCGAAGCAGGCACCGTCGTTAAAGAATTTCAAAAAGGATACAAACTCCAAGACCGCGTCATCCGAGCGGCCATGGTGGTTGTAGCCGAATAAACACAAAGGAGCATTTATTTATGTCTAAAGTTATTGGAATCGATTTAGGAACAACCAACTCTTGTATTTCGGTGATGGAAGGGAAAGACCCCGCCGTTATTCCCAACAGCGAAGGCGCCAGAACCACCCCATCGATTGTGGCTTTTAGCAAAGATGGCGAACGCTTGGTGGGCCAACCTGCCAAACGGCAAGCCGTTACCAATCACGCCAACACCTTCTTTTCCGTAAAAAGTTTGATTGGCCGTCGCTTGGCTGAAATCAAGAAAAAATTACCCTACGAAATTGGGGAACGCAAAGACGGCAGCATCGTGATCAAGTCCCAAGGCAAGGAATACACCCCACCCGAAATTTCGGCCATGGTGCTTCAAAAAATCAAAAAAGACGCTGAAGCCTATTTGGGCCACGATGTTAAACAAGCCGTCATCACCGTTCCCGCCTATTTTAATGATAGCCAACGCAAAGCCACCAAAGATGCAGGCGAAATCGCCGGTCTAGAGGTGTTGAGAATCATCAACGAACCCACAGCCGCAGCCCTGGCCTATGGCTTGGACAAACAAAACGATCAAAAAGTAGCCGTCTACGACTTTGGTGGCGGAACTTTCGATATTTCGATTTTGGAAATTGGGGATGGGGTTTTCGAAGTTAAATCCACCAATGGCGACACCCAGTTGGGCGGAGACGACATCGACGATTTGATTATGAACTGGTTGGTAGACGAGTTCAAAAAAGAACAAGGTGTTGATTTAAGCAAAGATGCCATGGCCCTGCAGCGACTCAAAGAAGCCGCCGAAAAAGCCAAAATCGAGCTATCCTCGACCACAGCCACCGACATCAACTTGCCCTTCATCACCGCCGACAACACGGGACCAAAACACTTGAATGTGAACCTCTCCCGGGCCAAATTCGAACAAATGATCGAACCGTTGATCAAACGGTCCATGGAGCCTTGCAAAAAAGCCCTTCAAGACGCAGGCCTCTCGGTTGGCGAAATCAACGAAGTTATTTTGGTCGGGGGAACCACCCGAATCCCAGCCATTCAAGAAGCAGTTAAAGCCTTCTTTGGTAAAGAGCCTCACAAAGGGGTAAACCCCGACGAAGTGGTAGCCATCGGGGCCGCGATTCAAGGGGCCGTTCTTTCTGGCGATGTTAAAGATGTGGTCTTGTTGGATGTAACCCCACTGTCCTTGGGTATCGAAACCATGGGTGGTATTTGCACCAAGTTGATCGAACGCAACACCACCATCCCAACTTCAAAAAGCCAAGTTTTCTCGACCGCTGCAGACGGCCAAACCAGTGTGGAAATTCACATTCTGCAAGGGGAAAGAGAAATGGCCTCTGGCAACCGGTCTTTGGGCCGCTTTATTCTAGAAGGCATTCCCTCTGCCCCCCGTGGTGTTCCCCAAGTCGAAGTGACCTTCGATATCGATTCGAACGGGATTTTGCACGTTAAAGCCAAAGACAAAGGCACAGGTAAAGAACAAAAAATCACCATTACCTCGTCATCTGGTCTTAGCGATGCCGACATCGAGCGCATGAAGCAAGAAGCCGAATTGCACGCCGACGAAGACAAGCGCAAAAAAGAACTCATCGATGCCCGAAACGAAGCCGATTCTTTGGTCTACTCCACCGAAAAAATGATCAAAGAAAACGAAGCCAAGGTTCCTGCAGAACTCAAAACCAAGCTGGAAGAGGGCATCAAAGCCGTCAAAGCGGTTCTGGATTCAGAAGACAAAGACGCCATCAAAGCCGAAACCGAAAAGCTTCAACAAGATGTGTATGCCGCTTCTTCCGAAATCTATAAAACCGCAGAAGGCGCCGAACAACCCGCTGGCAACCCCGAGCAAGCCGCCGGTCAATCCGGGGACGACGTGGTTGACGCCAGTTTCTCTGAAGTGGATGATAAGCAATAAGCATGGCAGAAGATCTGTATAAAATTTTAGAAGTAGAGCGTAACGCGTCGGAGGCCGACATTAAAAAGGCCTACCGGCGCCTGGCGCGTCAGTACCACCCCGATGTCAACAAAGAAGCCGGGGCCGAAGACAAATTCAAACAAGTTCAAAAAGCCTACGATATTTTGTCCGACTCGCAAAAAAAAGCCCAATACGACCAATTCGGCGTCACCGACGACAGTCCTCAAGGCGGTTTTGGCGGTGGCGGCGGGTTTGGATTCGAATCCAACTTTGACGATATTTTCGATGCCTTCTTTGGCGGTGGCGGTGCCCGTCGGGGCCAAGGCAGACAAGTTCGACGAGGCGAAGACCTGCGCTTTGATTTGGAAATTTCCTTGGAAGAAGCCGCAGCTGGCTTGGCCAAAGAAATCGAGATCTTCCATCTCGAGCGCTGCGGCGACTGTTCTGGCTCTGGCAGCAAAGCCGGAACCTCGAAAACCCAATGTTCCCATTGCCAAGGCTCGGGACAGGTCAAAACCGTCCAACGCACCATGTTGGGCAGTTTTTCTCAGGTCATTACCTGTCACCACTGCAACGGAACCGGAGAAATCATCAAAGATCCTTGCAAAAACTGTGCTGGAAAAGGCCTGGAAAAAAAGAAAAAACGCATCCGCTTGGACATCCCTGCAGGGGTGGACAAAGGCACACGCCTTCGGGTGAGTGGGGAAGGCA
The DNA here is from genome assembly GCA_050250935.1 of Candidatus Margulisiibacteriota bacterium. Lineage (GTDB taxonomy): Bacteria > Margulisbacteria > Marinamargulisbacteria > JBFWNS01 > JBFWNS01 > JBFWNS01. The sequence goes on along the minus strand of JBFWNS010000006.1, from coordinate 14,909 downwards.
ATTTTGGCGAGAACGGCGGCCCTGCTGGTGACCTGTACGTTTTCTTGAATGTCAAAGACCATCCCTATTTGGAAAGGGACGGCCAAGATGTTCATTTGGACATCGAAGTACCCCTAACCTTGGCCCTTTTGGGAACCGAGTTAGAAGTCCCCATCATTGGCGGTATGGCCAAACTGAACATCCCAGCAGGCACCCAACCCAATGCCATTTTGCGGTTAAAGGGCAAAGGCCTTCCAGGGCTTCGCGGGTTTTCTCGGGGAGACCAATTGGTGCACGTTAAAATCGTCATGCCCAAGCTCTCTGGCAAAGAGAAAGACCTGGTCGAAGAACTTAAAAAATTGCGCCAAGACGACAAAAACCTGGGCAGCTTCGAAGCCTACACCAAACGACGCTAAGCCAAAAAAATAGCCTGGTCTCCATATAAAGAAACCAGGCTATTTAGAGAACTCGGCAACTGGGCTTGTTTAGCCTTGAATTTTTTCGCGCAGGGCAATGCGGCCGTTGGATTCCAACTTATCGGCCACACCCAAGATATAGTCTTGGGCCGCTTCAACTTCTTGGGGTTGAACCGACTTGCCTTTCAGATCCATGTATTGCTTGATCATGTCGCGGGTGCTGCGGGGCAAAACGGCCTCGAAGCGCTGACGCAAATCAGCCTCAATGCCCACCATGGCCAAGGCCATCCGCTCAAAATTAATTTCAGAAACCAACAACCGAAGTTCGTCTTCAGACAAAACACCCAAATCTTCGAACAGAACAATCAAGCGACGCAACCGCTGATACTTGTCTTGATCCGCAGAGGCCAACACCTGCATCAACTGCCGCTTGGTCTCGGCACCAAAATGATTGAAAATCGACGAAACCGCAGATTGGCCTCCGATCAAACATTCAACAGCCCCTTTAACCTGAGACTCCAATTTATCCAAAGCCGCACGGTTGACCATTTTTTGATCCAAGATATTCAACGTAATAAAGGCTTGCCCTTCCAATTCCAAAGACTTCATCACCTTGGCTGCAAGATCTGCAGACAAATACGAAACAATAATGGTCACGTTTTCAATACTCATGGCCTCTTTTTTGATGATGTAAATTAGGCCTTCGATATTGTCTTCTGAAATAAAATCAAAATATTTTTTAATCTGAGGTGCAGGCACCAGTTTAAGATCCCCAGAAGGACCGGATGCATCGGATTTTGGGGTATCCACAGGTGCCATCGTAACGGTGGTTGCGCCACCACTGCCGCTGCCACTGTCTTTTTTAGAGGCCAAAGCACGCAAGGCTGTCCCTTGGCTGAATTGGAAAAAGGCATAAAGCCCCACAAAACCCAAGAAGGTCAATAAAGCCAAAACCGACAAAATGCCCTGGGCAGAAAACAGCTTAAAGCCACCAGCACCACCCATATTACCAGTCGAAGTAAACACCGTGGGATCGGCCGCTGCATTAAAGTCTGAAAACGATTTAAACTGGGCACGAATCACATCGCGACCTGGTTTCAGGCCCAAAATTTCCATTAACATGGCTTCGGCACGTTTTTCCTCGGCTCTTGGAAAATCGCTGTTGACCACCAAATCCACAATCACCTTATTCAAAACGGCAGGCGATTTGCTCAGACGAGAGTTAAAAGGAATCACATCATTGCCATCTGGGGCCAAATTTTTAATAACAGGATAGCCCGGCAAAATATTGATTTGCTTTTGAGGACCTTTGGCTGTGGCCTTGGCTTTGGCTTGCTCGGTATAGGTCATGCTCCAGGATTCGTTGGTCATCAGCACCGTTACGTTGACCACAAAATTGCCATGACCATAAACACGGTCCAAGGTATTTTGGGCTTTGGTGGTATAGCTGTCTTCCAACCCTACTTTTTCCAAAAATCCAGCATGGGCCGTTACGGTAAAACCAACCACAACCGCTGCAACGAAAAGGGCTCTCAAAAGGTGTTTCATGGGTGTCCTTCTTTATAAACTAAATTTTATTTCTTCTTGGGAACGCTAACAGTCCATTTGCCATTGTCTTGTTCTTCGACAATGGGATTGGCAAACCCTTGCTGCTTCATTTGCTGGGCAAAGTTGTAGGCCTTTTCCTGAGACGGGAAAGTCCCCATCAACTGCAAATCTTGAGGCGCAATTTTGGTTTGTTTTTGAACCCTGTTGTTGTCCAACAGTTTGGCTTGGGCTTCGTCGTCTTTAATGGATTGTTTGGCCCGATCAATAATTTGTGCCAAATCTTTGTTGGTGGGATTCAAAAACAAGGCGGTATTCCAAATATCCACAGCCTTGCTTTTTTCGCCCATCATATAATAGGCCGACCCCATGCGTTCATAGATGCGGGAATCGTCTTTGTTAATAATGGTCAAAATATTCAAATCCTGAACCGCGGAATTGTAGTTACCGCCATAAAAATGAACCGAAGACAAATTCCAATATTTCGCTTCCATATTTTCGACTTTGTAAGTACCCAAGGGCAAATTTAGCCCCAATTCCAAGAACTTTTTGGCATTGGCATTTTGACGGTCTAAAAAGAGAATATGAATCAACAAATCGCGGGCAATATCTTGCTGCCCATTTAGATAGGCCGACTGGGCTTCTTTATACAATTTAGAAACGGTTCGCTTGGTGTCTTCATCCAAGGTATCGTCTTTTCGAAAAATAGAGGCATTGGCCGAGGCTTCGGCCTCGATGGTTCCAAACAAGGTTAAAGTGGTTTTGGCAGATTTAAGTCCGGGCGTTAACGCTTTGTCCGGCAACTTGGAAAGGGTGGTCAGGGCAACGCTGTATTGTTTTTGCTTCATGGCATCGTCATAGGCTTGTCGAATGTCCCGAATATCGTCTTGGGTCAATTCTTGAAGCTTGGCATTGGCCGTTCCCACCGACGCTGTGGGTGTGGTTGGATCGGGGGCAAACGCTTCTTGAGGCGCCGTTGGGGTTTCGGGCTTTGGGGGTTCTCCCATCGCAAACACAGACGAAGCACCCAGAACCGTAAAGCCCAGTAGCATCACAATCAAAACCAGTTGTTTAAAACGATCTACCCGCATTAAAACTTTCCTCCAAAAAGCTGATCCGATCTAAAGTAGTGAGAGAATTGAGCTCACAGTATACCAAGGCTCTTCGATTCCTATCAAACTGCTTTTTCGAAGGCAGCCAGGGTCGCAACCAGATCCGCAGACGAATGGGCCGAGGACAAAAAATTAGCCTCAAAAGCAGAAGGGGCCAAATAAATGCCCAGATCCAACATGCGGTGATAATACTGCCGAAAAGCGGCCGTATCGACCCGACGAGTATCTGCGGTTCCCTCTACAGTGCCCGAACAGAAAAAGATAGAAAACATCGTTCCAATGGTATTAACCGTATACTTCCCATTTAAAATCTGGTTTAAACCTGTTGTTAAAAAGTCGGTTGATTCTGCAGCGGTTTTAAACACGGGCTCTTCTTTTAAGATCCCCAAAGTGGCTATCCCAGCCGTCATGGCAATCGGGTTACCCGACAAAGTGCCAGCCTGATACACCGGCCCCTCCGGCGACAGATGCCCCATCAAATCGGCCCGACCCCCAAAAGCCCCGCAAGGCAGCCCGCCACCAATCACTTTGCCCAAACAGGTTAAGTCGGGGGTAATGCCAAATTTTTCTTGAGCCCCACCGGGTGCCACCCGAAAACCGGTCATCACTTCATCAAAAATCAGGATGGCATCATGGGCCGTGCACAGCTGTCTCAGGGTTTCCAAAAACCCTGGCTTGGGCAAAATAACCCCCATGTTGCCGCACACTGGCTCGACAATGACCCCCGCAATGTGATGGCCATGGGCTTTAAACAAAGCCTGAACCTGCTCGGTATCGTTGTAGTCGGCCACCAAGGTTTGCTCGGCCAAGGCTTGGGGAACACCCGCACTATCGGGATGGCCAAAGGTGAGGGCCCCAGACCCTGCCGCAACCAACAGCGAATCCACATGGCCGTGGTAACAGCCATTAAATTTAAGAATATACGGGCGTTGGGTTGCCCCACGGGCCAAGCGAATGGCACTCATGGTGGCTTCGGTGCCAGAACTGACGAATCGAAGTTTCTCCATCGAGGGAAAAAACTGTTGCACCAACACCGCCAATTCGGTTTCCAAACGACCTGGCGTTCCAAACGAAGTGCCTTTGGCCACAGCCGCTTGCAAGGCCGAAACCACTTTGGGATGGGCATGTCCCACCAGCATTGGCCCCCAGGACAGCACATAATCGATATACCGTTGGTTGTCTTCAGAAACCAAGTAGGGGCCTTGCCCTTCTTTCATAAAAACCGGGGTACCCCCCACCGACTTAAAGGCACGGACCGGGCTGTTCACCCCACCCACAAACACGGATTTTGCAGCTTCAAAACACACCTCAGAGGCTGTCGTCATTGGCAGATCCTTTCGATTCTTTTAAAACACTTTTAAGGGAAAACCCGGCATGAACCATGTACCAAATGCCCACCAAAGACAGGGGCACATAAAGCCAAAAATGGGCAAAAAAGGCATAAGCCAACCCTTGGGTTCGGGTCAATCCAAACAAAACAAAGGCCTGAACCATTAAAAATTCAAAGGTCCCCAAAGAGCCTGGCGCTGTAAAAATCAGGGTTCCAAAATTAATCACCCCCAACAACACCCCAGCCTGAGCAATACCGATAGGAAAATCAAACGCCTGGGCAAAAGACCAATACAACACCCATTCCGACACCCAAACCCCAAAAGACAAACCAGCCACAAACAAGGTTCTGCCCGGGGAATGAATCACCTGCATGCCCTCCCAAAGCGACTCCACAGCCGCCGTCAATCGGGCCATCTTGGGTTTTGTTTTAAGGGCCAACCATGCTTTGTTTTTCGGTAAGGGGAACCAGGTCAGCAGATAACACCCCACCAACAATCCAAAAAACAGGGTCATGCCCAACCGCAACAGCACCGTCACCCACAAGGGCGCTTCGATAAATTGAACCGACATAAAAAAAAGGGTCACCAAAGCGGTTCCATCAAAAATCCGTTCAATTAAAATACTGGTTAAAACCGTGGTTTTAGACGCCTTGCTGGCCACATGCAAACTGGCCAACCGAGCCACTTCGCCCAACTTCACCGGGCTGATGTTGTTGACCAACACCCCAATAAAAAACGCCGCCCGGGTCTGAGACGGGGTAACCGGCTGATTCATTTGCCGCAAAATTTGGTGCCAGCGAATCCATTTAATGGCATAGGCCAAGCCCAAAAACGCCACGCCCAACACCACAAAGCCCAACTGAAGCCGCCCAAACAAGCTCACCAGCAAACCCAGATCCATATGCCGAAGGGCCAATAGTAAAAACAGGACCCCAAAAACGAGGCTAAACCCAGCTTTCCAAAGGATGTCTTTCATGGGAAGACATGATATACTGCACCTTCCGTAAAGGCCACTCTTGATGAACATCAACCCTCATTCCAGAAAACTCCACCGGTATCGACAAACCCCAGCCCATCGGGCACTGGTGGCCGAAACGCATTTGAATCCGGCCCAGTTTGTCATGCCCATTTTTGTGCACGAAGACCTTGTAGACCCCCAACCCATTGCCAGCTTACCAGGCATTTCCCAATGGCCTTTGTCCCACCTGAACAACGAAGTGGAATCCATTCTTAAAACAGGCATTCGATCGGTGATTTTATTTGGCATTCCCAACCACAAAGATCCGGCCGCTACGGAGGCTTATAACACCAACGGCATTGTTCAACGCGCCATTCGTCAGCTTAAAACCGCTTTTCCTGATCTTATTGTGATGGCCGATTGCTGCTTGTGCGAATACACCAGCCACGGGCATTGCGGCCTGTTAAAACCGGGTCAAGAACCCCACTTCGACCTAACCCAAACCCTAGAAACCCTGGGCAAAACCGCCCTGTCCTATGCCGAAGCCGGTGCCGACATCATTGCCCCTTCCGGCATGATGGACGGCATGATTGCCCACCTGCGAACCACCCTCGATGCCGCCCAATTCGACTCCGTGGCCTTGATGTCTTATGCCGTTAAATTTGCCTCGAATTTTTATGGCCCCTTCCGGGACGCTGCAGGTTCTGCAGGTAATTTTATAGGGGATCGCAAACACCACCAATTGGCCTACACCCAGCGCCGGGAAGCCCTCTTGGAAGCGGCAGACGACGAAGCCGAAGGCGCCGATTTTTTAATGGTCAAACCCGCCATGGCCTATTTGGACATCATCCGCGACCTACGCAACACCACCCACCTACCCCTTGCAGCCTACCACGTCTCTGGCGAATACAGCATGATCAAAGCCGCAGCCGAAAAAGGCATTTTGGATGAACACGCCGCCTTCGACGAATGCTTCACTGCCCTTCGCCGCGCAGGAACCGACATCATCATCAGCTACGCGGCAAAGGCGTTTTGGACCCGCTAGACTAGAACCGATATCCAGCGCTCAAAGCCATATTGTTGGATCGGATAGAAGACCCGGTTTTGTTAACATCAGCCAAACCCAGCTCATACCTAAGATCCACAACCCAATTGCCCAGGGTAACCCCCAAACCTGCAATAGCTCCATAATCCAAAGCATTAACATTCGGCAGTTGATCAACATCCACCGAAGCACCAGAAATGGCAATGTGGGTCTTAGCCGTTAACAAATAAGACACATAAGGGCCTGCATACAGCGAAAGCATGGGCATTGCCTGATACTGAAACAGAACTGGCAGCTCTACGTAATCAAAATTATCAGCATACGAAACTGCATATGTATTACTTCCATCTGTCACAGAACTCGAGTAATTTGCACCTTTCTGAGAATACAACAACTCATACCGCATCGAAAATTTATCGGATAAATCTTGCTTAACAAAGCCACCCAACTGGAACCCCACTTTTCCCTGCGTTGAAACAGACGCTCCGCTCCAATTGGCCAAATTCGCCCCTAATTTAAGGCCCATTTCCGCAAAAGCAGGTCCACTCATTCCCATGACAACACAAACCAAAACGGCCAAAGACAAATAATATCTCATAAACATCTCCTTTATTTTTTTAAAACTTCACCAATGTATCACAGGGTACTATCATGTCAATATTTATTTTTAATTTATAATTTTCTATAAAATCGAGAACATCTTCGGAATACTGTTCACCTCAAACCCGGTTTGGTATACTCGCAAAGGTTTTTCGCCTTTGAATAACCCTCTCCATTCCAACTTTCCAAAACGAGGTACCCATGACCACCCTAACCACCGACTATAAAGTCAAAGACCTGTCCTTGGCCGAACTGGGCCGCAAAGAAATCATGATCGCCGAAAAAGAAATGCCAGGCTTGATGGCCCTGCGCGAAAAATTTGGCACTTCCAAACCTTTAAAAGGCGCCAAAATCTCGGGCTCTTTGCACATGACCGTTCAAACCGCTGTATTAATTGAAACCTTGGTGGCTTTGGGCGCGACGGTTCGCTGGGCGTCTTGCAACATTTTCTCGACCCAAGATTCTGCCGCCGCCGCCATTGCCGCAGCTGGTGTTCCGGTTTTTGCTTGGAAAGGCGAAACTTTGGAAGAATATTGGTGGTGCACCGAACAAGCCTTGATTTTCCCCGACGGCTCTGGCCCCGATTTGATTGTCGACGACGGCGGAGATGCCACCTTACTGATTCACAAAGGCGCCGAAATCGAACAAAACACGGCTCTGATTGATGTTCCCACCACCAACAAAGAATTTGCCATCGTTCTGGACCTGATTCGCAAAGACCTTCAATCAAAACCCACCAAATGGCAAACCGTTGCCAAAACCATCAAAGGGGTTTCCGAAGAAACCACCACCGGGGTTCACCGCCTCTATCAAATGATGGAAGCCGGAAAACTGCTTTTTCCCGCCATTAATGTGAACGATTCGGTCACCAAATCCAAGTTCGACAACCTCTATGGCTGCCGAGAATCATTGGCTGATGGACTAAAACGAGCCATGGATGTCATGGTCGCAGGCAAAGTGGTTGTGGTCTGTGGTTACGGCGATGTGGGCAAAGGCTGTGCCCACTCCATGCGTGGCTTCGGCGCCCGGGTGATTGTCACTGAAATTGACCCCATCTGCGCCCTTCAAGCCGCCATGGAAGGTTACGAAGTCAAACGCGTAGAAGATGTGGTGGGATTGGCCGACATTTTTGTCACCACCACCGGCAATAAAGACATCATCACCCTTTCCCACATGCAAGCCATGAAAGACCAAGCCATCGTCTGCAACATTGGCCACTTTGACAACGAAATCCAAGTCGAACAGCTGGTTTCTGCCCCTGGCGTTAAACACCTCAACATCAAACCCCAGGTCGACCAATACACCTTCCCCACCGGCAACAGCATTTTCTTGCTGGCCGAAGGTCGTTTGGTGAATTTAGGATGCGCCACCGGTCACCCTTCTTTTGTGATGAGCACTTCTTTTACCAACCAAGCCTTGGCCCAAATTGAGCTGTGGACCAACCCCCAGCCCATCGGCGTCTACACCCTTCCCAAACATTTGGACGAAGAAGTGGCCCGCCTGCATTTGGAAAAACTCGGGGTTAAACTCACCACCCTCACCCAAGACCAAGCGGCTTATTTGGGCGTGCCTGTGAATGGTCCGTTTAAACCCAATCATTATCGTTATTAAGGAGATACAGCATGGAATTTTTTATTGATACTGCTGATGTAGACGCGATTAGAAAAGCCCACGACATGGGCCTGGTGGATGGGGTTACCACGAACCCAACCCTCATCAAAAAAGCCGGCAAAGACCACGAGCAAACCATTCGCGAAATTGCCGCTTTTATTGACGGTCCCATTTCGGTTGAAACCCTTTCTGAAGACGCAGCAGGTATTTTAAAAGAAGCCCAAGAATACAAAAAATGGGGCAAAAATATCGTGATTAAGATTGTGATGAACCCCGAAGGCATGAAAGCGGTTAAAGCCCTGAGTGCGGAAGGGATTCAAACCAACGTCACCGTAACCTTTTCCCCCCTCCAAGCCCTGATTGCCGCCAAAGCTGGCGCCACCTATGTGAGTCCTTTTGTCGGCCGTTTGGATGATATCGGCCACCGTGGCATGGATATTATCGCTCAAATTCGCCAAATCTATGACAACTATGGCTATCAAACCAAAGTTTTGGTCGCCAGCGTCCGCAGCCCCATTCATATTCTGGATGCCGGCCTGATTGGCGCCGATGTGGTGACGGTTCCCCCGGCCACACTGACCCAACTCTTCAAACACCCCCTCACCGATTCTGGCATTCAAGCCTTTTTAGAAGACGCCAAAGCCTGGAAAAAATAATGCCAAGTCTAGCCGAACGCATCCGGCTGGCCCTGGCCGAAGACATCCCCACCACCGACGTGACGACCGAGGCCTTTGTCTCGGACTACCCGGCCGAAGCGGTGATTATTGCCAAAGCGGATGGGGTGTTTTGTGGGGGGGCGGTCGTGGCAACGGTTTTGGGTGAATTTGGGATAACACCCTCGGTGTTGATATCGGATGGGACACGGGTTTTTAGGGGCACTACGGTGACCTTGTTTTCTGGTCCCGTCTCGGCCATTCTTAAACTCGAACGGGTGCTACTCAATTTAATCCAACACCTCTCGGGCATTGCCACCCAAACCCGGCGCTATGTCGAGGCCCTGGACGACCCGGCCATTCAGATTTTGGACACCCGAAAAACCACGCCTATGTGGCGGGATGTAGAAAAACAAGCCGTTTTAGCGGGTGGCGGGTTTAACCACCGACACTCTTTGTCTGATATGGTTTTGATTAAAGAAAATCACTTGGCCGATTTAGCCCGTCACGGAAAACTGGGCGACCTTCGAAATCGCATGGCCGCTGTCAAAACCCAATTCCCCGGCATTAAAATTGAAATCGAAATTGAAAACAACACCCAACTCGAAACCTTGGATCTGGGTTTGGCAGATTACATTTTGCTAGATAACTATCCCATGGACCAGCTAGAAACCGCCCTTACCCTTTGCAAAAGCAGGGGCTTTCAAGCCGAAATCGAGGTCTCTGGAAACATCACCCTAGACAACATTGGCCGCTACAAAGGGCTGCCCATTCACCGCATTTCCTGTGGCAGCCTAACCCATTCCGTCCCCGCACTGGATTTAAGCCTTCGGTTCAGCGATGACCCCAGCATGGTTTAGAACCCTTTTTCCGACCAGCACCCAAGGCCCTCTGTTGATGGGCATCGTCAACCTCACCCCAGATTCGTTTTTTGATGGGGGAAAACACAGCGCCCTAGACCAAACCCTGTCTCACATCCACAGGCTCATCCAAGGCGGGGCCAACATCATCGACCTTGGCGCAGAATCCTCAAGACCAGGCTCAGAACCGGTCTCAGAAGGTGATGAAAAACGGCGCTTGGAACCCATTTTGAGCGTGTATCACACCCATTTTAAAACCCCATTGTCTTTGGATACCGTCAAACCCGAAGTGGCCGAATTTGGCCTTCACCATGGCGTTTCGATCCTCAACGACATCAACGGCGGCCAAAATCCCGACATGATTCAGGTTGCCGCCAAAGCCCAAGTCCCCCTGGTGCTCATGCACAAACAAGGCAGTCCCAAAACCATGCAAACCCAGCCCACCTATACCGATGTGGTGGCCGAGGTTTTCGATTTTTTAAAAACCCAACACGCCACAGCCACCGCGGCAGGGATTCAGAAAATCATTGTGGATCCGGGCATTGGGTTTGGCAAAACGCTCGAACACAACCTGGCCCTGTTGCATCACCTGCGTCACTTTTCCCGACTGGGCTGCCCCCTTTTAATTGGCGCATCCCAAAAATCGTTTTTGGGACAACTCACCGGATCCGAGGTTCAAGACCGGTTACCCGAAACCTTGGCTGCCCATCTTTTCGCCGCTCAAAACGGGGCCGATATTCTTCGTGTTCATAACGTTGCCGCCCACCGAAACGCCCTAAAAGTGGCTCAGGCCCTTTCTCGCCCATGGCCACACTAGCGATTGGATTGGGGTCGAATTTGGGCCATCGCCAAGCCCATCTTGACCAAGCATTGGTCCAACTGGCTGCCCATCCCGACATCCAAATCACCGCAGTCTCGCCGTGGATCGAAACAGATCCCGTCGGATTTACGGCCGAAACCCGCTTTTTAAATGGGGCAGCACTGCTAAACACCACCCTATCCCCCCAAGACCTCTTGGCCTTTTTCAAAACCCTAGAAACCGAAGCCGGCCGCAGCCCCAAGCAACCCGGAGCCCCCTATACCTCTCGTCCTTTGGACCTGGACTTGTTGTTTTACGACGACTTCAGCCTAACAACCCCCGACCTAATTTTGCCCCATCCCCACCTGGCCGAAAGGCTATTTGTCCTGGCCCCCCTTGCAACCCTCGCTCCCCATTGGCAGCACCCAAGTCTTCATAAAACGGTCCTTCAGCTCTTGGAAATAACAAGCCACGACACCACCTTCACCCTCGACGCCCTGCCACACCTCGCAGCCAAACTGGCCCAAGCCCTGGTGCCTGGCGATGTTGTGCTGCTTCACGGCGACATGGGGGCCGGCAAAACGACCTTCACCGCCGCCCTGGCCCAAGCCCTGGGCAGCTCAGATTGGGTGTCCTCGCCCACTTTTACCCTGGCCCACACCTATACGGGCCCAAAACCCATGCATCACCTCGACCTTTACCGCCTCAACTCCTCGGCTGCTATTGAAGCGCTGGATCTGGATCTTTACCTTGATCAGCACCACATCACCTGCATCGAATGGCCGGAGCGGTTGGGCCATCTTACCCCTGAAAATGCGCTTCATATTGAATTGATCTGGATCAACGAAACCACAAGGCAACTTCGCTTGCACATTCAAGGGTCTCGCCACACCCATTTTTTCACCCTATTTTTAGCACCACTTTGAAATACTGGCCTAAAATGCTAAAATTTTTCTCCCTTCAGGTTTCCCTAGGGCGGTTAGCTCAGTTGGTTAGAGTGCTTGCTTGACATGCAAGAGGTCACTGGTTCGATTCCAGTATCGCCCACCACAATATTTTTAAGCTTATTTTGAGTTCAACAGTGGTTCGATTCCGATATGGTTTTGAGGCTAAATTAAAAACTGGCTTTCATCCCATTGTAGTTTAACATCTTCAAAAACAGGGAAATTAATAGTAATATTTAAACCCTATGGGAGTAACTTCAGTGAAAATGAAAAAAGCAGCAGAAAAGCAAGATTTTTCATACCTCTCAGATGAAAAGAAATCTGAAATACACCAGATATATAAGATATTAGAAATTCCTTACACAACCCCGTCCAACTATAACTATCAAGAATTCACTCTATTGAAGTCGGATGGAATTGAATTCTCCACTTCTTCAAGCTCAGTCAATGCCTAATTGGAACGACGTTTTAAATGAAATAAACGAAGCTTCCTTAACAAGAAGAGATGCGTTCGATTTTGTTCGGCGAAAATATCTTAAAAACCTTTTTGAAAAACGCAATAGAAATATCATCTGCTACTATTCAGGCTGGCTCCAAAAACCAAATATTCAGGGCACAGAAATTAATGATAACGATAAAAATGCGTTTATGGCAGCGATTCATGGACTTGATAGAAAAAAAGGGCTGGATTTAATTTTACATACTCCTGGTGGACAAGTTGCTGCAACAGAATCATTAGTAGATTATCTTCGCAAAATGTTTGGTACAGATATAGAGGTATTTATTCCTCAAATTGCAATGTCAGCAGGCACAATGATTGCTTGCTCAGCAAAAAAGATTCACATGGGAAAACAATCAAATATTGGACCTATTGATCCTCATGTTAATGGAGCATCGGCACCAGCAGTAGTAGAGGAATTTTATAGAGCAGCCGAAGAAATTAAAAAAGACCCTTCCAAAATTCCATTATGGCAAGTAATTATCGGGAAATACCACCCAACTTTCATACTAAGTTGCGAAAACGCACGAGAATGGTCCAAAGAAATAGTTTTAAAATGGCTAGAAAGCGGAATGTTCAAAGATCAAAAAGACAAAGCAATTTGCGGAAAAATTGTTGATGAATTGTCTGACCATAAAAAGACAAAGGCACACGCAAGGCATATTAGCAATGAAGAAGCAAAAAAAATTGGTTTAACGATTGTTGATTTAGAAACTGATAATGAACTTCAAGATCTAGTTTTAACAGTACATCACGCCTATATACATACGCTATCTAATACGCCTACAATAAAGATCGTTGAAAATCATGTAGGTCTAGCAAATGTACTTCGCGCACAATTTATTCAAAAAGTAGAATGAGATTATTTCTTTAAAGTTCCGATTTTAGAAGTATCAATTTGTGAAAAAAATGTTTGTGTCCAGAGGGTAGGCCGGTACTTATGATGTCCAATACCGCCCACCATATTCTATCATCCCACCAAATTATTTTCTCTTACCTGATCCGGAGGGGTTCTCAAAAAAACGGTCCCTTTGACACTGGTAACAACGACACCATCTAATTCGAGAGCTTTAACCATCTCAATGGCAGTCCCCACCGACACCCAATCTCGGCCATCGATTTGGTAAGCTATCGTTTTTTTATTTTCATCTTTTCTTATGCCCGTTAGTTGCTTTCTAGGTTTAAATGGGGTTTCGTAACCACCAAATTTTTGGATATATTCAGTAACAACCACCCCATTTCCATCTGGGAACAATTGGTTATCTTTTAGATAAGCTTTCAATCGTCCATGACCGCCTAAATGAGCTCCTGCCAGCAGTCCGGAAACAGTAAATAGAATCCCATCTCTGGTTTGATCCACAAAACGATCTAAATTTACAGATATAATATATCGCCACTGAACTTTCATATACTCTCGTATCGCATTTTCTTGCGCTTGATGGTTCTCAAGAAAATCTTGCTTACTGTGCACACCATCTTTACCTGTCCAAAAATTATCCAAAAACGAGTTATTAATCTTTCCATCTCTTTTGTAGTAACCGCTATCAATAAGTGCCGCTTCTCCCATTTGATATTTTCCTAAATATCCATACTTCTTCTGAACTACAGAATAGTTTCCACTCGACTCTTTTTGCCCCAAAGCTTCAAAAAACGCATCATAAGTTTTCATGTTCAAATAACCTCTTTTCATCATCCGTCATTTTTTCTGATGGACCACGATCATAACTTCCAGAACGCCATACTAAAAAATGCTTACGATCTTTTTGTGGGTCTAATGCCTCTATAAACCAACATAAATCACTGTATCCGTTGGTTTTATGGCTTGATTTTGCAAGATATCGACTGGTTTGTACGCCAGAGCCAAAAAAGCGAGTCGGTTTATTATTAAGTAAACCCGTTACAGAGACAATTGGCTGGAGGCCCCCTTGGTTTTGTGAATAAATTTCGAGCTGAATTCCACCAACACCCGTTGTATAGTATTCGGAACCAATCAGCGCCAAAACTTCTGGAATACGGTCATCATTTAAATCGACCATTGCTATTTCAACGTCGGAAGGACTGGTATAATCACAATTGCCTAGAATAACTGGCGTTTCTGACAATTCTTGAGCTTTGTCATTCATTTTTTTTGCGATTTGCTCTCTGTAATCAGAGTATTTTTCATTGGAGAAAATAATCGGATCGAATCGGGGACTAAAACGCATGCTTTTCCAAAGATAAACGCCTATCAAAAAGAAAACAAAAAGTATGATATAAAGTCTCATTTTTATAGTCATTCAATAGCGTTTTTACCGCTGCCCCTTATGCGGGTTATAAACCCCAATTTTAAAAATCTTAATCCGCGGCGGCGTCCTGTCCACCGAAAACCCATACCGCAAATAGCTTTCCGTGTTGTAGGCATCGTGCGCCTTGGCAATGATGGTGTACCGACCATCGGGCAAACTCGGCAGCGTGTACGCCAACTCCAACCGGTTCAAGTTGTTCACATTCGGCTGGCTTTTGCGCACCTGGTCCGGGAAGGCCGTGATGATGTTCGTGGTCGGGCTAAAGGGAATGC
>JBFWNS010000005.1:11522-161582 GCA_050250935.1 Candidatus Margulisiibacteriota bacterium | reverse complement strand
CCGTGCTGCCGTTCGCTGTTGGTTTGGACGCTTCGAGGCTGGGGGCATCCGGGGCCGTTAGGTCGATGTTCACCGTGGCCGAAACACTGGCATTGGACGTATTGCCCACTTCGTCGATGGCGTAGATTGAATACACATAGTCCCCGTCGGTTAAGTCCGTGTCCGTGTAGCTGGTCGTGGATACCGGAATGTTTGAACTCACAGAAACCGGGTCTGCCCCGTCTTTGGACCGTTGCAGTAAAAATGTCGCTGTGCCGGTGGGTACATCCCAGGTAATCTCGACGCTGGATCCATTCGGGGCATTTTTTTGCGTGTACAGGGTTGAAGGCGCCTCGGGGGCAACCGTATCAATATTCAAGGTCGCCGACACCGCAGCAGTTGACCGATTCCCCACCTCATCAATCGCCACCAAACGGTACACATAAGCCCCATCTTCCAATCCAGATTCCACCAAACTGGTCACAGAGGGTGAGATGTTCTCGCTCACCGTGGTTTCACTACTACCAACCAAGCGCTTCAACTCCAAATGATCGGTCGTCTCCGGCACCGTCCAGGACAAATGAATCTCATTCCCGGTTGGGCTGCTTTTGCTGGCTTCTAGCTCTGGGGGATTGGGGGGTGTAATATCAATCGTTACACTCAAGGTGGCCGAGTCGCCAGCAGAGGTATCGTTGTTAATCGAAAATAAGGTGTAGTAATAGGTCCCACTTTCGGGCACAGTATCGGTATAGTTTGTTGTTGTAATGCCCGATGCCACAGGCGATCCGTCTGTAGTGGAGGTCGGATAGCCGGATATACCCCGCCGAATCGTCACCCCCGCACGACGGGTATCTGCAATATGGGTCCAAGAAAATTGCACATTTCCACCCGTTACGGACGCGGTCACGTTTTGAGGCGAATCCAAACTTTGGGTAAAGTAGACCACCCGATTGCCCAGTGTATCAGAAACAAAAATGCGATAATCATCTGTCACAAAAATACCGATTCCGGGCCGATTTAAGGTAGAAGTAGAGGGACGAATTGTTTCAATTAAGGTCCCTGTCGAGCTGTATTTGTAAACAGCCCCACTACCCCCCGCTCGGCTTCCTCGTGTCAGAACATACAGGTTATCCGCCGCATCCACGGCCACACCAAAAGGGCTGTCCGCTGTATTCGCATTCAAGTTATCCAAAAGCCCCGATACCACCACCGAATTAGTGGTGGCATCCACACTGCTATACTTCACCACGGTCGCATTTCCGGTTACAGCAGCAATATTGGTACCGCGGCTATCCGACACATAAAATGCCCCGGTTGAATCCATCGCGATGGATGAAGGATAGGCAATTTTATTGCCCGACAGTGTTTTGGTCGCATAAAGCGACATATCCGAGGTGTTATAAATTTTAACGTTCGAGCCTCCAGGGTTACAGACAAAAAGCTTAGACCCATCAGAATTAAGCGCAATTCCATAAGGAGAACTTAGCCCAGTAACAACTGTCGTGGGTGTAGCCCCCAAATTGGAAAGAGGCACGGTTATTACCGACCCTGATGTGATCTGAGACATATAAATAAGATCATGCGCCAAATCGATAGCAAACCCCCGAGGCCTTTGGTTAAAGGTCTTAACATCAAAGGTTACGCCAGCAGGGGTATAAGCATTCAATCGACTGCCATTCGTTCCCGTGCCGGTGTTCATGACATAGATATCACCCGTAGGTCCAACCCAAAGAGCCTCGGGGGCATTTAAGCCACTACTTGAATTCATAGAAACCGTCTGGGATCCGATTCTAGCCTGCACAAGTCCAACCAATCCAAACCAACAAACCAAGGTCACCATCCAAGTTAGAACGGCTTTAATCCCTATATGTTTCATCACAAAATTGGACCACCTTTTTTAAATAATCTAAATAAAAATGGAGAAGACTCAGTGTAACATCCCCACTTTATGAAAGTACTAAACCTACTTTGCAAAAAAAAGTCCATCAAATTGTGAAAAGTCAAAATTTAATGGGAGTCCCCCAGCTCAAAATGCCATGACCTGCTCTTGTAACATTCAAAAAATAGATGTACATTAATTTAAATAATTAATAAAAAGTCTATTCATAAAAAAGGGGCCATCTTGCACGTTTAACAAAAGGACTCTCCGATGACCCAATTCAAATATCTTGCCCTAGCCGCCCAGGAAATAACACAAGGCGTAGCCCCTGAAAGCATCCCCTCTAAACCTCCCCAAAAGACTACCCCACCCGTTCTATTTGGACACACCCCCCCTCCGGTTTCAGGAAACGGATTTTTTGCCCATGTTAAAGAATTTGTATCCAATGCAGCACCACTTTTGAATAGAGCCTCAACAGAAGGTCCCGTCACCGTTATTTATCTGATGGGAAAACCCATTGTGGTCATCAGCGACCCAACCTTGATTGAGCACTTACAAACACAAGGAAAAGTGGGCACAGAAATAGAACACACGCCGCCCAATGCCTATGTCTATGTTCATGGCCATTGGTCACCTTATACCCTCAACAATGCCGAGCTACACCGTGCACTCTCGGCAGCTGTCACCAAAAGTGCCACAATGTCTGGAAAACACGCACCAACGCTTCAATTGGCAAAGGTCAGTTTACAGGCATTGGAAGGGAAACCGATTCAACTTTCTGAGGCTGTTTCCGATTTCGCAGCCCGGTCCTTTGTGTCGAATTTTATGGGAATTCAAAACACCGACACAACCGCATTGTCCAACGCCTTCCGAAATTTGGCCGATGCAACCAAAAAAGATCTTCCACTGCACCTGTTAACCCGCATTGCCTTCCGCGCAAGACAGGCCCGCAGGGTATGGAACCAGGAAATTCGAAACATGCTGGACAAAGGCATCAAACAACATCCCGATGGCACAGCCTGGCCGCTTCTCGATGCAATCGCCCCTCTGCGATACAAACAACTTCATCCAAACGACCAACGAAGCGACGCAGAACTTATCACAGCCTATCGAAACAAAGGCGATGTGTACAAAGCCCTTCATGCCAATCAAGATTTTTTAAGCTTCTTTTCGTCTTTGATGTTTGCCGGCCACGAAACAACCTTGAACGGGATTGGGTTTTTGGTAAGCCATTTTCAACACGATTTGGATGCGGACTGGAAAGCCGAACTGATAGCAGAGATGACCGAAAACCAAGACGCCCCAAACTATTTGGGAAGGACAGACACCAGGCTCCATCAGTTTGTAACCGAGATGCTACGAAAAGACCCTTTGGTACCGATTTCATTAAGAAGACTAGCGGAAGATGCCATTTTAACAGCCCAAGATGGGCAACCGTTTCACCTAGCCAAAGGCTCGACCTGCATTCTGAACATGATGTCCTACGCCCACAACACCAGCGTCTTTGGAAGCAGTGCAGCCGCTTTCTCGCCAACACCGGGAACCCAAGCCGAAGACAAACTTCCCCCTTCTTTTGGAAAAGGGTCTTTTGCCTGCAAAGGGACAAAACTAGCAGAAACCAACTTGAAAGCCTTTTTAATGGCCTTGGTTTTAGGGTATCAACTGGAAGGACTGGATATCCCAACATCAAAGGAACCCAAGGTCGTAGGGCTCAATATCGGACCCACCATAACCGGAACCTTAACCCCAAAAGGGTCAGAACTTCCAACGCCTACACCTGCAACACCACCAACCCCAGGACTCGCCAAGCGACTGGTAACCGCAACAATCGGGGGCCTAGGACGACTGGCCAGATGGGCCGCAGGCCGAACCTAGTTCGTGGTGCTTAACAGATAAGCCACATCATCCACATACACGGTCACCTGCTGGGTGATGGTGTAGGCGGCGTCTGGCAAGGTGCATAATTCATAGCGGCGACTGGTTTGGGACTCGAAGGTAACCGGAACCAAAACCGCTGCATACGACACGTCTTCGTTTACCAAAACACCCTCACCGTTGGCATTTTTAACCACCAGCTCCCCACCAAAATTGGGGCTGCCAAAAACCACCGTCAGGGGGTGATTGGTGGTGTTTTGAATCTCCAAATAAACCGTTTTTTTGCCATCGGCCACAACCTCGATCAACCGAGAAGTCAAGCCAATGGACGAAGCCGGCAACGATTGAATCGCCTTGGTCACCGGACTAGAATCCGATGCCATGCGCGAAGCCGCACCGCAACCAGTGAGCAGCAACACAGAGGTCATCGCAATAATGAAAGCCATCCCTTTTTGTTTCATGGTATAGAAGTATCGTGAAGTATAGCAAAAAAATTGCAAGAAAAAAGATCAGTCTTTATAAAGCTCTTTATAAATTAAGTAGTCGTTTAAGACGGCTTCAACATAATACCGGGTTTCGGGATAGGTAATTTTACGAATAAACCGGGTCACATTACGCTGGGTCTCGGCTGTCACCCAGCTCTGGGTAACGGTGGGGCCAGCATTATAGGCCGCGAGGCGAACATGCAAAGGATAGGGCAAACTTTTTTCCAGAAGCGCCAGATAGGCAATGCCCAAATAGAGATTCAGTTTGGGGTCTCGAAGTTGGGCTGTTGAAAACCGGGACATCCCCAATCGATTCGCCACATGGGCGGCGGTGGCAGGCATCAGTTGCATCAGGCCTTGGGCTTTGGCAAAGGATTCGGCATCGGGATTAAACCGACTTTCCCTTCGCATAATGGCCAAAACCAAATAGGGATCCACCCCAAATCGCGTAGAATATGCCGTAACCCACTCCCAATAGGGTCGGGGGTACAACAAGGTTAAAAACCCAGGATCCACCTGACCATAGGTTAGGGCATCCCCCAACTGACGCTGCAAAAACACCACGGATTTAGACACATTGCCCTGTCTGGCATACAAGGTGGCCAAGGCATATACAGCGGGTTTCGATCCCGGTTGGCGTTGCAGCTGTTGGGTTAAATCGCGAACGGCCATGTCTGTCCATCCCAACTCGACATAGCGGGAATAATGGGCCCAAAGCCGGGTATCCACACCAGACCCCCTGCCCAGGGTTTGAAGCACCATATGCGTGCTATAACGAAGGGGGAATCCTTCGAGGGTTTCGGGTCTATTTTTAAGACCCTGTCGACCCTGAATCGCAGTCATGATCGAATTGGGAACCCCCTCTTTTTGGTTTTGGGGTTCTTCCCACTGGGCTTCCCACAACAAAAGCCGTAGGGCATCGGCATTGGGGAAGGTTTCCATAAACGCTTTAAGGGTGGTTTGATACGCGGTTTTTTTTCCCAAAGTTTGGTACATCGAACACAAATCGTAGAACGCTTGCTGCTTAAAACGCGATGGCCCAGCCCCAGCAATCACCTCTTTAAACAAGGCCTCGGCAGCCCCATACTGACCCAAGGCCACATGGGATTCGCCGCGCAGCACCACCGCCTGGCTGGCTTGTTCTGCACTGGGTCGATAGAACAATACATTTTTCAAAGCACGAATCGCATCAAGATAGCGAAATTCTCGCATATAGGCCTTGCCCAGCAGCAGATTAAAATCGGCTTTATTGGGACTTTTTTTCTCTTTATCCAAGCGATATTGAGCCGCATCAATCAAGGTTTGATTGTCTTCGTTTTCGTCCAACTGGTGCAAATAGGCCCGCCAATCATCCGAGGTTTTTAAGGTTGTTTTAATGTGATTTTGAACCCGAAATTGTTTATTAAACCGCTTTAAAAGGACTTTGGCTTTATCGGGGTTATAGCGGGTACCCAACAATTGCCCATAGTGGGTTTCGAAGGCGGACTTATTGTTTTGAGCCAAATCTTCTTCCAGCATCACCACCAAGGCTTCGGGATAGAGCACCGGATGCCGAGACAAGACCAGGGATTTCAGATAGGGCGCAACCGGTTTCCCCTTGGTTCGGGCCACTTGGGCCATGGCCAAATCGGCTTCCAACAGAATATAGCCATCGGGATTTAGTTGTTTAAGCCGGGCATAGGTCTGGGAAGCACCCTTCCAATTGCCAGACTGAGCCTGATTTTTAATGGTTTGAACCAGCACAAAAGCGTCTTCTTCAGATGTGATTTTTCGAGGCTGCATCGGAACCGTTTCATTGCGAGAAACCACCCGCTCGTCGATGCGCCCAGACCCCGAAAATTGCTCCCAAGTCGGGGATTGCGCCCAAAGCGAAGAAGCCAAAAACACCAGTCCCACCACCACCAAAAATCGCATGGCCACATCATAGCACGCCCCCAACAAACCGAGCAGCAGCCCCCTCTTTCCAAGCCCCACCAAGCCGCGCAGCGCGAGGAATTTGGATTCACTCCAAATTCCGACCCACAAAACCTATGGTTTTGTACATACAAATCAGCGCGAGCCCATTGATTTTACTTTTTCTGTACGATTCCACTTCAGACCCCTTAGGGCGAGCAAAGCCAAACTTGCTTTGGCTTTGCGACCCACACCGACTTCGGAGGTATGTTTATAATTTACTCCAAATTCCGACACAAAAATGCTCCGCATTTTTTGTTTCTAATGCTTAAAATGCCTGACCCCTGTCGTCACCATCACCAACCCATGCTCGTTGCAATAGTCGATGGATTCTTGGTCACGCTTGGATCCACCTGGATGAATAAACGCCGTAATGCCGGCCTGATGCCCCAACACGACCGAGTCTTTGAAGGGAAAAAAAGCATCGGAAGCCATTACAGCACCCGAAGCCAAAGCACCCGCTTTTTTCAAAGCAATTTCCACCGATTCAACCCGGCTCATTTGACCAGCTCCAACCCCCAACGATTGGCCACTTTTGGCCACCAAAATAGCATTGGATTTCACATGTTTTACCAAAGCAAAAGCAAACACCAAATCTTCGATCTGTTCAGCGCTTGGTTGTGCGGTTGTCACACAGGTTAAATCGGATTCGGTGATGGTTTTGGTATCCGGTTGCTGCACCAAAAAACCGCCGGTAACATACCGATAAGAAAAAGCCGGATCAGCCGCAAAAAAATCGTCCAAAACAATCACCCGCAAAGCTGGTTTTGCCGAGAGCAGGGACAAAGCCTGGGCCGAAAACGACGGGGCCACGACCACTTCAACAAAGGTTTTACAAATCGCTTCCGCGGTCGTGGCATCCACCTCTCGGTTCAGCCCGATGATCGAACCAAACGCCGAAACGGGATCCGCGTCATGCGCTTTCTGATAGGCCTGGGCCAAGGTTTCGCCAATGGCCGATCCACAAGGATTGGTGTGTTTAATCACCGTTGCACCCGGTTTTTCAAAAGACCTGGCAATCTGCCAAGCCGCTTCAATATCGATCAAATTGTTATAGGACAATTCTTTGCCCTGCACTTGGCGCAATTTCGGCAATCCTTGTTGGCCTTTAAGTGCATAAAAAGCCGCAGCCTGATGTGGGTTTTCACCATAACGCAAATCCGACACTTTGCTTAAAACAGGGGTCAGGGTTTGGGGAAATCGGGTGTCTTCTGGTTCAGAGTGTTGCTCAAAATAAGCCGCAATTAAACTGTCGTAGCGCGAGGTGTGCTGAAACGCTTCTTTGGCCAAATTCCATTTGGTTTTGGCCGTCAATTCACCTTCGTTTTGACGTAATTCTTCAATCACAGCATCATACCGGTCTGGATTCACAATCACCCCAACCGAACGGTAATTTTTAGAAGCCGAGCGCAGCATTGAAGGCCCGCCAATGTCGATGTTCTCAATGGCTTCTTCCAAGCTGACATCCGGTTTTTGAATCGTTTTTTCAAAGGGATACAAATTCACCACCACCAAATCGATCATCTCGATGCCATGCGCTTGGCAAGTGGCCATGTGCTGGGCGTTATCACGCAAAGCCAACAACCCACCATGAATTTTGGGATGCAAAGTCTTCACCCGTCCATCCAACATTTCCGGAAAAGCCGTCACCTCATCAATCGCGGTCACGGGAAGGCCTTCTTTGGCCAACAACCCATGGGTACCCCCGGTGGAAATAATGGTGTATCCCAGCTCAATCAACGCTTTTGAAAAATCAACAATTCCGGTCTTATCTGAAACACTAATTAACGCTCGCACGGTTGTTCTCCTTCTCCCAATACTGGGCAATCGCTTTGGGATATAACTGATGCTCCTGCACCAAAATACGTTCACTTAAACTGGCCTCGGTGTCACCTGGCAAAACGGGCACTTTGGTTTGCAAAATCAAGGGGCCGCCATCCAAAGTATCGTCCACCACATGCACCGAACACCCGCTTTCTTTGGCCCCGGCTTCCACCGCCTGGCGTTGGGCGTGCAAGCCTTTAAAAGCCGGCAAATACGACGGATGAATGTTCAAAATTCGATTCGGAAAAGCCGCCAACAAGGTCGGGCCAACCAAGCGCATATAACCAGCCAAAATCACCAAATCCACCTGATGGTCCTTCAAAACCCCAACCACCCAAGCTTCGTAGGCTTCTTTAGAGTCAAACTCAGAAATCAATTCAGCGAAAGTGGGAATATCTTGCTGGGCTGCTGTAACAAGCCCTTCGGCTTTGGGATTATGACTCAACACCACAGCAGGTATTGCCCCCAAGGTGCCGGCTTCAATGGCCTTTAAAATGGCCGCCATATTTGAACCTCTGCCGGAAATTAAAATCCCCAGCCGAGGCCCCGACTTAGCGCCGGACATGAACCTGCTTGTCCCCTGCTTCTGCCCGACCCACCAACACCAAATCGGCATGGGAAACCGGCTCGCTGGTAATCACAATCATGCCGATACCCAAGTTAAACACCTTGTCCATTTCAGCTTGGGAAATGTTGCCCACACGGGCCATGGTGGTAAAGATTTCTGGAACGGGAATAGCCCGGACATCCAAGTTCAAGGTAATGCCTTCTGGCAACACACGGGCCGTGTTTTCGGCCAAGCCACCACCGGTAATGTGGGCCAAACCCGTCACCAATCCGGCCTTTTCAAGCAAAGGCATCACGGTTTTAACGTAAATTCGGGTGGGCGTTAACAAAGTTTCCATGGAGATATTTTCCGCTTGGCAAACCGATTCCGTTAAGACCTTGCGCACCAAAGAATAGCCGTTGCTGTGGATCCCAGAAGACGGAATGGCATACACATAGTTCCCAGGTTGAATATTTTGACCAGTAATGAGCTGGGATTTTTCAACAACACCCACCGAAAAACCTGCCAAATCAAATTCGCCTGGCCGATACAAATCGTTCATCTCGGCCATCTCGCCACCCACCAACGCACATTCGGCTTGCAAACAGCCTTCCACCATCCCATCGATCAAAGTTTTCATGTCTTCGGGCACCAGTTGATGACAGGCAATATAGTCCAAAAAGAACAAGGGTTTTGCGCCCAAACACAACAAATCGTTCACACACATGGCCACCAAATCGATGCCCACGGTGTTGAAAATACCCGTATCAATGGCCAATTTTAATTTGGTCCCCACCCCATCGGTGCTGGAAACCAAAACTGGCTCCTTGTAGCCTGAAGGAATAGCAACAGGGGCTCCAAAACTGCCCAAACCGGCCAACACAAAGGGGTTAAACGTTCGCTTAACATTGTGTTTAATCAGCTCAACCGCTCTATTTCCTGCTTCAATATTCACACCAGATGCTTTGTAGTCCATGGTTATCCTTAATTTAGTTTACTGTTTTATCCAAATACCCCTGCAACACATAGGCCGCAGACAAGCTGTCCACCACTTCTTTGCGTTTGTCACGGCGCACATTGGCCGAGAGCAATTGTTTGGTAACCGCAGCTGTTGAAAACCGTTCGTCGTAGAACACCACAGACAAGCCAGAAAGGGTTTCGACGGCCTTTGCAAACTGTCGAACCACTTCAGACTGCGCCGATTCCCCACCATCTCGGTTTTTGGGCAGGCCAATCAAAACCGTTCGAACATCGTATTCAGCAAGAATTTTTTTGAAACCAGGCTCCCAAACCCCATGATTATTCTGGATATAAGGCAAGGGTTGAGCCGTCATGCCCAACCCATCCGAAATGGCAGCACCAATACGAACGGTGCCAAAATCCAGGGCTAAGATACGGCCTTCAACCATGTTTTGACCGCCCCTAGGGCCTCTTGAAGTTTGGCAGGATCAGCACCACCCGCTTGGGCCATGTCGGGTCGTCCTCCCCCACTACCACCCGCAACGGCAGTGAGTTGGGTTAAAATATCGGCAGCTTTTAACTGAGACAGGTCTTTGGTGAGGCGAACCAACACCAAGCCTTTGCCCTCTTTTTCAGAAGCCAGCACCACGACCAGATGATTTTGGCCATTCACCAAGTTATCGGACAATTCTCTGAGCATGCCCATATCATAGTCCGCCACCTGACGAACAATGGCCGAAAATCCGTTCAAGCTTAATTTTTCAGATAGAAAATCCGCCGTAGAACTGCCAACCTGGGCCGATTTGGCCTGAGCAACCTGCTTTTCGGCTTGTTTAATGGCTGCTAAAACAGCCCCAATATCGGATTGAGACGTCGCAACAACAGCAGGTAAACCAGCAGCAACCAACTGCTGATTCAACTGGTCCAACTGGGCCATTTTATCCTGAAGTTGGGCTTGTTTTTTGGCATTTTTTTCAGATTCATAAGCAGCAATAATCTCGGCGCCAGCCAAAGCTTCGATACGTCGAACACCAGCGGCAACAGCCGTTTCGGCAACCAATTTAACTTGTTCAACCGCTTGGCTATTCAAAACGTGGGTGCCGCCGCACAATTCTTTGGAAAAATCACCAATGGTCACCACACGCACCACATCGTCGTATTTTTCGCCAAACAGGGCCATGGCACCTTGGGCTTTGGCCTCTTCCAAAGGCAGGTGGGAAATCGTCACCGGAATGGCCGCTTGAATTTTATCGTTCACCAAGGTTTCCACTGCAGTTAAATCAGCATCAGACAGGGCTTTAAAATGCGTAAAATCAAAGCGAAGCCGATCCGTATCCACCAAACTCCCTGCTTGATGCACGTGCGCCCCCAACACCTGCTGCAAGGCGGCCTGCAACAAATGCGTGCCTGTGTGATGCCGTGCCATCGCCATTTTTTGAACCGGATCCACCACAATACGGGCTTCCCCACCCTTGGCCACATCTGTGTAGTCCGACAAATGCAAGGGCAAATCTTTAAAAGCCTGGGTATCCACCGAAGCCGAAGCAACCTCAAACACAGTGGCTTTGCTGCCTTGTCTGGACCGTTCGCGTTGCATCTCCAAGGCTTTTTCAAACCCGGCCATGTCCACGGTCATACCATTTTCTCGGGCCATCAAGGCCGTTAAATCCACCGGAAACCCATAAGTGTCGTACAGTTTAAACACATCGTCCCCATTCAACACCGTTTGTCCCGCCGTTTGGGTCGTTTTAAGCACAACATCAAACAAGGACAACCCATTTTCCAGGGTTTTCAAAAACTGTTTTTCTTCGCTTTCAATCACAGAGGTAATAAAGGCTTGCCGAGTTTTAAGATCTTCAAAAAAATCACCCATCACCGCAACAACAGGGTCTACCAATTTGTGCATCACCGGTTCGTGAATGCCCAATTGTTTGGCATAGCGCAAGGCCCGGCGCAACAAACGGCGCACCACATAGCCCCGCCCTTCGTTGGAGGGCATGGCATTATCCGCAATCGAAAACACCAACATGCGAATATGGTCGGCCATCACACGGTGCGGCATGCCAGCTGGGGTATCGGTATAAGGAATCCCTGAAATGGCTTCGATTTTTTGAATAATGGGGGTAAACAAATCGGTTTCGTAATTGGAGGTTGTGCCCTGTAACACGGCCACCAACCGCTCCAAGCCAGCACCGGTGTCCACATGTTTTTTAGGTAAAGGCAACAAATTACCATCGGCTTGGCGGTTATATTGAATAAACACCAAATTCCACAGCTCGATAAACCGAGCACAATCCCCATTCACCGAACACTCATGGCCAGGCACAGTTTGTTTGTCGCAAACAGCAGGCCCACGGTCCAAATGCAGCTCGGAACAAGGCCCACAGGGACCAACCTCGCCCATCTCCCAAAAATTGTCTTTTTCGCCAAACCGAAGCACGTGTTCGGCTGGCATATCGGTTTCGGTTTTCCAAAGCTGTTCAGCCTCTTCATCGGTTTTGTAAACCGTGGCATACAGCTTGTCTTTGGGCAGTTTAAACACTTGGGTAAACAGTTCCCACGCCCAGGAAATGGCTTCCTTTTTGTAAAAATCGCCAAAAGACCAATTGCCCAACATTTCAAACAAGGTCAAATGGGTGGTATCGAGTCCTACATCTTCCAAATCGTTGTGTTTGCCAGAAACCCGAATACACACCTGGGAATTCACCGCACGGCTATAAGGCCGGGTTCCTTTGTCCAAAAAAACATCTTTGAACTGGTTCATCCCCGCATTGGTAAACAAAATGGTGGGATCATCCTGGGGAACGACAGGACTTCCTTTGGCGAAGGTATGTCCTTTACTTGCAAAAAAATCAATAAACGCTTGGCGAATTTGGGCGCTGGACAACATTATTTTTTAAACCAACCCTTGATAAAGCCAGCCCAAAAATTAACATCGGTCAGACGATCCACACGGGTGGCCATTCGACGAAATGCCATCAAGATGCGAACCCCCTCGATAGCCGCCACAATCAAAACAATCAACAGGCCCAAAAGACCTGCACATATCCCCAGTTTCAGCAAAGCCAACAGATCCATTAGGCTTCCTCTTGGCCGTTGGGGCCACGTCGTTTATCAACCATTTTGCCAATTTTATCAAAGCCTTCTTCGATCGAATTCATGGTTTTGGCAATCAATTCTTCTGTTTTTTCTTTAACTGCACCTTCATTTTTTTCTTTGAATTCTTTTAGTTTAATGCGGGTTTCTTGGCCAGAGGCTGGTGCAAACAAAATGCCAGCAACGGCGCCAACGACAGCACCCAACACAACACCTGCAAAAAAATTAGATTTGTCACTCATCCTCTGTACCTCCTAAATTAAGTGGGATTTTTTAACACGTCCCTCAAGTATACTCAAAAAACACCCTATGCACCAATCAAAAACGCCAAATCTTCCTTGGAAATAGCGCCCAAAGCCTTGTCCCCAACCCCATTGTTCAGAACCGATTCAAACAGCGCTTGTTTTTTGGCCTTCAGTTGCATCATTTTTTCTTCTACCGTGTGTCGCATGACCAACTTGGTAACAAAGACATGTTGGGTTTGGCCCAAACGGTGAGCCCGGTCGGAAGCCTGATTTTCGACAGCAGGATTCCACCACGGATCAAGGTGAAACACATAGCTTGCACGGGTTAAGTTTAGACCCACGCCCCCCGTTTTAAGGCTCAACAAAAAGTGTTGGGGCGTCTCGCTATTTTGAAACGATTCCACCAGTTGTTTCCGCTTGGCCGTAGGGGTTTTACCGTCCATACGCAAAAAGGGCATGTTTTGAGCCGTCATCAGGGGTTCAAGCAAATCCAAACAAGACGTAAATTGGGTAAAAATAAGGGCAGAATGACCTTCGTCTTGCAATTCTTTTAAGGTCTGAAGCAGATAGGAAAATTTTGGGGAAAGGTCGCTGGCCTCTTTATCCACCAACTGAGGCGCAATACAAATTTGTCGAAGCCGCAATATGGCTGTCAGGGCAATAATTCTGGCCTGGCTGGCAGTATGGGTTTTAAACGCTTCGGCAACCGTGGATCTCACTTGATTCACCACAGCCGTATAAACGGTTTTTTGCGCATCCGACAACTCCAGATACAACACTTGTTCGGTTTTGGGCGGCAAATCGCGCTGAATGGCCTCTTTGGTTCTGCGAAGAACAAAAGGACGACTACGGGCAATCAGCGGCTGGGTTTCGTTGTTTTTAACGGCTTCTTGAAAATCAGAATAATCGCCAAACAACCCTGGCAACGCCAAATCCAAAATAGAGAAATATTCGCCCAAATGGTTTTCCAAGGGCGTCCCGGTTAAGCACACTTTAAACCGAGCAGAAAGTCGCCGAACCGAGGCGGTTCTTTCAGCAAAAATATTTTTGATAATCTGTGCTTCATCAAAAATAATCACTTCGAACGATTGGGTAGACAGTTGGTCGATGTCCCGACGCACAACATCGTAGGTGGTCAAGACCACATCCACAGCCTCAAAATCGACTTTTCGATCGGCGCCTGTATATTCCAGCACCCGAAGCGAGGGATAAAAACGCCCAATTTCTTGGTGCCAATTGAACAACAAGCTTGGCGGAACCACAACCAAACTGGGCTGAAGCCGCTTGGATTTGGCAATGAGTTGTTCTTTAACAGCTGCCAAAAACACAATGGTTTGAATGGTTTTTCCCAAACCCATATCGTCGGCCAAACACCCCCCAAACCGATATTCATACAAAAACGACAACCACTCGTAACCCGCCCGTTGATAGGACCGAAGCTCGCCTTTAAAACCCTCGGGAACGTCACGGGAGGGAACCGATTGGAAGCCCACCAAGCGATCTAGCATCTCTTCTTCGGCTTTGGGCAAGTTCAACGTTACACCAGCCTTGCGAAGGTAGAGCCAGTCCAAAATTTGAAGCCGGGGCACTTTAACCACGGAATGAACCTGCCTGGCTTTGTCAGAGCTGGGCATCATCCATTGTTTAAGCAATTCAACAATGTGCTGGGTTTTAGGATCTAAAAAAGGGCCCCCTTCTTCGCCACTACGGGCAGCCGCCAAAACCGCTTGCCATTGTTCTGGGGTTAACCGTTGTCCTTGGGACAAAATCTGAGGATGCAACTCAAACCAATCATCACCCGTTTGAACATCAATTACAAAATCCCAAGACACCACTTCCACCAGTTCTTTGCCAAAATAAACATCAAACCCTTCGGCCATCAAGGCTTGCTTGAGGGCACTAATTAAGGGCCACAGCAATTCTTTTTGAATAACAAATCGGTCCAAAAACAACTCTTCACCCAATACAGACAACAAGATGCGATACACCGCTTTTTCTCGAGCCAAATCACCAGATATGGCGCACCACTGACCATTGGAATAGGCATAGCGTGGTTGGCGCTGATCGGTATAAGCCAGCACTTGTTTGGCATGGGCCAGCACATGGCGGCTAAAATCTTTAAGCATTGGATCTTGGGCAAAATAGGACAAAACTTCATCCTCAGAAGCCCCATCTTGGTGCTCGCAAAACCACGAAATAAAGGCCGCCATTCGTCGTCTAACCCGAACCGATAAAGGCAACTCGGTTAACAGCGGAACCAAACGACGGTCTTGGGATAGGGCATCATGGCCAGGACACCAGGCCTCGAGATGCACGGCATAGTCGGTGTCTTGTTGTTTCATCAACCGCACCCGATAGCTCGGGGATTCAATTTGCAAAGGAACTTGGGGTTCGCCTTGACTAAAAAACAATAGGTTTTCCTGGGCATCGGCCAAGAAAGTCATATCCGAAAACTCGGCATGATTTAAAGTAATGGGCGCATCAATGGGCATTAAAAACCCGCCAGCAGCTTCCTTGCCACCCATTTCAGCCCGAGCCTGCGCCCAAGGCCCCCAACCTGTGGACTCTTCTAAAATTCCTACCCGGCCCCGTTCAAAATCCAAAACCAAAGACTGTCCCAAAACGTGATAAGCACCAAAATGACCTTGATCGTCCACACCCAATCGGGAAATAACAACCCCAGATTCTGTGGCCGACAAACTGGTCTTTTGATGAACCTTAAACGCTGGATCAAAGGTCAAAATCTGCTCTTGTCCTTGATGAAGAATCAACATCGGGAGAGGAGATTCGGCATCTTGAAAATAAGCCACCAATTCGGCATCCACAGCCCCGTAAGAAAACGCTTTTTTAGCCAATGCCCTTAGCTCGGAAGGAATTTCCGTTGAAAAAGGCGACAACCGTTTGCGGTTTTCCAAAACAATAACTTTGAATTTAGAAAAGGGGCCAGGCTCGATGAGTAAATAAATGGTATTGGTGGTTTGCATAGAAAAAAATAAGGCGAGTATTGTACAATCATTTCATGATGATTCCAAGCCTCTTGCCTTTTTTCTCCAACTTAAGCCCCGAACAAATCGCCATCCTTCAAAAAAAAGAATCGGCACTTGCAGCTTTTCCAGATCGCTTGGCCATCGCCAAACAAGCCCTCCCCCTTTGCCTTGAAAAAATCAGTCAAAAATTTCCAGTTTCCAGCTATACGGCCACTCAAAAAGACACGGTTCTCTTGGTTTTTTGCAGGCTCTATTTGGCCTTTTTAACCCACTCCAAAACCAAAATTCCTTGGCCAGAAATCGAACCCCTACGCCCAGAAGACACCACCGAATTTTCAACCCTAACCCCAGCCGAAACCTCGCTAGGACATCAAAAACTAGGCACCCTGTGCTGCCTTAAACTCAATGGCGGGTTGGGTACAACCATGGGCTGCCAAGGGGCAAAATCGGCCATTCCCATTCACGAAAAACAAACCTTTTTGGACGTTATCGCCCAACAATTACTGGATCTTAAACAAAGCACAGGCACCGATATTCCCCTGCTTCTCATGAACAGTTCTTACACCCAAGAAGAAACCCGAAACATTCTTGAACCTCTCATTGCCTACACCGAGTTTTTTCAACACGAATTCCCACGAATCGACCGAAACAATGGGTTTCCATTCCATGTTCCCAGCGACCCCAGCCTCGATTGGACCCCTTGCGGGCATGGGGACATGTATTTGGCCCTAAGTGCCAGCGGGGTTTTGGATCGGCTCATGAATAGCGGCCACGAGTTTTTGTTTGTTTCCAATGTCGACAATTTGGGAGCAACCCCTCACCCCGCCATTTTGGGGCATATGATTGCCGAAAACCTGGATTTTGTCATGGAAACCACCCCCAAAACCAAGGCCGACGTTAAAGGGGGAACCCTCATTCGACACCACAACACCCTAACCCTGCTTGAAAGGGCACAAGTAGAAGATCTGCATCTTCAAGATTTCGAAGACATCACCACCTTTCCGTTGTTCAACACCAATTCCATTTGGATTCGCTTAAGCGCACTCAAAGAAGCCCTTCACGAACTGTGTTTTAAACTCCCCATCATCACCAACCACAAGGTGATTCACGACCACCGAATCACCCAACTCGAAACCGCCATGGGCGCCGGCATTGCCTTTTTCCAACGTGCCAAAAGCATCGTGGTGCCCCGAGACCGGTTTTTACCGGTTAAAAAAACCAGCGATCTGTTGGTCCTACAATCTGACTGCATTCAAAAAAAGGGCTGCGCCCTGTCTTTTTCGAATCCCAATGCGGTCAGCTACCCCACCCTGCATCTCAGCCACCATTTCGAAAGAATGTCGGACTACCAACACCGCATTCAAGCCGTTCCTTCCCTGAAAGAGGCCACCGATGTTACCCTGGATGGCGACATCATTTTGGGTAAAAATGTGGTCTTTAAAGGCCGCGTTACGGTCTATGTTAAAGAAGGCAAAACCCTTAAATTAGAAAACCGGGTTTTAGACAACGAAACCCTCGTTTTTTAACCAAAAATTATCCATACATTTTTCTGCTCAAAACACCCGATACCAAAGCATAGTCTCGGACAAACAATCCAACTGAAACGGAGTTCACCATGCTAGATATTTACAAAGGGATACAAAACTCGATTGGTGCACTTCGGTCTGCGTTGCGCATTTCCATTTCAAACGCAGACAACTTCAACACCCCCGGCTATAAATACACCACAGCTTCGTTTACCACCGTTTATTCTTCTGTTCTAAGCCAAGGCACAGACAGCATCAACCCCATGGCCGGTGGCAGCAGCATGACCTTGGGATCCACCAACACCGACTATTCCCAAGGAAACATTGGCATTGGCGGCCCCTTGGACGTG
Organism: Candidatus Margulisiibacteriota bacterium; assembly: GCA_050250935.1. Taxonomy (GTDB): domain Bacteria; phylum Margulisbacteria; class Marinamargulisbacteria; order JBFWNS01; family JBFWNS01; genus JBFWNS01. The sequence goes on along the minus strand of JBFWNS010000005.1, from coordinate 143,876 downwards.
GCCATTTCAGGTGCTGGGCTGATGATTTTGTCGGAGTCCCCCCAAAGTTTCGAATATGGGTCCTCCAATTTATACACCCGTGCTGGACGGTTCGCCGTTGATTTTAACAACCAATACTTAACCGACACGTTTGGTAGAAAAGTGTTTGGCTATAAGGTGAATTCTCAAGGCCAAATCACCAATCCTTCTCCCGTTCCAATTCAAACCGACGGCTACACCGATATCGGATTTTCTGATGGCGGTGTCTTGGTTGCGAACTACCAAGCTCAAAAAAATGCTATTGCCAGTGGGACAACCCCTGTTCCAGCGTTGATTCCCCTCTACAAAATTGCTTTAACCGATTTCAAAAACAAACAAGGTCTAATCATCGTCAACGGCGGTGCCTACAAGCCCACAGAAGCTGCCGGGTCCCAATTAACCCCCAGCACCTCTGGCGAACTGGGTTATGGGGATATCTTGCCCCAGGCGTTGGAATCCTCCAACATCGACGTTGCCCGGGTTGCTTTGGATTTGAATCAAATCAACCGGGGTTTCTCGGCCATTCAAGGGGTCATCGACGACGTGAACAAGATCTTCTCGAACATGATCTCCAAACTGGGCTAAATCCAGTTCGGGTTATTCTTTCGTTCCCCGTTCTACAACACAGGTCGCATCAATCCCACCACGGGTATTATAAACCGTTGTGATTTTTAAATAGCGGGGCGCCAAACAGGCCCATAAATCTGTAAACAATCTGCTGGTCGCAGCTTCTTGATAAATCCCGACATTGCGATACGAAATCAGATAATATTTCAGGGATTTTAATTCCACGCAGACCGCTTCTGGAACATACTCTATTTTTAAAACCCCAAAATCTGGCAACCCCGAAAATGGGCAAACACAAGAAAATTCGGCCGTTTCATAGGCAATGGTTTGTCGCTCGCCTTCGTAGGCGAAAGCCTCTAAAAAATCGGTTCGAATGGCAGTGGGATCGTCAAACGCAAACACCCGTCCTTCAGCTATGGCCATGGGAAAACTCTCCTTCTTCTTGGGTATCGTACGAAATCGTCAACTGGGCCAAATAGTCCTTGGTCTGATTCAACACTGCTTGGGCCTCGGCACGGTTGGGTTCCACACAGGCTTTTTCCAAGGCTTTGGCCAAGTCGGCCAAAACCAAAAACCCATACACACCGCTAGAGCCCTTCATTTTATGGGCAATTTTGCGAATGGTTTCAAAATCATTGGCATCCAAAGCCGTTTGTAGGACCACCATATTGTCCTGACGATGTTCCAAAAACAAGGGAATCAAATCCCGAATCAAGGAACTGACTACTTGATGGGCCATTGGGTTTCAATACAAGCCATTAAATCGTCTTTGGTATAGGGTTTGGGCAAAAAACCATCAGAAGCCATAAAATCTGAAGTTTCTTTTGGAATCATGGCCGAACACAAAACCACTTTGGTGTCTGGAAATTGTCGCTTCATTTCCCGAAAAACATCAAGCCCCTGTTCTCCAGGCAAATTAACATCCAAAAGCACCACCTGAGGGTCAAAGCTGGCCAATTTGCCAAGACCTTCGATACCAGACAAAGCGGTTTCAACCTCATAACCTGCTTTTTGCAGCAGCAACCGGTTCAGCCACAAAATATCCTCTTCATCATCCACCACCAAAATGCGTTTAGAAGTCATGGCGCCCAGGCACATTGGCCCTTACTTCCAAGGTTAGGGGATTAAAGATCCATCCACCCGTGTTGGTAAAATCGGCGTCTTCGATGCTATTGCCTGTAACCACCAACACCCGATTAGACCCCAAAATAGGGTCTTTTGGAACGCCTTTTTCAAACAGATGCGGCCCCAAAACAACTTCGGTTTCGTTGTCGGTTACACGCACATAATTCTCGGCTACAACCGCCCGCATTTGCCACAACTCTGCCTGTAAATGGGTATCTGCCAACTGTTTTTGCAAAGCACCACCCCGCCACAGAAAAAACACAATCAACAAGCCAACCAAAGCAACAGTCAGCACCAGCTCCATCGCTGTAAAGCCAGAAGCATCTGGTTTAATCGGCCGATTCATCTTGATTCTCCTTCAAGTGGATGACAACCTGCTTTGAATCGGGTGAAACCATCACATAGGTGGGCACCAATGGGGTTACTGGGCCTCCATCGACAGAAACCGACTCCAAAGCAAAAGGCAAGGTAATTTTGATATATTTAGGCTTCAAGTAAAACGCATGCGACAGAGAAATAGAGACTGTATTTCCCTCTCGTCTGGCCAAAAACGAACATTTTCCAAACGAGGTATGGGCATGGGTTAACCCCACTTCATCGCCATTGTTTTTCAACCAGGTTTCGGAACAAAAAGGCAACAAGGCCAAAACCCCATCCGCTTGCTCTTGAACAAGCAGGCGAGAGACCAGCAGCAGAAAAGTCGCCGTGGTTTTGGTATCCTGACCCTCTCCCCAACATCCCCCCTGTGTTTTGGGATGAATAACGCCTGGCCAAGTCCCCGTGGAACTCGCGTTGGCCACCAACCAAGACAGCACCCCAAAAACCCCAGGATTGCCAGAACTTAAGTACTGATGTCCCAAAAACGCATTGGCAAAGGGCGAAAATCCAACCGCATCACCGGGATGAAAAACCCGTCCCTCTCTCAAACTGTGCTCAACAGCCGTCAGCGTATTGGTGATGACCGGTTCATCAGCATCATAAAGCTCCAAAGGATACAACGCTGCCAACGAAAAAACCTGGTCCTGTTCTCGGGCAGTCGACAATCCGACAGGCAACTGAATGGGAAGGCCTTCAATGGCCGATTTTTTATCCACAACTTTTTCAAAAACACCCCGCCAATCGGCCAAAACCCGTTGAATGGCCGCCTGCTTTTCAACTTGAGGAATCAAAGACAAGGCGCTTTTAAGCCCTGCTATGGCCCACAAATTGTCCCAAATATAATGATCCTTAACCCCATTTTGGGTAAAAGAAGCACTGGCCTTCAAAAGTCCTTTGGCCAAATTCGAAGCCTTGCCTTTAACCCGAAGTTTTTTCAAACGTCGAATCACTTGGGTAATGTGGGGCAGATGGGTTTGGACAAAGGTTGCATCATGGGAAAAATCAACATAGTCCTTCATTAACACCAGCAGCATTCCCAGTTCGTCATAGGCATGCAAAAGGGGTTCGTATCGAATGGACCAAGGGCGCACATAGGGAACAGCTTTAAGTGCATATCGATGGAAAAGTTGGTGGGAATGCTCGGGGAATCCCAATCGGTTGCAGGCCATTAAGGTCCAAAAAGCATCCCGCAACGAGGCAGTTTTAACCGGCAACATCCCAGAATAAGGCTGATGCCCTATTCCCTGAACCAAATGCACCACATTTTGGGCAAAAACCGTTTCCAATTTGGGGTCTGCAGACACCCGAAGTGTGGTTGCGTTTTCCAAGGTCTTGGTCCAATTTTGAGCCGTATTTTCCGATTCAACCGATATCGATTTTTGCAAGAAATAATCCACCGACTCCAGCAATTGTTCCTTTTGAAATGGGCTTAATAAGCGTTGATACACTTTTTTAAGCTGATGGGTTAACGAAGTGGGCAATTTAAGGGTGGTTTCCCAGGTTTGTCCGGGTTGAAGGGTCAGGCGATACTCCACAAAACCCGTGGCCAAATGAAGAGGGCATTGGGCGCCCAAAATTAGATTCCAAGAGGCCATGTGACGGGGGTGGCTTTCCGAAAAGGGCAAACACACCACATTGTCCGGTTTTTGGTCAAAAATAACCCCCAACCGGTTGTTCACAATAAACGCCTGTTTGCTGACATAGTGGATGTGCGACACCGGCGAAACCCCCAGGGGATTCATAGGCCGAACTGCAAACATCACCGACACCGACTGAACCTTGTCTGTGGTATTGGTGGCAGAAATCTTTTGAAATACCAAATGCTCTTGGCTGCCATAGGCCCGAAAAAACGCCTCTTGGCGGATACGCAACGGCCCCAAAAGCGAGGTGGTCACCACCCCACGGTGGTTCGGATCCAAAACCTGAGACTCTGCCTTTTGCCCAGAAGCAGCAACCAAATTGTTTTCGGAACGTACCCAAACATCCAAAGACCATCCATTGATGCAGGGTGTAACCACGCCGTGGGTGTCCACAACGGGTTTATCATCGGCATCGGGGGCACTTAATACGGTCCAATTGCGGGCTGTAACATTTAAAAACGGCAGGGGATAGCCTTGATAGGAAAAGGCATCCGAGCTGGGATCCAACTGAGAAGACACCCACTGAGGCCACAAATACTGGGGATGAAAGGGAAAGGTATCCGCATTCACCATGCCCTGGGCCCACAGTTTTGAAAACCGAATAAATTCGTCTGGCAACAGGGTCGGAGAAGGCATTCCAAACAAAGAGGCCGAGGCCTTAAAAAACAAATAAGACCCGGGCTTAGTGCCCACCAGGCGTAAAAAAATATGGCGAAACAGGGAATTTAGCATGGCCCAACAGTGTAGCACGCCACTGGGCCACAGTTTAAGGGGCTATGCCGCTTCGATAACGCTTGAAGAACGATCCGTTGTGGTTTGAAACCCGGCCGGTTTAATGTCTTCGACGATATCTGTTTCGGACTTCATGCGCTCCAAGGCAGCTTTATGGTTGTCGCGGATGGTTTTCAGAACCTTGTTTTTGGGGTCGCCTTCCGCATAGGCATCGACTTTTAAGAAATCCTCTTTAACCACGGTAAACATGGCCCGATTGGCTTGGTGCATCATGTCGGTTAACTCTTGTTTCGCCAAGGGCGCTCCCAGTTGCTTAAGCCCTTTTAGAGCAGCTTTAATTTTATTTTTCACCAGCTCAAAATCTGGCCCTTCAAGCTTGGGCAAACAGGCCCTTTCCTGAAACGATTCATGAAGCATGCTGACAAACTTCATTTTGGCAAAAGCTTCCCCTTCTTCTTGAAGCTGTTTAAACCGTTCTTCTTTGTAAATCCCCAACCGTTTTAGCCCGTTTTTTAGGCGATGAATCTTAAAATTAATCTCGATTTTACTTTTAAGATCTTTGCGAAGGGCTTTTTGCATAAACAAAGTTCGAAGTTGATCTTCGGTAATATCGGTGTCGCCATTACTATCTTGGGACGAATCGCCCTGGTCACTGCCATCGCTGCTGGTGTCTTTTTCAAAGTCCGTATCCACCACCCCTTGGGCTTCGGGTCCACGGAAGGCTTTAAGCCCCAAATCGTCGATTTTTTTCTGAAACTTGCCCATGTACTCGGCTGCATTAAACGAAGCAATCCCAGCCAAGTGATTCAGCTTATCAAAGGCCGCGATAATCTCTTTTAAGCTCTTGCCTTTAACCTTGGCTTCGACCAAAGATTGATCCAGCTCGTCGGACACAAAAGACCGCAACTCCGTTTTGGCCTGGTCTTTGGTATCGTCCAAACTTTGGGGGAAGGGAAAAGCCTCTTTCATGCCCGCAAAATTGGCCAGGGCAGTGTATTCTTGGTGTTTGGACATCAGCTCTGGCGTCATTTTCGAATTGTAGGTTAAAGCCAGATCGATAAAGGATTTTTTGACCTGTTTTCGCAGATCAGAACGAATCATACCCTGAACATTGGACTCAAGTTTCTGAAGCTTAAGCGGCGAAAACGAGCCGTCCATCAGCTTTTGCTTTAATTCCGCAACTTCTTTTTGCTTTTTGGGATCGGCTTTCAGCAAGCTTTCGGAATAGGCCAACATGTATTTTTGCAGGGTTTGCTGGGTTTGGGTGGTCCCTTCTTGTTTGGCCTGGGCGGTACTGGCCGAATCTTTAACCACAGACGAACGCAATTGTTCGCTGGCTTTTTCTTGTTTCGAAATCTGCTCGAGACTGGGATCGCTGGTCGATTTAATGTCGGCCGTTGGGGTATCGTCGGATTGGTCGGTGCTGGCCCGCTGTTTTTTCTCCAGCTCGGTTCCCTTATTGGCCACCATGGCCGCCGAAGACAACTGAACCTTATCTTGCTTGCTCAACCCTTCTTTGGCCATGAACTCTTGCAAAAGCGCATTGGCTTTTTCTTCTTTGGCACCCTTGAGTGCGGCCTGATTTTCCAAAAACGTGTTCTTGGACATCTTTTCGGCAAATTTTTCTAAAATCTCGTCAGCAGACAGCTGTCTATTGGCCGCAGCCAGCGAATCGGGCCCTTCAGATTGTTTTTTAAACAGACCGTCTTTTTTTTGATTGGCAGCTGTTTGGGGCCCTTTTTCTTGAAGGGTTTCCAACGCTTGTTGCGCATTCTGTCCCGATTGTTCTTCCGCAAACGATGCTGCAAGTTCATTATGTCTAATTTCCATGATTATGCCTCTCTTGATTCATCCACATCGATATCCATCATCTTCAATCCTTCTTTAACCAAGGTCTTTTCCTTAAGGCTCTGCTGGCGAAGGTTGTGTAATTTTTCGGTATATTTGTCTATTTTGGTATTCAATCTTCCTACATAGCTATCCAATTTTAACCGCTTACTTTCCAATTCTGTGGCGGTCAGACGCTCGGTGTTTTTATCGGTAATTTCAACCAAAATGGGCCGTCGTTCGGGTTTGGGTTTCGATTTTTTGAAAAAAAACATGGTTCTACCTCGGCCCTTGATTCAAAAAGTCCAATTGATACGCCAACGCATCCTGCTCTTTGGCAAACTCGTCTCGCAACTTTGTGCATTGGGCAATTTGTTCTTCAACAACACGGGCCGGTGTCCAATAGTCGGGTCTTCCCAAATGCGACATCTGGGTTAACAACTGTTTTTGCATTTTTTTGAGCATGGCGATGTTGTGTTTTACTTTTTTGGATTTACCATGAACCAATTCGGTTAATTCCAAGTTATAAATGTTTTCGCCCACCAACGAAATATTGTCTTGAATGGCTGCCTTTACAGCCCCTTTTTGCATGGCGGTAATGTCTTCGGCACTCACCCCCAAAACCGCCAACAATTGGCCCAAAATCCCTACCTTGAAGGCCGCATACCGAGACAAAAACGGATGGTGAGACCGAGCCTGAATCGTATTTTCCATAAAACTCTGTTTCAGTTGCATCACCTTGGAAGACAAATCAATTTTATGGCCCAAAAGCCTTAAAATTCTGACCCCATCATCATTTCGATCCACCGAGGTTTGGTACACCGAACCCGACTCAATATCGACTTCTGGCTCGCCTTTTTCGTTTTTCTTCCATTTTACAGACCGAATTTCGACCTGATCTTTAATCGAATAAAAACCAGCCTCGTCCGCTTTATCGGCTTTGGCAACGGCATCCACTTTGGTGTCGGTCTCATGACCACTGGATTCCCGCTGCTTTTCGGCCTGATGCGCTTGCTGCTTTTCTTTTAGCCCTTGCTGCAACTTGGCATAATAGGCGTTTTGAGTCAGCTTATGGGCTGCTTCGGATTCTGCCGTTCCTTCGCCTATTTTGTGCACAGACATGTTAAGCCTCCCCTGCTACTTTTTCTTTTGGTTGGCTTTTTGCTTTTGGGCCTCTTCATTACGGCGTTGATTATCGCGTTGGAGCTGCTCGATGTGACGCTGCTCTCGTTCTTGTTGTTGAAGCTTGGACACGCGATTTTCCTCGGCTACACGATCGTTGCGCCGTTTACGCTCTTGAACCAATTTATCTTCTTCTTCTTCTTCATACTCCGTTTTCTTTTGTTGATATTCTTCAACTTGTTTTTTGTGTTGGCCTCTTAAAATTCGGTTTCCAACCCCTTTACCAAACACCACTTGGGCAATTTTGTCGTAGGCTTTTCCACCAGTAAACTTGTCCACTTGTTCCCACCAATTTCCAGCGCCAGTATTGTTGGCATCAAACCCACGAATGGCCTGATATTTATCGCCTTGATTCACCACAGGACCGGTGGTTTGGTGATGGGGTACAAAGTCCACCTGAATGCGATAGTCGGGACTGTCTTCGGGAATGGGGTACAAACTATCGATACTATTGGAATTGTCCGTTAAAACCCGAAGGTTACTCAACCGTTTTTGACCCCCTTCATAGGTCATGGCCGAATGGCCTGGCCCATTGTTGTTGGCAGGATCAAACCCAGCCACAACCGGTTCCAACAACGCAATAACAGACCGGACTTGTTTCACAAAACTTTGGGCCTGAGCTTCTGTATCGAAAGTCAGGGTCAAGGGACCCGTTCTGGTTTCAGAACCACCCACACCACCCAAAACGGTTTCTTGCTTCCATTGGGCATTGGGAAACACGGTCATTTGGTATTTGCCATTAACCTGTTTCAGAACCCCTTTGCCATTGGTTCCACCTGTTTCCAGCCCCAATCCTGTCATGGATTCGTACATATCAAAAAAGGTGTTGTAGGCATTTCTGGCATTTTTGTAGCGGTCCAAGGGATTATCCCCTTGCCGCAACAGTCCCAACACATCGTTCAAGCTGGCAGGCTTCCCATCTTCGGCCCCAATCAACATAATGTTGGACATCCCCGCATTGCCGGTGGAAAATCCCGCTTGTCGGTCCAAATTAAAATCGCCCAAAGCCGATTTTTGCAAGGTTTCGTTCAACTGTTGATTATCGTCATCCGAAAGCCCAGGAACTTCCACAGCCATCGACGGTTTGTATTTCGAGGTTAACACCCCTTCTGCGCTCAAAAGACCTTGGCTTTTTAAAGATCCCAACACCATCTGACGGGTGTCCACTGTCCCAAACAAATCGTCTTGCCGAACAACACCACGCCCCTGAAACATCGTGGCAATATAGTTGTCTGACACATGGTTCAAGTATCCATTGATCATTTTATTTTTAAAGCCATACTTGTCATCCGTAATCACGCTGGCCGCATCGTACAATCGGCTGTCACCCCAATCGCCCCAAGCGTCCATCATACCCGACACCGACGAAGCCATCTGAGACATTACCCGAAACGGCACCAAAGACCCTTCGCTGGTGGCCTTGGAACCCACGGTATCCCACCATTTTTTGACGTTGTTAACGATATCTTGCGCCCCTTGGGTTTGGGATTCTGGATCGCCAGTATTGGGCATATCAAACACTTTTTTACCCAAGATATTTTGGAATTCGCTGTAAGGTCGTTTGTGGTCTTCCCAGCCATTCAACAAGAAATAGAAGGCCTGATCGGGCGACCATTTATCCCACATCTGGGACATGCCAATATCGTAATAGTTGGCCATCACATTAAAGGTATCCACTTTGCTGTCTTTATAAGGATCTTGCACATTCATCCAGTTCAACGAGTTGGCGTCTTCTTTTCCTACCCAAGGGTTATTAAAATTGGCATCCCGGGTATCTTGAATGGCATTCATGGCTTCTTTCATTTTTTGAACCAATTCTGGGTCCATGTCTTGAAGAATTTTCAAAGGCGACATAAAGGAATTCACTAAAGAGGCGTACAAGGGATTTTCATTAAACGCATCGTAGTTGGCTTTATCCCCTTCTTTAAAGGGATTCCAAGACGCTGCCCCATGATAAAGATTCAAATTGTGAACCCAAGTATTCCCCAAAGCAGGAAACAACCCTTCGGCATCTTGTCCAAACTGCATATCGCCCATTTGGCCATAAATGCCATTTTCAACATAATCCCCGGTTTGGACTTTCCGTTTTCCAATGGCCCCTTGCAAAATACCTTTGTCATCGAAATAGGCTTCAAGGGGGTTCAGATCTTGCTGGCCATACTCCAAAGGGCTGGTTCGGGGTTTTAAAAAATATTTGGAATTGTCCCAGAAGGCCTGATTCAGCTTGCCTCGCAAATCCACATAGCCATCGGCATCCAATTTTTCGCTATTGCCTTTATCGCCGGTAAATTCGATAAACGCCAACTTAACCCTGGGCATAAAGTCCAGGGCTTTTTGGAAGTTTGCAATTTGTTTGGCAATCTTAACATTGGCTTCTTTAGACAATTCATCGTCTTCGCCTTGACCTTGCTGGTTCAGTGTATCGGCTAGTTTTTTGCCAAAAGAACCCATTTCCAATTCCAAGCGCCGGTTGGGTTCCGGGGACACCATGGGCGGAAAAAACGAGGGTCTTGGTTCGCTATACGGTTCAATATCTAAGCCCATCGGACACCTTCCTTCTTTCCCCCCAGAATCGGTTTACTGTAGCTTCCAAAGGTCGTTTTCGTTTTTCAACCCCAACTTGGACAACCCTTCCATCGAGGTCTTGGTACTATCCAAGGTTTCTATCGCGATATTAATGGCCAACAAGCCCCCCATGGTTTGGGGATCCGCAACTTGACCGGTTTGCAACGTCACTTTTTGCCCAGTGGCCAAAGCCGATTGAATGTTACTGATTTGCTTAAAGAAATTCGACGTTGCCAAGTAGGTCCCATAGGCAAAATCATAAATGGTTAAAATCTTTTTGGAGTTCACCGTTGTAATGTCGGTTCTATCCAAAACTCGAAATGATGCGTCCATTGCCATGGTAATACTCCTTAAATTGCGATCGGGAATTAGGTCTGGTCTTAATGCTTGAACTAAAAACACACCTAAGTCCCAATCCCCTGCAGGGAAAACCCTGCAGGAGAGAGGGCAAAAAAACTAACCCGCTGATTTTTTGATTTCGCCAGCTGCGTCTTTAACCGTAGAAGAAGCTTTTTTAGGAACCCCTTGTTCGATTTGGTACGTCGATTCGGCTTCAATCATCTCAAGGTTTGAACCCACCATGGTCCCCAATGTGGTCCCTGTTTGGTCTGTTTTGGTTAGATCGTTACGGATCGTTTCCAATGTGCCTTGGTATGTATCCCCAGCTTCTTGACCAGCTGCGATACGCTCACTGGACTTATCGAGTTGTAGGTCTGCCATTGTCGTGACTCCTTTTAGAGAATTTTGATAAGTGAGTCGTTTCACCGCTCACTCATGTTCTGGTAATCGACACAGTTGGGGATTATTATGTATCGATTTTTCTCAATACAACCATCACCCTTGGCTTTGCATAACCGCATCCCGAATGATTAAATAGCAGGACATGAAAACAGAACGCGAAAACCTGTTAAACATTTTGACCCGTTTGGACTACGTCTCTAGCCAGGGTCCTTTTGAGGACGCGGAAATCGACTTTTTATGCACCTGTATCCAGTCCAACGACCCCGAGATTTGTGCAACGGCATCGATTCTATTGACGGGAGAAGAAGACAAAGACAGGCTGCTGCGAATGATTCCCCTATTTAAGCAGGCCAGCCCTCTTCAAAAACGTCTGATGGTTGGGCCCATGTCCACTATTCCCTATCACGAAGTTCACGAATTTTTCATCGAAGAATTAAAAACAGAACAAAACCCAGAAACAGTGGTGTGTTTGAGTGTTGTTTTGGGAACCACCGACTATCCTGTCCTTCCTTATTTATTAATGGCCATTCGCGACGCAGACGAGGCTTTTTTAGAACGCCTTAAAAAAGTGTTTAAGCATTTCTCTTTCGAAAGAATCAAATCCCAATTGGCTGTTTTTCCTGTCCTGCCCTTTCCCAGATTTTTCAAAGAGGTTTACGGAGAAAAGGCCATCGACAGCCTCTTTTAAATCCCAAGCCGCTTTAAAACTTGAAAAACTACTACAACCAGTTGATAATGCCCCATCTAGTATGACCCTTTTTAAAGCCTATTTAGAACTTACAAAACCCCGCATTTTGATGATGCAACTGGTAACCCTGGCCATGGGCTACATTTTGGCATCGCCAACGCCTTTCCATTGGACTCGCTTTGCTGCGGCGATGCTCGGCACCGCCATTGCATCGGGTGGGGCGGCGGCTTTGAACCACTATTGGGAAATCCAGGAAGATTCCCTGATGGACAGAACCAAAAACCGCCCCCTACCCAGTGGGCTTATTCCCAAAATCCACGCCCTGATCTTGGGTCTAGGATTAACCCTCATTGGGGTTATTTTTCTAGCCATCACAGTGAACCACCTAACCGCCCTGTTGGCCCTGTTAACCAGCGGGCTTTATGTATTGGTTTACACCCCGCTTAAAAAGAAAACCTGGCTCAACACCTTGGTGGGCGCTTTTCCAGGGGCCATTCCTCCCTTGGCTGGGTGGTCGGCAGCAACCGGACAGGTCGGCTATCCCGCCTGGACCTTGTTTTTGATTTTGTTTTTGTGGCAGCTTCCCCATTTTTATGCCATCGCTTGGATGTACAAAGACGATTATGCCAAGGCAGGCTTCAAAATGTTGTCTGTTTTTGATCCCACAGGCTGGCGAACAAGCCGAGAAATTATTTTTAACACCTTGCTGTTAATTTTGGTTTCGACCTTCCCCTATTTTTACGGCCTGGTTGGCCCCTTTTATGTGGGCGGTGCATTTTTATTGGGCACCTGGTTCTTAAGCGGCGGCCTTAAATTTGCCAAAGACAGAAGCCATGCCGCTGCAAAATCGGTACTGCGACTTTCGGTGATTTATTTGCCGATATTATTGCTGCTGATTTTGCTTGATGTTCTGTTTCAGTAGACCTGTTTTTACTGCGATTGTTGGGTGTGTTTTAGCCTTATTTTTTGCAGGCACCCCCCAAGCCCAATCCCCAGACCTATCCCAACTCCAAAAAAGCCGTCTGGACTATTTTTTTGAAACCAAAACCTATGCCATTACCCCCGGAGAATCCATCGTATTATATGGCTTCGGGCGAAAAACGTTTTTGAACCCCAGCTGGTATTGGGGCGAATGGGGCAGCGGTGCCTTGTTTGGCAAACGCTCCGGTTATTTGGAAGGCGGGCTTGTCCTCGGGGCCCAATACGACCTTTCACCCCACTGGCGAATCGACAGCCGCCTGTTTTTGGGGGCTGCTGGCGGGGGATCTGCCCCACAAGGCGGGGGATTTGCCATTAATCCAACCCTAGAGCTTCAAACCGATCTAAGCCACGACCTTGCTCTGGGTGCAGCTGTGGGCTACATTCAGTTTATCAACGGTGAAATTTCGGGATGGACGGTCTCGGTCTGCGCAGGTTTAAAACAATGGCAACTTCATTTCTAAAACGATCGGGTCTGCTGCTCGGGCTTCTTTTGGGGGTTGCCCCACTGGCTGCAGAGCCGCTTTCGCCAAGCGATTTAAACCACCTTCAGATCCGGCATCACCAGGAACATTTTTTGGTTGAAACCTATTTCGAGACCGAGCCCGGTCTAACCAACACCTTTGGGTATCAATTCGACACCTCGTTAACCCCACAAATCGACCTTATCTTAAGCATCTTTGGGGCCATCGGCGGCAACCGTGGCGGCTATGGTATTGCAGCAGTAGGCTTGGGTTATCACACCCCCATCTGGAACACTGTGGCATGGCACTATCGGGCCAGCGTGGGCTCTGGGGGCGGTGGTGGGCTCCCAGCAGGCGGAGGCCTGGTTGTGAAAGCAGAAACAGGGCTTTGGATTCCCCTAATGGATACGCTTTGTGTAGACCTGGATGTGGGGTATTTAACCTATCCAACCGGGAGCTTTGGATCGACCACGGTGTCACTGGGCATTTCGGTGGGACACAGCTCGCTATTTCTGCCGTTTTAACGCTCCAAATTTCTGGGTTGTGTGATACACTGAGCAACCATGAACGAGAAACAACCCAAAACAGCTTACGCCATAATTTTTGTCATTAGTTTTGCTGCCTTTTTATTCCTGCTCTGGTTGATTTATTTAAAACCACCAACAACCCTAGCTTTGCCTGGTGTTCAATATTTACCCCTGTTAAATTGTGTGCTGAATGCCTGTAGCGCCATCGCCTTGGTTTTCGGAATTTTGGCCATTAAAGCCGGAAACACCAAATCCCACCCCCGATGGATGTTGGGCGCCTTTGGATTTTCCTCGCTGTTTTTGTTGTCTTATGTGATTTACCACGCCGTCCATGGCGACACCCACTTTTTGGGCACAGGCCTGATTCGACCCATCTACTTTTTTGTTTTAATTTCCCACATTGTTTTAACGGTTGGGGCCCTACCCATGATTTTAACCACCTTCTTTTTAGGGCTTAGTGGCCGATTCCCCCTTCACAAAAAACTGGCCCGTTACACATTTCCACTGTGGCTTTATGTATCGGTTACCGGCGTTTTAATCTATGTGATTAACAAAGGATGGGGTTAACACCATGAATATTTATTTGGCCCATACCCAAGGGTTTTGTGCAGGCGTTTCCAGTGCGATTGATGTGGTGAAATTGGCCCTCGAAAAATATGGACCTCCCATTTATGTTCGCCACCATATTGTCCACAACACCACCGTGATCGCCGATTTCGAACGCCAAGGTGTGGTGTTTGTTGAAGATTTATCTGAAGTGCCCGAAGGACAACGGATTATTTTTAGTGCCCACGGCATTGCACCAGATGTGTATGAAAAAGCCAAAGAGCGGAACCTGATCAGCATTGATGCCACCTGTCCTTTGGTCACGAAAGTACACCGGGAAGCCATCACCTTTTCCAAACAAGGGGTCCAAACCATTTTAATTGGTCACCGTGGCCACCAAGAACTGATTGGAACCTCGGGCTATGTAAATCCAGCCTTGCTGCATGTGATTGAAACCGAAGACGAAATTGATGGGTTATCGATGGATCCCAATCAACCCATTGGCTATTTAACCCAAACCACGTTGTCGGTTACCGAAACCACCAAAATGATTACAAAGCTTAAAGCCAAATTCCCCGACATCAAAGCACCGCCCAAAGAAGACATCTGCTTCGCCACCCAAAACCGCCAAGATGCCGTCAAAACCTTGGCGAAGCACTGCGACATCATCATCATCTGTGGATCTCCCCACAGCTCGAATAGCAACCGCCTGAAAGAAACAGCCGAAGAAGAAGGGGTTCATAGCTACATCATCGACACCGCAGCCGAGTTGGATATGGCCTGGTTTGCTGGCAAGCAAAACGTGGGCATCAGCTCTGGGGCATCCGTACCGAGAAGCATTGTCGACGAGGTGGTCAACCAACTTAAGGCCCATTTTCCCGTTCAAGACATCTTCCAAGAAGAAAGCCTGGAAAAAGGCATCGCCTTCAAAGTTCCCAAAGTGTAGGGGTATGAACAGCCTCGAAGAAGGTGCAGACCTGCGCCTGGACTTTTCCAAGCTTGCTCCCACCAACAACCCCGACCAACAGGTAATTCCCGTGGTGGTCCAGCACGCCCTAACCAAAGACGTTTTGATTGTGGCCTATACCAATGCCCTGGCTTTTGAAAAAACACGCCAAACCGGGCTTGCAACCTTCTGGAGTACCTCCAGAAACGAGCTTTGGGTTAAGGGCGCAACCTCTGGCGACACCCTTTCTGTAGCCGATATTCGCCTCAATTGCGAACAAAACGCGTTGTTGTATCTGGTTCTACCCCAAGGCCAAGGCGCTTGCCATACCCAAACACAAGCAGGAAAGCACAGAAGCACCTGTTTTTATCGCACACTTCAAAACGACGCCTTGGAAAACATCGAGCCCTAGGGCTGAAGTCGTTTTTTCATTTTTTCCAGGGCTTTTTTGTAGATCCTGGAAATTTGAGACTCTGAAATACCCAGTTCGTCCCCAATTTGTTTGAAGGTTTTGTCGTCTTTGGTGTGGGTGACGACCACCAACCGTTCCCGATCAGTCAGGGTTTGCATGGCCTGGCTTAACTGATCGCCAGTCTCGATTTCTTGCTCGAAATCGGCCCGTTTGTTAACCATAGTAAACACATAGGCCGCATCTGTAATCCAATCGTAGAACCGTGATGGATCGGATTTTGAAATATAGCGAATGTGGTCTTTCATGGCCCCGATCATCCGCATTTGAGCAAGGGGCCAAATATCTGGGGATTTTTCGGGAACCCAGACTTTAAAGGCTTCGATAAACTCCAATTGGGCCACGGTTTGCAAATCATCGCCTTCGCTATCGGACACAAAGCTGGGCAAGAAACGGGCATAGCGCCGAACAATTTGGTCGATGCGGGGTTTATAGGCCATCAACAATTCTGAGGCAGCTTGTTGCAACACATAGACTTTTACATAATTAAAAACCTGGTCCTTAACTTCGGCCCACAAGGCATCGGCTGTTTTCATAGGGCCAACCGCGTCAAAATTTGATGGCACAGTGCCTCGCGATCGATACAAGTGGCCACATCGGGGGGGACCAAAGCATCCAACAGGTTATTAACCTCTTGTAGCACCTTGGTTTTTAAGGCCTTTTTAACCTCGACAGAAGCATCCAAAGGCTCGAGGACATGGTCGATCACGGTAAGCTCGGAACTGGCCAATTCTCCGGGATTTTTACGGTATTCGCTTTGGGTAATGTGCTTAAGAAAAAAGTCTGACATGATGCCCCCTGCCCGATCGGCTAGATATCATCCGAGGAAATAATCCCAATCGACTGAACTTTAACCTGGGGCACAATTTCGTTGTAAGACAAAACCGCCAGCTGAGGATAGTTACGCTCTGTAAATTTCTTAAAATGAACCCGCAGTCTTGGCGAACACAAGGACACTGGAGGCTTATCCATTTTACGGAAATTGGCCACATTTTCGCCCACTTGATTCAATACATTTTCGCCCAATTGGGGATCCAAGGCCAAAAAGGAGCCATACTCAGATTGGTGAATAGAACTGATCATGTGCTCTTCCAATCGAGGATCGATGGTGAAAACCGTGACCGTATCTTCTTTGTCCATATAGCTGGTACAAACCTGACGCGCCAAAGATTGGCGAACATATTCCGACAACAAATTGGTGTCTCGGGACACATGGGCATAGTCGGCCAAGCGTTCCAAAATCGTGGACAAATCCCGAATGGAAACCCGCTCTTTAACCAGTGCTTGAAGAACCTTGTGAACTTGGCCCAAAGACACCATATCGGGAACCAATTCCCGAACAATGGCGGCGTTGGTGTTTTTCACAAGCTCGATTAAGGACTGAACATTTTGACGGGTCATGATTTCGTCGGCGTGCTGCTTAATCACCTCGGCAAAGTGGGCCGAGATGAAGTCGGTAATACTCATGGGGTTCATGAGGGCATCTTGGACAACCTCGAGCTGATCTTCTGTGACCCAGCTGCCAGGCTGCATGGTCATGGGATCCACAACCTCTACCCCAGAAATGCCTTTACGACGCAACTCGCCCGAGGACCGTGGGACAAAAATATGGCCAGGCAGGGCTTCGCCAATGGCAATGCGGGTTCCGCGAATGTCCACCTCGTATTGGTTGGGGGGCAAGGTTAAATCGTCCATAACCCGAACCCCGGGGATCACAAACCCCAGTTCTTGCCCGATGTGATACCGTACCAAGGTAATCCGTTCCAACAAGGGACCGTTTTGGCTGGGATCGATCAAAGGCACCAAATTGCGACCAGTTTTAAGGGTAATGGGATCCAAGGCCAAGGTATTGAGCAGATTTTCGGGCTTTTTCATGGCATCTTTGGCGGATTCTTGACCCGAATCCACGGCCATTTCGTCGGCCATTTGGCGGGATTTGATAATGCCAAACGCCATGCCACCCGAGACCACAGACATCACTGCGAAAGGAATCCCTGGAAGCCCTGGCACAATGGAAAACAACAACAAGATAATGGATGTTACCGCAAACGCCTTGGGCTGGGACAAAATTTGGGCCGCCACATCCTTACCCAAGCTTTCGTCGGAAGCCGATTTGGTGACCACCAAACCCGTTGCAATCGAAATTAAAAGGGCAGGAACCTGAGCCACCAACCCATCCCCCACCGTCAGCCGGGTAAACACCTGAAACGATTCGGTCATGGAAAGACCTTGCTGGAAACGACCGATGGCCAAACCACCCACAATGTTGATAATCACGATGATGATGCCTGCAACCGCATCCCCTTTAACGAATTTATTAGCACCATCCATGGACCCAAAAAAGGTGGATTCTTTTTCCAATTTTTTACGGCGATTTCGGGCTTCGTTGGCATCGATTAAGCCTGCGTTTAAGTCGGCATCGATACTCATTTGTTTACCGGGCAAGGCATCCAAGGTAAACCGTGCCGCAACTTCGGCAACCCGCTCCGACCCTTTTACAACCACGATAAACTGAACCAGGGTAATGATACAAAACGCCACAATCCCCACCACAAAATTGCCTTCTGTTACGAAGTCGGCAAAGGCCAAAACCACTTGGCCATGGAATTCGGGGCCCAAGCCCAAAATCAATTTGGCAGAGGAAACGTTAATGGACAGTCGCAGCAGGGTGGTAACCAGAAGAAGAGAGGGGAAGGCTGCAAAATCGAGGGGTTGAGACAAATACATGGCAACGAGCAACACACTCACCGAAACCGCAATGTTCAACACCATCAACAAGTCGAGCAAAAACACAGGGATGGGGATAACCATCAAGCTCACAACAACAATCAAAATGAGTGCGAGAAGAACGTCAGAGATTGAAAATAGGGACTTAACGTCTTTAAAACCAACCATATTGTGCTAAAACCTCTGTTTTCTTTTCTTTTTCAGATTATACACAAAGGCCAGAATCTGAGCTACCGCTTTGTAGTACTGAGGCGGAACCTCTTGGTCGGCTTCGGTTTCTTTAAACAGGGCTTGCGCCAAGGGTTTGTTCTCGACGATGGGAATATCGTGGTCTTGGGCAATGCGTTTGATTTCTTCGGCCACCAATCGGCGACCCTTGGCCAGAATTTTCGGCGCCTTCATGACATTGGGCTTGTATTGAATCGCAAGGGCCAAGTGAATCGGGTTGGTAACCACCACGTCGGCCTGTGGAACAGCACCCATTTGCCGCCCCTGAGCCATTTGGCGCTGGGCATCGCGCATGCGTTGCTTGATCATGGGATCGCCTTCCAAACGCTTGTATTCGTCCTTGATTTCTTTTTTGGACATGCGCATGGATTTCATGAATTCCCAATGCTGGTACATATAGTCAAAAATCGCCAAGATGATGTAGGCAATTCCCACCCGCGTGACAACGTCCATGATGATGGAACCGGTAAATCCCATAATTTGCCACAAATTCAGTTGCGGACTAATCACCACCATAAAAAACTGATCCCGAATGGCCCCGTAAAGCAGATAAATCACGATGGCCATTTTAATCAGTGATTTTAAAAGCTCAACCAACTGTTTAAGTGCGAACATTTTTTTGATGCCTTCGATTGGATTAAGTTTTTCGAGATTCGGCACCAAGGGTTCGCCAGAGAGCAAGAACCCGGTTTGCAGAAATTCGACCAACAAAGTCACCACGAAGGTGGCAAACAAAAGGGGGGCAATGGCCGCCAAAAAAATCCACATGGCATCTTTTAAAATTTTTCCAGCAACCGCTTCGGTGAATTCTTCTGGAATCAGGTTAAAGGTGTAAAAAGAAATTTCGGCAATTTTTTCCCAGATATAAACCGCAGAGGCTTTGAGGGTAAAAAAGGACACCAGCATCAGAATGGCTGAGGTGATTTCTTTGCTTTTGACGATCTGCCCTTTTTTACGGGCTTCTCGCAGTTTATGAGGAGTCGGCTCCTCGGTTTTCTCGCCCGAGTCTTCTTCGCCCACCCTAGCCTCCTAGCCCCATCGTTGGGGGCAATTGCAACAAATAGAACGCATGCAAAATATAGTCGGTAACCCGTTCCAACAAGCTACTCACACTACCGCTAATACCTGGCACAATGGCCAAGAAAATCAGCAAACTGATTAAGGGCTTAATTTGAAACCCCAATTGAAACACGTTAACCTGCGGCGCAACACGACTGAGCATGCCAAAAACAAAGTCAATCAGGAATACCACCAACATAATGGGTGCAGACAATTGAACGGCAATATAGAAAATATCGCCCCCCAATCCCACCACATACCAAGCGGCCTGGGGAATATTAAACGGTGCTCCAATGGGCAAGAGTTTAAAACTTTGAACCACAGCCGATAGCAACATGTGGTGGCCGTCCAACATCAAAAAGACCACAATGGCCACCCACTTTAACAACGACGAAATAATGGTGATGGACCGACCCGAAGAAGGATCCAAGATGCTGGCCACACTCAAACCAGCCTGGGTATCCATCAGGGTCCCAGCCGCTTCCAATCCCACCACGATCATGTCCGTAATAAAGCCCAACATGGCCCCAACCATAAATTCCATCACCACCGCAATCACCATGGCAACAGGGGAAGCTGGCGGATGAACGGCCATGGGAACCACAAAAATTAAAAGACCACTCAACCAAAACAAAAAGGCCACCTTGGACAAGGCAAAAATTTCTTTTCGGTTAAACACGGGGGCCAACATCAGCATCCCCAGCAAGCGGGCGAAAATCAGGAAATAGCAGACAACCTGATCCAGGGTAATGATCATCGCGAATACAAAGGAATATTCTGCCAAAGCGACACAGACATTTCGATGACCAATCGGGACATCCACGGGAAGGTCGCCGCCAACACCAAAAAGACCACAATCATTTTAGGTACAAAGGTAAGGGTTTGTTCTTGAACCTGGGTAACCGCCTGAAAAATCGCAATCAACAGACCAATCAGCAGCCCCAAACCCACGCTGGGCAAGGATGCCAAAATGGTCACTTGGACTGCGGAATAAATAATACTGGTTACAATATCCACGTTCATGATAAGACTCCTTTACTCAACCTTATGGGGAAACGGCCATCGCACGCAAAACAAAACGAACGGGGTAAAAGCCTCCCCCTTGTGGGGTTGCAAAAACCGTTAACCACCGGGATTCTCCAGGTTGAAGAATCGCTTCAAAAACAGATTCGGGCTGGTCTTGATTATGGGGCCGAAACAGTTTGGTTTCAATCCATTTGTCATTCACACATAAAACCGCGCGGCTCATTCCTGCAGAAGGGGCATACAACAAGGTGACTTTTCGAGGAAGGGCTTGGGTATTGGTCAGCTGGGTCGCATAATAATAATGGAAGCCATAATTGCCTTTAAGCGTGAGTCGACGCACCACATCAACGGCGAAAGGCTCGTCACCCAAGCCCCATTCCTGCAACTTATCGCCACAATCGAAGCTTGTCACCGATTCAACCGTCGCAGACGAAAAGCGCCCAAAAGTATAGGCGGGGACCGCCATGTCCTTTAGCAAAGTCGCTACATAAGGAACAGCAGGATCTACAACAGCCAAAGAAAGTCGGAAGGGATTTTGTCCCGCATAGACACCCACAATGCCTTCGCACACTTGCCCTGGTTTGAGGGTGGTTTTGGCCAAAGACAGGGTCCCAAAAGCAGGCACCAAAATTCGCTGGGGTTTAGTGTCCATTAAATAGGCTTTGGCCGCCTTGTGCCCCACATATAACCCGTCCGGAGAAGGGCCAGCCAATCCCACATTGACGGTAACCCACAAGGGCTTGGACTGGGGATTGGTCACGGTTAGCTGAAGGTCCAACGGTAGTGGGGCTCCGTTTTTATGATAGTAAAAAACGCGGGCATCCTGAGCAAAAGCTTCGTCGAACACAATGCCGGGAATCACCACTTCTTCAGGATAGTTGCTAATGACAAAGGCTTGAGCCCCATCTTGCAGACGGTTATGCAAGGCAGAAAAAGGCGAACCTTGGGCCAAACACCACCCCGAACTCGCCAGGGCCACCATCAGCGCAATGCCAAAATGCCTCATTATTTAAAACTAAGCAAAATCCCCCGAATGACAAGATTCCAGCCATCGGTGAGAACAAACAATAGAATTTTAAACGGCAACGAAATCATGGCCGGCGACAACATGAACATCCCCAAAGACAAGAGGATATTCGACACAATCAAATCGATGACAACAAAAGGAATAAACAATAAAAACCCAATTTGGAAAGCGGTCTTAAGCTCGGAAATCATAAAAGCGGGAACCAAAACATAGATGGGAACATCGTCGTAATTGGTGACGGTTTTAAGTTGAGAAAATTCCAAAAACAAAGCCAAATCTTTTTCGCGGGTGAACTTTAACATGAATTTTCGAACGGGTTGTACCCCCAAATCGAAGGCCTGTCTTTGGCTGATTCGGCCCTCTTGGTAAGGAATAATGGCCGTTTGATTCACTTCGTTCCAGGTGGGCGTCATCACAAAAATGGTCAAGAAAACAGACAACGAAACAATCACCGCATTGGGCGGGCTTTGTTGGGTTCCAATAGCACTTCGAATCATCCCCATCACAATAACGATGCGCAAAAAAGACGTGGCGGACATCAAAAACAAGGGCACAAACCCAATGGCTGACAAGGACAATAAAATGTTAATGCTAGAGCTGAACATTTCGGGACGAATCAGATTACCCGCATCGGCTTGGGCAAACACCGAAGTGCCACCCAAAACAACTGCGATAACCAAAGCACTCAAAGCATATTTAAGGTATTTCATGAAAGTTTCTTTAAAATGCGAACATTGTTTTTGCTGACACCCATCAGGTACTGCTGGTCTCGGACTTCGACAATGGCCAAAGCCACTTCCTGATCCACTGCCAAGCGATCGATAATTTTCATTTCGCAGGAAAACCGCTTTGTTTGCAAGGATTTCGAAAACCGCGTGGCTGCAAACAAAAAGCCAATAAATACCAGCAAGGACAAGGTGACTTGCAGGTAATAGGAAATGGCCATTTACTTTGCAGAAGCCAAAATATGGGTTACCCGAAGACCATAATTGTTGTCGATGGCCACCACTTCGCCTTGGGCAACCACTTGGCCATTCACCACCAAATCCAGGGGCTCACCAACCAAACGCTCCAATTCGATGATAGAGCCTTCGCTGAGTTCGTAAACGTCTTTTAAAGACACTTCTGCACGACCCAACTCGACAGAAACATTAACAGGGATATTCGAAAAAACATCCACTTCTACTTTTTTGGCCGACGTTTCAGGCTTTAAGGTTGGAAACTCGACCGGTGCGATGGGTGCCCCAGAGGTTTCTGAAACCTCATCGACGGAAAAGGCCGTCTTCATAACCGGATCAATGCCTTCTAGCGGATCATCAAATTTTTTCTTTTTAGCCATGAGACAACACCTCTTTCGTTAATTGTAGATAATCTTGGGCCCCTTTGGAGCTTGCATCGTATTCGAACACTGTTTGCTTAACCCCAGCGGCTTCGGAAATGGCAACACTGACCCCAATCGGAGACGAGATGAGGCCAGGAAACACCCGGTTTAAGCTGTCCACAATTTCTTTGGACTTGGTGTTCCGTTTGTCATAGAACGTTGGGATGACTTTCGAAACTTGAATATTGGCCTTAAAAATGGAATTGATCAGGCCAATGTTGGACAACAACTGTTTGACACCCACCAAGGACAAATATTCCATGGACACTGGCAAATAAATATCGTTGGCATACAACAACGAATTTTGATTCAACAAATTCATCGAAGGCGGACAATCGACCAACACATAGTCGTATCCGGTCAAATTTTCCAAACAGTGTTGGAGTCTAAACTCTCGGTCTTTTTCTTTGGACAAGGCCATTTCTGCGGGAAACAACCGTTCGTTGCTGCAAATGATATCAATACCCTCTCTGGCATTAACAATGCACTCTCGGGGGCTTTTGCCTTGAATCAACAAATCGTAAAGGGTGGGAACAGCACCATCGGTGTTAATGCCCAAATGATAGCCAGAAGATCCTTGGGGATCGGTATCGATGACCAAGACTTTCTGACCTTGAAGTGCAAGTCCGTGAGCCAGGTTAACCACTGTGCTGGTTTTCCCGGTTCCGCCCTTGTAATTCATAATGCTAATTTTTCTCATGCCTGTGTCTTCCTAAAGTTTGTCTAGATCATCCCACGAAAAATCGTCTTCGTCATGGGCGTCCGGCTCGTGGGTTAAGGCATCGTCTACGGCATGGGCATCGTCGTGGTCTTCGTGGGCAGGTTCATCGTCGAACATCAGGTCTAGATCGTCATGCTCGTGTTCGTCGGAAAGGCTGTGGGTCATGTCCGACTCTTCCAAGGCTTCGGGACGGTGATCGTCTTCGTCCAAATCCAAAGGATTGTCGTCATGCTCAGAAGAAACGGGAACCGCAATCGGTTCGGGTGCGGGCGCAGGCATTTCTACAACAGCAGGGGCAGGGGCCACCACAGGGGCCGCAATTGCATGCACCGGTGCAACGTCTACCGAGTGGGTTTCTTTGGCATCGCTGGGCGTCCACCACAACAACTGAACCGCACTTTTTTGATTCACAACCCCGGGCTGAGCAAACAATTGAACATCGTCGCCCAAGCTAACAGAAACTGGGTGGTCCAGAGTGGCATCCAAGCCAATGACATCCCCAACCTGAAGCTGGCGGAAATCGGCCATGGTAATGGTGGTTTCCCCCAAAACAGCCTTGACGGGAACTTTGAGTTTTTTAAGGGTTTCTGGGCTCAAGAACACCCGGCGTTTAACCGGATCTGGCAAGGCCTTTCGCAGGCCCAACAACTTGCGCAACACGCGGGTTGGATAGGCCACAGACATGGACTTCACATCGTCTTTGCCCAACTGGAAATAAAACGTAAAGATCACCAAGGCATCGCGGGGCGACAACCGTTTATCGGGACGATATTGACCTGCTTTTACATCGACAGCCTCTGAAGAAAGGCCCATGACCGATTTCCAAGCCTTATCCAACAAGGGCACAACATGAAGCACCTGGGTTTTAAGAACAGCCAACTCGAGGGTAGAAAAAGAGGTAGACCCAGATTCTTCCAAGCCCCCACCCGTTAAACGGCTGGCAATCATTTCTGAAAAACCCCAGTCCAAAAACAACGAAACTGTCCCAGAGCCCAAAACGGGGACATGGGCCTGAAGCATGGGATCGGTTTGCAGGGTTACAAAATCTTGGTAGGCCATTTGTTTGGCCGAAATGGAATGCAGTTCTACACTGATGTCCAACCCATCTGCGAGGTCTTTGGCAATGTCTTCTGCCAAACGATAGTGCAAATAGTGAACATAGCTGAGTTGCTCTTTGGGCAGGCGGTCGAAGTTGATGTTGGTGATTTGGGAAACACGGGTTTCTTCTTGATCGGGATCGTGATACTGAATCGTGGTCCAATCCCCGATGGCTGGAACCAATTTAATTTTTCTAAAGAAAGCGTGTTGGTGTTGGTGATCCACTAATTTTCTCTTTCGAATCGAATCTTGATGGGGGCTTGAGAGGTTTTAAGGACAAGTCGGTTTCCAAGAACCAGGGCATCCCCTGTCTTTTCTTGGTTGGTTGCAGTGTCAATGTAGGTTAACGGCTCCGAGGGCAAATTGGCAATGGCTGATTGTCGGCTTTGGTAGCTCGAGGTTTGACCGATGGTTGAACGGGCATTGCTTGCAGCCTCGCCAGCATCGGACAACAAGGGGGAAATGGCCGAATTTAAATAGCGTTCCGAATCCAACCGAGCTTGACCGGCTTGATAGGGGGTTCTGGTGCTGGGGTTTTTAATTTCTTGCCCCTGAAAAACCACCCGAACACGCTGACCATCTTTGAGGTTAAAATAATAGGCGCCATCTGCACCAACCACGAGCTCTTTGATTTGGCCCGAATCGTAGGTGGCACCGCTGGCATCTGTGTAAGAAATGGTTCGGCCAAAGTATTGGGCACGCAGGTAATCGGCAATGGAAGGTTGTTGTACAGCCACCCCAGAACCAGCCGTTCCCCCAGCCGATTGAAGCTGAGAAGCCCGTTGTGCAGACAGTTGAATTTCGGAATCCAAAACATTTTGAAAGGAGGTATCGGCTTGGGCAACAGTGGTGCCCTGCCCGCTTGAAAAAGCACGAACAAGATTCACAGGAGTATTTGAAAGAATGGGGTTAGTTGCTGCCATGGGTAATTACTTGTTTAGGGTACCGAAAGGATATCATTTTTTGCAAGATATTCAACAGAATTTTTCGACTGGGCCTCTTGGTTGTCAAATTTTTTATCTTTTCCAAAATCAAGGGTGGTCTCCGTTGGGTGTAGCCTCTCGACCTGGAGATCCAACTGGGGTTCGTCCAAGGTTTTTTTAAGAATGGCCATGAGCTCTTTAAGATTGGCGGAAAGTTCTTTCTTTAAATTATCGTCCAAATAGACGGTTATTTTCATCGAATTTTTTTTAGAGGCGTCTATACGCACGGCAATGTCGTCTTGACCCACCACCCGAAACAGATAGCTCGATTGGGGTGCAGACGCCTGACGAATCCATTGCACCGCCTGCACAATGACGGTCTGAACCCCTTCTTGGGTTTTAACCGCAATGGCTTGTGGCGCTGGCAAAAAAACCTTGGCACCCAAAAACCCCAGCAAAGCCGCTGGCAGATCTTTGGGATCACCAGACTTGGCGGCATCGTTGGCTTCGGGTGCAGGAGCCTCGTCTTGTTCGGCCATGGCATAGGTGCCATCGGCTTGCTCTTTAAAGCTGGGTTGATGACGGGTTTCGGTTTGGGCTTGGTTTAAAAGGGCATCAAATGGGTCGGTAACACCCGACGCAGCAGACGACGTGAGGGCTTTGATCAAAGCCGCTGGCTCTTTACCGAGTTCTTTACCCGATACTGCCCCGGCCATTATTTAACGTCTTTCCCTTTGTCGACACCATCTTTTTTGATTTTATAGCGATAAGCATCAAAAACCTGGCCCAATTTTTTGGAATAGAGACCTTCTTTGATGAAATTCTTCTTTAAAGGGAACCGTTGCTGAAGGTCTAGACCCAATTTTTGGGTGACTTCGAACACCGAATCGATCGATGGCGAAGGATGATTGGGAAACATGATTTGGGGTTTTTCATAGATGCGGCCCAAATCGCGGATACCTGCACGCAAAAAGTCTTCAATATCAGGATTCAATTCCAATGGAACCGTCACCGAAACATCGGAAGGCAAAATCGATAGGGCCATGTCCACCACTTTAAGCATGTCTTCTTTGGAAGGGGGTTTACGGTCTTTAAAAGCCGTTCCAGGTTCGGGCAAGAAATTCTGAATGACCACTTCGTGAACGTGGCCATAAGACTTGTGCAAACTGGCAATGGCATTGAGGGTATCTTTGCGGTGTTCTTTGTTATCGCCAATCCCAACCATAATGCCCGTGGACACCGGCAGTTTGAGTTTACCAGCCCATTCGAGGCTGCGTAAGCGAATGTCTCGGGCCTTGCCTGGGGATTCGGAATACACTTTGGGAAACTGATTCGCATCGACAGAATCGAGCATGATTTTGGCCACTGCGGTGATTTCCGTCATGCGTTTAAGCTCTTTTGGGGTTAAAAAACCAATGTCGATTACGGGAATCAAGCCTTCCAAAAAGCCCAATTCGCAAACGGTGTAGATGTAGTCCAAATAGGACGAAAAACCCCACAATTCGAGCTGGGCCCGAATATGGGAAAATTTGTCGGGTCTTTCGCCAGCAATGTACAACACTTCTCGGGCGCCATTGGCCCTGGCGTGTTTGGCCAATTTAATGGTGGAATAGGGAACGGTTAAATTATCCCGTTTATGAAACCCACAATAGGGGCAGTTGTTGCGGCACATGCGGGACAAAGAAACGGACAAAGCCCGCGAATAGGTCACCACATTGGGGTCGTCTTCACCCACCACTTTTATATCGGTTTCTTGGTCGTTACGGTTGCCAAGGGAATAGCCAACGATCATGGGGGAATTGTCCTTTTTAGCTGAAGTTAGAGCTTGAAAAGTATACCAACTCTGGGGGAAATGGGGAAGGGCTAGCTAGATTTAAACTCAAGAGCAGGCGGTTGAAAACGCTTCCTTAAATTATCCAAAAGCTTGGATAAAACCCCCAAGATGTTCAAGAAACAACGTTGCTCTTCATTCCATTTTTCTGGGAATGTAGACAATAAATACTCTACCTGACCGAGTTGGTCTGTACTCAATTTTTCTGGAAATTTTGACAATAATCTGCGTACTCTGTCCATTTTATCATTTTTTTGCTCGTCACCGACTGGTTCTGAAACTATAGACAAAAGTTGATGGAGCACAGTAATTTTTTGCTCCATACACCATTTTCCCGGCAATACGGATACCAACTGTTGTATCTGAATAGTCTGATTTTCAAAATCCAATCCATCAGATAATTTAGACAATAAAAGGCTCTGATTCATCACCAAACGACGGGGATAATAATATCCCATCCTCTTTTCAACCCATCCCAAATCTACAAGAACAGGTAAAAAACCATTTTCAACGGCTTCTTGGTTTAATGTATCTATATTCTCCAACACATTCTGATAAGACATCCCTATTCCAAATATATATCTTTGTCTACATTGCGAATATAGCTCTCCAAGCCTTGGCAAAACCGACTCTAACTCAGGGTGTCGCAATAAACCCTGTATAGAAAAAGGGAGCCCCTGTAAACACATTTCTCGAATATCAGTAATCACAACTGCACGGGTATCGTCGGCAAGTCTTGGTTCACCTCTTTTAAAACCAAGTATAGAAGCCATTAAAGCGCTTCGACCAGGCGCGGGGGCCACTACTGGCTGAGAAGCACTTTCGGCTTGTTGAGCTCCTTTTGGCATTAACCGATTAAACGCGTCGAAATCTTGCTTCGCTGCGGATGCAACTGCACCAGAAGATACAGGAGGGCGACTTAATCGCATCACTGCCATGGGAAAAATTTGAGCAAACCACTTTAAAACATGAACGCGCATCGTTTGAAGCTCTTCAGAAACTGGGGTTATGTCCAATGCAAAATCCAAGCTCACAGCCAATTGAACCAAATTCTTCAACAATGGCTTCCAACGCGTTTCGGGTTCATACAAGACAT
This sequence comes from Candidatus Margulisiibacteriota bacterium, assembly GCA_050250935.1. GTDB lineage: Bacteria > Margulisbacteria > Marinamargulisbacteria > JBFWNS01 > JBFWNS01 > JBFWNS01. The sequence goes on along the minus strand of JBFWNS010000005.1, from coordinate 115,366 downwards.
AAAAACCCAGGGTTCTTGGCACCTGAATCGTCAAAAAATCACCCCGGACTCGGGACAAATCGGTTTCGGTTAAAGGATCAGAACACCCTCTAAACAGGCCATTAAAGTCTCGGCACATTTGATCACAGACTCGGGACTCATCCCGATAGGCATCGTTCACAGCACGGGTAAAAACAGGAAACACCTTCCTGTCTTGAATCATAGCCCAAAACGCTTCGACATGAGCAGGCGGTAGGGGCTTTGAGGTTAAGGAATCCTGCCAAGCATCTTCTGCCATTTTACAAAGGCTCTCCACCGGACTTTGATCGAATGGATATTGAAGTTTCAAAGCGCCTTCCAGGCCTTCAAGGCGTTTCTTAAGGGCTTCTTGAATGCGTGCCTTATGAGCCGAAAGCGCTGTTTTTTCATCCTGAAAGTCGCCTGGAAAACACAGCTGAAGCATATCAAAACAACGATCTATTTTAGAAATCACAACTTCCTCTTGGCGATCACTATCAATCTCAGCAATCGACTCAATCCCTGCCACCAAGTACGCAGTAAGCTGTTCAAACTTTGGCCGTAAATTCCATACTTCTTTTTTCAACTGCAAGGCCTCAACCACGCGGGTTCGAAGTTCGCTAAATGCGCTTACCTTATAATGGGTCATTACGCATCTGGCCAATTGATCCCATTTTGGATTTTCAGATGAGTGCTCAAAGATTGTCCAGATATCTTCATCCAGACGTTTAATCAGGGTTTCAGCCGACTTTTGCAATAAAACTGTCAACCCTTGATACGCTTGAAGGGATGTTACCTTGTCGTTACCGGACAACGCCGTTAGCGTCTGATGCATTTCTAAAATTACAGCTGCAAAATCACAAAGCGGCTGCGGTTTGTCTAGAGCAACATCTACTTTATTCAATGCTTGTTCACAAGTGTTTAACTTGTTAATACCAAGAGCTAGGTCACAGGCTAACTTTACATCCCTATCCGAGGAAACCGAAGAAACCGAGTCGGAGGAAGGTGGTGGTGGGGGTGGAAGCGGTGGGGGTGGAGGGGGTTTTCGTAAAGCTGCCCCCGACGGGCGTTGTGGACTAGCTGCAGCGAGAGCATCAATTCGTCGATCAGGACTCACAGCATCGAATATGGCCTGTACTACTTGCAATTGTTCGGGGGTAAGGGTGGTGCCGGCTTGGGCATCTACAGCCACCCGCCTAGCCGGGGTTCGGGGTGGGGATGTTACCTTCAGAATTGCTGATTCGGAAGGCAGCATTTTCTGCAATTCAGATAAGCGTTCAGAAAGCGCTGTCCGTAAAGCTTGGCTGCAATTTTGGCGATATTTACGCTCAAAGAGCAGATCTAGGGGGTTGGCAAACTCGGTGTAAAACGGATGGGTATTTGGTGATTCTGTTTTGGCCTTTTGCAACCAGACAATACTGGCCCGTAAATCGTCGATGTATCGGCCATCCGGTTCTTCGTCATCCACACTGGCTATAAAATGATCACAACACAGCAAAACCCCTCTACACCAGAGTAATTGAGCTGGGGTTGCTTGATCTAAAAAGTGTTTGTCCTCTAGTTCTGCTCGTAACAAGGTCCTTTGGGCAATCACATCAAACCCATGCTCGATCCAGGCAATCATACACCGAATGGCTTGCGGAACAAGATCTTGGTCATCAACCACAAAGGACATGGAAACAAATTTGTGCATTTATCGACGGGCAGGAGGAGGAGGAGGAGGAGGCTCTAGATCCGTGGCAGAGAGAGGGGTATGTAAAGATCTAATACGCTCTATCAGTTCAGGGAAGCGGATAAGAACAGACTCTAAATCAGATCCAAAACTTTCTAGTTGACTGGCTAACTCTTCAGAGGATAGATCTACGAGTTGCGTCCTAGAAGCTTCCAACGAAATTCGCCCATGTGAAATCTCATTTGTATCAGACGGGGCTTGGGTTGATACGCTGGCCACTTGTTGTGCGGCATCACGTACCCTTTGAATATCTACGTCAGGCGCCTCTACAAAAGCTACCAATTCTAGTAAGACCCCTAGAAGAAAATTTGCCCTAAAAAAAGTTTGATATAAAATAGCGGCTTTATCCGTGTCAAACGCAATAAACTTTCTCATGATCTTACTGCCAAGACCTTGCAGTGGAAGCTTGGACAGGACCTTCTTTTGCTTTAGCTAGTCTTTGCGCATGGGCCAGCAAAGCAGCCTGTGCCCTAGCCTCTGACCTTGCACGAGCTGAATTCAAGTCTACCCTGCGTTGGGCAACTTCCTTCCTCCGAGCTGTTACTTTGTCATCCCTTTGGCTCTGAGATTCTTGTCGACGTTCATCTCGAATTTGCTCGAGCTCCTGATGGCGGTCTATCACTTCCTGAAAGCCTTCATTAGTGGATCTAAGCGCCTCTAGACGCAACGGCGGAACTGGGGTTTTGGGTTTAAAGGGAGACGGAATTGCAGGCGGGGTACTGATAACAAAATCGACTGTATCTGCGTTAACCAAACTAGACCGCCTAGGGGGCGTACCGGCTACAACCGCAGCAGAACTTAAAGGCTCTATCTGTCCTGAACGATTTAATTGCCCGGAAGAGCTCGATCTCAACACCAAAGGCGAACTCTCAAATTGAGACCTATCTGTTACCTCCGACTCTGCCAGAAGGATTTCCTTTGCTTGCGCCACTAGGTTGTCAAATCCAAAATAGTCACTTAAACCTGCAACATGTCCAGCCAGAGCTAAAAGCTTGACAATAAATTGTTTAACATCCCTTTTTGCTACTCCATTATCAACAGATTCTGAACCACATTCTGATTGCTGCATCTGCAACACAGCAGACAGTTTATGAAGCGTTTTAAATAAATCCAACAATCGTGGTTTTGCCCAATCCAGAATCTGAACCTTGGCTTGAAGCATAGCTTCAGCATCAGAGCTGTCGGTGACCCGGGCCATTTTTGAAATTTGATTTGTTAATTTATCGAGGCCCAAAATACCCTTTTTTAACTCTGGAAGATGGATATTCAATAAAACCCGTAACATTTGACGGCGTTGATCTTTAACACTTTTGCTATGAAATGCAATAAATCGACTTTGTTCCGCCAATGCATGGTCTATGAAGGTTTTTACTGAACGACCAATATCCTCTAGGTTTTGAATATCCAAATTTTGTTGGGTGGACATAGCCATACTTAGCACCTGATGTAAAAGACCAGGATGTGAATCATCATTCGTTTCCAGTGGCGCGAATAAGACAAAATACTCTCTCATCAGATTGGACATTAAGGTTTGCATCCCGGCTACAACATTCTCAAAATCCTGAAAATCAACACGTTTAGGAACCAACACTACGTCTTGTTGTGGAACAGAAATAGCTGGTGGGGTTGCAGGAGACAACAGAAAAGATGCCCCTGTGCTTTGACTAACTGCTGTACCCGGAGCTCTTGGGGTTACCGATGCGGGTGCCGGGCTAAGGGAGGCCGAAAAATCAGCAAGCGATTGGTCATTATGATGGTGCTGCGCTACCTGATTATACAAAGTAGGAATAACCCGATTCAGCACATCTTGGGTTAAAGTACCTTCACACAACCGGCTCGTTAGCTCCACCAAACTTTCAGCTACAACAGTCGTTGTCGAAACATCCAGCCCCATCTCTTCAACAAAGTCTTGGCACAAGCCCACGAGTTTTTCCATATTGGAAACCAATTCTACATTGGCTGTAGTTAGTTGTTCGTTATTTTTCTGTATTGCATCAGCTTGTTGTTTATAATCACGCAAAGCCCTAAGTTCTGCAGTATCATTCGGTTGTGCTCGAAGTTGAGCCAATGTAGCTTCTATCGCTTTTCTTTCAGATTCAAGCTTTTCATTCATCAAACGTAATGCAAGCTGCTCTTGTCGAAGGCATTGATTTCGTGCAGCCAAACCAGTGGCTTCACGCGTCAGTTGCTCGGAAGCAGCCGACGTTCGCGTTTCTCGGGTACGTCCTGAAAAAGCAGACATCATCGATGTATTAACCCCTGCAGAAGAGGGAACCCCCAGCGTAGAGTGCTGAATGTGCCATCGACTAGAAACAAGACTTACAAGTTTAAATCTCATCTAGTAGGCTGCCCTGACCTATTTAAAACGGAGGAACGAGCCGCATTCAAGCCCCTTGAACCTGTTGTACGAGCAGATGTGGACAGGGCATCTGGACCAGCGGAAGTATCTGATCGAGCAGAAACTGGAGGTTGAGCATCCCCAAATGCTGAAGCCAATGCCCCTCTGGCAGATCCCACCTGTGCTCGTAATCTGCTTTGCAGCGGCGCATCCTGTTGACGTAATTTCTCCTCAAGCATCGCATTTCGTTCGCGCAAGGCGGTAACCCCTGCTAATTCTTTTTCTAGCACTTCTAGGCGTTGTGCCTTGTCATCAACTTCTGCTCGAAGTGCCGCAACCACTTCGGATTCCGCAGGCTCTGCCGCTGCGAAAGGCCTCGCAGCAGGAGAGCTTGGTGCATCAAAAGTTAAGGTTGGAATATCCCCTAGCTCAGTCAATTTTCCCGTCAGGATTCTTAGTTGCTCATTTTGGGCCTCAACCAAGTTTCTCAAGACACTGGCTTCTTCGCGGTGAAGATTGGCCTTTTTTTCCACGCGTGCGTTGATGTCTTGAATTGCTTTCATTAACAGCTGCTTATTTTGTTCGGCTTTGGTTCTAACTCGCTCAGCATCTGCGGCCGTTGTTTGTTGAAGGGATTGTGCTTGTTGTAACTGGCTTCTTAATTCGGATTCTGTATTGACGGCTTTGGCAAGCGCAGACTCTTGTTCTGCCAAAGCAGCGGCCAGTGCCGCTTTCTCGGCAAGAGCCGCATCTTTTGCAGCTTCAGTTTCTCGAAGAGTATCCTCTGAAGAACGAACTCGCTCTTGAAGCGAACTAAGAATCTGGCTTACATCAGCTTCACGACTCGCAATTTGCTCCAATTCGGAACGATGGGACAATTCCAATTCTCTCAGTTTACTTTCATGCTCAGCCGTTAACTTAGCCCTCAAAGAAGCGATTTCAGACTCTAGAGTAGCCGCAGCATCCGAACGTGTTGACCGTCTAGCAGCTTCGATGGCTTCGGCAATTCTGGCATTTAGCACGGCCTCATGGCTTGAACTGAGTTCCAAAACTTGAGCCGAATGGGCACTGACAAGCGTATCTCTTTCTAATTGCAAGGCTGCCAAAGCTTTCGAAGCTTTGTCTAATGCCAAGTTAGCACCTTCAAGTTCTAGGCGAGTGCTCGACAGCTGCGACTGCAACGACTCTAAAACTGCCGAAGCGTCTTCAGCCGATGCGCTCAAGCTAGCAACCCGAGCTTCACTGGATTCAAGACTACTTCTTTGAACTGAAAGTTCGGACTGCAAAGAAGAAACCAACGCCGTTTTTTCCTCCAATTCAGCGTTAGCACTTTCAGAAGCAGCAACCAGACTGTCATTTTCTCCTCTTAATTCCCCAACTTTGGCATTCAAAGATATGATTTCTTCTCGAAGTGCTTCCACTTGTCCGGCTTCTCTTTGCACAGCACGATACTGGTTGCCCAAGGCCTCGATCTGGTCGACCAGCGCTTGGAACGCTGCCTGCCCTGCTTCCCGTTGTTTTTCCAATTCGGCTATTTTGCCTTTAATTTCCTGTTCCGGAGTACCCGCTTGCCTTAGCAGACTCTCAAGAAAAGCACGGGTTCCTGGGGTCCCCAGAGGGCTAGCACTTGGCGAATCCAACCCCATCACCCTTAAAAAATCGGGTCTACGAACGGGTGTCCCATCTACGTCCGAAACCACCACCGCAGGCACCGAACCCGCCAAAATCTTTTTCAAAAAACCAAATTGAGACACAAGCATACTCCTCGTGGAAAAAATAATTGGGCCACGATGGCTTTTGAAACCACCGATAACTGGCAAAAAACGAGCAAAAAAAATCTGGAATACCGGAAATTTATCGCATCTTTATTCAAAAAGTTGCATGGAAAATTATTGGTGAATTAAACTAGCCTCTTTAATAAAAATTTCCCTTCAAATAAAATAACACCTCGTCAAAAAATAGACACAAAAAAAGGGGCCCGAATAGGCCCCTTACAAATTTTTTAGAAGAATAAAGATAACATCTATCGCAAAAAAGGGCTAGGAAAAGCGAAATCCATGGCCCTTTAAGCGATTAACCGCCTCTTGAAGCCGGTCTTCTTTCGTGGTGATGGACATGCGGCAATACCCTTCCCCATTGTCCCCATAGCCATTGCCGGGCACCACCAAAATGCCATGGGTTTCGAGCATGTGCATGGTAAAGTCGGCCGAAGTAAACCCTTGGGGAATCCGGGTCCAAATATAAAACGAGGCCTTGGGTTTTTTGACTGGCCAACCCACTTGGTTTAGCCCATCCACCAACAAATCGCGGCGGGCTTGGTAAATGCCATTTTGCTTTTCAACAAAGGGTTTATAATGCTTAAACGCCTCGATGCCGGCCCATTGAATGGCCTTGAAAATACCCGAATCGACATTGGTTTTAATCTTGCCCAACGCCTGAACAGCTTCGGCATTTCCCACGGCCATGCCAATGCGCCACCCCGTCATGTTGAAGGTTTTGGACAAGGAATGGAATTCGATACAAATGTCTTTGGCCCCTGGAAATTCCAAAATGCTGCGGGGCTTAAAGCCCTCGTAATAGACCTCGGAATAGGCCAAATCCATACAAATTAAAATGTTGTGCTTTTTGCCAAACGCAATGGCCCGTTCAAAAAAAGCATCGCTGGCCATGGCCCCTGTGGGGTTGCCAGGATAGTTCAAAAACAAGATGTTGGCTTTGGGCAAAATGGCTGGATCGATTTTATCAAAATCCACCTCGTAGTTGTTGTCTTCGTTAACCGGAACCGTATAAGGCACACCGCCAGCAATCAACGTCGCCACTTTGTAAACGGGATAGCCTGGATCTGGCAAAATCGCAATATCACCAGGATCCAAAAAGGTTAAAAAGGCGTGGGCAATCCCTTCTTTAGATCCAATTAAAGACACCACCTCTTTATTAGGGTCCAAGGAAACATTAAACCGGTCCATATACCAGTCGGCCACGGCTTGTCGGAATTCAAAAATGCCTTGATACGGCGGATAGTCGTGGGTTTGAGGATTGCGAATGGCTTTTTCCATGGCATCCAAAACAAAATCGGGGGTGGGTAAATCGGGATCCCCAATTCCCAAGTCAACAATGTCGATGCCTTTGGCCTTGGCCTCTGCTTTTTTTTCGTCGATTTGGGCGAACAAATAGGGCGGTATGTTTTTAATGCGGTTGGTAAGTTTCATGAAAGACCTTTCTTAAAATGAATTTGAATTAAAAGTCGACTTCGCCTTTGAAAACGGTGTCTGCAGGACCGGTCATCATGACGTGGTTATCGTCGGCTTGCCAGTCGATATACAAATCGCCACCAGGCAAATGGACAGTGGATTTGCGATTGAGCTTGCCACCCAACACCCCCGCCACCACCACGGCACAGGCCCCAGTTCCACAGGCCAAGGTTGCCCCAGACCCACGTTCCCAGACCAGCATGACCGCGTCATTGTAGGCGTTGATCTGAACAAACTCGGTGTTCACCCGCTCGGGGAACAACGCATGATGCTCGCAAAGCGGACCCACCCGATTCAAATCGATGGTGGTTAAATCGTCCACAAACACCACAGCATGGGGATTGCCCATGGACACCCCAGTAAACTGGAAGGTCTGGCCATCCACAGCCAACACCTCGTCCACCACGGTGTCGCTGTCGGGGCCGGTAATGGGAATGCGAGACCGTTGCAACACGGGTTCGCCCATGTCCACTTCCACAGCCTTCACCACCCCATGTTCCAAAATGAGGGCCGGCACCATGACCCCTGCCAAGGTTTCTACAGAAATGACATCTTTTTGAGTCAGTTGTTCGTCATAGACAAATTTGGCAAAACACCGAATGCCATTGCCACACATTTGCGGCTCGGATCCATCGGCATTAAAAATGCGCATCTTAAAATCGCTGTGCGTCGAAGGCAACACCAAAATGACGCCATCGGCCCCAATGCCAAAATGGCGGTCGCAAAGCCCTTCGGCCGCTTTGGAAAAATCGATGCCGTCCAAACGCTGATTCAGACCATCAATCAAAATAAAATCGTTGCCCAACCCCTGCATTTTGGTGAAATGAAGTTTGTGTTTCATGCTCATCCTCTTCCTTGTGTGTGATGCTCGACAATGGTTGCGCCCAGGGACTGCAGTTTTTCGGGCAACCGGTCATAGCCGCGCCGCAAATGGTTTAGGCCATGGACCTTGGTTTCGCCATCGGCGGCCAAACCCGCCAAAATCAGGGCGGCACCGGCCCGAAGATCGGTAATTTTGACCTCGGCACCCGACAGTTTTTCAACACCCGTTACAAAAGCATACTGCATATCCAGTTTAATCGAGGCCCCCATGCGCATCAACTCGGGGGCATGCATGAATCGGTTTTCAAAAATCCCTTCTTTGACCACGCTGGTCCCTTTGGCCACCGTTAACAGGGCCATCATTTGGGCTTGCATGTCGGTGGGAAATCCGGGAAACGGCAAGGTTTCGAAATTGACTGCATTCAAGCTTCCCTGATAGGCCACCCGAACCTGTCTGTCCCCCACCTCGACTTTTAATCCCGCCTCTTTGAGTTTTTCAATCAGCGGCTCCAAATCGGGAATAGACACATGGGTGACCAACACATCGCCTTTGGTAATGCCCCCAGCAATCATTAAGGTGCCGGCCTCCACACGGTCGGGAATGACCTCGTGATTGGCCCCGGTTAAAGAAGGAACCCCCTCAACCACAATATTGGGGGTACCATGACCTGTAATTTTGGCGCCGGCTTTGTTTAGAAAATCACCCAAATCGGTAATTTCGGGCTCCATGGCCGCGTTTTCAATCACCGAGGTCCCTTCAGCCAAAGCGGCGGCCATCATGACGTTTTCAGTGGCCCCTACCGAGGGAAAATCCAGATAAATTTTGGTTCCTTTTAACTTCGAGGCTTTAATATCCACAAAACCATGTTCAATGTTGACCTGAGCCCCCAGAGCCCGGAACCCTTTAATGTGCAAATCGACAGGCCGAGACCCAATCGAACATCCCCCAGGGAGCGGCACTTTGGCATAGCCCGTTTTGGCCAAAATTGGCCCGGCCACAAAAAACGACGCTCGCATGGCCGTAATCAATTCGTAGGGCGCAATGTGACGCACTTTTTTGTTGTTTGTAATTTTAACTTTATCTGCCGAATATTCGGCCCGAAGCCCCAAGGCATTCAACATGCGGATCATGGTGGCGACGTCGTGCAAATAGGGAACGTTGCTCAGTTCAAATGTGCCGTCCATCAAAATACAGGCGGCCAACAAGGGCAGTGCCGAATTTTTGGCGCCCGCAGCTTTTACAGTTCCCACCAGCGGGGCTCCCCCCACCACGGTTAATGTGGTTGACATGATTGAACATCCTTCAAAATTTGGGTTAGCCGAGACGCCAAGGCATCCAAGCCCTGTGTGTTGTCCACAACCACATTGCAGGCCCGAAGCGCTGCGTGGATATTTTGGCCACTGCTTTGGCCTTCATTTTCGCGGTCATCTTGGGCTTTAAATTGATCAAAAGTCACGGCATCGGCAGCCAATCCGCGCTTACAAATGCGTTCGTACCGCAAGGCCACAGGCGCATCGATGCCAATAAAATAGACCCCATTTGCTTTTAACAACTCGACTTCGGCAACATTGCGAATGCTATCAAACGCCATGGGTTGGTCCACCGTTGCCATTTTGGCCAAAGCCATTTCGGCCAACACCGCCTCGCCACGCGCTTGTTTGAGGAGGTTTGCCGTGGCCACGAGATTGTCGCGGCTATGGGGCAAGTTTTTTCGGGTGGCCTCTTCCCTGACAAAATCGGACAACGAGACCACCACAAACCCTTGTTCCCTAAAAAAAGCGCAGGCCGAAGATTTGCCTGCGCCGTTGCTTCCAATCAGACCGATTCGAATCACTTATTTTTTGGAGAGCCAAGACATCATTTTACGAAGCCCTGCACCGGTTTCTTCAATCAAATGAGAAGACCATTTTTTGCGAAGGGCGTTCATAACCGGTTTGCCAGCTTGGTTTTCAAGAATAAACGATTTTGCAAATTCCCCATCTTGGATGGCTTTAAGGGCCAAACGCATGCGGTCTTTAACCTCTTCGTCGATGATGTAAGGCCCAACAATCAAATCGCCATATTCAGCGGTGTTGGAAATCGAATGTCTCATTTTGGACAACCCACCTTCATACAACAAATCCACAATCAGCTTAAGCTCATGTAAACATTCAAAATAGGCAATTTCGGGTTGGTAACCGGCTTCGACCAAGGTTTCGAATCCAGCTACGATTAAGGCTGTTGCCCCACCGCACAACACGGTTTGTTCACCAAATAAATCGGTTTCGGTTTCTTCTTTAAACGAGGTCTTAAGCGCACCAGAACGAGTACCACCAACCCCTTTGGCATAGGCCAAAGCGATTTTTTCGGCATTGCCGGTTGCATCTTGTTCAACCGCAAACAAACAAGGAACCCCGCCACCTTCGGTGTAAACACGGCGCACCAAATGGCCAGGGCCTTTGGGGGCAACCAACATGACGTTTACATCGGCTGGGGGAACAATTTGACCAAAGTGAACATTAAACCCGTGGGCAAACAACAGGGTTTTACCCGCCTTCAAGTTGGGCTCGATGTCGTTGCGGTACAAAGCAGCTTGAGCTTCGTCCGGCGCCAATACCATAATCAAATCTGATTTTTTAACCGCCTCGGCAACATCCAACACTTTAAACCCATCTTTGATGGCTTTTTGAAGGGTTGCACTGCGTTTTTGAACCGCTTTGTCTTTGGCATTGTTGTAGCCAATCACAACATCCAAACCAGAATCTTTAAGGTTCAGGGCATGGGCATGACCTTGGCTTCCATAACCAATCACACAAATGGTTTTGCCTTTCAACAATTTCAAATCGGCGTCTTTATCGTAATAAATTTTAGGCATGGGACAGGTCCTTTCGTAGATCACAGAGAAAATTAAGATGCAAGTCTGACCAGTATATAAGATGTGCTTTTCAGCTTCAAGCAGCTGAAAAACGACTGAGCATAAACAAAAATAAGCATCTATTATATATTTATCTTATAAAAATAATATATTGACGCATTTTTATTTATTGTCTAAATTCTAGGCCATGCCTACCCCTGTCATCACACTTTTTGCAGACAAACTCTCGATTGGGGCTAAAACCCTTCCCGTTTCCTTTTTTGAGTGGATAAACCAACCGAATCCGACCCTTTCCACACTGATTTCTGAACCCTTGCCTTCAAAAGCGGCTATTTCGTTGAGTCCGTGCTTGATTCAAACCCTAGACCAACTCCCACACTCCAAATCGACTGCCTTAACCCTTATTGAAAAAGCCCTGTACCCTCATCCTGTAAAAACCCTTTTGAATACAAATGCTTTGTTTGGCCTGACCCACAATGGGTGGTTGTACTTACCTTGTGTTGTGCTATTGCTGGGTTGGGCAGTCTCTAGCTGGATTCCCCAAAAACCCCTCCCCACACCCGCTTCTCCCCTTAAAACAGTCCTCCCTTTTTTGGAAAGCATGGACGCCGAGGGATTTTTGACCCTCCGCTTGGCGTTTAAAGCCAACCATCTAACGTTTTCGGGCATTGCCTCGGCCACATCCGATTTGGAAGCCCCGTTGAGTCACACCGACCATACCATTACGGCACTTAACGATGGTGTAAACACCATCGAAGGCACCCTAAAATGCCCCAGTTTCTAGACCCCTTCAAACCCCTGTTGCTCCCAACCCTGGCCACCCTTGTGGCAGGCATTTTATGTTGGACCAGCATTGCAAAACTCCAGTTCCATTCGCCCAAAAAACCAACCCTTACCCTGCAAATTTTAGCCAAAACCCTAAACGAGCCGGTTCAAATTCTCGACCAAAAACCTTTCCAATGGCACATCACCTGCCAAACCCAAGCCCCCATCGAAACCCTGAAAGCCCTCTGCGCCTTGGCCCCGACCTATGGGTTCGACATTCCCACATTTTCAGTTGCATTTGAGCAAACCCACTACACCCTGACAGCCACCTTAACCTTTCTTGAAGGAACGCAGCCGTGAAAACCAAAACCAGAATCGTCCTATTGATCGTATTGAGCCTGACGGGAACCCCCAGCTGGGTCTTTCCGGCTCAACCTTTGAATCCCAAAATCGAGATCCTGCAAAAACTTCTGGCCCCAAAACCCCCTGCACCCAAACCAGCTATCACTGTTCAAAAACCCCAGCCCAGAACAGAAGAGCCACCGCCCTTCATCGGCCCTCTACCCCAAACACTGCAATTGAATAACAGCGACCCAGCCCTCTTAAAAGTAACACTTCAAGCCCTCTTTCCCGAGGTTAGAATCGGCGCCGACACCCGCTCGAGGCAATTGTTGGCCTGGGCCACACCCGAAGACTGGGCACCCATCAAAGCCCTGGCCGAACAACTGGACAGCCCCCTAGCCCGAATCGTGTTTGAAATTGAAATTGTGGAAGTCGCCGACCAAAACAACAGCTTGTGGAAACCATTTTTTAACAGCCTTACCGACGGATTTGCCATTAATTATGACTTTGAATCGGGAAAATTACTGCCCCTTCAAGGCCTTCAAGGCGCCTTGTCCCAACTGATTACCGAAGGAAAAGCCAAGGTTCTGGCCAAGCCCACCGTATCGACCCTAGACAACAGCAAATCCAGCATCCAAGTCGGCGACCGCGTTCCCTATGTAACGGCGATTTTTCAGGACCGTACGGTGTCCCAACAAGTGCAATATGTCGACACCGGCATTGCCTTGGACATTACACCAAAATTGAACTCGAAAACCACCGTTTTAAGCAATATTAATGCCACCATTATCAACGCCAAGGTCTGGAAGGAATTTGGCAGCGGACAATACCCTGTTTTGGCCACCCGAAAAACCGACACCACCGTGCAGTTGGAAAACAACCAGACCCTGGTAATTGCCGGCCTGTTACAAGAAGAAACCAAAAACAACCAAACCCAAATTCCATTTTTAGCCGATCTGCCCCTTGTTGGGGGATTGTTTCGGGGACAGCAAACCGAAACCAGCCGAACCGATGTCCTGTTTTTGATTACCCCACGGTTTGCAACAGAAAATCCGTCAGTGATATAGTCGACCCCCATGGACAAAGCGGTTTTGGTTAGTGGTGGCGCTGGATTTATCGGGTCTCAGGTTTGCAAAGCCTTGTCGAAACGGGGCTATACCCCTGTGGTCATCGATAGCCTGGTGAGCGGCTATGAATCCTTTGTGCAATGGGGCCCTCTGGTTAGGGCCGACATCTGCAACAAAGACGCAGTGCTAGAGACCATTGCCCAATACAACCCCATTGCGGCCTTACACTTTGCGGCCTTTATTAATGTGGGCGAGTCGGTGCAAAATCCAGCCAAATATTATGCCAACAACGTGGGGGCTTCGATTGCCTATTTTCAAACCCTGGTTGAAGCTGGGGTTTCCAAAATTGTCTTTTCGTCCACAGCAGCCGTTTATGGCGAACCCTTAACCCCCTCTATCGACGAAACCCACCCCACAAACCCTGTAAACCCCTACGGCCAAAACAAATTAATCATCGAAAACATGTTGGCCGATTTCGCCACAGCCTATGGCACCAAACACCTTTGCTTTCGCTATTTTAATGCCTGCGGGTCTGACCCCGAAGGGCAAATCGGCGAAAGCCATGTTCCCGAAACCCATCTGATTCCGCTGATGCTTGACGCCGCCTCGGGCCGTCGCCCACCCCTGACCATTTTTGGCAACAACTACCCAACCCCAGACGGCACCTGTATTCGCGACTATGTCCATGTGGTGGACCTGGCAGAAGCCCATGTTTTGGGGCTGGACTATTTGCTTTCGGGTTCAGAATCGATCACCCTGAACTTGGGAAATGGACAGGGTTTTTCGGTGCTAAACGTTCTAAAAGCTGCCGAAAAAGAACTGGGCCAACCCATACCCCACACCTTTGGCCCAAGGCGAGACGGAGACCCCGCCATTTTGGTTGCCAACGCGACAAAAGCGAAAGCCATTTTGGGCTGGACACCCCAATTTCCAGGCTTGGAAGACATGATTCGCCACGCTCGCCAATGGCGGAATTCTGGTTTGTCAACGACAATTCCTCTGTGATAAATTAGAGAGTCGTTTCAATCCCAAAAACCAAAAGAAAAAGAACCTCTTATGACCCCTTTCAAACGCTTCAAATTTGCCCTGTGCTGGCTCTTGGCTCTGCTATTGATTGCACAACCTGTCTTTATTCAGGCACAAAGCCCACTCCCAGCCTACCTGAACATGTACCAGAACCTGACCGCTGCAGAGAAAGAAAAGGTTCAACAACAAGCAGGGGCTGTGGGAAAGCCTCTCGACCAAATCAAAGCTGAAAGTATACCCAACATCCAACCCCCAAATATGACCTCCGACAGCGCAGGTTCTGGCAAAACCGTGCTATCCCCAGCCCCAATGCCCTCTCGAATCGAACAATCGTTTCAATATGCCGACACCGATAAACTGAATTTTTCCATTGCGTCTTCCACCAGCACCTCCCCTTCCAGTTCCACTAAAACACCCGACACCCTAGATCCCAGCCCCACAAAACTCGAACAATTTGGCTATGCCATGTTTCGCCAATCCTCTTATACCGGGTTCAACCTGAAAGACGTACCCGTTGGCAGCAGCTATATTTTGGGCCCTGGCGACGCCTTAACCATTCAGATTTGGGGGAAAGTCGAAGAAAAAATTGATGTCACCATCGACCAAAATGGTAAAATCTTCATGCCAAAAGTAGGCTATTTAAGCTTGGCAGGCTCCAGCTTGGGCAGTGTTGCCCCCCGCATTAAACAAAGCCTTTCCAAAGACTATGCCAACTTCGATGTCAGTGTCTCGATCGCACAATTACGGACCATTAAGGTCTTTGTTTTGGGCGATGTCAACAAACCTGGCGCCTACGATTTGCCATCCCTAACCACTGCTTTTATGGCCCTGTATGTTGCCGAAGGCCCCACCAAAATGGGCTCTTTGCGCAAAGTGCTGATTAAACGTCGAAACCAAGTGGTTAAAACAATCGATCTCTACGACTACCTGCTACGCGGAGACCGCTACCAAGACATTCAACTGCAACCCTTCGACACGATTTTTGTCCCCTCAATTGGCGATGTCGCCGCCATTCGTGGCATGGTCAAACGGCCTGCTATTTTCGAATTGGCCCCCAACACCTCTGTTTTTGATGGCATTATGAACCTGAGCGGCGGCACCACCCCTGGCTCCTACACCAAACGCATTCAAATTCAACGCATTGTCGACAACCAAAAACTCTCGCTGTTGGACTATAAATTTAACACCTTCGACGACCTTAAAGACGAACTTAAAAACCGAATTTTGCAAAACGGCGATATCGTAACCATTCTGCCCATTTCCGAAGACAAACACAATTTTGTGGGGATTGAAGGCAACATTAAACGCCCTGGCGAATACGACCTGAAAGCCAACCCAACCATTGGGGATCTGCTAAAATCCGCAGAAGGCACCAAAGAAGAATCCTTTATGAAACGGGTGGAGATTTTGCGCTATGTCTCCAACGACCAACGCCAGCTCATCTATGTGGACCTTTCCTTGCCAGCAAACCTTAAAACCCCGCTCAAAGAATGGGACCGCATCAAAATTTATAGCAACGCCGACATTTACGGCATTCGCGATGTGTCCATCGAAGGGGCTGTTAAAAAACCGGGAAACTACAAACTGCTCAAAGACATGAGTGTTAGCGATGTGGTCTTTTTGGCCACCCCAACCCCTTTTGCCGAACTCAACCGCGTGGAAATTTACAGAAAATTGCCCGATGCACCCAACGAAACCTTAACCCTAGATTTGGAACGGTTTTTGAAAAATCCAAATGCCACAGAGAACATCACCCTAAAACCTGGCGACCATATTTTTATTCGTGAAAATGCAGAGGCCACCAAAATTCGCAAAATCACCCTAAGTGGCGAAGTGGCTTTCCCAGGCACCTACATTTGTTTACCCGGCGAACATTTAAGCGATGTCATTGCCAAAGCCGGCGGATTTACCCAATACGCCTTTCTGCCTGGCAGCATTTTCAAACGAGAAGCCTTGAAAGACAAAACCCAAGAAGGTCAAAAAATTATTCTTGAGCAAGAACAAAAACGCATTATTTATGAAGTGAACCCCAATGCTTCTGTGAACCCCAACGGCGCAGAAACCAGCAAAGCCTATACCGAAGCCATGGCTTTTTTACAAAAACGCATTGAAGAAAATACAGGTCGCGTTATTATTGCCATCAACAAGGATTTTAAAGGTTCTAAAGACGATTTCGAAGTTAAAGATGGGGATTCCTTAACCGTACCCACGATTCCCAATGCCATTTTGGTGGTGGGTGGGGTTCAAAAATCCACAGGCATTGCTTTCGAAGACAACAAATCGCCCAATCATTACATCGATTTGGTGGGTGGCTTTAGCGACTATGCCGACCGAGGCAACGTTTTGGTCATTAAAGCCAATGGCTCTATTCTGAAAAATCCTGGCGTTGTCGAACGCGGGGACATGGTTTATGTGCCCGAAAAACCGAAAATTGACATCAACTGGACCAAAGCAATTGTAGATTGGACCCAAATTCTCTTTAATATCGCCACCAGCTTAAGCTTCTTGAAAATCATTAAATAATGAAATCGGCGCTGTTTGTTTTTGGAACACGCCCAGAAGCCATCAAGCTAGCCCCTTTGGTCCTGCGCTTCAAAGAAGATCCCCACTTTGTGACACAGGTGTGTGTAACCGGCCAACACAGGGAAATGTTGGACCAGGTGCTGGCCTTTTTTGGCATTGTCCCAGACTTCGATTTGAACCTGATGAAACCCAATCAAACCCTATTCGACATTACAGCCGAAGGGCTTAAAGGGCTTCAAGCCGTCATTGCAACTGCAAAACCAGATTTGCTGGTGGTTCAAGGCGACACCACCACGGCCTTTATTGGGGCCTTGGCTGGATTTTACACCCAAACCAAAGTAGCTCATGTGGAAGCTGGCCTTCGCAGTGGTCAAAAACAGTCGCCGTTTCCAGAAGAAATCAACCGGATTATGGCCGGTCATTTGGCGGATTTCCACTTTGCCCCAACCCCAAAAGCCAAAGCCAACTTGGCCTGTGAAAACATCCATAAAGACGTATGGGTTGTCGGCAATACGGTGATCGATGCCTTGTTTTTGGGTCTCGAAAAAATCAAGCAAAACGAGTCCCAGTATGCCAGCTTTTTTGCCCAACAAAACATCGACTTTTCCCAAAAAATAATCTTGGTCACCGGCCACCGCAGGGAAAGCTTCGGAAAACCCTTCGAAGAGTTTTGTTTGGCTCTAAAAACCCTGGCTGACACCCTTGAAAACACAAGCATTGTCTATCCGGTTCATTTGAATCCCAATGTTCAGGAACCTGTTTTTCGGATATTGGGGAATCACACGCGCATTCATCTGATTGATCCCCTGCCGTATCCCCACCTGTTGTGGTTGTTAAACGCCTGTCAGCTGGTCATTACAGATTCCGGGGGCATTCAAGAAGAAGCCCCAGCCTTGGGAAAACCCGTGCTCGTCACCCGAACCGTAACCGAACGTACCGAAGGGATCGACGCCGGAACCGCCAAACTGATTGGCACCAATCCGACCCAGATTGTGGCCGAAGCCACCCGTTTGCTGACCGATTCTGCAGCCTATGCCGCCATGGCCACAGCCGTGAATCCCTATGGGGACGGCACCACCTGCACCCAAATTTTAAACCTGATAAAGGAACACCTATGAAAACCATCGCCGTCGTGGGTCTGGGGGTTATGGGGAAAAACCACGTAACCGTCCTGGGTCAGTTTCCCGGAATCCGAATTGTCCTGGCCGATGCCCTGGTCAAAAACCACCCTGCTGGCCCTGTGTATGCCACCCATTTGGACCTATTGGCCCAAGAAAAAGTAGATGCCGCCATCGTTGCGGTTCCCACTCAATTTCACTATGCCGTGGCAAGATCTTTTATCGAGCAAGGCATTCCCACTCTGATCGAAAAACCCGTTGCCACCACCCCCACAGAAGCCCAATCCCTGATCGAGCTTCGCAACACCCACAAAACCCCCTTGGTCGTGGGACATGTCGAACGGTTTAACCCTGCTATTCAAGCCCTCAAACACGCCCTGCATGGCACAACCATTCGGGCCATTCATATTCAACGCCTTAGCCCTTTTCCAGCACGGATTCAAGATGTGGGCATTTTGGCCGATTTGGCCGTCCACGATTTGGATCTGATTCGCTTTTTAGGCAGTACGATTTCTGAAATTGCCATTTCAAAACAGCAGTGGGTCCATGCCACCCAGGAAGACTATGCCACGTTGGTACTCAAAACCCAGTCTGGCATTTCTGGCCTGATTCAAACCCATTGGCATAGCCCCATGCGTCGGCGACTGGTCGAGGTGTTTACGGAAAACGGGTTGTATCAAGCTGACCTGTTAACCCAAGAACTGACCTTTTCCGAGCCCCATCACAACGGGCATACCGTACAATCCAAATATGTCAAAAAAGGCGAAGCCCTTCGGCTAGAATTGGCGGCCTTTCTGGGCTTGTGCGAAAACCCCGAAACACCCACCGATTTGGCCACCCTTGAAGACGGAAAAATAACCTTGGAGCTCATTTCATGAAAACCATTGCCGTTTTAGGAACCGGCTATGTCGGCTTGGTCACGGCCACGTGTTTGGCCGATTTTGGTCACCACGTGATCGGTTTGGACATTAACCCCGACAAAATTGCCCTGCTCAAAACCGGAAAATCCCCCATTTTTGAACCTGGACTAGAAGCTTTAATTGTAAAAAACCTCGAAGCCAAACGCCTGCGTTTCTCGACCGATTTGGCATCCGAACTACCAAACGCCGACATTGTGTTCACCGCTGTGGGAACCCCACCCAACCCCGATGGTAGTGCCAACTTAACCTATTTGTTTCAGGCCGTGGACACCATTGCCACAGCCATCAAAACCAAATCTACCCGAACCATTGTGGTGAATAAAAGCACGGTTCCGGTGGGCACGTGTAAACGCATTCAAACCCAGCTACTAAACGCTGGGGTTCCCCAAACCCACTTTGCAGTGATCTCGAATCCAGAATTTTTGCGAGAAGGCTGCGCACTGGATGATTTTTTTGAGCCCGATCGTGTGGTGCTTGGGGGAACTTCCGACGAGGCCTTGGCCGAGATCGAAGCGCTGTATAAACCCTTGGACCATCACGATGTGCCCATTCTCAAAACCAGCCTAGAAAGCGCCGAACTGATTAAATATGCCGCCAACGCCTTTTTGGCCACCAAAATTTCCTTTATCAACGACATGGCCAGACTCAGCGAAGCGGTGGGCGCAAACGTTCATGACATTTCAAAAGGCATGGGCCTAGACCACAGAATTGGGAAGTTTTTCTTGAATCCAGGCCCAGGCTATGGGGGCTCTTGCTTTCCCAAAGACACTCAAGCCCTGCTTCAAGTCGGCCAAGCCCATGGTGTGGATCTTAAAATTGTTTCGGCAGCCCAAACAGTTAACGACGAACAAAAACAATGGGTTTTGAACAAAATCACCACCATCCTGGGTTCGGTTTCAGGCAAAACCATCGGCATTTTGGGACTGGCCTTTAAAGCCAACACCGATGATATCCGAGAATCTTCGGCCCTTACGATAGTCGAAGGTCTTTTAAAACTCGGGGCCACCATCCAATGTTACGACCCCGAAGCCATGCCCCATTTCAAAGCCCTTTACCCTACCCTAACCTACACCCAAAACCCCTATGAAGCCCTGCAAAACGCCGATTTGTTTGTCTTGCTAACCGATTGGAACGAATTTAAGGAATTGGATTTTGATCTGATTAAAACCACACAAAATTCCCCCATCGTTTTTGACACCCGAAACATTTACAAAAGAAGCGTCTTAACCCAAAAGGGATTCACCTATTACGGTGTAGGACAATAAAAAGGGGCCCCATGCAACAACTTGGACGCCTGATTCATCTACCGCTTCATGGCGACGACAGTGGCCAGTTAATAGCTTTAGAGTCCGATACGGTCCCTTTCGATATTAAACGGGTCTATACCATTTTTAACACGCAACAAGGAATCAGCCGAGGATTTCATGCCCACAAAAAGCTTCAACAACTAGTAGTCTGCTTAAAGGGCTCTTGTCAATTTTTGTTGGACGATGGCACCCAAAAAGGATCTTTTGAATTAAACCAACCCTATGTAGGCCTTCTGATTACCCCAGGAATATGGCGAGAAATGCACCACTTCAGCCCAGACTGTATTTTGATGGTCTTGGCCTCCCAACCCTATATCGAAGAAGACTACATTCGCGATTATGACACCTTTCTCGCATTCAAAGGGATTGTGTGCACCTCAAAGCACCCAAGTTAGCCTTTTTTTACATAAAACCAAAACCAAATTGCCGTGACCGAAAAAAAACAGAAATAGTTCAAACAAAAGGCCATTGGCAACCCTGGCAACCCAAAGTATCGAAAAAACACCATACTCAATGCCATAAAACTTAAAATCCCAGACAATTCCAACACAATAAACGTTTTAATTTGAGCGTGAGCAACCAATACATTGGCAATCACCCAGCTGGCAATTTTAAATACATCCCCCAATAGTTGAAATAAAAAGAGATTTTGAATGGTTAAAAATTGAGCCGAAAACAAGGTTAAAATTACCCACTTTCGAACTAAAAAAATCAACACTGCGCACACAGCTACAATCGGCACCAACCGTTTGAGTAAATAGAGAACCTCGGCGCACAAAACCTGTTTGTCCGAAATCCGGGCATATTGGGGCAGGGCATAGGTTGAAATCACCATAGTAATCAACATCAAATACCCATCTGAAATGCGGGTCATTGCCTGCCAATATCCAACCACTTCCCAAGAGCTATAAGTCGCCACATAATTGCGTAACAACAGCTGAGCCGAAGGGGCAGCAAGAATTGAAGCCAAACTCATCAACGAGAAAATTAAAAGCTTTTTAAGCAAAGGGGCATTCAAAGGTTGCCGCCAAAATCGGGCCGAAAAAGACAATCGCCTCATAAAGAAAATCGCAACACCCAACAATATTAGCTGGGACAAACTAAAAGCCAGCAACACCCCTTTTGTAGAGTAAACATAGCCAAATGTTGCAATCAATACCACAGATAAAACCGCCCCAACCAAGGCCAAAGAGGCATATTTTTTCATCTCATTCAGGCCATTTAGAAGCGACAACACCATTTGGTTCAGGGTATAGCCAAACACGGTCAGCCCAAACACGGCCAACACCAGCCAATACTGGTCCGACTGAAATACCCACATAGACAACGGTTTAGCGAACACCACAATCACCAGCCCCACCGCTCCAGAAGCATAGAGTCCAAATTTGAAAGCGGTTCGAGACAGTTCTGTTAAACGCTCCGGTTCGGCATGGTATTCAGCAGCATATTTGGTAATGCCACTACAAATGACCCCGCCAGCGCCAACCTGAACCAAACTCACAAACGACTGAAATTGCCCGATAATCCCAAAGGTGGCCGGCGTACCAAACACCGCAATTAATTTGGCCACCACAAACTGAGCAGCCAATCGAGCCATTGCTGCCAAAACAGCCCAAAACGAGGTTTTCCAAAAGTTCATAAAACCTCGGTCAACACCTGGGCAACCTGAGTGACATTTTCAGGCGACACATGAGGGCCCATGGGCAAACTTAGCACCCGCCGGTGTAGTGCCTCTGAAAGAGGCAAAGACCAAGACGCAAACTCGGGATAAGCCCGTTGATGATGAGGCGGAACTGGATAATGAACCAGGGTTTGAATGCCACGCGCTGCCAAACGATCCTGAACCTGGTCTCGATTGTCCACTTGAATCACAAACAAATGCCAGGCCGATTCGGCCCAAGCCTGATGTTTCGGCAAGACCAACGGCGCATTGGCAAGCTGTTCTTGATAGATCTGCGCCATTCTTTTTCTGCGGCCATTCCATGCATCGAGACGAGCCAACTTCACCCGCAAAAAGGCTGCTTGAAGTTCATCCAATCTGGCATTCACACCTTGAACCTCGTTGTAATATTTTGTTTGAGACCCGTAATTGCGCAGGAGCTTAACCTTAGCCGCAATAGCCGAATCCTGGGTTGTGATGGCGCCAGCATCCCCAAATGCCCCCAAATTTTTACCAGGGTAAAAACTAAACCCAGCGGCGTGTCCCAAGGACCCTGTTTTTCGCCCTTTATACAGCGCCCCATGCGCCTGAGCCGCATCTTCAATCACAATCAAATCATGCTTTTTGGCAATGGCCATAATGGCCTCCATATCGGCCGGCAAACCATACAAATGCACGGGGATAATTGCTTTGGTTTTGGCCGTAATTGCGCCAACAATTCGGGTTGGATCAAGGTTATAATCCGGCCCAGGTTCTACCGGAACGGGTACAGCGCCTCGGCTACTGACCGCCAGCCAGGTTGCAATGTAGGTATTTGAAGGAACAATCACCTCGTCACCAGGCCCAATGCCATAAGCTGTCAGCAACAGCTCCAGCGCTTCCAAGCCATTGCCTACACCAACGGCGTAGGAAACCCCACAATAGGCCGCAAACTCGGCTTCAAAGGCCTCGAGTTCCGGCCCCAACACATAGTGTCCAGAATGCATGACTCGCTGGTAAGCCGCATCAAAATCAGCTTTGCACTCAACATAGGGGGCTTTTAAATCTAAAAAAGGAATAAGAGGCATGAATAGACCAAAGGTATACAAAAGCCTCGAATAAATCAAATTTGACAAATCAGACCCATGATCTTAACTTCAAATTATGTCAACACAATTGATCATTGTAGGCGCGGGTGAATTTGCGATGATTGCCTATGAGTACTTCACCCATGATTCCCAGTACGAAGTGGTTGCTTTTGCCGTAGAAGCCGACTTTAAAAAAGGGGATTCCTTTCTCGATAAACCCCTCTTGGATTTAGAAACACTTTCCAGCCAATTTTCGCCCTCCGATTATCACATCTTCGTGGCGGTTTCCTTCGTAAAACTGAACCGTGTTCGAGCCCGGTTATTTGACCTTGTAAAATCTTGGGGCTACACCTGCGCATCCTATGTGAGCTCGCGAGCGTTTAAATGGCACAATGTCGAATTGGGCGAAAATTGCTTTGTCTTTGAACACAATACGCTGCAACCTTTTGTCAAAATTGGAAACAATGTCATTTTGTGGAGCGGGAATCACATCGGTCATCAGACCCTCATCGAAGACCATTGTTTTATTTCATCACACGTTGTGATATCAGGTTTTTGTAAAATAGGGGCGTTCACTTTTATGGGGGTGAATACTGCGGTGGCCGATGAAGTCGCCATTGCCCAAGATAATTTTATTGCAATGGGAACGGCTATTCATAAAAACACGGAACCGAACAAGATTTATAAGGGCATCCCCGGCCAAGCAGCCGCCGTATCGGCCACCCAAAAGTTTAACGTCTAATCCCCATGAAATGGCAAAAAAAAGGACTAATATACTGCGCCAAAGGAGAATCGAATTGGGCCGCTACCGGCGCCTCTTTACCAGTTCCCCATCTGCTCTCTGACCAAGTTCTAAGACTCTATGTTGCCTTTGCTGATGTTCAAAATCGCAGCAGAATTGGCTATGTCGATGTAAACCCCGAAAATCCTTCCGAAGTACTGGCTGTCAGCCCAACCCCCCTGCTCGATATTGGCGAGGACGGCACCTTTGACGAGAATGGCGTGGTCCCCATTTCGATTGTTTCGCAGGATAACCAGCTTTACTTGTATTATGTCGGGTTCCAATTGGGTGTAAAAAGGCCCTACTATTTATTCTCCGGACTCGCCATCAGCCAAGACAACGGCCAGTCTTTTCAAAAATACCAAGAAACGCCTATTTTGGATCGAAGCCCCCAAGAAAAATACATTCGTACCGCCCCCTTTGTACTCAAAGAAAACAATGTCTGGAAGATGTGGTACCTGGGCGGAAATGAATGGACGTCTTACCAGGGCAAACCATTGCCAATCTATAAAATCAACTATTTGGAATCTTCCGACGGCATTCACTGGGGAGAAACCGGTGTTTTATGCATCGACACAGATGAGGATATTCACGGATTTGGCAGGCCTTATGTCACAAAAGAACCGAACAACACCTACAAAATGGTGTATTCCATTCGCTACTTTTCAAAAAATTACCGTTTAGGGCAAGCAGAATCCAAAGATGGCATTCACTGGACAAAAAGCCCAACTGAATTTGGCGTAGAGACCTCGGCTTCTGGGTGGGACTCGGACATGATCTGCTACGGGATTCCGTTTTCCCACAAAAACAAACACTATTTATTTTACAATGGCAATCAGTACGGAAAAACAGGGGTAGGTTACGCGGAGCTGTGCCCAGATGATTAAGCTTATTCGTTACCAACCCGATCAGAAAAACCTTTGGGATGACTTTTTAACCACCGTTAAAAACCCACATTTTTTCTTTAATCGAGCGTATATGGATTACCATTCGGATCGATTCAACGATCATTCTCTATTGGTGTACCATCGGGACGAGTTGGTTGCCCTTTTCCCTGCCAACGAACAAGACCACGGCCTTTATTCGCATCAAGGACTGTCCTTTGGAGGCCTCCTGATGAGCTCAAAAGTCACAGCGGCGATGGCCTGCGGCATCATTGAAGCACTCAAACTCCATGGCCAAGCCTATGGCTTCAAACACCTGCTGTACAAAGCCATGCCCTCTATTTACCACCAACTTCCTTCCCAAGAAGATCTGTATGCACTCACCCTAGCTGGCGCGCGGCTGATTCGAAGAGATCTATCTACAACCGTGGATATCCATCGTAGACTGCCCTATCAAGAACGCAGACGAAGGGGCATTAAAAAAGCAACTCAAAACCATATTCATATCTTGGAAGAAACACCGTTCGATTCTTTCTGGAGAATCCTAAGCGACGCGCTCGAACGCCACGACACAAAACCTGTTCACACCCTTCAAGAAATCACCCTGCTTCACAGCAGATTCCCCCAAAACATTCGACTGGTCTGTGCAAAAAAAGAGGAAGAAACGGTGGCTGGAGTTGTTGTATTTGAAACCAATACAGTTGCGCATGCCCAGTATATTGCCAGCAGCCCCCAAGGCCGAGAATTGGGGGCTTTGGATGCGATTTTTGATCACCTCATCACAACCTGCACAAAAAACCATTTCGATTTCGGCATTTCAACAACCGAACAAGGAAAAATGCTTAATCAAGGACTGGTTGAACAAAAAGAAGGCTTCGGAGGCCGTGCCATTGTGCACGATTTTTATCAACTAGACCTCTAGCTTTATCTAAAACCCAAAGTTATCCACGAAACCGCTTTTGAATCACCTTCAAAAAGGACTCATAAACATTTTTATTACAGGGATATTCCAAAAGCGCATAGACAATAAACCATAAGCCTTGCCGCTTTTTGCCAGTCAGCCAATACCGATTTGCAACACCAAGATACACATTGGAACGCGCATATCGGAATTTCCAATAATGCCGCTGAAGTTTTGAAAATAAGATATCAACCGCGATTAAGCGATCATCGAGATAGGTTTTATCAGCACCATGTAGTGTCGTATTGGAAGCATGTCTGCGGTATATGGTTAAAGGCTCATCAACATAGACCATGCCCTTAAACGCAATCTCATTTACAAATAACCAATCACTCACAATCGGGGTTCTGGGATCATAGTGGATATCCCCACACTGGGTTCGATTAAGCATGAGTGTAGAAGAGGGGACTTGATTGTAGGTGGTCAGAATTTTCAAAAAATCCTCGGATGCAAAATCTGGAAAATGGCCAACATGCGATTCTTGGGTTGTCACATCTTCTACGAGGACACTGCTCATGCAGCCTGCAGCTTGGGGATGCTGTTGCAAACGGTGAACTTGCTTTGAAAGACGGTCTTTTCTCATCAGATCGTCCCCGGCGAGCAAGGCAACATAGTTGGCTGTCGCAAGGCTTAAGACATAACTTGAATTGCCCGTGATACCCAGATTTTTAGGGTTGAAATTCAGTTTAATTTTATCGGGATGAAGCTCGGCCAAGCGCTTTAAAACAGCGGGCGTTTCATCCTGAGAATCATCATCTGAAACAATGATTCGAAAATTGGGGTAATCCTGATCCAAAATAGACTGAATCGAAGATTCAATCAGCGGGGCCTGATTATAGGCAACCACACAGACATCGACTTGAGGAAAAGAATTGGTATTCATCATGTGATTTCTCCAATAGTTTATTTAGCCCGATAATACCGTTTACCCTACCATCCTCCAAGAGGATCCAGACAAGGGTTTGAACCAGGACCTTTCTTGTATTTACGAGTAGAACCCACTCGCTATAAACTAGAGCCATGAGAAAAGGTATTATTTTAGCCGGCGGAAGCGGGACACGTCTTTACCCTGTCACCAAAGCCATATCCAAACAATTGCTGCCTGTATACGACAAGCCCATGATTTACTACCCCTTGTCGGTATTAATGTTGGCCAATATTCGCGAGATTTTAATCATCTCTACCCCACAGGATATCAGCCGATTTGAAGACCTTTTGGGCGATGGCTCCCAATGGGGGCTGCAGCTCAGTTATGCGGTTCAAGAAAAGCCAGAAGGCATTGCCCAGGCGTTTTTGGTGGCCGAAACCTTTATCGGGCAAGACCCGGTTACCCTTATTTTAGGCGATAACATTTTTTATGGACAAGGGTTCTCCACCATGTTGCAAGAAGCCGCCACAAAAAACCAAGGGGCCACCCTGTTTGCCTATCGTGTTCCAGACCCAGAACGGTTTGGGGTGATTGAGTTTAACGACCAAAACAAAGCCATTTCCATTGAAGAAAAACCCAAAAAACCAAAATCAGACTATGCCGTTACAGGTCTCTATTTTTACGACAACTCCGTGGTCAAAAAAGCCAAACACATTCACCCGTCCAAACGTGGAGAACTCGAAATAACGGATATTAATCACCTGTATTTGATCGAGAACACCCTTACAGTTCAGCAATTTGGACGCGGATTTGCCTGGTTGGATACCGGAACCCACAACAGCTTGCTGGAAGCCTCTCAATTCGTGGAAACGGTCGAGAAACGCCAAAGCCTTAAAATTGCTTGTCCAGAAGAAATTGCCTTTAGAAAAGGTTACATTTCCAAAGCACAATTGCTGAGCTTGGGCGAACCCCTTCAAAAAAATGACTACGGTCAATATTTGATTCGAATTGCCCAAGAAACACGATAAGGGTTGCCCGATATGGCAAATTGTGGGTGTTTAAGATAAAATCATTGTCTATTTTTACCCCATTTTAAAGGTTTTTATTTATGTCACTGTCTATTTTTAAGGAAAAAATTGACTCTCAAACCCTTCGCATTGGCGTGATTGGGTTGGGGTATGTTGGACTTCCTTTGTGCGTGGAATTTGCCAAAGCCGGTGCGTTGGTTACTGGATTTGACATCGATCCTAAAAAAATAGAGTCCCTAAAGTCCGGGATTTCTTACATTCAAGATGTTCCCAGCGACGCTGTTTCTAGCCTGGTAACAAACAAACGGTTTACAGCCACCACCGACTTTAAAGAACTCCGCGAAATGAATGCCATCAGCATCTGCGTGCCCACCCCTTTGGGCAAAACCAAAGACCCAGACATGAGCTACATTCACAGCGCCGTTGAATCGATTAAAGCCCACCTGCAAAAAGGCCAACTGATTGTTTTAGAAAGCACCACCTATCCCG
The DNA here is from genome assembly GCA_050250935.1 of Candidatus Margulisiibacteriota bacterium. GTDB lineage: Bacteria > Margulisbacteria > Marinamargulisbacteria > JBFWNS01 > JBFWNS01 > JBFWNS01. Next base: position 87,565 of record JBFWNS010000005.1, on the reverse strand, counting down.
GCACCACCGACGAGGTCATTTTACCTTTATTAGAAGAAAGCGGTCTTAAAGCCGGTACCGATTTTTATTTGGCCTTTTCCCCTGAACGCGTGGATCCAGGCAACCCCACCTATCACACCAAAAACACCCCCAAAGTGTTGGGCGGCATTACCCCCGAATGCACGGCCATTGGGGAAGCGGTATACAACCTGGCCATCGACACCATTGTTAAAGTGTCTTCGCCCAAAGCCGCTGAAATGGTCAAGCTACTGGAAAACACCTTCAGATCCGTCAACATTGGCTTGGCCAACGAAATTGTACTGATGTGCAACAAACTCGGCATCAACGCCTGGGAAGTGATTGAAGCCGCCGCCACCAAGCCGTTTGGGTTTATGCCCTTTTTCCCAGGGCCTGGGTTGGGGGGACATTGCATTCCGATCGATCCCTTGTATCTGTCTTGGAAGCTCAAAACCCTCAACTACGAAGCCCGCTTTATTGGCCTTGCCAGCGAAATCAACGAATCCATGCCCCGCTATGTGGTTCAAAAAACCATGTTGGGCCTTAACCATCACAAAAAAAGCGTTAATGGCGCCTCTGTTTTAATTGTGGGAGCCGCCTATAAAGCCAACATCGATGATGTTCGCGAATCTCCAGCCCTGGAAATTATGGAACATCTACTAGAACTTGGCGCCTCTGTTAGCTATCACGACGATTTTGCCAAACAGATTCAGCTTAAAACCACCACGCTGACCTCTGTACCCCTAACAACCGAAACCCTATCCAAAGCGGATTGTGTGGTCATTGTCACCCACCACCGCTATTTGGAGATTCCCACGATCGTTGCCAACGCCAAATTGGTCATCGACACCCGCAATGCCACCAAAAACTGCAAAGCAGACCATGTTATCGATATTTAAATGAAACCCCTTGGAGACCTATTATGAGTACGACCGAAGATCGCGTCATTGCCATTATCAATGACATTTTAGAGATGAAAGACCTGCCCCAAATCACCTATTCTCCTGATTTAAAACTTAAAGAAGACATCGGCCTGGATTCTTTGGACTTGGCTGAATTAACGGTTAAACTGGAAAAAGAATTCTCTGTGGATATTTTTGCCGATGCCATCGTACAGACCCTGGGCGAAGTTATAGGAAAGCTTTAACCCCTTCACTTAAGCATGAAAAACGCTTATTTTCTGATTGATACCCCCCAAACCAACATGACCTATGCAGAACTGCTAGACAGTCTTTGCAAGACCCATTCCCAGTTCAAAACAACGGTTCAAGAAAAAAGCCTTTCTGAGTTGTTTAAAGCCATTTTGGTTTCCCTTCTACACGACCAACCCATCACCCTTTTAGACAGTGACTTTTCTGAAGCTGAAATCAAGGCCTTAATTTCGGATGAAGAACGCCACCACACCACACCGTTACTACCTCTAGCCAACCTAGGAAGCGTGGATGAGCTGATCCAAAAACTGTCCCAATCCAAGCAGTGGCGATTGGGCTTATTTACCTCGGGAACCACGGGCATTCCCAAGCGGGTGTCCCATAGCCTAAACACCTTAACCCGAGGGATAAAGCAAGGACCAAAGTTTGCAAACAATGTCTGGGGATTGGCCTATAATCCCACGCATATTGCAGGGATTCAGGTTTTTTTACAGGCGGTTTTGAACGGCAATCCCCTGGTCAATCTTTTTGGAAAAGCCCCGGCAGATATTCTTAACTTACTGGACACACACGGCATTACCCATCTGTCGGCTACCCCCACTTTTTTTCGGTTATTACTGCCCACCGAACGGGAATTCCCCCAAGTTCAACGCCTGACATTTGGGGGCGAAAAATTTGATGCAGGTCTACTGCCAGCCCTTAAAAAGGTCTTTCCCAACGCGAAAATGACCAACGTTTATGCCTCGACAGAACTGGGCTCGATTCTGGCTGCTGATGGCGACGTTTTTTCGTTAAAAGACGACCAGAAACACCTGATTAAAATCGAAGATAATTTAATCTGGGTTCACGAGGATCTCTTGGCACAGAGTGAAACCGCCATCACCCAAAACGGCTGGTATAAAACAGGGGACCGCATCGAAGTGATCACCGAATCCCCACTGACTTTTCGATTTATGGGGCGCGACACCGACTTGATTAATGTTGGGGGCAACAAAGTCAACCCCACTGAAGTTGAAGAAGCCCTATTGGCCCTGCCCGACATTACGGCAGCCCACGTCTATGGAAAACCCAATTCGGTATTGGGAACGGTATTATGTTGCGATGTGGTCAGCGCGGTTCCAGTGTCAGAAAAAACCATTCGCCTTTTTTTAAAAGACCGTTTACAGCCCTTTAAAATCCCCCGCTTTATTCAACAGATACCGACACTATCCACAACCCGAACCGGTAAAATAAGGAGATCCTAAATGAAAAACATTGTTGTTTCTGGCGTATCCAAAGGCCTGGGGCTAGCCATTGCGGATCATTTGCTTAAAACCGGCCACACCGTTTATGGCATCAGCCGAAGCTGTCCGCCGGCCCTAGAAACCCTTAAACGCACCTACCCCGATCACCTTCACCTGATCGAGCTGGATCTTAGCAAAGCCGAAAGTGTTCAAGACAGCCTATTCAAAACCCATTTAACCCTCGATACCCCCATCGCCGGTTTTATTAACAACGCCGCCAGTGCCTATGATGATATCGTTACAAATTTGAATATCGATCCACTTAAACACATGTTCGAGCTCAACGTCTTTACCCCTATGATGATGGTCAAGCAAGTGATTCGTAATATGCTCTATCACCGCACGGCTGGATCTATTGTTCACATTTCGTCCATTAGCGTTCACACCGGGTATAAAGGACTGGCCATGTATGCGGCCACCAAAGGCGCTTTAGAAGCGTTCTCCAAAAACACAGCCCGAGAATGGGGCATTCGCGGCATTCGCTCGAATTGTATTGTCGCTGGCTTTATGGAAACAGAAATGAGCCAAACCCTTTCCGAAGAGCAGCGCAATAAAATTTACGGTCGGACCGCCCTCAAAAAAGAAACTTCTAAAGCCAGTGTCGCAGCTACCTCGGCCTTTTTACTCTCTGAAGCAGCGGCTTCAATTACCGGTCAAAATATTTTTGTGGATTCAGGAACAATTTAAGTGCCGTTAAGTACACCTAAGAAAAATAGTAACGTTGAAAAAATGGTCAATTTGGTGTTTGATCAAAGCGTGGAACCAAACCCTCTTCCCAAAAATCCTCCCCTATATGTCACCCAACCCAGCCTACCCCCTCTAGAGGAATTTATTCCCTATCTAGAGTCCATTTGGGCCAGCAAAATTTTAACCAATGGCGGGCCTTTTCATCAGCAACTGGAAGAGGCCTTGTGCACCCACTTGGGGGTTCAACACATTTCTTTGTTTACCAATGGCACGATTGCTTTGGTAACAGCCCTGCAAGCCTTGGATATTCAAGGCGAAGTCATTACCACCCCCTATTCGTTTATTGCAACCGCCCATTCCTTAATTTGGAACACCATTACCCCTGTTTTTGTAGACATCGATCCGAACACCTTAAACATCGATCCAGCTCGAATTGAAGCGGCCATCACCCCCAAAACCACAGCCATTTTAGCGGTACACTGTTATGGAACCCCCTGCAATACCGAAGCCATAGACCGCGTTGCCAAGCGCCATAACCTGAAAGTGATCTATGATGCTGCCCATGCATTTGGGGTTCAAGAAAACGGGCAAAGTATTTTAAACCACGGCGATCTGTCTGTATTAAGCTTCCATGCAACCAAAGTCTTCAACACCTTCGAAGGTGGGGCCATTGTGTGCCCAGATGCCAAAACCAAACTGCATATTGATCGACTTAAAAACTTTGGAATCGTCGACGAAGTCACGGTCTCCCAACCCGGGATAAACGGCAAAATGTGCGAACTGAATGCGGCAATGGGTCTGCTTCAACTTCGCCACGTAAACGAACATATTGCCAAACGCAAAGCCATCGATAGCCTATACCGACACCTCCTCCAAGGTATTCCGGGCATCACCCTCATGCCAAGCGCAGACCACTACACGCACAATTATGCCTACTTTCCCATTCTGGTCCACGATCCTTTCCCACTCAGCCGAGACGACCTCTATACCTTCCTTAAACAAAACGAGATTCATAGCCGACGCTATTTTTACCCCTTAATCTCGACCTTTTCGATGTACCAACACCTGCCCTCTGCCAACCACAAAAACCTCCCTATTGCTACCGAAACCGCAGAAAAAGTGCTGTGTTTACCCCTGTTTTCAGAGCTGTCGCCAGAAGACTGCACCCAAATTGCAGCCTATATTAGGAACCCCCACTAACCATGGGCTGGCTTACACAAGACCAGATACAAAACATGGGGTTTGCTTCGGTGGGCAATCCTGTTTGGCTATCCGACAAAGCCTCGTATTATGGAACCCAAAATATTCGCATCGGCAGCCATGTTCGCATCGACGATTTTTGTGTTTTATCCGCAGGACAAGGCGGCATCGACATTGGGCATTATGTTCATATCGCGGTGTACACCTCTTTGATTGGGGCAGCACCCATTACCTTGGGCAATTTTGTTAGCATTTCCTCGAAAGTAGCCATTTACAGCAGCAGCGATGACTATTCTGGCAAAGCCATGACCAACCCCATGGTTCCCACCACGTTTACCCAAGTAAATCATGCCCCCGTTGTTTTAGAAAAACATGTTATATTGGGCTCTGGAACCGTGGTATTACCTGGGGTTACCCTAAAAACAGGAGCCTCGGTAGGCGCCTTAAGTTTAGTCACCCAAAATTGCAAAGAATTTGTGAGCTACCTCGGTTCTCCAGCCCGACCCGTCGGACACAGAGAACAAACCCTTTTAGACCTTGAACAGCAGTTTTTAGACTCGCTTCCACACCATGAAAAAACCAGTCTCTTTTCGCTTTAATGTTCTTGTTACTTCGATAAGCCAATTTTATATTTCCCTCATCGGCATTGTGATTATGCCCCTCTATGTCAACTATATGGGGATAGAAGCCTATGGATTAATTGGCTTTTTTGGCATGTTACAAGCCTGGTTTCAACTGCTTGATGTCGGCCTTTCGCCAACCATGGCCAGAGAAACCGCTCGGTACAACGGCGGGGACGTAAAGTCGGATCACCTGTGGCATCTGCTACGGGTTCTCACCTACTTCTTTTTGGGCACTGCCGGTATCGGCGCTGTTGTGATGATCTTAAGTTCAAACTACCTCAGCCAACATTGGCTTAAGGTCCAAACCCTCTCGGTCCACGAAATTAAACTGTCGATGATCTTAATTTCACTGATTATTACGCTACGGTGGGTGGCCTGTCTCTATCGCAGTGTGGTGACGGGCTTTGAACAATTCGGATGGCTAAGCAGCTTTAATTTTGCCACCACAACCGCACGGTTTATTTTGGTTTTACCGGTTTTAATCTGGATCAGTGCAGCCCCTTCAACTTTTTTTGCCTATCAGCTGATTGTGGCTGTTTTAGAGTTAACGGTTTTATCCCTGTATGCCTACCGTTTAATGCCAGCTTTACCCGAAAAGCCCAATTGGAAGTTGGAAACCCTAAAACCAATTTTAGGCTTTTCTTTGGGGATTGCCTTTACCTCGGGGATCAACACCTTTATTTTGCAAACCGACAAACTCATTTTATCCAAATTACTTTCGCTGTCTGATTACGCCTATTTTACATTGGGCGTCATCTGCGCCAGCGGTGTTTTACTGGCAACCAGCCCCATTAGCGCCCCCATTATTCCAAGATTAACCAACCTAAATGCCCAGAAAGACCACACCCAGTTTATTCGACTGTACCGAAACACCACACAATTCGTTGGCGTGATTGCTTTGCCCTTGGCCTGGATCTTGGCCTTCTTTGCCCATCCAATTTTATTGGCCTGGACCAACAATGCACTGGTCGCCCAAAACGCAGCCATCACCTTAACCCTGTATGCCCTTGGCAACGGCCTATTTGCCCTGATTGCCTTCCCCTTTTATCTGCAATTTGCCAAAGGGGATATTAAACTTCACATTCTGGGAAGTGGGCTACTGATTACCGTATTGATTCCAGCCTTCATTTGGAGCACCTTACACTTTGGGGTTATGGGTGCTGGGGCTACCTGGCTTTGCGTGACCTTGGCCTACTTATTGTTTTGGACCCCGCTGGTGCACAACCGGTTTTTTAAAGACCTTCATTGGAAATGGCTTTTTTCGGACATTTTGCCCCTTGTCGTGTTATCAGGACTTTCTACCTGGGTGATTGCTCACTTTATTCACTTACCGGCCAACCGTTTTTGGGTTGTCGGATTTCTGGGGCTCATCACAATGACGGTGATCGGCATAACCGCTATGGGATCTTCTTTTTTTAGAACAACCTTACTGTCGTTAAAAACCCAACTGATAAACCGGCTATCCGCATGAAACCACTATCCCTAAACTCGACCAGTCTTGTTGCTTTTTTAGGGTCCATGAATGCCATGCCCATGGCCTATGCACAACACCTAAAACAGCAAGGGATTCGGGTGCTCTACCATGTCGATGCCCCGAAACGGGATTGGCTATCTCGGCCAGAGCACCATTTTCCAGAGGTCCAATACCCCTACCCTGACTGGATTGTTGAAACGTGGCTCCCCACACAACTTTTTTTAGCCCTTTTCCCCAAATTCTTCGCTCGTTTTTTTGAGTGGCGTTTGCACAAAAAAGCAGGGCAAAAACCGACTGTGTATATTTTAAATGGTTTTTTTACATCCCTGGCCCCCTACTTAAAAAGCGGACCTTGCTTTGCGCTGTCCCATGGCTCCGATTTGGATGGTTGGGCAGACTGCGAAAATGTAGCGGACATTGTTCAACGATCAACACACCTCTCTTTTTTTAAATATTTGCCCAAATGGATTTCAAAATGCCTTATTACCCGTATTGTTCACAATCAATACGCGGGCTTTAAACAAAGCAAGGCTGTCATTTATTTTCCAAAAGGGTTTAACCCCATTGCCGATGTTCTTCTAGAAAAACTAAAAGCAGAAGGCGTCCCTCATATTCCCCGTTACGACATCTCGTTTGAACCCTTAAAAAACGAACCCAGAGCCTTTAGACCCCCCCAAAAACCGCTGGAGATTTTTTCGGGGGTTCGGTTTTTATTTGGAACCTTTGCCTATGGGGATTCCGGCTGCAGCCTGGGCAACGATCATATCATTCAAGGATTGGCACTGTATCACAAACGAAACCCCAACATTCGCATTCATTTTGTCGAAAAAGGTGGCGATGTTCCCTATGCCAAAGAACTCTGTGCACAACTGGGTCTAGACAAAGTCGTGGTCTGGTACCCCATTATGCCGTTTAAATCGCTATTGGCCCTCTATAATCAATCGGATATTTGCTTTGACCAATTGGGAGAGCATTGGATGGGCGCCATTGGGGGCTATGCCCTTTGGCTAGGGAAACCTTTAATCGCCAACATTGAAAGGGCTTTAAGCACAAAAATATGGCCAGAAGACCATCCCGTTTGCCAAGCCAAAACCCCAGAAGCGGTTTACGAGTGGTTGGTCAAACTCGAAGATCTTTCGTTTTTTGAGCGTATTTCAAACGATTCTAAAACATTCGCCGAGCACTATTTAACCGTCACCCCTGTGCTTAACACCCTCTTTGCCATCGAGACCCCCTCATGAAAATTGCGGTTTTTTCTCGCAGCCAAGAATTAAACGGAATTCACGAAATCAGGCGATCTTTGCCCGAACTGGACCCTCGGTTTGTGGTGGCCGAAACCACCCGCGACCTTATCCAGCTACTGCGTTCCAAACCGTCTGCGATTACCCATCTTTTTTGCCTATCCAGCACCGATGCCTTAATCGGCATCTGGGTCTTACAGCGACTCAAGAAAAATATCCCCGTTCTGATGGGGGTTTACCATCCCCAACAGTGGGAGGTCATGCTGAATCAGCACTATTCCAAAACCAGAGCCTCTATTTTTCAAAACATCCTAGCCCACACGCCGGCCTCTGCCATTGTCTACAATTCCCAAACAGCCTATGCCAGCTGCATGCAGCGCTATCCGATTCCCGGAAACCCCCTATTTTCCTTTGGAGCATCCCGATTTAATGGGGCTAACCAAGCCCTAAAACGTCCATCCAAAACAGCATTAAGCGTCATCACCGTAGGGCGCTACGTCGATTTTAAACTCTACAGCATCCTCCATATGATGACTGTTATTGATCAACTGAATACAGAAGGTCTAGAAAGCCATTACCACATCCACGGTGAAGGCCCTTCCAAACCAACCCTCGAAAACGCCATTGCCAAACTTCGCTACCCCGAGCGCATACATTTGCACAACGCGTTACCGCCAGCTGAATTTGCCAAAACAGTCGCCAACCATGACCTGTTTTTTGGAATGGGGTTTGCGCTGTGCCACGCCGCTATGATGGGTTTACCCGCTCTCATTGCCATTCAATCTGAAGAAGGCCCCAAAACCTATGGGTTTTTCTCGGCATTTGATCATGAAAAAACACCCATGTTCGGAGACCCAACAGAAGGCGCATTGCCCCTCGATCTTGAAACCGAAGTTCGTCGTTTTTGTGCCTTATCAGACGACAAAAAAATCAACTTGGGGTTGGCTTGCAAGGCCGCATCGACACCCTATTTGGGCAGCACTGTGGCCAAAAAACTAGCCGATATTTGTGCCAAAGTGCCCCTTGTACAGTACCCCGTCATCTCCATGCTGGATATTCTAAAAATTAGACTAGAATCCTATTGGTCCAGATTCTTTGGGAAATCGGTTCAACACGTATAAAAAGTCGTGGTTTTATAAAGCCCTTCTTCAAGGGAAATTGGCGTTGTTAGGCCCAACCAATTTTTCATCCGTTCTGTAGCCGCCAAACTATCTTGAACATCGCCTATCCGAGGCGCTTGATATTCGATGGGCAGGTGATCGCACTTCAAAATAGCTTGAATGTTCTTGGCCAGATGATTCAAAGAAATCCGAGACCCACAGCCAATATTAATGGGTTGCCCAAACGCTTCTTGGGGGGCTTCGCAAGCACGAAGATTGGCTTGAATGACATTTTCAACAAAGGTAAAGTCTCGGGTTTGTTCGCCATTGCCAAAAATAATCGGGGATTCTTGTTTTATACAAGCCGTAATAAATTTGGGAATAACCGCTGAATATTGGGAATTGGGGTTCTGACGAGGTCCAAAAATATTAAAATAGCGCAACATCACCGTTGGCAACCCATAGGCCGTCCAGAAAATCTTGCAATAGTATTCGCCAGTGAGTTTGGTAACCGCATAGGGCGACTTTGGATTGGGGAACATGGTTTCCTCTTTAGGCAAAGTCGGAGTATCGCCATAAACCGACGAAGAGGAAGCAAATACAAACCGTTTAACACCCGCTTCCTTGGCCGCCATCAACATATTCAAGGTCCCGGTAATGTTGTTTTCATGATACAGCGCTGGATCCGTCATCGAACGGGGAACCGAACCCAAAGCCCCTTGGTGCAACACATAAGTTGCCCCATCACAGGCCTCTTGGCAGGTCTTGAAATCCCGAATATCCCCATCGATTAAACGAAACAAATGGGCATTGGGGTGCTGTTCTACAAAAGCCAAGTTTTCCCGAAAACCACCCGAAAAATTATCCAATGCAACCACAGTCTGCCCCGCATCCAACAAATGCGACACCAAATTTGAACCAATAAAACCTGCGGCACCCGTAATCAAATACTTAGCCATTACGATAGTCCTTCTTCGGGGGTTGCTTTAAGCCGTTGAATCCAGTTCACAAATAGGGCCAACAGAACACCCATCAGCAGCCCAATCACACCACCCAAAATCAAATTTAAGCGTTTGTTTGGAGAAACCGGATCAAGTCCCAAACTAGGTTCATCAATCACAATAAAAAATTGTTTTTGAGAGGTTAATTCCAGCTCTACATTTAACTGATTCAAGGCCAACAAATAAGTCTGGGCCATCTGCTGAGCCAATTGTGGAGAAGGCAGTGTCACCAGAAGCGTAAAAAAGTTCTTGTCTTGGCCAATCACAATCGAGCCTTGCCGAATCTGCTTTTCAAGTTCAGCAACCTCGAGGTTATTTTTTTGCGCCACAAGCTTTACAACGCGGTTGCTAAGACGGCTGCTATTGAGCAAGCGACTGGTGGTATCCGTAATATCAGAGGGTAACGACACATCAAACAACCGGGCATACCCACTAAAAGACGACGATTGAGAAGACCCCTGAACAATCAAAGTAGCCCGGGATAGATACAAAAAAGGCACCGATTTGTTATAAAGAAAGGCAACCCCAAGCCCGATTAAAGTGAATAGGACCAAAATATACCATTTCCGAAAAATAGCCTTAACATCGTCAAGCCACCAAAGCTCTTGCGTCACTGAATTCCCCTCGTCCACGATGGTTGATTTTAAGGCCAGAATAAAGTTTATCCTTGTTTTTTTCAACTTCAATCATCACCAAACACATTCAAACTGTTCATTTTTTGAACGAATACGATAGAATGACAAACCATGACCCCTTCTTCAAACCAAACAACCGGTGGAACTTCAGCCCCCATTTCTGTTCTGCATATTATTATTGGATTGCAAGTAGGCGGCGCCGAAACCATGTTAAAGCGGGTCATTCTAGCCTATCAAAACCACCCAGAGTTTTCTCACAGCGTTGTTTCCCTAACCAAAGGCGATACGGCCATTGGAAAAGAACTTCAAAATATGGGGATCCCAGTAACCGCGCTACACACAAAATCGTTTTTAGACACGCCTAGAATTTTGGTTCAGCTTTATCGTCATATTCGGCACTTAAAGCCCACTGTTGTTCAAACCTGGATGTACCATGGCAATTGTTTGGGTGGGTTGGCCGCAAAATTGACTGGCATGCGCAACATCGTTTGGAACATCCGGTGCACCAACGTGACCGAACAAGCCCCCATGACCAAATTCATCGCACACCTAAATGCATTTCTGTCGAAATGGGTTCCCCAAACCATCATCTGTTGTGCCCATGCAGCAGCGGCTTCGCATACCGCTTTTGGGTACTCGCCTCAGCCGATGGTGGTGATTCCCAATGGGTACGATATCGACCAACTTCAACCCGATCCAAACGCCAGAGAAGCCATCCGAACCTCTCTGGGTATCCCCAAAACGGCATTGGTTATTGGGGGCGTTGGCCGATTTAATCCGGTTAAAGACTACAAAAACTTTATTACCGCTTGCGGCTATGTCTATCGGAATCTGCCCCAATTGCACGTTCTTTTGGTAGGTCGGAATCTGAATACAAACAACACCCGCTTAATGAGCTGGATCCAAGAACAAGGCCTTGGCGCCGTGGTCCATTTGGTGGACGAACAGCCGAATGTAACGGATTTTTTATCGGCAATGGATGTCTTTTGTTTTTCTTCCATTTCAGAAGGGTTCCCGAATGTGGTTTGCGAAGCCATGATTACGGAACGCCCCTGCGTGGTCACAAAAGCTGGGGACACCCAAGAAATCATCGGCGACACAGGCACCGTTGTTCCACCACAAAATTCCCAAGCCTTGGGGGAAGCACTCTTGGCCATGTGCCAAAAATCCCCAGAAGAACGTTTAAGCATTGGCCAACGCGGCAAACAACGGATAGCCAATCACTTTTCTCTGGCTATCATTGCCAAAAAATACCACGACTTGTACCGAGAACTCGCCAACGCCAATAGCAGGAAGGGGGCCTAGGCATGTGCGGCATCCTCGGCTTTTTAGGTGGAGATAGAGACCCTGAACAGGCCAAGCAACTCTTGGAACAAATGGCCAACAGCATCGCGCATCGGGGACCCGATAGCCACGGAACTTGGTTTGATCCTTCGTCCCAGATGGGATTGGGTCATCGGCGATTGTCGATTGTGGATTTAAGTGAAGCCGGTCACCAGCCCATGCACAGTGCCAGTGGCCGATTTGTCATCGCGTTTAATGGCGAAATATACAACTACCTTTCCCTAAGAAAAGACCTGTCTGGCCCTTGGAAAGGCCATTCAGACACAGAAGTTTTGCTCGCTGGCATCGAAACCTGGGGTCTCGAAGCCACCCTACAGCGCTGTACCGGCATGTTTGCCTTTGCCCTCTGGGACAAGCAAACCCAAACCCTAACCTTGGGCCGAGACCGTATTGGCGAAAAACCCTTGTATTACGGTTGGGTGGGAAGTGGCCAAAACCGATCTTTTGTATTTGCTTCCGAACTCAAAGCCATTCGACGCCATCCGCATTTTGCCAACCCCATTAATCGAGAGGCCCTGTCTTGGTTTATGCAATATGGCTATGTACCAGCGCCCTATGCCATTTATGCTGATATGTTTAAATTGCTTCCTGGGAACTTGTTAACCCTCTCTAAATCCCAGACAGCTGAAACCATTGTGCCCTATTGGTCTTTACAAGAAACCGTTAACGCCGCACAAAAAAAACCATTTCAAGGATCCCCTCAAGACGCCGTAAGCGAACTAGAAGCAAAACTGTCGACCACCATTGCCAATCAATTAATAGCCGATGTTCCAGCAGGGGCGTTTCTGTCTGGCGGTGTGGACTCGTCGCTGATTGTTGCCTTGGCGCAAAAACAGTCAACCTCGCCCATCAAAACATTCTCCATTGGTTTTTCAGAAGCCGCATTCAACGAAGCACCTTTTGCAAAATCTGTGGCCAAGCATTTGGGCACAGACCATACCGAATTGATCGTATCGCCCGAACAGGCCTATTCGGTTATCCCCCGATTAAGCAGCATTTACGACGAACCCTTTGCAGATTCCTCGCAAATCCCCACTTTTTTGGTTGCCGAACTGGCCAAAAAACACGTGACCATTTCCCTGTCTGGCGATGGGGGCGACGAGATTTTTTGCGGGTACAACCGATACACCTTTACCAAAAACTTCTGGAAAAGCATCAGCCGGATTCCGATGCCCATTCGGTCTTTAAGCAAATCGATGATCTTGGGCATCCCACCACAGGTCTTTGATACCACCCTGAAACTATTAACACCCTTTTTACCCGGTTCGCTACAAATGTCGTCTCCTGGCCACAAATTGCACAAAGGAGCTCAAATTTTAAACAGCAGATCGATAGAGGGCGTTTACCAACAACTGATTCGGCAGTGGTCTGCCAACGAAACCACGGTTCTGGGCCTAGACGCTTCTACACCGCCTCCGGACAGAATTCACGATCTCGTTGAATGTTTCCCAGATTTGGACCCCATTTCCAAACTCATGTGTGTCGACACCCTGACCTATCTGCCCGACGATATTATGGTGAAAGTAGACCGAGCCGCCATGGCCGTTTCTTTGGAAAGCCGAGCCCCTTTTCTAGACCATACCATTATCGAATTCGCCCAAAGCCTGCCTTTATCCATGAAATACAAAGACGGCCAAAGCAAATGGCTCTTGCGAGAAATTCTGTATCAACATGTGCCTAAACACCTGATTGAACGCCCCAAAATGGGGTTCAGCATTCCTTTGGGCAACTGGCTTAGAGGCCCATTAAAAGAGTGGGCCAACAGCATACTGGACCCTGCGATCTTAAAAAGACAAGGGTATTTAAACACCGATTTGATTCAACAAAAATGGCAGGACCATTTATCCGGCAAACACAATTGGGCCTATTGTTTATGGACCGTTTTAATGTTTCAACTTTGGTTAACCGAAAACGAAAATGTCCGAGTATAGAGCCCTTTTGGTTGCCTACGGGTTACCGGATATCGTTTTCTTTTTACTATTGCCCGTTGGCATTTACTTTTTCTACCGGTGGCTAGTCCTTCGAAAGCCCCATTTAAAGGCCGGTTTTTTAACCTTTGTGCTGTGCCTGCATGTGGTGTTTGGCCTCTTTTATGCCTATCTTTCAGCCAATGGGATGACGGCCGATGCCACCCTCTATTTCAAAGATGCCTTTGTACTGGATCACTGGACCATCCCCAAGCGCCTGGGAACCAGGGCTGTGGTTGCTGTAACCTATCCTTTTATTCATTTTTTTGGGCTTGGGTATTTTTCTGTGACCACCATTTTTGGCCTTTTGGGCTTCATTGGTCTTTTTTGCCTGTATTTAAAAATTCATGAAAAACTCCAATATCCAGCTCAACACCGCATTTTAAATGGTATTTTTCTGCTGCCAGGCTTCCATTTTTGGAGCTGCGCCCTCGGCAAAGACTCTCTGATTCAGCTGGGCATTGGGCTATTTTTAAGTCGTGCAGACCATCCCTTAAAAAAAATACTAACCTTTGGCCTAGGGGGATTTGTCGTACTCGCCATGAGGCCCCATATTTTTGGGCTTTTATTGCTAGGATATGCCTTTGGACTCGTTTTTTCAGAAAGCAGTATTTTCAGCTTCAAAAAAATGGTTTTACTCATTCTTATAGGCCTAACGATAGCCTCGAGTACCGTCATGATTTTACGATATGTTGGCCTCCCGAATCTCTCGAACCTAGATCAACTCAATGCCTACATTGACATCCGATCTGGCCACAACCCTTCAAACTCTAAAGTGGATTTATCCCACGCAAGCTTCCCCGAAAAAATCTTTGCCTTCTCATTTAGACCACTCTTTTTTGATGCCAAAAACGCACTGATGCTGATTGTCTCTTTCGAAAATCTGATTTTGTTGTGGCTGTGTCGCGACCTATTTAACCTTCGGTTTTGGGCCTATATTATTAAAACCCGAGAATTTTACCCCAAACTTTTCTTTTTTTATTGGCTATTTGGTTCTGCCATGTTGGGGCTTACCAATTTCAATTTAGGCATTTCGGTGCGCCAAAAATGGATGGTGCTACACATTTTGCTTTTTTTAATTCTGCTTTACCAAAATCACCAGCAACAGCAAAAAAACACATGAGCCATCGTCCCAAACTGGTCCGAGTGGTCACAAAGCCCAAATCGTTTCGGTATTTATTGGCCGGACAATTGCGGTTTATGGCCAACCATTTCGAGATTTACGCGGTTTCGAGCCCCGAGCCCGAATTGGCCGAAACCGAGATGGCCGAAGGGGTCGTCACCCTCGGCATTCCCATGTCTCGAAAAATAACACCTTTGGCCGATTTATATGCCTTAATCGCCATGATCCGTCTTTTTCTTAAACTCAAACCCGATATCGTGCACAGCCACACCCCAAAAGCCGGCATTATTGCCATGTTGGCAGCGTGGATGACCCGAGTACCCGTTCGTTTGCACACCGTTGCAGGGATGCCACTAACCGAAACCTCCGGAATCAAACACTGGCTTTTAACCCAAATTGAACGCCTAACCTATGCCACCGCCACCTTGGTATTACCGAATTCAACCGAACTGCTTCGCTATATTCAAGCGCATCACCTCTGCAACCCTAAAAAAATACTATTATTGGGGCATGGCAGCTCGAATGGGGTGGATTTGAACCATTTTCAGCGAACCCCAGAACTCGAAAACCAGGCTAAAATCCTTAAACAAGCCCATCACCTTGAAGACAAGTTCGTCCTACTGTTTGCAGGACGCCTGGTCAAAGACAAAGGGATTGAAGAACTGATCTCGGCTTGCACCCCGCTTTTTACCCCCCTGCCCAAGATCCAACTCGTGATAGCCGGCGATTTTGACGAAGGCCTCAACCGCATTTCGGACGGGACCAAAACCACCATTCAAACACACCCCAGCATCACCTACTTGGGTTTTCAAAAAGAGATTCGCCCCATCTTGGCCATGGCCGACTGTGTGGTCCTGCCCAGCTACCGAGAAGGGCTTCCACAAATTCTTTTGCAAGCCTGCGCCATGGAAGTCCCCTGCATTACCACCGACATCGGGGGCTGTAACGAAGTCATTTTACACCAACAAAATGGCCTCATTATTCCCCCCAAAAACGCCAAGGCCTTGCAAGAGGCCATTCAAGACCTGTGCACCCATCCCACCCTATTGGCCCAATTGAAGGCCCAAGCCCGACCCCTGGTTGCCGAACGATACAACCAAACCAACCTGTGGACCACACTTAAAACAACCTATCTGCAGCAACTAGCCCCCCCGTTTACCTTTTGGAAGGGCCGGGTTGCCCTCTATGCTTTTTTAAAAGCACTAGAAATAGGCCCAGGAGACGAGGTCATTTTACCGGCCTACACCTGTGTGGTGGTTCCCAACGCGATTTTGTATACCGGCGCAACCCCAGTTTATGTGGACATTAACCCACAAACCTATTGCTGCGATGCAACCGCCATCAAAGCCGCTATCTCCCCCAAAACCAAGCTGATTATCTGCCAAAACACCTATGGCTTGTCTTGGGAAGTGGATCAAATTGCCCAGCTAGGCCGAGACCTCGGCATTCCAACCCTAGAAGATTGCACCCACGGCTTCAGCGGTACCTATCACGGTCAGGCCAACGGCAGTTTTTGTGATGCGGCTTTTTTTTCGAGTCAGTGGAACAAACCGTTTTCAACCGGCATTGGCGGGTACCTTCAAATCAACAATCCGCTCTGGATTGACCCCGTGAACAGGGTCTGCCAACAGCTGCTCACCCCCAAACCCATGGCTGTTTTTTCGTTGTGGCTCCAAATCACCCTCAAAAAACTTATTTTAACCGATACCACCTATTGGTTTTTACGGGATTGTTACCGGTTTTTAAGCAAACATCACCTCATTACTGGCTCTTCTCAAGGCACAGAATTAACCTCGACCCAAATGCCCCAAAACTATTTTATGGGGATGAGTTCTTTTCAAAAGAAACTGTCCCAAAAAGCGTTATCCGCCCTGCCCGACCAAAATCGTCGCCGAAAAGCCAATGGGCTTCGGTATCACAGCTGGTTATCTGAACATGGAAAAATCACCTTGCCCACGCCTTGCCTGGACGATCATTTATGCTTGTTCTACCCCATTCGCGTGGCCAACCGGACCCGTTTTTTTGCCTTGGCCCAGGAACACCGTATTCCCATCGGGGATTGGTTTACATCGCCTTTGCATCCTGTCTCGCATCTGGCCGACTATGGCTTTGATTCCGAACAGTTTCCAAACGCCGTTCAAGCCGCCCAAAACACCTGCACCTTACCAACTGACATCACCAACATCGAACCCGTTTTGCGCTTTTTAAATCAATATAGCCAGGAGATTGTATAGTGGAACGGGCGTTAATCACCTATGGGTGGAATCGGGTTGCCTACATTGTAAACCGAACTTTGGCCGAACATGGCATCGAAACCCACGTTGGCGATGTTTCCGGCATCACCATGAACCGGTGGTCGCGCTGGACCCATCGGCATTTTACCTATCCCTCTTTTTTCGATAACCCCGAGGCTTTTTTAAACCGAATCATCACCTACGCCACCGAACACGAGATTCCTTATTTTTTCCCCACTCACGAAGAAACACTCATCGCATCCAAATACCAAAACACCTTAAAACAGGCCGGCATCAAAACCTTGCTCCCCAGCTTCGAGTCGATCAAAACCGCCCATTTAAAAGACAAAACCATGGCCTTGGCCCAACAACTCGGTGTACCAACCCCCACCTCGATTGTGCCCTTTACAGAGACCGAAGCCCTGTCTTTTTTTGAAGCTTTTCCAAAACCCATTGTGTTGAAATACCACCAATCCAATAGCTCGAAAGGGGTCTTTTTTTTAAAGGATAGGCAAGATCTACACCAACACATCCCCAATTTGGGGCAATTTTCCTTGCAAGAATATGTACAAGGCGACGGCTTTGGGGTGTGCCTGCTCTATAACCAAGATGCCCAACTTCGGGCCAGCTTTACCCACAAACGCCTCCAAGAAAAATTGGTCTCTGGGGGAACCAGCACCCTGCGCATCAGCACCCAACATGCCGAATTGGAAGCCCATGCCAAACGGTTGTTATCCGCACTCAATTGGGTGGGTCCGGCCATGGTGGAATTTAAAGTGAACCCCCTCACCAACCAACTGTGGCTGATGGAAATCAACCCTCGGTTATGGGGATCTTTGGCCTTGCCCTATCACTGTGGACTTCATTTTCCATGGCTAATGTATTCCATTCTCAAGCATGGCGATGTAGCGCCTCAAACGGACTATACAAAAAATATTCGGGTTAAATGGGTTTTGGGAAGTGTGCTGGCAACCCTTTCCTATGGCTTGGCCAAAAAACGGTTTAGCCCGACCTTTTTAACCGCATCCGCAGAAGGCTACGACGATGTTTGGTCCGATGATGTGGGTTGTTTTCTAGGCGAAATCGCCAATTATGGCGCCCGATTTTTAAAAGCCCGACAGCTAAACCCAACCGCTCAAACACAGTTTGATATTACGAAATTATGACAACCCTGGTTATTTTTGATATCGATGGCACCCTGACCCTTCGCGATAGCTTAATCGATTTTACAGGGTTTGGAATCCGCTACCATCCCCTGCGTTTTTTGACGGGATTCGCCCTCTATTTGGCTTTCAAATGCCGATTAATATCCCACCCTGTTTTTTACCACGCTTGGGTTTGGGTTTGTTTAAAACATTTAAACCAAACAACCGCGGAACTTTTATTCGACCGTTGGGTTCAAACCCGTTTCCCCAAAATTCTAAAACCTTCTGCCAGGCTCGTGCTTCGGCACTATCAAAACCAGAACATACCGATTGTTTTACTCTCGGCCAATATTGCCCCCTTGGTCAGTCGCATTGCAGCAGCATTAAAAGTTCAAACCTGGTTTGCTACCGAACTCCAAACAACCCCAACCACTTTTACCGGCCACCTAAACGGCCCCATTTTGCGAGGAACTGCCAAAAAAGATTGTTTGCTTGCCCATTTCAAAGCCAGTGACCTTGTCAACGCCGCTGCCTATGGCAATGAACGCTCGGATTTACCGCTATTGAGTTGCGTTGGCCACCCCATTTTGGTCAGCAAAAAAACAGAGTTGCCCTTCCCCAAATAAGCCCCTGGGCGCTATCCGAACGGTTGCCAAAATTTCAGCCTCCCATTACCCTACAAGACATGACCCCAAAAACCCTACTGATAACCGGCGGCGCAGGATTCATTGGCTCCTGTTTTTTACGCTACATGCACCAAACCTATCCCGATGTAATTTTACACAATCTAGATGCCCTAACCTATGCCGGACGCCTGGAAAACGTGGCGGAATTGGCCCAAAGTTCCCGGTATCAATTTCACCATGGTCGTATCGAAGACAAGGCCTTTGTTAAAACCGTCTTTGAAACTGTAAAGCCCGATGCCGTGGTTCATTTTGCAGCCGAATCCCATGTGGACCGCAGCATTTTGGACAGCACCCCTTTTGTGACAACCAACGTTCTGGGAACCCAAGTGTTATTGGATGCTGCCAAACACAGTGGCATTCAACGGTTTGTCCATGTTTCGACCGACGAAGTATATGGCACCTTGGGCGAGACCGGGCTTTTTACAGAAACCACCCCATTGGCCCCGAACAGTCCCTATTCGGCCTCTAAAGCCAGCTCCGATTTATTGGTTCGGGCCTATCACGAAACCCATGGACTCCCCACCCTCATCACCCGCTGTTCCAACAATTATGGCCCTTATCAATTCCCCGAAAAATTAATCCCGGTTCTGATTCGAAAAGCCTTGGCCAACGAACCTCTTCCCATTTATGGCAACGGCAAAAATGTTCGGGATTGGTTGTATGTGGAAGACCACTGCAAAGCCATTGATCTGGTTTTAAAACAAGGCCAAATTGGCGAGGTTTATAACGTTGGGGGGAACGCCGAAACCGATAATCTGTCCATGGCACACCTTATTTTATCCATTTTAAAAAAACCAACCTCTCTGATTTCTTTTGTGGAAGACCGACTCGGCCACGATTTTCGATATGCCATTGATTTTTCAAAATTGAATCGTGAATTGGGATGGACTCCGTCTGTTTCTTTGGAAACCGGCCTGGCCAACACCGTTCAATGGTATTTGGATCACCCCCACTTTCTAACATGAACCCCATTCCCTTCCACAAAGCCCACATAACCGAGGAAGAGGTCACGGAAGTCTCCGAAGCCATTCGAAGTGGCTGGCTGACCATGGGCCCCAAAACCCTGGCCTTTGAAACCGAATTTGGCAACGCCATTGGAGCCCCCTTCAACGTGGCCGTTAACTCTGCAACGGCAGCTTTGCACTTGGCCTTAAAAGCCATCGGCTTGCAAGCCGGCGACGAGGTCATTATTCCCACCACCACCTTCATCGCTACAGCCGAAGTGGTGACTTATTTTAATGCCATCCCCGTTTTATGTGATGTTGAAGCCACCACACATAACATAGACGCAACCCAAATTGAGTCTAAAATAACCTCAAAAACCAAAGCCATCATCCCGGTTCATTTTGCGGGAATTCCTTGCGATATGGATGCCCTGCTTGCCTTGGCAAAAAAACACGGTCTTTTTGTGATTGAAGATTCCGCCCATGGCCTGCCGGCCTGGTATAAAGGCCAGCTCATCGGCACCTTTGGAGACATTACCTGTTTTTCTTTTTACGCCACCAAAACCCTAGCCGCTGGGGAAGGCGGAATGGCCTGTACGTCCAACGAAGCCTATTTCAAACACATGAAAATCAACCGGCTTCATGGCATCAGTCGAGATGCCTGGGACCGATACACCCTGGCCGGATCCTGGGCCTACGATGTGGTGGACAACGGGTTTAAATACAACATGACCGACCTAAATGCAGGCCTGGGATTGGCCCAACTTCGAAAATTGTTTTGGATGCAAGAAGAACGGGCAAAAATTGCATCAACCTACGATGCCGCGTTTGCAAACACGCCGATTACCCCCTTAAGCGTCCCCAAAGACCGGGTCTCTTCCCATCATTTGTATGTCATCAAAGTCCAAAACCGAGACGAGGTTATCGAACAACTCAAACGTGCCGACATTGGGGTCTCTGTCCATTTTATTCCTGTACACCGACATACCTACTACAAAAACACCTATGGCTATCAAGCCTCGGACTATCCGGTGGCAGAGGCTGTGTTTGAACAATCCCTGTCGCTGCCCATTTATCCAGATCTTTCAGAAGAAGACTGCACCCGCATTATCCAAACTGTTCTAAAGCATGCCCGCTAGCCCCACCTTCTATACCACGGTTGGAAAACGGCTATTTGATGGTCTTGCAGCGGGGGTTGGCCTAATCTTACTTTCACCACTGCTCTGCCTGATCGCTTTACGCATCAAAATAAGCTCGCCTGGGCCTGTTTTATTTCGCCAAATCCGCATGGGCCGTTTTGGAAAACCCTTCACGTTGTATAAATTTCGGTCCATGGTCGTGGACAACAAAGGGCTTGGGGTCACCCAAGAAAACGATCCCCGCATTACCCCCATTGGCAAATGGCTCCGGGCCACCAAAGCCGACGAATTGCCCCAGCTGTGGAACGTCCTGGTTGGCGATATGAGCCTGGTGGGCCCCCGTCCCGAACTGGAACGTTACACCCAAACCCATGCGGTAGCCTATGCCAAAGTGCTGACGGTGCGCCCCGGCATCACCGACAACGCCGCCATTGCCTTTCGAAACGAAGAAGCCCTCTTGGCCACCTATCCCGACACCGAAAAAGCCTATATCGAAATCATTCTGCCCCAAAAAATCAACTTATACTTGGACTACATCCAACAGGTATCGTTTAAAACCGATTTGGCTTTGATTTTTAAAACCCTGCTAAAACTTTAAGCCCCCCTTTCAAGGTCAAGATTCATCCTGGTTTTTTACAAAAACAGCTTTTTAGCTTACACTAATTTTCAAACAACAACCCGTAACGTCCCATCAATTTTTCTGTTAAGGATTTGACATGACAACCTCAACCATCACCCACGTTCCGCTTCTCGATCTTCAAGCCCAATACGAACCCATTTCTGACCAAATTTTAGCCGTTATGCGCCAGGTTTTTGAAGAAAAACAGTTCATTTTAGGGCCACAAGTTGCCGAATTGGAACGCCAAACCGCCGCCTATTGCGGCAGTGCCCATGGCATTGGTGTTACCTCTGGAACCGATGCCCTGTTAATGGCCTTGATGGCCATCGATTTACAACCGGGTGACGAAGTCATTACCTCTCCCTTTACTTTTTTTGCAACAGCCGGCAGCATTTCTCGGCTGGGTGGCGTTCCGGTTTTTGTGGATATCGACGACACCTTCAACATCGATCCCAATAAAATCGAAGCCAAAATCACGGCCAAAACCAAAGCCATCATGCCTGTTCATGTGTTCGGGCAAATGGCCGACATGACCCCTATTTTAGCCATCGCAAAAAAACACAACCTGGTGGTGATTGAAGACGCCGCCCAAGCCATTGGATCCACTTACATCCACGAAGGCAAAGAATACAAAGCCGGGTCTTTGGGCGACATGGGGTGTTTCTCCTTTTTCCCCAGTAAAAACCTCGGCTGTGCTGGGGATGGCGGGTTAATCACCACCAACAACCCCCAATTGGCCGAAAAATTGGTCATTTTAAGAAACCATGGGGCCCAACCCCGGTATTACCACAAACTCATTGGCGGCAACTTCCGATTGGACACCCTTCAAGCCGCTATTCTTTTGGTCAAACTGCCTCTACTCGAAGACCAACACGAACGTCGCATTCAAAATGCAAACTACTACACCCAACACCTCAAAGGCATCCAAACCCCCGTGGTCCATACCAAAGGCCGCATGATTTTTAATCAATACACCCTACAAACCCCACGCCGAAACGAGCTAATCGATCATCTGAACAAGCATAAAATTGGCAACGCGATTTATTACCCCGTCCCCCTCCATCTACAAGAATGTTTTGCCCATTTGGGCTACAAAGCCGGGGACATGCCCAACAGCGAAAAAGCGGCCAACCAAGTCCTTTCTATTCCCATTTATGCAGAACTAACCCGGGGTCAGCTGGACTATATCGTCGACACCATCAACCGATTCGGCTAAAGCTTCATTCCTTTAAACTGGCGTTCTGGAATTCGGGTAATAATGGCCATAATCCAACGCCAGATCGGTTTAACATACAAAACATCCCGACCTTGTTTTTGGGCATTAAACACGGCTTCGGCAACCGCTTCTGGGGTGGCGGTTAACCATTTCGGCAATCGCAAACCGGCCGTCATTTTGGTGGCCACAAACCCAGGCTTTACCGTTAGAACAGGAACCCCAACCTGGGCCAAGCGGTTGCGAAGCCCAGACAAATAGGCCGAAAATCCAGCTTTTGCAGACCCATAAATATAGTTGCTTTGGCGACCACGGTCTCCGGCCACCGAACTGATGCCCACAATAAACCCAGTTTTTCTGGCTTCAAAATCGGCGGCAACCACCTCTAGAAAAGCGGCACAGGCCGTAAAATTAATGGTCAGCACATTCATCAACACCACCCACTCCTCTTGGGCGATTTTTTGGTCAGGCATCACCCCCACCGCGCAAACGACGCCAACTGGTTTTTCAGACAGCCCCTCGTAAAAGGGTCGATGGGAATCCAAATGGGTGATATCAAACCCAAACACCTCGACGGGAACGTCAAACCGAATCTGTAAATCGTGGGCCGTTTTTTGTAACCCAACGACGTCGCGGCTCGCCAATTGTAATCCAAAACCCGCCTGTGCATAGCGAGCCGCCACTGCTTTGGCCATATCCGAATTCGCACCCACGATCAATAAACTGGGCATGTCTGATCTCCTTTTAGGGGGTTAACCCCAACCGTTTGGACTGCAAAGATTGAAAAACGCCATCCGGATCCACCCGCTGTTTAATCGCCAAAAACGCCGATAACTCGGGATAGCCGGCCACCAGCATGTCGGGCTTCATTCTGACATCTTTACTCAAATAAAGCCTCCCCCCAAAATCGCGGACCAGATCATCCAGTTCGTCCAACAACGCCAATACAGGTTCCGACAACGGGAAATCCAAGGCCAAGGTATACCCAGGCATGGGAAAACTAAGGTAGGGGTTTTGAAAGGCCCCAAACGGCTTTAACACGGCCAAAAAAGACCCCAATTGCGCCCGGTTAATGCGGGTTAAAATGGCCTTAAGCCCGGCTTTGGAAGCAGCCATCGGCAACACAAATTGGTATTGGGTAAATCCGTTTTTACCATAGATTCGGTTCCAGTGGTGAATCGCATCCAAGGGATAAAAAAAGGTGTCAAAATCAACCGAATGAACTTGGGATTTGGCTTTGGCATAATACAGGGCATTAAAGGCCTTCACCGAAAACCGATTCAACACCCCAGAAGGGAAAGAAAACGGAACGGTCAACGTTCGCTTGGACCGAATCGCCAGCGGGTTTTGCCCCACTTCCTGGGCCAGAGCATGGCGACCACACATCAATACACTGCGTCCCTGGGCATCCCCCGAAGCCAAACAATCAATCCAAGCCACAGAATAGGGGGCCGATTGGTTCGTTTCAAACGCATCCATCACTGCCTCCAAATTAGGGGCTTTAAGGGTGGTTTGAACAATCGTAGCCGATTCGATTTTTTTAAGTTGAAGGGTTACCGTCAACACCAAACCGGTTAACCCCATCCCCCCCAATGTGGCCCAAAAAACCTCGGGATTTTCGGTTCGGGAACACACCAGCCTGTCGCCAGAGGCCAACAACAAATCGAAGGTTAAAACATGGTGGCCAAAGCTCCCGTCTTGGTGGTGATTTTTACCATGAATATCGCTGGCCACAGCCCCACCCAAAGACACAAATTTGGTACCGGGTGTCACGGGTAAAAACCACCCTTTGGGCACTATCACCTCCAAAATGTCGGCCAAACTGGTGCCACTTTCGGCCGTCAACACACCGGCTTCAACATCAAAAGCCAAAAACCGCTGCCAGGTTTGGGTGGAAACGATGGCCGTGGCCAAGGAACTATCCCCATAACAACGCCCCAGGCCGCGGGCAATCACAGCGGGCCTGGATTGCATCCAGGCCAAAGCAGGCCCAACCCCTTTCAGATCGTGGATCTCGGCCTTAAGGCGTGGATACAACCCCCAGTTGGTAATGGTCATGATGGATGTTTTTTAAACACAAATCGCCGGTCCAAATGATACTTGATCCAGTACCCCATCACCAGCCCAAATCCACCGCCAATATAGCGACTCCAGGGATGGGTCCAGGCCCAGTCAGCGACCAATTCGGCCCCCCAAAACACGGCTGTTGTGGCCACACCCATCACCGAATACAAAAAAAAGAGCTTGGCATGATCCCGTTTTCGGTCCACCTCTGCCTCAAAAATAAAGCGTTTGTCCAACACATATTTGGACAACAACCCCACACCGGTCCCGATCACAAGGCCCAAATAAAGTTCGCCAACCCCACGATACAGGCCATGCACCATTACCTGAGCCCCCAAATTTAAAGCAATCGAAAGGGCGGCAAAAGCGGCGTAGTATAAGGTTTTTTTCAAAGCTTTTTTCATCGGTGAAGGTAAATAATCAGGGCAAAGGTAGCAACCCAGGCCCCCAAAGTCAGCTGTAAAAATCCGTCTCGCCACAACACGCTGGTGGGGTTGCCGCTGCGTTCTTCCACAAAGGTTAATTGCATATAGCGCATCACCCCAACAACCACATAGACCACGGTTAAATACAGATAGTCGGTGTGAAAACGCAACTGAACTTCAGGCGAAATGGTATAAAAAATGTAGCTAACGACCACCACGCTGGCCATCATCACCATCGAAGCATTCACAAATTCGAGGTTATAGCCATCAATACAACGTCGGGTTTGGAGCCCTTCTTGGGACAACAACACATCATCGCGGCGCTTGGCCAAACCCAAAAAGAGGGCCAACAAAAAGGTCAACAAGATCAACCACATGGAGGCCACAATATGAACCGCAATGGCACCCGCCAAGACCCGCAGCACAAACCCAATGGCAATCATCACCACATCCAAAACAGGAACATGTTTAAGCTTAAGGCTGTACAGCAGATTCAGAACCCCATAGGCCACCAACACAAAAAGTGCCCCAATCCCCACGGTTGCCGAAATCACTACAGATCCCAAAAACAATCCAGAAGCAATCAAAACAGCCTGGAATGGCTTAACCTGTCCACTGGCAATGGGCCGTTTGGATTTTTTGGGATGATTTTGGTCTTCGGCCCGGTCCAAGATATCGTTCAAAATATAAGCCGCGCTGGCCATCAAACAAAAAGCCACAAACACCACAGCCGCCCGAATCACCAACCCCCCATGGGCAAACTGAGCGCCAAAAAACAAAGGTAGAAAAACAAACAGGTTTTTAATGTAATGCTTAACCCGTAGAAGCCTAAAAGTCATGGCCCCTACTATAGCATTTGCGAGGGTGTTATTAATAGGACGTGAGAACCTTGTCACAGTCCAAAGCCTGTTAAGCCCCTGCGGGCGAGGAATTTGGATTTAGTCCAAATTCCGACCCACAAAACCGCTGGCTTTGTGTTTATATTAACTATGCACACAATGCCCCAAAAACACCTCAGCACTTTCCATGAGGGTTTCAGAGAGCGTGGGGTGGGGATGAACCGTCAAGGCCAAATCTTCAGCCGTGGCACCCATTTCGATGGCCAACACCCCTTCACCAATCAAATCACCAGCGTGGGGACCGACAATACCAACCCCCAAAATACGCTCGGTTTGGGGATCGATAATCAACTTGGTGAGGCCGTCTTTGGCATCCAAGGTTAAGGCCCTGCCAGATGCCCCCCAAGGAAACTTGGCCACCTTCACAACCTTGCCTTGGGCTTTGGCTTCGGTTTCCGTTAATCCCGCCCAGGCCACTTCGGGATGGGTAAAGACCACGGCAGGAATGATGCTATTAAAGCTGCTGTTTTGGCCGCAAATAACCTCAACAGCGATTCGGGCTTCTTTGGAGGCTTTATGAGCCAACATCAGCCCACCGGCAATATCACCAATGGCATAGATGTTGGCATCGGCCGTTTGTTGTTGTTTGTTAACCGTAATAAAGCCTTTGTCGTCCACGGCGACCTTGGTGTTTTCCAATCCCAAATTTTTGCTGTTGGGACTGCGGCCTATAGACACCAAAACCCGATCAAAACTGTCTTCGACCGTTTTACCATCGTGTTCCATGACCACTTTAATTTTTTTACCGGCAGTGGCCATTTTTTGAACCTTGGCGCCCAGTCGAATTTCTTTAAAATGGGCCTTGGCATAATTCACCACGGGTCTGGCCAAGTCGGGGTCTGCACCGGCCAAAATGGCTTTTCCAGCTTCGACCACGGTCACTTGGCTGCCCAAACTGGCATAAACCGTTCCCAATTCCATGCCAATGTAGCCACCACCCACCACCAGCAAGGTTTGGGGAATGTCTTCGATTTCCAACGCTTCGGTCGAGGTCATGATACGTTTGCTGCCCAAATCGAAAGCCGCTGGCATGGCAGGCCGAGACCCAACCGCCACAATGGCCTTTTCAAACTCCACCATCACCTGTCCTTCGGCCGTTTCCACCCGAAGTACGGTACTGCTTTCAAAATAACCCCGCCCTTTTAACACCTCAACTTTACGTTTTTTGGCCAATCCTGCAATCCCACCCGACAATTTGTCGATAATGCTTTGTTTCCAGGCACGCAGTTTGTCCAATTCAACTTTAACAGGACCAAACGACAAGCCTTTTTCTTCGGCCGATTTGGCCTCTTCGATCAATTCGGTGGCGTGCAGCAGGGCTTTAGAGGGAATACAACCCCGATTCAAACACACCCCACCCAACCGATCGGCTTGATCCACCAAAATCACCTGTTTGCCCAAATCGGCGCCATAAAAAGCGGCGGCATAGCCCCCAGGTCCGGCCCCAACAACAACAAGTTCTGCTTTGCGTTTTTCCATGGTTATGCCTCCGCTCCTGCCGCTTCAATTTGGGTGATAAGTTCACGAATAAACCGGGCCCCGTCTCCACCATCGATAATGCGGTGGTCATAGGACAAGGACAACGGCAACATCATGCGCGGCTCTAGTTTTTTATCGATATAAACAGGGCGCTGAACCCCACGGGCCAAGCCCAGAATGGCCACTTCAGGCTTGTTGATGATGGGCGTAAATTGGCCCACCCCAAAACTGCCCAAATTGGACACCGTAAAGGTGCCGCCCTGCATGTCGTCCAAGCCCAGTTTTCGGGCCCTGGCTTTTTCGGCAATTTCGGAAAGTTCAATGGACAGATCCAACAGCGATTTTTGATCCACATCCCGAATGACAGGCACCAAAAGACCGGATTCTGTGTCCACGGCCACGCCCAAATGGATGTAATTTTTGTAGATGATATCGCCCAAGGCTTCGTCGTAAGACGCGTTAAAGTTGGGGAATTTTTTGAGGGTTTCGGCCACCGCTTTCAGAATAAAGATGGTAACGGTTAAGTTGCCTCCTTTTTTGGTAAAGTCGGGTTGTAATTTTTTGCGAAGCGCCATCAAAGGTGTAATATCCACCTCGTCAAACTGGGTCACATGGGGTAAGGTCCAGGCTTCGGACATTTTTTGACCGATTTTTTTGCGAAGGGAACTGGCCGGTTTAATCGTGACATCGCCCCATTTCGAAAAATCGATACCCAAGGGTGCAGGCCCCGATGCCACTGCCGTCGAACCCGCAGCCACAGAAGCCCCAGAAACGGCCAAAGACTGTAAATACGCGATATAACGACGAACATCTTCGCCGGAAAGTCGCCCGCCTTGAGCAGGAACCCGTCCCAAATCCAACCCAATTTCTTGGGCGATTTTGCGAAGGTGAGGCGGAGCAACCACCTCGACCCCAGAAGGGGGAACTGGCTGAAACGTCGCCGGCATGGCCGCCACAGGGGCCACGGGTGCAGGCGCCGCACCCAAAGACGGTGGCGCTGCTACAGGAACAGCCGCAGAGCCCGTTTCCGGTGCAGCAGCGCCCCCAGCAGCCATCGTCATCACCAAAGCCCCGGTAGCCACGGTATCGCCCGTTTTAACGGTAACCGTTTCAATGGTTCCAGAAGCTGGGGCAGGTACACTGGCCACCGCTTTATCGGTTTCGAGTTCCAAAAGGGTTTGGTCTTTTTGAACGGCATCACCCGGTTTAACCAAAATCGACAATACCGTCGCAGATGCAACCCCATCCCCCAAATTCGGCAAATGAATATTCATACGTTTAGCCCTTTCTTAAATCCGTCATAAAACGATTGGAAACACTTTTTCAGGATCAAGTCCCTGTTGCACAATGGCTTTTTGGACCGCGGCCATGGTCACCCGACCTTTTCGGGCCAGCTGATACAACACCGCCACCACAATCGAAGCCGCATCCACCTCAAAAAACCGTCTTAAGGCCTCTCGAGTTTCACTGCGACCAAATCCGTCTGTCCCCAAGCTGAACAATCCGCCAGGCACCCAAGGGGCAATCTGATCAGGCACAATCCGCATGGAATCCGATACGGCAACAAACACGGTGTCTGGATGCGCTTCTTGAATGCCAGCCAGCGTGGTTTCCAAATACGACGCTTGTGGTTTTTCAGTGGGATGCAACATATTCCACCGTTGGGCAGCCACCGCTTCGTGACGCAACCGTTTATAGTTGGTGGCGCCCCACACATCGGCAGCAATGCCATGGTCTTTTTCCAAAATTTCGGCAGCCTTAATGGCCTCTCTCAGGATGGTTCCACTGCCAAATAACTGAACCCGGTGTTTGGGCTTTTTAAGTTCAGACGTACTAAAAGCATACAAGCCCTTCAAAATCCCTTCCTTGGCCGTGGCTGGCATGGCGGGCATGGGATAATTTTCGTTGCCCAGGGTCAGATAGTAATACACCGATTCCCCGTCCTGATACATCCGCTTTAAAGCGTCTTCCAAAATTACAGCCAGTTCAAACCGGAAGGTGGTGTCATAGGTCACACAATTGGGAATGGTGCTGGCCAACAGCAAGCTGTGACCATCCTGGTGCTGAAGCCCTTCCCCGTTCAAGGTGGTGCGCCCGGCCGTGCCGCCCAGCAAAAAGCCTTTAGCCCCCATGTCGCCAGCCAACCACGTCGAATCCCCAATGCGCTGAAACCCAAACATCGAATAGTAAATATAAAACGGAATCATGTTGATGCCGTGGGTGGCATAGGAAGTTCCAGCCGCTAAAAACGAGCTAATGGCGCCGGCTTCATTAATGCCTTCTTCCAAAATCTGACCATCCTTGGCCTCTTTGTAATACAAAATCGAATCGCTATCCACAGGCTCGTACAATTGGCCTTTGGGCGAATAAATCCCAATTTGGCGAAACAGCGACTCCATCCCAAAGGTTCGGCCTTCGTCGGGAATTATGGGCACAATGTGTTTGGCCACACCGGGATCCCGCAACAATTTGCTTAAGATTCGAACAAAGGCCATGGTGGTGGACAATTCGTTATCCCCAGAATCGCCCAAAAATTCGGTATAGAATTCCGAAGCGGGCAAGGCCATGGGCTGAACCTCGACTTTTCGCTCGGGCAAAAACCCACCCAGGGCTTTTCGGCGATCCATTAAATAAGTATGTTCGGGGCTGTTAGAAGGGGGTTTTAA
Organism: Candidatus Margulisiibacteriota bacterium; assembly: GCA_050250935.1. Taxonomy (GTDB): domain Bacteria; phylum Margulisbacteria; class Marinamargulisbacteria; order JBFWNS01; family JBFWNS01; genus JBFWNS01. The sequence continues at coordinate 57,226 of JBFWNS010000005.1, read as the reverse complement.
AAAAGGCAAGGTGGTCACAACATCATCATCAAGATCAATTTTGAACCGGGACCGAAATCCGCGAAGTTCTTTTTCGGTCAGCTTCTTTTGTTGGTGAGCGATATTTTTGCCCTCGGCTGCTTCACCCAATCCATACCCTTTGACCGTTTTGGCCAAAATAACGGTGGGTTGACCCTTGTGTTCAACAGCACGCTTGTAGGCGGCATAGACTTTTTTGCGGTCATGCCCTCCACGGGCCAAATTTTTGAGTTGGTCATCGCTCAAATGCGACACCAACTCCAACAACTCGGGGTATTTGCCAAAGAAGTGTTTGCGCATATAACTTCCAGGCTCGACCACATATTTTTGAAATTCGCCATCCACCGCTTCATTCATGCGTTGAATCAACAAGGGGGCTTGGGGTGATTTCAACAGCGGATCCCAATCCGAGCTCCAAACCACCTTAATCACGTTCCAACCAGCGCCTCTAAACACACCTTCCAAATCTTGAATCACTTTTCCATTGCCCCGAACAGGGCCATCGAGCCGTTGCAAATTACAATTCACCACAAAAATAAGGTTATCCACCCCTTCGCGTCCGGCAATGGACAATGCGCCCAACGTCTCGGGCTCGTCGGTTTCCCCATCACCAATAAAACACCAAACGTGTTGGTCATGATCGGGAATCAGGTTTCGAGAAATCAAATACTTGTTAAACCGTGCCTGATAAATCGACATAATCGGCCCCAAGCCCATCGAAACGGTGGGAAATTGCCAATAATCAGGCATTAAATAGGGATGGGGATAAGAAGAAAGTCCACCCCCTTCGGCCAATTCTTGGCGGAAATGACCCAATTGTTTTTCGCTAAGGCGCCCTTCCAAGAAAGAGCGGGCATAATTGCCGGGCGAGGCATGGCCCTGAAAATACACCATATCGGCCTCGTGGCCCCCAGCATTTCCCTTAAAGAAATGATTAAATCCAACCTCGTACAAGGTAGCCGACGAGGCATAGGTCGAAATGTGTCCGCCCAATCCCTCGTGTTTTTTGTTGGCCTTCAACACCATGGCCACGGCGTTCCAACGCATATACAGCTCTAGATCTTCTTCGATGGTCTCGTCGCCGGGATAAACAGGTTCCTCGGAAACAGGAATGGTATTAAGATAGGGCGTGGTACAAACCGTAGAAACAGATTGGCCGTGGTCGTGAAGGTGTTCGGTTAAGGTTTGGACCAATTTGGCAGCTTCTGGGGTGCCTTTGTAGCGAATCAAATAGTTTAAAGAATCCAAACAACGCTGGGTTTCGATATCAAGGGTGTCAAAATGGGGGGCTTTAGAGGGGGGCTGATTCACGTCAAAAGGTCTCCTTGTGCAAAAAAAGCAAATTTTCTATGATTTTGAAACACCAAAAAACGCGAAAACTGCATTAGTCTATCAAAATAGCCCTTAAAATGAAAGAGAAGTTTAAGCAAAAAATGCGATTTTTTTATGAAGTATAGGGATTTTAGCTTTTCAAAACTGGCAGAAAATCTCGCTTTCGACGACATTATCTTGGAAACTGCGATTTATCCAGGCGCTGATCCCCTACTTTGGACCTGGGAACCCCCAGAAACAGGGGTGGTGTTGGGCTATGGAAAATCTTACGCCGAAGAATGCCATCCGGACCGATGCCTGGCCGATGGTGTTCCCATTTTGCGGCGCATCAGCGGTGGGGGCACCGTGCTTCAGGCCAAAGGCATGCTGAATTTCAGCTTGTTTTTTCCTGCTGACCACCCCGACACCAATAGCATCTCCAAAACCACCCACCACGTCATGACCCGCCACCGCGACCTCATCAACACCCTATTGGGAACCCAGACCTGCAGCCTTCAAGGCACCAGCGATCTGGCCTTACTGTCGCCCACAGGGACACTCCTTAAATGTTGCGGCAATGCCCAAAAACGAGGCCGAACAGGAACCCTCTTTCATGGGTCTTTCCTATTAAAAGCCGATTTGGGGGCCATCAGCCGTTATCTGACCCTGCCCAAAATACAACCCGACTATCGCAACCAACGCAGCCACGCGGATTTTTTAATCAACCTGCCATTGGATGCAGCAACCTTAAAAGTGAAACTGACTAAAACATGGCAAGCCCATTCGATTTTCGACATCGCCCCCTATCTGGCCCAAACCCTACGTCTGGCCCAAGACAAATATGGCGACCCAAGCTGGTCCCAAAAGGTCTAAGAACAGGTTTTAACCCCAGTATTTTGTGATACAATCCTAGTCCATGTCGAAACGGTGTCGTGTACGTCGCTATGTTTTCCTCTTTGTGGCCTTGGCAATCATGGCCACGCTCAGCATTGTTTTAACGATTAAAACAGCGACTTTAAACGACGAACTCCAACGGCTAACCGGCCAGCTCAGAACCCTGGAACACGACAACCGAGATCTTCAACTGGAAGTTTTGGCCAGACAAGATTTGCCCGACATCGAAAAAAAAGCCTTGTCCTTGGGGTTAATCCCCAACAAAGAAATTCGCTACATCCATGTCAATGAACCCGCTCCACAGCAACACTAAACGCTTTATCATCTACGCCATTGCCTTTCATGGGTTCATCGCCATTTTGTTGGGCCGTTTGGTATATCTACAGGTGGTCAAATACGATTTTTACAAAGAAAAATCCGAAGACCAACTTAAAAAAGTCATTCGGCTCTATCCCCACCGCGGCACCATTTTCGACCGAAATGGGGTTCCTTTGGCCATTACCAAAGCCAGCTATTCAGCCTTTGCCATTCCCACCGCCATCCCAAATAAAGCGGCCTTTGCCGCCCAAGTATCCGAACTGTTGGGCATGTCCTACGACCAGGTCTATCGGCGCATTGAACCCAATTTGGCCTTTATTTGGATCAAACGCAAACTGGACAAAGACACCTATCAAAAACTCAAAGCCCTGAATATCGAAGGATTGGATTTTATTGAAGAGGAAAAACGCATCTATCCCAACGGTCCCATGGCCGCCCAGGTGTTGGGCTTTGTGGGCATCGACAACCAAGGGTTGGGGGGATTGGAATATGCCTGCGATTCGGACCTGAAAGGCTCTCCCGGAAAAATTATCCTAGAAGGAGACCCCCGAGGGTTTCGGATTGTATCGGGAACCCGGGAAGTAGACCCGTCTTATGACGGCAAACACGTCGTCACCACCCTGGACAGCTATACCCAATATGTCACCCAAAAATTCCTGCGAGAAGGGATCGAAGAAAACCTGGCCGAAAGCGGCCAAGCCATTGTCATGGACTGTAAAACCGGGGATATCCTGGCCATGGCCTCTTACCCCGAATTTGATCCCAACCATCTGGCCGACAGCACCGAACGGGCCAGAAGAAACGCCAATGTGGTGGATGTCTATGAACCGGGCTCTGTGTTTAAAATCATCACCTTGGCAGGGGTTTTGGAAGAAAAGATTGGTCGCCCAGACTCTGCAATCTATGTTCCAGCCACCTTGGAAATCGGAACCCGAACCATCCACGAAGCCCACGCCGGGTCCGAAGGGGTTCGATCCATAGCCGAAATCTTAAAAGAATCCCTCAACGTTGGGACCTCGTTGTGGGCCATTAAAATGGGCGAAAAGCGGTTTTTTCCCTATATTTTAAAATTTGGATTTGGCCAAAAAACCGGCATCGAATTGCCTGCCGAATCGGCTGGCCTGGTCCGACATCCAGAGCAGTGGAGCGTACCCGACATTGCCATGATTTCGTTTGGACACGGCATTGCGGTGACGCCTTTGCAGATTATTGCAGCCGGCAATGTGATTGCCAACAAAGGAACCTGGGTTAAACCCAAAATTATCGACCATTTAACCGACAACACCCACCACTTGCTTCGGGCCCCAGAAAAAGTCGAGCGCCGAGACATTATCTCGGAAAAAACCGCCGCAGACATGACGCAAATGATGATCGGTGTCGTAGACAAAGGCACCGCCACCAGCACCAAGATCCCTGGCTTTTCAATTGCCGGCAAAACCGGAACAGCCCAAAAAGTACGTCGGGGCGGTGTAGGCTATGAACCCGGCAAATATGTGGCGTCATTTTTGGGCTTCTTCCCAGCCAATAATCCCCGATTCATTGTATTGGTGGTGACTGATTCACCCCAAAAAAGCATTTGGGGCTCCACCGTAGCCTGTCCCATTTTCAAAAACATCGCCCTAAGCCTAATAGACCACTACGACCTCAAACCCGATCGGCCAGAGGAAGTGCTAAGCCTAAAAAACTAAACGCCAGCCTTAAAAATTAAGTAGGCGGCACAACTGGGGTGTAAGGGCCAAACCCACTACCAGTGACATCCCTCATCGGAAGCGCATTCTCGTCACCAGGGACGAGTTGACAGGCTAGTGGCTTGGCAGGAGACACCGGCGCAGAAGCAAACCCCGTCTGTTGCCTAGCTGACGCCCCAAAGGCCCTACGTGGGGTTGCACCATCCCTTACTTCATGCGGAGAACGTACTGCCAAAGCAGCAGCCCTTGCAACCGTTGGACTACCTGTACCTATGGCATCTAGAGCAACGCTTGAAGGACTCACCGAACGAGAACCCGCAGAATCGGAAGAAGACGCAGAAGCTCTGGAATTTGACCTTTCTCCCCTAGGAGATACGCCTGGGGCCGCAAAGTATCGGGGATCTCCAGCTAAAGGCCGTAACGGAGAAACAGGATCCGAATTTGAACGACCGCGAACTTCACCAGCCAACGCATCCACACGTCTCCCCAGTTCTTCTAGATGGACAGCCCTTTGACGAGCTAGAGCGACTGCAGCACTTGCTTCATCTCGTCGAAGTTCTGAACGCTTAGCAAAACTAACCAACATCTCACGGAGCGAAGCATTGTTTTCTTGTTGTTTGCGTACCTTCGTTGAAAGGGCAGCAAGTGCCTCATCATCCAGAACTCTGGAAGACTTCAGCAACTCTGATTGACCATAAAGCGAATCATACAAAACCAACTGCTGCGCCTCTTCAGGGGCATCCTGTGCACCTAATAAACGCAAAAACACCGGAACAAGATTTTGGTATTGGTCAGCGCGCAACAACTCGTGCAAAATGGGGATACCCGACTCGGATCCACCAGTTGGAAGGCCTGGCAAAACAAAGGACGGAACCGCCACAGCCCCATTGGGGGCAATCACAGGCGCCGGCATTCGGTGTGCCGCAACAAAGGGGTTTACCACAGGTCCAAAATTAAGGTCTGGCCGGGCCAAAAAAGCCCTTGCTGCTTGCTCAGCCGCAACTGGGCCGTTAGCTAAAGCTCCCTGAATCCCCTGCAAACCGGCTACAATTTGAGCCCTTAAATTTCCACCAACACCAGCAGGTGCAGCAGCAGGAACACCAGGAACTAAAGGTAAAGCCCCAACAGGAGCAACAGCCGCAGCCGCCATAACCAAATCCTTAAAAAGAAATAAATTTTGAGAGCAATGTTTACTATAGCAAACGATACCTTCCCAGGCAAGGCGTTTCCCCTTACACTGGTGGCATGAGACATTGCCATCTGGCCATCGATTTGGCCCAATACAAAGCCAACTTGGCCTTAATTCGACACAAAATTCCCCCAACCACCGCCATGATGGCCGTGGTGAAAGCAAACGCCTATGGGTTGGGCAGTGTGCCCATGGCCACAGCCGCTTTGGATTTTGGATGTGCCCAGTTGGCCGTGGCCAACCTCGGGGAAGCCATGGTGCTGCGAGAAGCCGGCCTTACCGCCCCCATTTTAATTCTGTCCGAACCCATTGCCGACACCGGTGCTGCACTGTCTGCCCATCACCTGGCCCAAGTGGTCTATACCCCAAGCTTTATCGAAGCCCTATCCCACCATCCTGGCCCCATCGAGGTCCACCTTAAAATCGACACCGGCATGGGACGCATTGGCTGCAGTCCCGACGACGCCCTGGCCCTGACCGCCCAGATTTTATCCAAACCCAACCTGAAACTCGCAGGCATCATGACCCACTTTTCCAACGCCGACGAACCCGAAGACGGGCATTGGCGCAATCAATTGGACCGTTTTAATCAAACCCTAACCGCCATCCAAACCCATTTCGGGATTCGACCCTTGGTCCATGCCGCGAATTCCGATGCCACGCTAAATCTCGCCGAAACCCATTTCGACATGGTTCGAATCGGCATTTTTGCCTATGCCAATGGCACTACCCAACTGTCTGCCCCGATTATCCATCTCAAAGAAGTGGCATCTGGGACGCCCATCAGCTATCGCAAACAATTTGTAACAAACGAACCCGTCACCATCGCCACCATCGGCTGCGGCTATGCAGACGGGCTGCCCCAAACCCTTTCCCCAGGGGGACAGGTCTTGATTCGAGACACCCGCTACCCCATCGTGGGCCGCATTTGTATGGACATGTTTATGGTCAACCTGGGGCAAAATCCCCTCAAAATTGCGCGGGGCGACACCGCCATTCTTTGGGGAAAAGACCAACAGGCCAGCATTAGCCTCGACGAAGTCAGCCAACAAACGGGCTTAAGTCGCTACGAATTGCTTTGCGCGATCGATAAACCCGGCACACAAAAAAACTGGGTTTAACTTAAACCCAATCAACAGGGAAAAGCCCCTTAGAATATAAACACAAAAACACCTCGCTAAAGGTGTTCGTGAAAGACTATTAAAAAAACTGAAATCGGTATTGTTCTTGGCCACGACCAACTCTCCCAACAGGGTAACCCGTAAGTACCATAGGCGCTGGAGGACTTAACTTCTGTGTTCGGTATGGGAACAGGTGTACCCCCTCCGCTATAGTGACCAAGAAGAATAACGATTTCAACACTTTATCTGTAAAAACAGAGAAAGCATATCATCTTGAAGATGAATGATAAAGATGAACGATGCGTCATAAGCCGTAGTATCAAGAGATCGACCGATTAGTACCAGTCAGCTGAATACATTGCTGCACTTACACTCCTGGCCTATCAACCTTGTGATCTACAAGGGGTCTTACTTCCTTACGGAAGAGGAAATCTCATCTTGGAGTTAGTTTCCCGCTTAGATGCTTTCAGCGGTTATCTATTCCGTACATAGCTACCCGGCATATACCACTGGCGTGATAACCGGTACACCATAGGTACGTCCATTCCGGTCCTCTCGTACTAAGAACAGATCTCCTCAAATTTCCTACGCCTATACCAGATATGGACCAAACTGTCTCACGACGTTCTGAACCCAGCTCACGTACCGCTTTAATGGGCGAACAGCCCAACCCTTGGAACCGACTCCAGCTCCAGGATGCGACGAGCCGACATCGAGGTGCCAAACCTCCCCGTCGATGTGGACTCTTGGGGGAGATAAGCCTGTTATCCCCGGGGTAACTTTTATCCGTTGAGCGATGACCCCACCATTCGGTGTCACCGGATCACTAGGCCCGACTTTCGTCTCTGCTCGACTTGTAGGTCTCGCAGTTAAGCTCACTTATACCCTTACGCTCTGCAGACGATTTCCAACCGTCTTGAGTGAACCTTTGGGCGCCTCCGTTACTCTTTAGGAGGCGACCGCCCCAGTCAAACTACCCGCCAGACTCTGTCCTATTCCCGGATAACGGGACGTAGTTAGTAAGTCAAAACAATCAGAGTGGTATCTCAACAACGGCTCCCTGAAGTCTAGCGACTTCAGATCAACGCCTCCCACCTATCCTGCACAAATTGCTCCAAATTACAAAGCCAAGTTATAGTAAAGCTCCACGGGGTCTTTCTGTCTTGGTATAGGTAGTCCGTATCTTCACGGACGCTACAATTTCACCGGGTCTCTCGTTGAGACAGTGCTCAATTCGTTACGCCATTCGTGCGGGTCGGAACTTACCCGACAAGGAATTTCGCTACCTTAGGACCGTTATAGTTACGGCCGCCGTTCACTGGGGCTTCAATTCTATGCTTCACCTTGCGGTTGACACATCCTATTAACCTTCCAGCACTGGGCAGGCGTCAGCCCCTATACATCACCTTACGGTTTAGCAGAGACCTGTGTTTTTGATAAACAGTCGCTTGAGCCATTTTATTGCAACCCTTTCATGCTACGATCGCGAAGATTTTTACATTACCAGGGCACCTCTTATCCCGAAGTTACGAGGCTAATTTGCAGAGTTCCTTAACGAGAGTTATCCCGCGCGCCTTGGTATTCTCTACCCGTCTACCTGTGTCGGTTTTAGTACGGCTACCCACAACCCTCGCTAGAAGATTTTCTTGTCAGTGGGGACTCAATCACTTCACCCTTACGGGCTTCGTATTCACCTCTCGGCGTTAAGAAGAAACGGATTTGCCAATCTCTTCCGCCTACGGGCTTAAACCACAATCCAATAAGTGGCTGACCTATCCTTCTGCGTCTCTCCATTGCTAATAACGGTTTGCAGGCAGTACAGGAATATTAACCTGTTGTCCATCGGCTACGCTTTTCAGCCTTACCTTAGGTACCGACTAACCCTGAGAGGACGAACCTTGCCCAGGAAACCTTAGACTTACGGCGAATAAGATTCTCACTTATTTTTTCGTTACTCATGCCGACATTCTCACTTCTACTTCGTCCACCAGACTTTACAATCTGACTTCAGCCTACAGTAGAACGCTCCCCTACCACTCTATCCTAAAAGGATAAAATCCGTAGCTTCGGTAGTATGCTTTAGCCCCGTTACATTTTCGGCGCAGGATCACTCGACCAGTGAGCTATTACGCTTTCTTTAAAGGATGGCTGCTTCTAAGCCAACCTCCTGGTTGTTTGAGTAATCCCACCTCCTTTCCCACTTAGCATACATTTAGGGACCTTAACTGACGGTGAGGGCTGTTTCCCTTTTGTCCTAGAAGCTTAGCCCTCTAAGACTCACTCCTGAGTATACAAACTTGGCATTCGGAGTTTGCCTAGGTTTGGTAATGTTGGTCACACCCCTAGCCTAAACAGTGCTCTACCTCCAAGCCGCTAACCTCAAGGCTGCCCCTAAAGGCATTTCGGGGAGAGCCAGCTATCTCCCAGTTCGATTGGAATTTCACCACTATCCACAGGTCATCCAAGAATTTTTCAACATTCACTAGTTCGGGCCTCCACGAAATGTTACTTCCGCTTCACCCTGCCCATGGATAGATCACTAGGTTTCGGGTCTAATACCAGTAACTAAACGCCCTATTCAGACTCGGTTTCCCTACGGCTCCGTATTTAAACTTAACCTTGCTACTGACATTAAGTCGCCGGCACATGCTTCAATAGGCATACCGTCAGGCCCAAAAGGACCCTCCGATCGCTTGTAGGCGTATGGTTTCACGTTCTATTTCACTCCCCTCCCGGGGTTCTTTTCACCTTTCCCTCACGGTACTGGTCCACTATCGGTCACACTACGTATTTAGCCTTGGATGATGGTCCACCCAGATTCCCGCAGGATTTCACGTGTCCCGCGGTACTCAGGAATATAACTAACAAGATCCGAACTTTTCGCAAAGGGGGCTATCACCCGCTATGGCGGCGCTTTCCAGCGCTCTTATGCTAAGAACAGATTTTTTGACTTGCTTATGATGATGCAACACCACGGCGCTATATCCTACAACCCCTGCGTCACAAGGCTTGCATGCTTGACATGAGGCAGGTTTAGGCTCTTCCCGTTTCGCTCGCCACTACTAAGGGAATCTCAATTGATTTCGTTTCCTCCAGCTACTAAGATGTTTCAATTCACTGGGTTGCTTTCAACACCCTATGTATTCAGGTGAAGATTTGTAGATATTACTCTACAAGGGTTTCCCCATTCGGAAATCCCCGGATCAAAGTCTGACTCGACTCCCCGAGGCTTATCGCAGTTGTCCACGTCCTTCTTCAGCGAGTGTGCCAAGGGATCCTCCATACGCCCTTAATATCTTGACTACGGCTTATGAGGCATTATTCATTTATCATTCAGTTTTCAAAGATCAACTGCACTCAACTCGGAATTTCGTGCAGGCGTGTAACTATACTGGAACACATCGCGATTGTCAAACACTATTTTTGGGGGATGTCGATTTCGCCAAAAATGTCCCGTAGGCTGCCCAAAAAACATCGGTTGTAAAGCACTGTTCGAACCGAATTTGGCCTTTTTTCCCCATGGTTTTTGCCAAAGCATTGTCGGCCAAAAGCGCCAGTTTTTCCGCCAGTGCATCCGAATTTTTTGGGGGGACTAAAAAACCAGTCTCCCCATCCAGCACAATTTCGGATAAGCCGCCCACATCGCTGGCCACAACGGGTTTGGCCAAGGCCATGGCTTCGATGGCCACCAATCCAAACGGTTCGTAGTCGGAAGGACAGATCACCACATCCAACGTGTTCACCACAGAAGCCGGGTCCTGCAAATAGCCGGTAAACACCACCCGATTGGTCAGATTCAGTTCGGTAATCAAGGATTCGAGATCGGCTTTCAAACCTGGATCTTTAATCAGATGATAACTGCCCATAATGATGAGTTTGCGGTTGGGAAAACTGAGCTTTGAAAACGCCAGAATAGCCGTACGATGACCTTTCCAGCCATCGATTCTCCCCGTTATGCCCACACACCAATCGTTTTCCCCAAGGCCCAAGCGCCGACGGACGGCTTCAGGATCTTCCAGGTACTGAGGCTTTTCGGTTCCATTATAAAGAAGCTGAATCGCATCCGGCCTCATCCCATGGTCCAATAAAAACCGATGGGTACTTCGGGAAACCGCAAAGACGCCCACCCGCTTCATCACGTTCACCAAGGCCACATCCCCAGCCCGGGCATCGAAATCCGCCCAGGTGACCCAGACTTTTTTGCCCCAAATAAATCCCAAATACACGGGCACATATAAAGAAAAGATAGAATTGGCATGAATCACATCAATATGAAAACGCCGCAACTTCCACCACAGTTGCATCACCGCCCACAAAACGACAAAAATTTGCCCGCTTTTGAGCAAGCTTTCTTTTAAATGAACACAGGTGACTTGCAGGGCTTGAAGCTGGGCCGTTAGTTCGCCACCTTCTGGCAAAACCACCACGGGACGCCACCCACCTGCAACGAGAAGCTTACAGGTTAGAACCAGGTTCTTTTCGGCCCCACCAATATGGCTGACCGGACTGACCAAGACCACCGTTTTGGGGTTAGGCGCTGTAGTTCTGATAGGATTTTTCCTCTAAAATCGACGACTTTAAAAGAAGGTTGATCTCGCGCTTAACCGCAGCGCGCTGATCGTTGGTGTGATACACAGCCCTGGCCAATTCGATAAACTTGGGCCCAAAATCTTGGTTTTTTTCGCAAAGTCGAATGTCGTCTTCGATGTCCCAAAGGGTTTGATTAATGGTCTTTAACTGGGTTCGCAGGCTGCTTAAAGCTGGGGTTTCTGGGCAAGCTTGGTTCAATACCGCGGTCAATTCATCATATTCGTACTGAACATTTTTGATTTTGACCGGATCGGACATATGGCTGAGTTTGAGTTCCAAAATGGTCAATTTATCAATGAGTTCGCCAGGGGCAACAGGAACTAGAATCGGGGTCATAGATCATCCTTAAAAGCGTTTGTGTTCAAAGGCATCCTTATAATACGCGATTGTTTCGGCTTCGGGGAGGGGATTTTTAGCCGTATGAATCAGCAATGGGGGATTAAACAGTTTCAAAGCAATTTTTCGGGCTTCCCAAGCCAAATAGAGGCGGCGCTTTCCACTGAAATTATGGATGATGGTGATATCCCCTTCCAGCAATTTGGCGGGGAGCTCTGGGGTATAAACCGAGGTCCGATGGGCCACAATGCCCAGGGCATTTAAATGATCCGCATAGGCTTTGGCATGGGCTTCGGTCTTTGCATCGTCCAAAACCAAAACCGTCATACTGGCTTTGAACCAATAAGCAAACTGATCGTTGGCCGATTCAACACCCCCACCGTCCAACAAAATTTCGGTCTTGGCCACCATGTCTTCGACCCGAATGGCGTCCGAACAAATGGTTAGCGGACACCCTTCGTGGGGACAAAACAAGGGACAGGTTCGGCTCTCGCGAACCATTAAATGGCGGTTTCGCCAAGGTGCCCAACGGGTGGGTTTGACCTTGCGGGAAGGGAAGATGGCCAACATCGGAACCCCCAACGCTGCCCCAATATGAAAGGGGCCTGTATCCACACTAACATAGACGCTGTACAGAGAAATCACACCCATTAATTCGGTGATTTTGGTATCATCCAAGTTTAAAACCGGGCCCTGACACGCCGCCACAAACCGGTCCCGAAACGCCTTTTCTTTATCGGTAAAGGGGGTGACACACACATCCACGTCTCGGTGACGGCGAAGGGCATTTACAAATTCGGCGAATTTTTCGGGTTCAATGGGACGGTTCCCAAACCCAACCCCAATTTGGATGCCCACCAAGGGCTTGTCCCAGCGACGACCCGCTTGGTTTAGGAGGTCTTTTGCCCTTTCGGTTTGGCCTGGGGGGACGGTTAAACTCAATTTTTGCTCGGGGTCCAAGGTAATTCCCAAGGCCTTCAACAACTGAAAATTGTACTCCACCACATGCTTGGTCTGATCAAAGGTCTTTAAAAAAGCCCCATATTTTCGAAAAATAGGCCACAATCCCAATTTGGCCTTGTCGCCAATGTGATAGGGTATCCCCGCAAACACCGACAACCACACCGTTGGTGTTTCCGAATAAAAATGGATGGCCAAATCAAAATTCTGGGTCTTAAGCCAGCGCACATAGCGCCAAAACCCAGCTTTTCCTTCGGCTTCTCCCGTTCTAAATTTGTCCAAAATAACCTCGTCAAAACAATCCATATGGGACATGATCCGCGCATTATACGGCGAGGCCAACACCGCCACGTGCCACTGTGGATAGGCTTTTTTGATGGCCGCCACACAGGGCAAGGTCAATACCATATCGCCCAAAGCATCGGGGCGAATAATCAGGACTTTTTTGATTTTTTCGGTGGGCAAACGACGGCTCATGATGGGGTTGTGTATTTCCAGGTGTAGCCGTCTTTGGCGTCTTCAACAACGATGCCAAATTGATCCAACAAAGTTCCCCGAAGCGCATCGGCCGTTTTAAAATCTCGGTTTTGTTTGGCCTGCCACCGGGTTTCCAGCACCGCCAAGGCTTCTGCAGAAGCGGTTTGGGTTTCCAAGGGTCGGTAAAAAATACCCAATCGATCGCCCAAACGCCGCAACAAGGCCCCGCCAAACTGGTGTGCGTTCACCAGATGGGACAAATCGAACAAATAGCCCAGGGCTTCGGCGGTATTAAAATCGTCGTTCATGGCGTCAACGAAACGCTGCGCCAAGCCCTCGGCTTTGGCTTTTTCGGGATGATTGACCGGAATTTCTTCGGGGTATTTTTCAACAGCCGTTTTAAGCTTGGTCAGGGCAACTTGGGCTTCCTGAAGCCCTTCGGTTGAAAACGCCAGTGGGGTTCGGTAATGCGATTTGAGTAAAAAGAACCGCAAAACGTCGCCCGGAAACTGATTCAATATCTCTTTGATGGTGAAAAAATTCTTTTCGGACTTGGACATCTTCTGATTTTTAATCGTCACAAACCCATTGTGCAACCAATAGCGGGCAAAGGGCTTGTGGGTGACACATTCGGATTGGGCAATTTCGTTTTCGTGGTGAGGGAACACCAAATCTTCGCCACCGGCATGAATATCCAGGGTTTCCCCAAGGGCCTTCATGGCCATGGCCGAGCATTCGATGTGCCAGCCCGGACGGCCTTCTCCCCAGGGGCTCGGCCACGCAGGCTCTCCCGGTTTGGCTTTTTTCCACAATACGAAGTCAAAAGGATTTCGTTTTTGATCGGACACCGCCACCCGGGAACCAGCCTCCAATTCGTCCAACACTTTTTTGGACAACTTGCCATAAGATGGGAATTTAGACACATCAAAACAAACATCACCACCCGCCTCGTAAGCCACGCCATCGGCCAACAGAGTCGAAATCAAGGCCTGCATATCGGCTATCGACTGGGTGGCCAAGGGATAAGCCGTTGCCCGGAGAATGTTTAACTGGTCCATGTCTTCGTGATAACTGGCAATAAACCGCGTGGTTAACACCTCGACAGACTCGCCCAATTCGGCGGCACGGGCAATAATTTTGTCATCGATATCTGTAAAATTTTGAACGTAGTTTACTTTAAAACCCAAGGCTTCCAAATGGCGACGGGCCACATCGAAGGCCACATAGGCCCGGGCATGGCCGATATGGCAATGATCGTAAACCGTTACCCCACAGGCATAAAACGAAACGACAGGATGGTTTTGAGCCTCAAACCGTTCCTTTTGAGCCGAAAGCGTATTAAAAATCTGCAAACTGGACATACCCTTAAGAGAAAATGGCCGAGCTTAAAAACTCGTCGTTGCTTTTGGTATGAACCAACAAGCGAATCAACTCTTCGGTTGAACTGTCCGAATCGATATTTTTACGCAGCAAATAGGTTTTTTTCAGCACAGGCTCGGGAATCAACAACTCTTCTTTTCGGGTACCAGAATTGACAATATCGATGGCGGGGAAAATCCGTCGGTTCGCCAGCTTTCGGTCCAGGTGCAATTCCATATTCCCTGTCCCTTTAAATTCTTCGTAAATGATGTCGTCCATCCGAGACCCTGTATCCACCAATGCGGTGGCAATGATGGTGAGGCTTCCGCCTTGTTCGATGTTTCGGGCACCCCCAAAAAACCGCTTGGGCTTGTGCAAGGAACTGGGGTCCAAGCCCCCAGACAATGTCCGGCCAGACGGCGGCACAACCAGGTTATAGGCCCGGGCCAACCGCGTGATGCTGTCCAACAAAATCACCACATCTTTGCCACATTCCACCAACCGCTTGGCACTGTCCAAGACCAGCTCAGAAATACGAACATGCTGATCGGGCGGCTCGTCGAAGGTGGAATAAATCACCTCGCCGTCCACGGATCGTTCCATATCGGTTACCTCTTCGGGGCGTTCATCAATCAATAAGACCTTGATCAACACCTCGGGGTGATTTTGCGAAATGCTATTGGCAATCTCTTTAAGGATGGTGGTCTTACCCGCTTTGGGTGGTGATACAATCAACCCCCGTTGGCCTTTGCCCACAGGAACCAACATGTCCATGATGCGCCCAGAAATTGGGGTTCGCCCCGTTTCCAGCTTCAACTGCTGGTCGGGATACACCGGCGTTAAATTGCTAAACAGGGTCCGTTCTTTGATTTTATCAGGGTCTTCCCAGTTAATGGCTTCGACCCGCAGCAACGAAAAATAGCGCTCCCCTTCTTTAGGTGGACGCACTTGGCCCGAAATGGTGTCCCCACTGGACAGGCCAAACCGGCGAATTTGGGTTTGGGACACATAGATATCTTCCGAGCTTGGCAAATAGTTATTGGTCCTTAAAAACCCATATCCATCGGGCAAAATTTCCAAAACGCCCCGGGCAAAAATCAGGCCATTTTGCTCGGTTTTAACCTGCAACATTTTAAAAATCAGGTCATTTTTTTTAAGCTGTTTATAGTCGGGAATGCCCATGCCTGCAGCCCGATCATGTAGGGCTTTTAGCGAACTTTTTTGCAGTTCAACAATGTCGAGATTATCGTCGTTTTCACGAAGGGCTCGAAGCTCTTCTTCGGTTTGTTCTTTGCGTTTTTCAATGGGTTTATCCGATTCAAGAATTGAACCTAGATCCTGGTCTTCTGCTGTTTTTTTCATGACTGGAAATGTCCTTTGCGACAATGACGTTGGGAAGAAGCCGGTTGAGGGCTTGTTGATAAGAAAGTTTGGAAGCTAATCAAGAAGGTATCATGATGCCCAATGGTTGATCAATTCCCCAAAGCCCCCTTTTTTAAACACCACTGATCCTGATATACTTTGCCCATGATAAAAAAATCCCTTTTCGCCCTGATCTGTGTGACGTTCTTGAGCGCTTCGCTTTCGGCTGCTCCCCTGGGTTTGTTGTATTCCAGCACCACGGAACCCGTAACCGCAACAGCCAAGGTGGGATATTCCAAACAAGTTGAAGTTTCGACCAGCGCCCTATTGTGGTTGTTTGGGTTTGGAGATGCCAGCTTGGAAACGGCCATGAAAAAAGCCGGGATTACGCAAGTTCACCACATCGACAAAACCACAACCGTATGGCCCTTGGGCACCTACATTCAAGAAACCTACACCGTCTACGGAGATTAGCCTCCGGTGGCATTGCCTACACTGGGCATCTTGATTCTGACCAAAAACGAAGCCGCCCATATTGGCGATTGCCTAGCGTCTTGTAAAAGCCTTGGCGAAACCCTGACCCAAGTGATGGTTTTGGATTCCCAATCCACCGACACCACCCTGGCCATTGCCGAAGCCAACGGTGCGCAAACCGCCATCCACCCCTTCACCAATTTCCGAGACCAACGCCAACATGGCGCCAGCCTGATGACCACCGATTGGATCTTGTTTTTGGATGCCGACGAACGCCTAACCCCAGAACTAGGCGAAGCCCTTAAAACATTTATAGCCCAATCCCAACACAGCCTGTTGGAAATTCCTCGACTGAACCACGTTTTGGGCAAACCCATTTACCACTGCGGTTGGTACCCCGACTACCAAGCCCGTCTGGTTCGACGCGACACCCTGCGATTCGCAGACACCATCGTTCACGAAAAAGTGGAAAGTACAGGATCCAAAACCCAACTCCCCCTCACCCCCAACGCCCACATCGTCCACTATACCTTTGAAACCATGACCTCGTATTTCGCCAAAGTGAACCACTACACCACCCTAGAAGCCGAGTATTTTGCCGGCAAAAACGCCTTCACCTTGACCCGCTGGGGACTGTTTAGCCGGGCCTTTGGCATGTTTACCCAAACCCTGTTCCATTTTAAAGGCCGCAAAGACGGCATGCATGGCTTTATCATTGCCATGATGAATTTTGTGTATTCGTATTTGTTGATGGCTAAGGTTTGGGAAAAAGAAAACCGGCCTAAGACAAGCCCACCACACAATTAATAAACCCTGCTGGCGTTTTTTCTAAAGGCGCCATACTATAAATTGTGTTTTCAGCATCCAAATCCAATTCAACCAGATCAACATCCTGGGGAAAGTAGTTCATCACTTCCATGGTTAGTGTTGTTTGTGTTTTTGGATGCGTAAACCCTTGATTTTGGTTTCTACGAAACCCTTTCTCTTCTAGGGTTTTGAGCAGCCCCTCTTTTGTAAATCTAAAAATCTCTTTCAACGCAGCTTGCCAAGGATAAGCCATAACAGCACCTATTTTTTTAGGATAAGGATCTCTTGAAATAAGCATTCCTCTCGCATTCTCAAAATCCGGTAAAAATCGATTAAGCGTCCGAATATGTCGTTCATCTACTTCTTCGGTAGATTTAATTTCAATTAAAAGGGTTTCACCGTTGGGATATTCAATAATGAGATCAATTTCAGCCTGATCTTTGGTCCTTAGATAGGACAACTTCAAATCCATTCCCAAATAATCATTAAGTCGCATAATCTCTAAAACGATAAACTGTTCAAACGCATGACCATAATCATAGGTTCCAGGAACCAAGGATACGCTAAGTTGACCTTCCAATGCTCGCTTCACCCCTGTATCAAAAAGAAAAAATTTAGGATTTTGCCGTTGCTGTTTGCGAATGGACTGATGATAAGGCTCTAAAAAATGACCCAAAAGGGTTTCGTCCAAAATCTCAAAATAAGATTGAACTGTAGTGGTAGCCACCCCAACATCTCTGGCAATATTGGCATAATTCAAAATTTCCCCATTACACTGGGCCGCTACTTCTAAAAACTTTCGAAACGGATCTAATTTACGAATAATATGTTCAGACCAAATTTCTTCTCGAAGATAGGTTAAGGCATAGGTTTTTAGATACTCTGTTTTTTCACGGGTTGAATGAGTACCTAACAACTTGGGCAAGGTCCCCCAACTTAATACATCATCCAATTCAAAAGCATCTTTCATTTCAAAATAAGTGAGTGGATAAAAATGATTATAAAAAGCCCGACCAGCCAATAAATTAGCACTACCCTGTTTTAATTTCCGAGCGCTGGAACCCGTTAAAGCAAATTTAATCGATGTTGTTTCAATCAGGTGATGAATGACATTCAACAAAGCTGGATTTTTTTGAATCTCATCGATCACAACCCATTCTAAATGGGGATTAGCTTCCACACGGCGGGCCAATTCATTGGGTGTACGATGAAATCGGTCTTCTTCTTCAGGATCTAATAAATCGATCCATAAAATAGATTTTCCCTTAAAAAGGGATTTCAAAAATGTGGTCTTACCAGTACCCCTAGCACCAAAAATAAAAAAGCTATTAGACAGTAAGGGGCGGCAAAATCTATTAACCATACCAAATAATTATCCGATAAATATTAAGTATGGTCAATAATTATCCAACAAAACCAACGAATCCTCCAAAAACGGCGTATTTGGAGCTTTCACAAACTTAGTCAGTCGCCACCGCATTACGCCCACGAGTAAAGCGCTTTTCTTGTTTTTCGCGTTCTTTTTGGCGTTGTTTGAGGTATTCCATTAAATCAGACAACCCGCCGGTTGTATCGTCGGCTTGCTCGGTGGCCTTGGAAAGCCCCAACATGGCCATCATCAATCGGGTCATGGCGTCTTTTTTAACGAGGTTGCCCCGCAATTGGTTGGCGTTGCTGCCTGCCAGGACTTGTTTGCGAACATCGGTAGAATCGCCAGCACCTGCCGCGGCGGCCACCGTTTCTGCGCCTTGGCCACGGTTATTCCCAAAGCCCAGTAATTTGGCCCCAGAACTCATCAAGGCTTCCAGATTCACTTGTTGGCCCGCAACCGCACTTCGAGATCCGGCATGGCCCAACTCGGCCAACAGCGCTTGCATAGCTTCTTCGGGATGCTGACCTGCCGCAACAAGTTGAGACAGGGTATTGAGCAACGATTGCACCGACGCCTTATCCAATTGGCTCAACAAAGGCCCCAAAGCCATCAGCAAAGCAGCGGCCGTTTGGGGTTTGAGACCGGCCAAAAGTTGGGCAAAGTTGTTGAGGGAAGCGCTATCGACCATCGTGGAAAGAGCCGCTAGGGTCAAAATGGCTTTGGCCATCATATCGGGGGGCAATGCTGCAGCCGATTTTACAAACGCAGCAAAAGTTGCAGCGTCTAGTTTTCCTTCCAACACCGTCAACGCATGAACCACTTTGGCCATGGTTTCTGGCTTCAAGCTAACAAGGTTTTGCATTAAACCTTTAAACAAAGCCCCATCCAATTTGGTCGCCAAAGCCGTAAGTTGGTCGACCACTTTCGCCGCGGTTTCTGCAGGCAGGGCTCCCAGCTGTTTAATAAGGGCCGTCAAGGTCTGAGGGTCCATTTTGGTAGAGAGCTGCACAAGTTGCTCGGCCATTTTGGTTAAAAGCGCAGGCTTGGCGCCTTCCATACCACTCAACAAGCCCACCACCTGCAAAAAAATAGGCGCACTTAACTTGGCCATGACAGTAACCAAAGCCTGAAAAGCCGGCGCCGGCATGGAACTGGCAAGCCGAGACAATTGGCCCAAGGCTACCGTCATGGATTGAGGCTGCGATTGGGAAGCAACTTTAAGCGCTCCATTAAGGGAGCTGGCATCCAACGCCGTTCCCAAAACAGACACCGATTGAATCGCTTTGGCCGCAACCTGTGGGCTTACTGTCGCAAGGCCACCCACAACCGCACCCAATACCGGAGGCTCGGTTTTAACCGACAATTGGGACAATGCCTGCAAAGATCGGGCCATCGCCGGCGAGGATTGTTGCGACAAAACGCCTACTGCAGTCTGTAAAGCCCCAGGACTTACTGCAGCAGAAAATTGGGCAAAATGAACCAAGGCCACAGGAACAGCCTGAGGCGGAAAGGTTGAAATTTGCCCAACCACAGCTTGCACAACAGGCTGAGCCATAGGAGATTCTATGCGGGCCACCACTTGGGCCGTAACCGTTTCTTTCAAGGTATTCACCAAGATTTCTTTGGCCGTGTTGACCTCTGGTTTGTTCTGATGGATTTGAGGCAAATCATTCATCGACCGCAGGGTTGCCACCAAAGGACGAACATCGCCCTGAACCGCTTGATCCACCACCACCTCGACCAAAGTTTGAAGAGGTTTCGGCCCATCTTGGATGGTTTTGGCCACAACCGCTTTATCAGCAACCTCTGCTACGGCCGTTTCCAAGGGTTTGGTTTGGCCCTCAACCGCCCATTGAACAATCACCGCCACCGCTGTTTGCAACGGTCGAGCATCGCCCTTTACAGCCATCGCCGCCAACTCGGTTACCACCACGTGTAAGGGAAAAATATCCCCTTTAGACGCTTGGGCCGCAACAACACCCACCGCCTGCGCCAAGGGAGCAGGGTTGTTGGTAGAAACCTGCAAAGCCAACGCTTGTGTGACGTGTTGTAGCGGCTGGGGTTGACCTTGTATGGCCCGCTGAGCCACAACCGTCACGGCTTGTTGTAGGGGTTGTGGGTTAGCTTGAACAGGGGTTTGAGGGGATGGCGAAGCAGGCGCTGGCGCAGATACCGATACAGTCGAGGCCGAAGCCAAAGCCGGGGAAACCAAAGCCGGGGTTTGATTCGAAGCTTGAACCTCCGCAGTAACGGCAGCCTCTATGACCAAAGATAGCAGAGCAACATCACCCTGAGTCGATTGATTGACAGCCACTGTGACAACCGCCTGCAACGCTTGAGACTCTTGATGGACTTGGACAGATTCGATAGCCTCGGCAACACCAGCAACTGGCAGGGCTGTCGATGGGCTTTCAGAAACGGCCTCGCCCACAACTGCAGATGGGGAGGCAACAGGTGCCCCTTCCGTTGGTTGGACGAAGGACTGAACAGGCTGAACACCCCTTGCCTCTTGGGTCGTTTCTGGACAGACCGGAGCTTGTGGTGTCGCCAACTGCGAGGCAGAAGCAAGTTCTTTTTGCTCTGCTCGAAATTCCTCTGCCATTTTGGGGTCTGTCCGCATGGTCTCGGCCTGCTGATTGGCAGAATCCACCACGGCCTGATACGGGGCCAACATAAGGGCATCCACCTGATCACACAAATCCAAATAAAGACCGTATTGCGCATCGCTTAAAGTGGCAATAACCTCATCGCTGCCAAGGGCATCTTTAAGGCTGGCCATCTCTTCAAAATCAACCTTACTGGCACTGTTCGCACAGGTTGCACAGGCCCCACCACCGCATCCGCCACACCCACCCGTAGGAGGAGCCGTCGGCGGCGCATCGGAGGTAGGCGAATCGGCTGGCTTTGGGGGTTTGCTGTCGGCCGCTAGTTTGGTTGTTAAGGTCTGCAACCGTTGCAAGGATTGGGCAACGGCTGCGCCAGCAGTGGGATCTATCATTAGTGTTCCTCGAGCTGCTCCACAACCTGGGTCAGGCGTACCACCTGTTTACCCAGCGTTTCGATGCGCTTGTAGAGATCTTCGTGGAAAAATTGAACCACCTTAAATTTATTGTTTAGGATCTGCAAATTTTCAAATTGAATCGCCGTGGCCAAGCCCAAAGTATCCAAGGTTGTACCCTGCTTTTCCCGGAGTGCCTTATAGGCCTTGGCCTGATGATTACTGACCAAAATGGCCGCATCAATTTCCTGACTGGATTTTAAAATTTTCACATGCTCGTCATCGGTAAATTGCCCCATATACCGAAGCGAATCCCGAATCGATTTTAGCTGTTCTTTTACCAACTTATTCAACACCATTCTCGCTTTCATCTTTAAAAGTGTACAAGCCCTTCAAGGGCTCGGTTAGACTCAATACTACAAATACTGAGACTAAATATCAATATGCTATTTGATACCAAGTATCAGTATTGAAAAAAACAGAAATACAAACTAACATTCACTAAAAACATCAAAAGGAGACACCGGTATGCTAACAGCCGTTTCGCCAGCAACAACCCACACATTTTATTCACCAGCCAAACGTCAAGAGAGCCTTGGGAGAGCGCATCAGCAAGCAGCAGGTGTATTGCAAGAAGCCAAAACAATCACAGCGCCTTGGGCCACTCACGCTGCAGCCATTAGCATTTATGGGCTTGGCCAAAACCACATCGCAACCCTAACCTCTTTTGCCATCGAAAAAGGCGCAAAAAGAACCACTGCCTTGGTTGCAGCCATATTTGGAGTCGAACAAGAAGCCCTAGCCACCACATCGCAAGACACACTCCAGGCAGCACTACTCGACTTGATTGGAAACGACAAAACCGAACAACAAGACAGTGTCGGCAGGGTCTTATTGGCAAGCCTGTTTATCGATTCCAGATCCCCACAAGACCGAGCCATTGGCCTAGTCATTCGACAAAGGGCCATGGCGGGGTTGCAACCTGTGCTGGAAAGATTAAAAGCACTCAGCGCTCAAAAGGGATCCAACTGCAGCACGGTTGGGGACATCGAATCCCTAGGTACAGCCAGTGGCTGTACCTCCTGTACCAACAATGGAACTTGCGCTGGCAGCACCGCCATTCTGGCCAAAGAAATCCAAAGCCCACACACCGACTAGCCACGCGACAACGGCTGTGCATTTTTATTTCTGTTTGCTATGATGGTCCGACTCAAAAAAACCTGTGAGGGCCCTTTTTATGGATTTGAAAGAAATCAAGCGTTTAATTGAAATCGTTGAAGAGGCAGCTGTCTCTCATGTCAGCATCGAAACCGAAGGCATTAAAGTTGAAATTAAGAAGGAATTGGCAGGCGCCCCAGTGGCCATTGCCCACACCATTGCAGCCCCAGTTGCTGCAGCGCCGGCACCGATTGCAGCCCCCGCTGCCCAGGCGGTAGAAGCCCCCAAAGCACCCGCAGCTGATGCCAATTTGGTTCCCGTAAAATCGCAAATGGTGGGAACGTTTTATCTGACAGCCAGCCCAGAAGCACCCGCCTATGTTAAAGTGGGCGATGCCATCACCAAAGGCCAAGTGGTTTGCATTATTGAGGCCATGAAACTATTTAACGAAATCGAAACCGAAATCGCCGGCACCGTAGAAAAAATCTGCGTGGCCAACGGCAGCCCCGTTCAATACGGTCAAGAACTCTTCCTGATTCGGGTGGGCTAGATGTCTGGCCAGGCCAAGTGGCAGCTCTATCCAGAGAACCCTAGCCTGGCAACTAAACTGGGAAGCCATTTGGGGGTTAGCCCCCTGATTGCTCAGCTGTTGCTGAACCGAAACATTCGGTCTTTGGCCCAAGCCCAACGGTTTTTGAACCCAGACCCAACCCAAACCGAAAATTTCCCCGAAACCCTCCTTCAAGCCGCCACCGAACTGATTTTAAAAACCATCCAAAAAAACGGTCGCATTCTGCTTTACGGCGACTATGACGTCGATGGCATGACCTCGACCGCCATTATGATGACCACCCTGGAAGCGGCAGGGGCCAAGGTAAGCTATTACATTCCCCACCGGTTTACAGAAGGCTATGGCCTTGGGGAACCGTTTATCCGCACCTTGATTGCCAACCCGGTTGATCTGTTGATTACCCTGGATTGTGGCATCAGCAACGCCTCTGAACTGACCTTGCTCAAACGCCACGCCCCCACCTCGGTGATTATTTTTGATCACCACACCATTCCAGAAAACACCCCACCCGCCGATGTCGTGTTAAACCCCAAAGCCTTGCCCGACACCAGCCCCTTGTATGGGCTTTGCACAGCAGGAATTGCCTATAAATTTGCCGAATATTTTTGCGAGAGCGCCAAGCTGGATTTTGACCCAAACAGCCTTCTGGATTTGGCAGCCATTGGCACCATTGCCGATGTGGCGCCCTTGATTGGCGAAAACCGGGTTATTACGAAAACCGGCCTGCCCTTGGTCTTAAAAAACAGGCGCTTGGGATTAAGTGCGCTTTTGGAAGCCGCCGATTACAAGGGCAAACGCATAACCACCCGAGATGTTGGGTTTACCATCGCCCCCAGACTTAATGCCGCAGGCCGCATTGCCCACGCCAAAATGGGTGTCGAGCTCTTGCTTTGTGCCACCCACGAAGATGCCGCCAACCAAGCCTTTCAATTGCAAAAACTGAACGAAGAACGCCAATATTTGGGCCAAGTGCTGCTACAAGAAGCCACCCATGCCGTGGAAACCAGTCAACAGGACTGGCCCGTTTTGGTGCTGGCCGGTAAAAACTGGCATTCGGGGATTATTGGTATCACGGCCTCTCAGCTATGCCGAAAATACCAAAAACCGGTGGTGATGATTTCCTACACCGACGACACAGCCCGGGGATCGGCCAGAAGTTTTGGACAAATTAACATCTACCAACTTTTAAAAAGCTGCGAATCGTATTTTGACACCTTTGGTGGCCACAAAGAAGCTGCCGGATTTAGTTTGCAGCCGGCCAAGATTCCGGCCTTTCAACGGGCCCTTTGCGAATCGGCAGCCACCTTTATTACCCCCAACGACTTGATTCAACTGCTGGACATCGACGCAGCCATTACCCCCGACCAACTGTCTTTGGACCATGCCAAAGCACTGCGAGATTTGGAGCCTTTTGGGGCCGGCAACGCCATGCCCCTGTTTTATTGTGACCAACTGAAGCCTCTGGACTATAAAGTCGTGGGCAATGGCCAACACCTGAAGGCCACCTTTACGGACAAAACGGGCAAAAAAGTGATCGATGCAATCGGGTTTGGACTGGCTTCGAAATTGACAGCCCTGCAAAAACCCAAGGTCGAACTGGCCTTCGGACTGGAGATTAACGAATGGCAGGGCACCACCCTGCCCCAACTGCAATTGGTGGACATTAAATCATGAAAATTCAAAAAACCCACCGAGACCTAAACCACAAAATCGCCCATTATCTGCCACCAGCCGATGTCGAAAAAATCAATGCCGCGCTTGCTTTTGCCCAAAAAGCCCACGAAGGCCAAACCCGAAACTCGGGAGAACCCTATATTTCTCATCCCGTGGAAGTGGCCTGTATTTTGGGGGATTTGGAACAAGACGCAGACTCGCTTTGTGCCGGGCTTTTGCACGACACCATCGAAGACTGCAACATTTCCCAAGACACCCTGGCCCAGCAATTTGGGGACGATGTGGCCCAATTGGTGATGGGCGTTACCAAATTGGGAAAATTAAGTTTTAGCTCGAAAGAAGAAGAACAAGCCGAGAATTTTCGAAAGATGTTTCTGGCCATGGCCAAAGACATCCGGGTCGTCATCATCAAGCTGGCCGACCGGCTGCACAACATGAGGACCCTGAAGTTTTTGTCCAAAGACCGCCAACAAAAAATTGCCAACGAAACCCGAGACATCTTTGCCCCTCTGGCCCACCGGTTGGGCATGTGGTCTTTAAAATGGGAACTGGAAGACCTGTGTTTTTATTATTTGGAACCCGATGCGTTTCAAAACATCAAAAAACAAGTCACCTTTAAGCGCCATGAACGAGAGCAGTATGTCGAGCAATTTACCACCCTGTTGAAAGAACGTTTGTCCCAAACCCGTTTAAAAACCGCCATTATTACCGGCCGGCCCAAACATTTTTTTAGCATCCACAAAAAAATGGTGTCCCAAAACCTGTCGTTTGACGATTTGTACGACACCTTTGGGGTTCGGATTATGGTAGACACGGTGTCCGACTGCTACGAAGTGTTGGGCATTGTGCACAGCCTGTTTAAACCCTTAAACGGACGATTCAAAGACTATATTGCCATGCCGAAATCCAATCTTTATCAATCGTTGCACACCACGGTGATGGGTCAGGGCGGCACCCCAGTTGAAGTGCAAATTCGAACCAAGGACATGCACCAAATTGCCGAATACGGCATTGCCGCCCACTGGCGCTACAAAGAAGGCCAAGCCCACACCCGTTTCGACGCCGATTTTTCCTGGCTTCGACAAATTATTGAAACCCAAAAAGAAAAAACAGCCCCCAAAGACTTTTTGCAGTCCCTTCAAGTGGATTTGTTTATGGACGAGGTCTTTGTGTTTACCCCCAAAGGTGATGTGCATGTATTGCCCAAAGGGGCCACGGTTCTCGATTTTGCCTATAAAATTCACACCCAAATTGGACATCGCTGCAAAGGGGCCAAGGCCAACAACCACATCGTTCCCCTCAATTACCGACTGCGCAGCGGAGATATTCTGGAAATTTTAACCGGCAAACAAGAAAACCCCACCATTTCGTGGCTAACCATCGTCAAATCGAACCAAGCCAAAACCAAAATCAAACAATGGTTTAAAAAACAAAATGCCATCGAAAACAGCCAAAAAGGCAAAACCACCCTCGAACGCTTACTGATGGTCTCGGGGCACCTGCCCAAAGACGCTCTAACCGAAGCGGTTGCAGAACCCCTTTTCAAACGGTTGAACATTTTAAAATGGGAAGACCTGTATTTGGGCATTGCCCTGGGAGACATTTCGGCCAAAGAGGTGGTGGCCTATATCGGCACACTGTTAACCCCAGAACCCACCACCGAAGCCTTAATCGCTGCAGCCACCAACAAACCCAGCAAAAAAACCGGGGATGGCGGCATTCGGGTCTTGGGCGAACACAACATTCGGGTAAACCTGGCCAAATGTTGCCACCCCTTGCCTGGCGACGCCATTATTGGGTTTATTACGATGGGATTCGGGGTTTCGGTACACCGAACCGATTGCATCAACATCGCCCACTTGGAGGACAAAGAACGGGCCCGATTGATCGATGTGGAATGGGATGTTTTTGTTAAAGACCAAGTCTACAAAGCCGTTTTGGAAATCGAAGCCTTTGATAGCATCGGCATTTTGCAAGAGATTATCAACCAAATTACGAATACCCGAACCAACATCAAAGAGGTCAAAACCCGCAGCTTCAAAAAAGGCGGCACCATGAGGGCCACGGTGACCGTCGATATCCGAGACACCCAACATTTGGGTCAAATTAAAACCGCGATTTCGCAAATTTCGGATGTATACGCCGTCAAGCGGGTGATTTGATGCCCACCATTACCCTGGCCCTTGCCACCGGAAATCGCCACAAAGCCGAAGAATTACAAGCGTTATTGAGCGGCAAAACCCAAAATCCCTATCATGTGATTCCCTACACTGACCTGATTCCCAACCCTCCCGAGATTATCGAAGATGGCCACACGTTTACCGAAAACGCCCTCAAAAAACTGGCCGGTCTTTCGGCAACTGAATCGGTGTATTTTCTGGCCGACGATTCTGGGCTCTGTATCGACGCGTTGGGTGGAGACCCTGGGGTGTTCTCGGCCCGCTATGCCTGGCCCGAAACCAGCAAAGAAGCCCTTTGCCAAAAAGTGTTAACCAACATGGCAGGAAAAACCAACCGCAACGCGCATTTTGCTTGTGTGTTGGCCCTGCTAAAACCAGGACAGCCGCCTATTACGGTGGAGGGCAAGGTGTTTGGGACGATTGCCAAAGAGATGTTAGGCCAAAACGGCTTTGGCTATGATCCCATTTTTATTCCCAACGGGTTTTCAGAAACTTTCGGGCAATTGCCCCCCACCCAAAAAAACGAGCTCAGCCATCGGGTTAGGGCCATGGAAAAACTACTTAAGGAGCTTTAAAGTTAGCTAAGCAGCCTCCCTTGGAACCAACCTATCAAAAGCATCGCTATATTGATTACTCCACAGCTCAGAGATATCAGGTTGTGTACTGATATTAGCTAACCAATAGCGTATATCCTCAATACAAGCTAAACCTTGATCCCCAGAACCAACCTGCTCAATCGCCTCAATTAACGCCTCTTTACGTCTGGTAGGTGCTAGCAGCCCAACACCTTTACCAGTTAATGCTTCGTGTATGAATTTACCGATGGCATCATCCGATTGTGGCTGGGGCTTTGGAGTCGTGACCACAGCAATAGCCAATGCACTCCGCAAAATCCTCAATCGATCTAGGTTGGATTGGGCTTTAAACCCACCCAAAGTACTTTCAACCGAAGCCCTAAACCGAGTCACTTCATCCGAGTTTAAAGCGTTAGAATCAAGCGTTATTATGGCCTCAAAACAATCTTCCAAGTCTCGTGACAATAAGGGGGGGCTACCCAAGACAGATATTTGTCTTAGTACGCCTACAACAGCCTTACGAACGTCTTCAAATCTATTCAGCCGAACACCTATGGCTTTATAAAACGTAATTTTGTCTGCCGTTCCTGGAATCATTTTGCCTTTAGCCAACAGTGCTGTACATAGTGTTTGGGTTACATCACGGCCCAATGCAGAATCGCGAATAACTTCGGCTAAAGCGATATAACGGGCACGTTGAGCTTCAGGCCTACTGTGTTGCATATCGGCCGCAATGGCTTTTTCCAACAATCCTTGTTTTAGAGCAGGAGCAATCGTATTAGATCCTAAAATTGCCACTAATTCAGTAGGCGGCAGTGTAGATGTAAGTTTAAGTATAAGATCCGTTATAGCCTGGTAATCCTCATTGTGAAAATGATCGGAATGCTCAGTCAAAAAGGTGAGCAGGCCAGTAGCAACGGATTGACGGTCTTCTAAAGTTCCACCGGTTTGGGAAGACAAGGTATAGGTTAAGTAAGGTTTAACCAAATCCGTCCAACCAGGAGAAGCTTGGGTTGAGGCGGGGTCGTGAACCAATACTTGCAAGAGCTGAATGCAAACCGCCTGTTTACCAGCAATCCCCAACGTTTCAAAAGTGGCATCATCTGCTAAGCCAACACCATCTATAGTAGAAAACGGATTTTGTTGATCATCTTCTACTACAAGAGGCTGTAGACAATCTAACACGCGACTAAACCCTAGGCTTTGAGGTTGGTTCATTGTGGCATTCTGGGTGAACAAAGGGTTATGAACACCTGATTCTAAAGCGCTTTTAAATATTACATTAAGGTGCTTTGGAATGCTTAGTTCAGACTCATCTTGATTCCATGTAACACCCATAACTTGGAAAAGGGGTAATGCAGCCTTAAAGGCAGGTAGTTGTGCTAAATATTGGCAGTCGACTCTAGCATCTCCCGAACCATCCCCGCTCATCTCGGTTAAATATTTGGCCAGTAATCTGGGTTGAAACTCAACCGGCACATCCTTGATGCGCGCAACCAGCCAGGAATCTAAAATTAAACCATCACAAAAATCCGTTACATCTGCAGGATCAGTACCCTCTATCCATTCCAAGTACATCTTGCGCTGATCAACCACAAGTTCCATGACGTCTGCAGTGTCATCATCAGTATCGGGGTAGTGGTCCACAACCTGTCTAAACTGCTCTAAACAAGCCAACTGTGCTTGTCGTTTTTCAGCATCGTTGTCCCCGTGAACTGAGTCTAAAACCTTATCGGCAACTTCAGAAAGATTCCCATCGGCTGTAAACACCAAATGTGCCACAAGGGCCTTGTTGGCATCATTATCCTCTAACGCTTCCACTAGTTCTAAAAATTTGGGGGCAATTTCTGATGAATTAGAAACCATTGCCACTGCCGTTAACAAGGACTTGGCCAACAGGTTACACAAATTGGGAGTCTCCGCTAGGGTTGCCTTGTCAAACAATTTCAATTGATCGGCCACCGAAACCCCACTTAAATCTAAAGTTGATGCTCGGGCTTCTAAAAAGGCCAATGCCTCGGCAGAAAGCTTGGAAATGGCAGCCGTGTTCAAACACGCTGCAACAAGATCAGCAGATAAGTCGTCTTTTTCAGAACCATTTTCCATCAAATTCAGTACAACAAGTCGGGCATCAATTTGTTGATGGGGCACCCTCCAGCTTGTTGAAGGCGCTCCAAGGGTTCCAAAGGGAGATTGCTGTTGAAGCATTTTATCAAACTGCGCCAACACCAAGTTTTTTTGAGCATCGTCTGAGATACCGATCACCAAAGCCCTTAAATACTGAGCTATATCTAGGGAACGATCGTGGGATAACCTAAGCAATTTAAAAGCAGCTGCAAAAACCGCTTCTTTTTGAGCTTGATCAATATCAGCATCCCCCAACACCCGAACCAGAAGGGCTTGCTGGGTGGCAAGGTCCGTAATAAGTGGGATTTTCGACAAAGTCCAGGCATCCAAAGTAATGGCGGCAACATCAGGCAAACCTGTATCAAAGGGAGCCGTCAAAGCTGGAGCACCAGACAACAGAGACACCATTTTAGCCCGTTCTTTGATTTTGGGTTCCAAAGCAACATCTGGCGGGGTTCCCAAAGAGGCATGAAATTCTGCTAACCGAGCCAACTGGGCTGTAGCATCTTGAGCTTTTTCAAGAACGGCATCCGCAAACGCCGTGAATTTTGGCGGGGTGTCTGTGGTAAACAAGCTAGACTTAACAGCAGGGTAACCTGTATCCGCCAACGCATCAACCAAGGTCTCAAAATGAGGCGCAATGTCAGCAGCATGGGCACCTGTGGCTTCTTTGGTTAATAAGGATTTAGCTAAAAGTCCAGAGAACTCTATAGAAGCACCAGCCGTCAAAAACCCAACCAAAACAGGTACCGGTAAAGTGGGTACCAAGTTGGCCAATACCGTTTTAACCTCGTTTGGAACGCCATGGGTATTATCTCTTAAAGGTAAAATGGGAGAACTTAATGTTTCAACCAAGGCTTTTCGATCATTTTCAGGCAATGCCGCCAACACAGTTGCATCTAGTCCAGCCAAAAACATGATGGTTTGTTTTAAAACATCGAATTTGCTGGGGGGCGTTGCAGCGGCAGCCGCTAGTTCATTAAAGAAAGTATCGTCGATATGGGCTAGGAGAGATCCCAACAAGTCGGCATCAGTTAATGCAGGGGCAGACAACACTTTCACCTGCAACAGAATGAGTTTGAGTTGGGTTTCTTCAGAGACACTACTGAAGCAACCTTCTACGACGTCAAACCAAGCTTGTTGGTCAGCGGCAGTCGCAACAGTAAGCGTCGCAAGGATTGCAGGCGCGCTTAAGGCTTCGAAAAAGACTTCAATAGCATGTTTGTTCGTGCTTAATTGTTCTAATAATGGTTTTAAACTAGAACTGTTGGACAATCGATCTGACTCTTTCGCAACATATCGCCAGACATAGGCGCCCAGCTGTTTTGAGGTTGCTTCATCAGGTTTCCCAGCAAGAAAAACTTCTACAATCCGTTGAAACACTGCAATTGCAACATTCGGAGGTGTCATGTTGTCTAAGCGAACAATCTCCCGAATCGCAGTCTTTACCTTATCGGCAACCGGATCACCATCAACCCGACCCAACAAAGCAATCAACTGGTCTGGTTTCGCTGCAGACAGAACAAAATTGATGTTACCTGGATCCATTACCGCCAATAAGGCTTTCTGAAAATCTGCTGCATCGGGAGCAGTGAACATTGTTGTCAAACCTTCTAGAATTAAACCGGCATGAAGTTTCTCATCGGTTTTCGTGGCCAAAAGGGCCAGGAGTGGCGCCAATCGGTTTAAGTGGTCTGGTAGTGTTTCAGTGGGGGGGTTCAACGTATCCATCATCGCCTCGAACAAGACTTTTCGATCTGCATCGGGCAAGGTTTTCGCCTGTTCCACCAAAAACGGAACAACTTGAATTTTGTCATGGTACCTCATTAGACTTTTCAATACCGCGACAAGCTTTTCAGTGGGCATTGGCGACTGGCTAAATAAAATTTGGGCCTGTTTTGCCCACAACAACTGAAGAATTGCAGGTTTGCTCCTCCCTCTAGCCAGCTGAACATAACTTTCAAGGAACTTCAAAACCCCCAACGGTTGTTGGGCGTCTACCTGGGATTGAGGATCAAAATAGTCGTCGCTTAGCAACATTTGAATGGCGGGTTCAGAGTGCGGCGAAGCTTCCATAAGATCTAGAATAAACGTAGGACTTATAACAAGCTCACTCAACTTATTGTCTAAAAAGCGGTGTCTTTGCTTATAATCCACAGCAACAGAACTTCCCACAACTTTCTGAAATTCCGCTTGAAACTTGTCTCTCAAAGCCGATACAAACGCACCATCTTGAATGGCTCGTTTAATGGTTTGGGTTACTTCATCGCAATATTTAGAAAGCGCTTCAGACAATTTTGTATTGCCATTAAGCTTTGCAGCCGCTTCCAAGGCCCTAAATTCCTGCAACAACACTAATTTCTGATCTATTTCCGTTTTGGACCACATTTCGTCCTTACAAGTAGCCAAAACAGTGCCTTGCTGAACAGCATTCAAAGTCTGAGTACGGACGGCATAAAGCAAGGTGGACATCGAATAGACACTAAGATCCAAAGTTGTAGCAGAAACACCACGAAACGCGTCGGCCAAAGGTTTAAAATCATCTACTAAAAACAAATCGGGACCCAGTTTAGCAACCACGTGTTCAAACAGCTCTTGGGCTTCGCTAGAGGCACTTTGGATTTTTTGGGTGATTTGAGCCGCAAGGCGAAGAACCAAGTCATTCCGATTGCGTCCGGGTTCAAGAGCCTTAATGGATTCCAACAGCCTCTCCAGTCCAGAATCTGTAGAACGGGGGCTTGAGGGTGTGGTTGCGGCAACCGAACTGGCTGTCGAAACCGTTGGCGTTGTAGAGCCTAGTGTGCTGGTTCTTTCTAGATCGGAAGCGGCCAACCGACCTTCTTGAGCCCGTTCCAAAGACGCTTGAAGCCTGTTAAGCACGTCTAGAGCTTCGCGGATACCAGATTCTGTTGCTTTAGGGGTTAAGATTTCCCTTAAACCTTGCACAAAATGTAACCGTTGTTCTACAGATAATCCACGAACAGCCATGGGAATTTGTTTTGCTAGGTCGCTTAAAAGGGCTGTGTTGTCTGCGGTGGATTCGGCTACGGCCAGGCGGGCATAGATCATCAAAGCTTGACGTTGTGCAGCAGGGTCGAGTTTGTCGAATTGGGATTTGTCAATCTGAGCCAAAATGGCAGCTCGAATCTTGGCCAAAACCTGAGTTCGAACAGAGTTGGTTGCAGTTGGGGTCGAAGCCCAAGCATTACGGTGTGCATCGGACACCAAATTGGTATTGGCAAAGTCCGCGTACAAGCGAGTGAGATCATTCAAATTCAAGCCGTCTGTCAAACTCACTGTGGTGGTGTTAAGCAAGTCAATGGCTTTGTCGACCATCGCTGCATTATCCACTGTTTTTCCACGATCAAAGAGGGCCAAAACCGTGTCTCGCAAGTCTTTGGGGGTCGTGGGGGCAAGATCTGGAACCAAAGTCGACAGGGCTGTATCGTAGCCTCTGGCTGCGGCAGGAGAACCCACAGGAACCACCTCGTCCAAAACCGCCTTAACCCGGTTTTCCAATAGGCCAAGCGCCTCGCCAAACGACAGGTGGTGAACCATCGCCTTCCAAAAAGCCCCATCTTCTGCGGCCAGAAGCTCGCAGCCTTTTTTGTGGGCCAAAAGAACACCTAAAAACCCGCGTTGCTGATCGCGATCTTTTACAGAAAGGGTGGGAACCGCAACCGCTGTTCTAACGGTTTCAGACAACCGGGTCAAGGCCGCATCCAAGGCGGCTTGGACCTTGGTCTTTACATCTGCATTCATCTCAGCACGGTCCAACAGGGTGGTTAATTGGAGACAATAAGCGGACAACTGGGCCTGTTTTAAGGTGCCTAAATCGGGCAAAGAGTCGAGAGGGGTAAGGTCAAAGTCGGCCTTAATCCCACGAACCGCTTGGGCAACCATGGCCGCCCGAACAAAGGTGACTGGGGTGGTGATGGTTGGTAATCCCATTTTGGTTAGGAGTTCAGCCTGAAGTTGACCTTTTTTAGGTATATTCGTTACTAGATCGTCTAGATGCGCATACACCTGTTGTAAATCGGTTGCGGAAAAAACAGGAACAGCTTT
This sequence comes from Candidatus Margulisiibacteriota bacterium, assembly GCA_050250935.1. Taxonomy (GTDB): domain Bacteria; phylum Margulisbacteria; class Marinamargulisbacteria; order JBFWNS01; family JBFWNS01; genus JBFWNS01. The sequence continues at coordinate 23,602 of JBFWNS010000005.1, read as the reverse complement.
CTGGCCATCTTTGGTCTTAACAGTCGTTGTGGCAAAAAGGACTTCAAACAGGGTTTGTTTTTTGGTGTCTGCCGCTGTGGCATCTGATGTATCGTTCCAATCTTTCGCCAAAAGGGCCACCAAATGTCGGCGCAGCAACCGTTCGGTCCCGGAAGGGATTTGATTTTGATCAGGAGACAAGGTTTCTCTAGCATTAGTCGCTTCGGTCAACAAATTTTTTGCCTTAGAAATCAGGTCCTGGATTGAATCCCCAGAAGGTTTGGGGGGTTCAACAAACAATGTGTCTGGATTCCCCACCCATTTCGCCGAAAGAAGCTCTTTTAAAAAAGTATACCGCGGCAAGAAAGAGTGTGATTGAAGCTGTCTAAGCATAGACAAGGGCAAAGATCCAAAAACCAAAACAGCTTTAAGTGTCCCATTTACATCTGCCGGCGCAAAAAGAGCTGGAAAAGCTTTCGTTAAAGCCACGATTTCGGGATTCTTTTTAATTTCTGTATCGGTAGGATTTGCCGCCCATTTCAACAAAAGTGCTTTGGCACGGGGTGAAGCCGCTTCCAACAAGGGAATGGGGGGAGTCTGAGTCAAAAAAAGTTTTAAATTTTCATCCATCGTCAAAAGCTCAAAAAAAGCTTTGTCTAATCCAGACACCTTAACTCGAGCGTCTACAATTTTTTGGATCTGGGCTAGGGGCAACGTGTCTATAAAAATCAAAGCCCGTCCAATACGAGCTGTCGCTTCTGTAATGGAATTCACGGCACCCAAAATAGAGCGTTTGATAGTACCAAGGTCTACATCAGAAATTGTTGATTCGCTTGCCGACCCCACCCCCAGACGTTCATTCACTTGGCTCAATCGATCGGTCAAAACGGCCGCTTGTTGGGACAAACCTTCAAAAACCTCGCGACGAGTTAAGCCAAGAGCAATGGATTGCCCAGGTTCCAATCTGGCAAACGAAGCCCGAAGCTGTTCGAACTCGCCAAGACAATCTCGAAGTTGTTGTGAAGTTGCCATTTTACCCTTAAGGACTTCCAATTGGGCTTTCTTGCCAACTTCATCTCCCTCCCAACCAGAACGATCCTGAGCTTGTGTGAAGGCAAGAATACGAGCATCGTCTAGCCTGCCTGTTATCCCAAGACCCGCGGCCAATCCATTGCATTCAATCTCCAAACGGCTCAAATTTTGCTTCGCAAGTGCAACCTGGCGATTCAAGGCTGTCATGCGAAACTCACTCTTGGCTTCGGCCAGTCGAACCTGAACCCTGGGTTTCAAATCGATTGTTGGCAAGGCCGTGGTGAGTTCCGTCAACCGAGTCTGTACACCCGCAAGCACCGTATTGCCGGTATGAACCCCGTTGGTTAAGCGATATTGCAACCCTTGAAACAAAGCAAGATTGGCTCTGGTTGTGGCTATATCGGCCAAAAGTGTCTTCAAAGCAGCATCCATTGCGGTAGCATCGTTATTAAACGCCTTCAGTAAAGCCTTAAACCCATCCGGGGTTTCGGTTTGATCGTGAACGGCTTGCAACAGCACCAGTTTTGCAGGAGCCGAAAGCGTTTGTGCTTGCAAATCTTGCCACAAGTTGGGATCTAGGATTTGTTTAAACAAACTGTGACGAAACGACGGGGTCGCCGACCAAGGGGTGGCATCGGTTGATGCCGATTGAACCTGAGTTTGAACCCGAAGCACCAATTTGGCCAAATCGGTGGCCACACTATCGGTAATCGAGGATTCGGTTTCCAGCAAAGTTTTGATTTTTTGAGCCAAAGCTTGGGTTTGCTGTTGGCGTTGGGGATGGGTTTGCTGAACGGTATGCACAGCTTGTTCCAGAGCCACAGGATCAATTTGGGCCAGGGTTCGGCGAATCAAAGTCGATTGTCCCAGCATGGCCATTTTTAGGGTCGATGTGAAGGTTTGTGGGGTAATGTGGCGCAACACCTGAACGGTCGCCTCCCGCAAGGTCGACCAGGATTCTTTATTAAGGTCCGACGGCGCAGCCCGTCTGGCGGTTCGGGCTGGCTGTTGAATCGCCAAACCCTCTAAATGAAGAAGGGCTTCTCTTAAGAAAATCGATATTTTGCTAAACCACTCCAACCGTTGTTCTAAGAAGCGCCGTTGAGGCAAATCAAAACTTTGCCTTGAAAGCGCCTTCAACCCTCTTCGGTCATTTTGAGCTTCCCTCTCAAAAATGGCTTGGTGCCTTGTAAAGTCGCTGACCAAAAGATCCTTCATAATGGCGAAATTGCTCCCCGCCTCTTGCTTTAAAGCCTCGGGAGAAGAAGGTTGCTCTGGATTTGAGGACAAGGCCACACAAACATCGTGGTTTTTCAAAATGGCATCAATCTGACGGTTCAACTCGATCCGTGTTGCCACATCGTCTGTCTTGGACAACTTCGCCATGAGGTCCAAAAACCTCAAAGCCCCATCAAACGTGGCAAGTTGTACTTGTAGCTGACTTTGAATGCTGGCCCTGGCTGCAGGGCTATAGGTAGTATCTCCTAACGCTTCAAGGCTCTTTTCGCCTTTCTGTGTGGGTCGGGGTTCAAGACTGGGGCGAGACAAAGTCGGAAAATCTTCAGCATTTCTGGTACGGTTCACCACTTGGTCGGTTCGGGTTAAACCCGAAGAAACAAGGGCACTATGATAGCCCAACCACAAGGGCAAAAGCGCGGCTGGAGAAGCTGTATTCGATTGTTTGTCCAAAAAAGTTTTTACCGCATCAAATTGATTAGAAGGCAGTTGGCCAAAAAAGTCGCCCATTAACCTGGCATAGCCCTCGGTATGAATCGGGGCCACACGGGCATTCATCAGCAAAGTCAGGGCCTGATCCACACGGCTATTCAACGGTTCCGAAGTGGGTTTGCGACGGTCTTGGCTGCGGCTTCGGTCCCGAGGTTTTTCCGCAGATCCCTTGGATTCCGTTGCCTCGGCCGAAACAATCGCCTGGGCCAACTGCAAAAACACAAGCGGATGAGCCTGGGTTCCAAGGCCAGCATTAATGGATTCGGCCAAAGTGCGTGCCTTAGCAACCTTGGCTTCTCCTTTTAAATCATGAAGGGATTGAACCACAATCGAACCCAAAGCTTCGTGATACAGGTGTTCTTTTTGAGGATCCCCAGAAACCTTTTGAAAGGCCAAAAAAGTCCCTTCCTGACACAAAGATTCACCCTGTTGAACCAAACACTCCCGCGCTACGTTATCGCCCAAACTGGCAAAAATGTCTGCACCATTTGGGGCGGACAACATCCACTGCCCCACAGCTTTGAGTTGGCTGTTTCGGGCCTCAATAAGATGTAAAACGCGATCACCAGCGTTGGTGGGCACCATCTCTGGCATCCCAGCCCCCATCAGGGTTAACACAGCATCGGCATGAACATGGCTTCGAACAGTGGCCAACACATCGCCCGATTTTTGTTGAATTTGGTCGGCCACAGAGCCTGCTGTGGGACTTTGAACCAACAAGTTTTCCATTAACACTGCTTGCAAGGCCAACCCCAACACTGTGTGGGTTTTGGCCGTTTCTAAAATAAGATGAAGCTGAGAGGGGGTATTGGCACAAGCCGTTTCCACCATTGTTCTGGCAGCAACCATGGCACGTTGGATCACCCGCAACGAATCTGAATTAATCTCCGAAGGTCGTTCCAATTGGGTTAAAATCGGGGTATTGGCTTCCCGAGCCAAGTTTTCCAAGGTTTGGTTAAACCGGATCAAAACCTTTCGAACGTCCCCATCGGTTTTTCCTTTTACCTCCCGTTCAAAAACCCCCTTCATGGCATCAAAATCCGACCGAAGTGCCAAAGCCCCTTGCAATTGTGCAGACAAAACTCTGTCCAAAGGAAATGCTCGACTACGGTCCGAGGGTCGAATGGGTTTGTTTTCAAAACGAAAGCGAGATGGAATACCGAGTGTCATAGGGGCACCTCTTATGTGGGGGTTTGTTAGGCTATTTTGAAGAACAATACCCTAAATATGGGGACTCTAAACCTGGGATCACGCAATAACTCCCAATCCTCCTGAATGTAATTGTTACAAGGGACACCTTTATTCAATTATCGGTTTGATTTTAAAAAAAGTTGCACGGCATCCCGCCAATGCAGCGGCGGTTTGGCCCCAGTACCCAAAAACCGCCCAATCGACAACGACGATTGATGGGGTCGTTTTGCAGGGCGAGGAAAGGCCGAAGAATCCACAGGGGTCAGCTGACAGGGAATGCCCAGTTCGGCCAATACCATCACCGTCAGATCGTACCAGGTGGTATAGCCCTGATTGGCCAAGTGATAGATGCCCCGCGGACCCGGACGCTGCAAAAACGACAGCACAGAAGCTGCGATATCGAGGGTCCAACTCGGGCTCCCCCACTGGTCCCGAACAACAGACAGGGCGCCCTTCTCTTTGGCCAGCCGTGCAATCGTATCCACAAAATGCACCCCACCAGCCCCATACAGCCACTGGATGCGAAAAATAAAATAAGGCCAATTCGGATGGTGCTGGGCAACCGCTTGCAACGCTTGCTCCCCAGCCCATTTGGATTCCCCATAGCGGTTAATGGGAGAACAGACATCGTCTTCGACATACGCCGATGGTTTTTCCCCATCAAACACATAGTCCGTGGAAAAATGCACCAAAGGAATCCCACGTTTGGCACAGGCCAGAGCCAAATGCCCCACTGCAGTTCCATTCACCAACAGCGCTTTTTCAATGTTCGTTTCGCAAGCATCCACCTGGGTATAAGCAGCGCAATGAATGACAGCCCGAAGAGGTCCGGCATCCAAGGCTTTCTCGATGGCAACGGCATCCGTAACATCCAGGGTTTTGGAATCGGCAGCAATCACCTGCGAGGCTGGCAAAAGGGTTCGAAAGGCCTTGGCCAACATCCCCCCAGCACCGGTAATCAAAAATGGCACAGTTGTCATGTTCAAATCCTATATCAAATGGGGAATAATCTCAAAACGATGCCAACACCAAAATGGCCCCGAAAGCGGCTTGGACCAGTGCTCCCTCAACAGGTGACAACCCCCTGGGGCTGGCGTATAATGGGCTGCTCTTTTAAACGCAGCCGTTGGCCTGCACCCCGATATCCCACCGTTTAAGGAACCTGCCGTGAAGCGAAATCTACTCCGAAGTGCCTTTATTTGTTTGGGCATGGGCATTATGTTTTTTTGTGGCGTTTTTTTTCAAAGCCACGTTTCTGCCCAGTATTCCTCGACAGGCGATTACCGTTTGTTGGGCACCATCCGAGCCTACATTCGCACCGGCTATGTGGATAAAAAACTCGACGACACCAAACTCGAATACGGGGCCATCAAAGGCTATTTGGCGGCATTGGGCGACCCTTACACCCGCTTTTTAGAACCCAAAAGTTTCCAAGACATGCAAACCCGCATGGAAGGGGAATTTTATGGCATCGGCATTCAAATTGGCATGAAAAACGACCGCATCACCGTCATCGCGCCCATCATTGGCACCCCAGCCGACAAACTGGGCATGAAAGCCGGGGACGTGATTTTAACCATCGACGGGGAATCCACAGCCGGGCTGGGACTCAACGAAGCCGTGTCCAAAATTCGGGGTAAACGGGGCACCCCCGTCACCCTGACCGTTCAACGGGCCAACCGATCCAAAACCCTCAGCTTCACCATCATTCGCGACAAAATTCAATTAAAAGCCGTGGACAAAGTCGAATTGTTCAAAGGCAATGTGGGCTATGTTCGGCTCACCACCTTCGAAAGCCAAAACGCCACCGACGAAATGGTGGACGCTATTCAAAAACTACAAAAACAAAACCTCAAAGCCCTGATTATCGATTTGCGCTACAACGGCGGCGGTCTTTTAACCAATGCCATTAACATTGCCAACCTCTTTTTGGACGGTGGCGATATTGTGCATACCGTAGACCGAGATGGAAACCGTCAAACCGAATCGGCCGGCGATTCGCCCTTGTACCGGGGTCCTTTGGTGATTTTGGTCAACGAAGGGTCTGCTTCGGCTTCCGAAATTTTGGCAGGGGCCATCAAAGACAATCGCCGTGGCACCATCGTTGGCGTTCACACCTTTGGCAAGGCCTCGGTTCAAAAGGTTCAAAATTTACCCGATGGATCTGCCGTCCTCTATACCATCGCGCACTATCAAACCCCCAATGGCACAGACATCACGAAAAAAGGGGTTTCAGTTAACATCGATGCCGCCATTCCCAGTGCCGATCTTAAGGCCATGGAAAACCCAGGCTATACCTACAGCTATGGCAAAGATTACCAGCTTCAACGGGCCATCGAAATTGCGAAAGGGCTCGTCACCAAGCAATGAAGATCGGGTTTTTGGGCACGGACTACAAACGGAATGCCCTGGAAGATATCGAACAAATCTATCTGGATGACGCTAAAAAAGCCGTTCTAAAACAGGTGGTGTTGTCCCAGACCTTCGGGCTTTCAGAACTGGTGATGCTGACCACCTGCAACCGGGTGGAATTGTATTTTATTGCCCAAGACACCAATGTGGCTGCCGCAGGGCTGTATCAAACCTTGTCCGAGCTGCATGGCCTGCCCTTGACCCGGGTTCAAGACCTGCTGCGCTTCGATGCCGGACAACCCGTATTACAACACTTGTGCGAGGTTGTGGCTGGGGCCCAATCCATGGTCTTTGGCGAAAACGAGATTTTGGGACAAGTCAAAACCGCCTATGCCCAAGCCCAAGAAAATGGCCTCACCCAAGCGGTACTTAACAAGGTCTTTCAAACCGCCATCGCCATTGGCAAACGCATTCGCAAAGAAACCTCCATCAGCCGGGGGTCTTATTCCATCAGTTCCATTGCCGTCGAAGCCATTCGGGACGTTTTCCCCGACTATTTAGAGCATCCGATTTTAATTATTGGTGTTGGCACCATGGGGTTAAGGGCGGTTAAAAAACTGGTTGCCCTGGGCCACCAAAACATTTTCATTACCAACCGCACCGAAGAAAAACTAGGCCGTATTTGCGAAAAACACGGCATCAAACCCTTTCCTTTTTCGTTTATTAAATCCGATCTTGCCGAATTTGATGTGGTGGTTGCAGCAACCGGCACCTCGACGTATCTGATCAACGCCGCCCAATTTTCGACCCATGCACCCAAGCTCTTTATCGATTTGGGATTGCCCAGAAACATTAACCCCGACGTTCAAACCTTGGCCAATACCGTGGTCTTAACCTTGGATGGCTTGGAGGCTGTGGTCCAAAAAACCATGCAAAACCGACGCAACGAATCGGAGCACATTCAAAGCATCATCACCGACGAGCTGAACCAACTGCGGTCCTGGCAAACCCACCGGGTCGCTGCCGCATCATGACCCCCATTCGGCTGGGGACCCGAGGCTCTGCCTTGGCCTTGATTCAAGCCAACCGTGTCAAAACCGAACTGGAAGCGGCTTTTCCAGGCACGACAGTCGAGATCCACATCATCAAAACCGAAGGCGACCGGAACCAAACCAGCTTGCTGTCCCAGATTGGGGGCAAAGGGGTCTTTATTCGGGACATCGAAACGGCTTTGGTTCAAAACACCATCGATATTGCCGTGCACAGCCTCAAAGACATCACCAGCACCCTCTTGCCAGGCTTGGTTTTGGGGGGATTTTTAAAACCCGAATCCCGCTTGGACGCCTTGGTCTGTAAGGGGAATTATACCCTCGACACCCTGCCCACTTGCGCAGTGGTGGGAACAGGGGCTGCCCGGCGCGTCGCCCAGCTGTCGATGCTATGCCCGGACCTCAACACAAAACCCATTCGCGGCAATGTTGAAACCCGCCTGGCCAAACTGGCCGATCCAACCCAGGGTCTCGATGCCATTCTGCTGTCCGAAGCCGGCCTAATCCGCCTGAACCTGACCCATCACATTACCCAAACCCTTTCCCCAGAGGAATTTTTGCCAGCCCCCGGCCAAGGGGTGATTGCCTTGGAACATCGCAGCGACGATGCCAAGGCCCAGCACTGGTGCGCTGCCCTTTCGGACCCCACCCAAACCCTGTTGTCCCAAACCGAATTGGCCTTTTTAAGCCAAGTGGGTCTGGACTGCGCTTCTCCGCTAGGCCTCTATGCCACCCTTGAAAAAACGGGCTTACGATTACGGGGCTTTTTGGCCCACCACACACCAGGAAAAACCTGGCGCTGCGACGAAACAGTCCCCATCGAAAACGGCTTGGATTTGGCGCAAAAAATGGCCCAAGAGGCCTTGGATTTTCTAGACACCTAACCCCCTTTCCTTCAATTTTGGGGCAAAATGGGCTACAATCGCACTTTACCCCCATTTTTTAGACCCTTTAAAAGGAGGAAGTTAATGTCAGAGAAGCCTCAAGAGCTCGAACACGCCCTGGGAAAACTCAACCTGGTCAATTTGGGCATTGGCGCCATCATTGGTGCAGGGATTTTTGTACTGACGGGCCAAGCCGCAGCCCAATATGCCGGACCTGGCATTGTGATTTCGTTTATCATTTCGGGCATCGTCTGCGCCCTGGCTGGTCTGTGTTATGCCGAGTTTGCCTCGATGCTGCCCCAGGCAGGTAGCGCCTATACCTATGCACGCTATACCCTGGGCAATTTTATGGCTTGGATTATCGGCTGGGACTTGATTTTGGAATACTTGTTTGCGTCCTCGACGGTTGCAGTGGGCTGGTCGGGCTATGTGGTGAACTTTTTAAGCGATTTCGGCATCCACATTCCCCAAACACTCTGCCAAGCCCCCTTCAACCACACCCTCGCTGGGGGCTGGGTGTCTACTGGGGCCTACATTAATGTGCCGGCCATGTTGATTGTGTTGGCCATTACCCTGCTGCTCATGTCGGGCATCAAGGCCTCTGCCAAAGTGAACAACTGGATCGTGTTTATTAAATTAGCGGTTATTTTTGCCTTTATTGGGTTTGGGATCAAATACATTAATCCCGCCAATTGGACGCCGTTTATCCCCCCCAACACTGGCGAATTTGGCCACTATGGCTGGAGCGGCATTTTGCGGGGTGCTGCGGTTATTTTCTTTGCCTACATTGGTTTTGACGCCGTTTCAACCACTGCCCAAGAAGCCAAAAGCCCCCAAACCGATATGCCGGTTGGGATTTTAGGGTCTTTGGGAATTTCCACCATCATCTATATTCTGGTTTCTTTGGTTTTGACAGGGCTCGTGGGCTACACCGCACTCAATGTGGCCGATCCCATCGCCGTCGGAATTAATGCAGCCGGTCCTGGCCTTGCCTGGTTGCGTCCTTTTATTAAACTAGGCGCTATTTTTGGGCTAAGTTCGGTTATTTTGGTGATGATTATGGGCCAATCCCGCATTTTCTATGCCATGGCCAAAGACGGTTTCTTGCCCAAAGTATTCAGCCGCGTCCACGAAAAATGGCATACCCCCTACATCACCACCCTCATCAGCGGGTTGGCCGCCATGGTGATTGCTGGGCTTTTCCCCATTGGTCTTTTGGGAGAGTTGGTGTCGATTGGGACCTTATTGGCCTTTGCCATTGTGTGCATTGCCGTTTTGGTTTTGCGTAAAACCAAGCCCGACTTGCACCGCCCTTTCCGAACCCCCTGGGTTCCTGTAGTTCCTGTTCTAGGCGCTACAGCCGCCTTTGTTCAAATGGCAGCCCTGCCCAAAGACACTTGGATTCGGTTGGTGGCTTGGATGGCCATCGGGTTATTGATCTATTATTTCTACAGCCGAAAACACATCGAGAAAATGGACTAACAAACCGCTAAAGCTAGTGCCCCAAGAGCGAAACCAAGGCCATTAAGGCTTTGCCAAGTTCTTGGGGTGGCAATTGGTCACAGTCTAGAATCAAGCCTTCCACCCGATGCAAAAGGTCTTCGCGAACAGGGGCCAATGGGGTTTTAAAAATCTTACGGTGAGGGGTTAAGGCCAGGGCCTCATTCGCATAGAACAATTCTTCGTACAGTTTTTCGCCAGGCCGAAGGCCCGTAAAGACAATCTGAATCTCCCGTCCTTCTTCAAGGCCAGACAGGTGAATCAAATCCTTGGCCAGTTGCACAATTTTGACGGGTTCGCCCATATCCAACACAAAAATCTCCCCGCCTGCCGACAAAGCCCCAGCTTGTAAAACCAGCCGAACGGCTTCGGGGATGGTCATGAAATAGCGGGTAATATCAGGATGGGTCACCGTAACTGGCCCCCCCTTGGCAATTTGTTGTTTAAACAGCGGCACCACACTGCCTTGCGAGCCCAAAACATTGCCAAACCGAACGGCAGAAAACACCGTTTTACTGTCTTGAGCAGCCTGTTGCATCAGCCATTCGCAAACCCGTTTGGAAGCCCCCATGCAGTTCGTGGGGTTTACAGCCTTGTCCGTCGAGATCAAAACAAACCGCTCGACCCCAAACCGGTGGGACAATTCGATAATGGTTTTGGTGCCCAGGATATTGTTAATCACCGCCTCTCGGGGGTTTCCTTCCATCAGTGGCACATGTTTATAGGCCGCGGCATGAAACACCACCTGAGGGCGATACAACTCAAACACCGCTTTCATGCGGGTAGCATCCGAGACATTCGCCACACAAGCCTCGACCCCCAAAGACAACTGAAGCTGTCGAATGTCGAGCTCGGCATAGAACAACGCCGTTTCGCTGTTATCCAACAACACCAAATTTTTGGGGTGATGGTGTGCAATCTGGCGACACAATTCCGACCCAATCGAGCCCCCAGCCCCTGTGACCAACACAACTTTATCTTGAAGATAAGAATCCACAACGCCCATGCTGGTTTCGACAACATCCCGACCCAGCAAGTCCTCGATTTGAACATCCCGAATGGGCGTGGTCTTATAGGTCCCTTCTAAAATATCGTTTAAACCGGGTGTGATTTTAAAAGATATTTCGGCCTGTTCGCAGCCCGTCACAATATCGCGAACCTGAGCCCCAGTAGCCGAGGGAATGGCAATAATGGCCTCATCAATGCGATGCAAGCTCACCCAATGCGACAAAGACGCCATGTTGCCCAACACCGGCAACCCATGAATGCGCAAACCTTTTTTATTCGGATTTTCATCAATAAACCCAACAACCTCGTAGTCGCTAAATTGGCGCAGCACCTGCCTGGCAATTAAATCGCCACCTTCCCCAGCCCCAATAATAAGCGCTCGCTTTCGGCCAAAACGGGTTCTGTTTTTTAAGGTTTTTTCTTTGGAATACTCCACAAACAATTTAACGCTCACCCGAACGGCTGCAACGAACATAAAATTTAAAACCCCGTCCAACACCACAACACTTTTCGGAAAATCCCCTTTTTGCAACCCATATAGAATCGTAATCAAGGCCAAGGTCGCCACCCCAACGGCTTTGGCGATGGCCAAAAAGTCACGGGTAGAGGCAAACCGCCACGAAATCTTATACAAATCAAAATACAAATAAATCACGATGCGAAGCCCCATAAAGATGGGTAGCAACCACAAATGCTGGGACAAGTACCCCCAAGCTGTTACAAAAGAAAACCGAAAAACAAAGGCCACCCACCAAGCCAAAGCCGCAGCCAAGGTATCGGCCAGGATCAACACCACCAATTTTTGCGTATAGGTCACTTGGTCAAAAAATTTAATCATGGAGGGAGGTATATTAGCACAAAACCCCAAGTTTTGTGGGAAGTGTATTTGCCTCGGCATGCTCGCCACCAAGTGGCTCACGAGCACTCGGCCCACTCGGACTGGCAAAGCCAGTTCCTCGCTCAGCTCAGGGCTGTATTTAGGGTGAATCCAAACTCCTTGCTAAAGTTGGGGATCACACTATTTCCCTTCAAAATAATTAACTATCCCAACTTGCACCGTTTCCTTAGCTAAAGTAAATTTAGCTAAGATTGTAATCACAAAACCACTCGTTTTGTGGGTCGGAATTTGGAGTAAATCCAAATTCCTCGCTAAAGCTCTTTTCCGCTTGTCCTTCTTGTTCTGTCCATTTCCTTTGCGCCGTTAGCTCAGTTGGTAGAGCAGCTGCTACTATTGTAATCACAAAACCACTCGTTTTGTGGGTCGGAATTTGGAGTAAATCCAAATTCCTCGCTAAAGCTCTTTTCCGCTTGTCCTTCTTGTTCTGTCCATTTCCTTTGCGCCGTTAGCTCAGTTGGT
>JBFWNS010000005.1:0-11512 GCA_050250935.1 Candidatus Margulisiibacteriota bacterium | reverse complement strand
ATTGTAATCACAAAACCACTCGTTTTGTGGGTCGGAATTTGGAGTAAATCCAAATTCCTCGCTAAAGCTCTTTTCCGCTTGTCCTTCTTGTTCTGTCCATTTCCTTTGCGCCGTTAGCTCAGTTGGTAGAGCAGCTGACTCTTAATCAGTAGGCCCGGGGTTCGAATCCCTGACGGCGCACCAAAGCTTTTAAGTTTTAGGTATCGATTACAGAAAAGAAGTTATCTCAAGAAAAATTGGCTTTGGAATCTGATATGGATCGGACGTATTTGTCCTTGTTAGAAAGAGGGGAGCGGAATCCGACTTTAAAGGTCGTGTTTGCTTTGGCTAAGACGTTGAAACTGTCACCGTCAGCATTGGTAAAGTCAATCGAGCAGAGGGTTGAAGCAGCTTAAGTTAGTAGACCAGTAATTCCATTACGGACTTCATGTTCTCACTAATTTTTAGACTGTTCTCGATATCTTTTCTTCTCTCAGTATTTAACCGATCTAAGACCTGCCCTTCTGAAACAAAGGGACTTGCCTCGATCCGGTGCGTCAGGCTGTATTGCTTTAACAGCATGTAATCGCTTAACGCCCAGTTAATGATGTAGAGTTCTTCAGCCGTGAACTCTAGCCCGAACGATTCTTCGTACCTAACCGTTGAAAGTTTCATAGCCACCTCCATAAGTTTTTTGTTGATTTCACAACAAAATTTTTAACATAAGGTTTCTGGGGAGGCTATAGGCGACCTTCATATGAGAAATTTGGCTAGTGGAAGATTATAAGTTTAATACTTTGGTACTATAATTCTTGTCCTGATTTTATCTCTTGTGACGAGACGGAGCAAAGATTGATAGGTAATAATTCTAATCCACAAAACAGTCTGCTTAGTTATTTAGGAGGCCTAAAACCTATTAAGGGTTTAGGTCTTGAGGGATCCGTTTTAGCTCCTCTTGGACTCTCTGTCAGACGCAAGGTTTTTATCAGCTTTTACCATAGAGAAGACCAATATTATAAAGATCGTTTCGAATCTCTTTTTGGACATCTTTTTATTAACAAATCTGTTCAAAATGGAGATATAAACACCGATGTTAGTACGGAGTATATTAAACGCTTAATTCAAGGCCCTGATTTTCTGCTAGACGCTAGTGTTTTGGTTGTATTATGTGGGCCAAACACATGGGGGCGGAAACATGTTGATTGGGAAATTTCTGGGGCTTTAAATAAGAAGCTCGACGGCTATTCAGGTATCTTGGGGCTAACTCTTCCTTCACATCCGGATTTTCTTCTATCAGAAATTGCTCGACAGTCTATTCCACCCAGGCTTGCTGAAAATATCGAGAGTGGTTACGCAAAGCAATATCGGTGGACCGAAGATCCCACTGAGATGTCAAAACGGATAGAAGAAGCTTTTTCCAACCGAAAGAACTCGGGTCTTATTAAAAACTCTCTCCCCCAAATGCAACGGAATAGGTCTACTATGAAAAAATCTCTTGCAGAAGTTCTTTATGGTGAGACCTCCGGATATGAATAACCTCTTAGGGAACTTTAATCTTCTTCAAATTTCAATCGATGAAGCAAATTTAGTTGTTAGGTTCAACATGGTTTTCGTTATTGCTTTTCTTCTACTAGTAGCTATTTTGATAGCCCTTTCCTTAAAAAGAAACGTTCACCATATGTTCTCAAGTAAGGTTGAACTCAATATTCCTCTCGGTTCTATCGGTAAAATCGAAATCAAGCAGAGCTTCGAAGTTGCTGAAATTGCCCATAAGGCTTGGACAGAATTAGCCACAAGGAAAGCGGGCCTTCCGATTGATTTACAACATGATCTGATAGTTGAAATTTATGATTCTTGGTATCGTCTTTTTGGCGAAACAAGAGAACTTATAAAGGCGATCCCTCCCGAATTTAAAAATCATGAGAGCTCGAAAATATTGATCGATCTCCTTGTAAAAACACTGAATACGGGCCTTCGGCCTCACCTGACAATTTGGCAAGCCAAATTTAGAAGATGGTATAACCTGGAATTAGAGGAAAGTGACCGTCTTCTGTCCCCCCAAGAAATTCAACAGAGGTATCCTCACTTTAAAGAACTTTCAAACGATCTTAATCAGATTAGTATGAATCTTGTTCAGTATACCAAAGAGATAGAAAAGCTTTTTTAGACTTGCACTAGCGCTGCCATCATTTTTTATTTTCGCTAAATTCCCATTTCATTTATTTTGTCATAGCTAATCCAAGGCTCTAGAGTAATTCCAGAAAAGTATTCAGCTATATGCGGATTGAATCTAAACCACTCTGTAAGAATTTCCTGAGTTAGCTCTAGTGTAAACGCCCCTTCAAGAAGAAACATTTTATGGCGTGTCCCTATTTTTTCTTCTACATCTTGCCCATGCTCAATAGCTTGAAAATGTCTTTTATATTCCTCTGTCGTGAAAACCCTCACAGCTCCATCCAAATGTGTGAAACAATCCTGTATTTGGTCGTAACAAAAGTGAGCAAACTTTTGTATACAATATTCGTCGCCAATACCTGGAGATTTTTGGGTTTTGAAAAGCTGTATCGGGCAATATTCCTCGATCATAAATTCTCTTATGGAAGCATCCATCATCTTCGTTCTAAAAACCGTAAATTGAACATCATAGCTTAAGTTTGATTTTCCAGTGCTTCGATGTACTACCCTCGTATTAGAATACAAATCCTTTAGGATCTTTTCTGAAAAAGGCGGCCCATACCAATGATCTTTCTCGGAAATTTCGAGGTAGTGATTGCTCGATGTCAAGCGAAAAGGATCGAGTCTTATATAAACCCGCAGCCCTATTTTTTGTGCCTTCTTCAGTAAGCCTGGCATGCCAAGAAAGTTTGAAGAGTAGTATCGTCTAAAAAACTCGTGTGGATACACCAAAATATCTCGGTTAACAATTACTCCGTGACTTCTGATCTCCAATTTAGGATTAGAAAGATCAACAAGAAAATTATCGTCCACGCTTAACCTAATTTTTTCTAGAAGGCCAGTATTACATAGATTTTGTATGTGTTCATCTAAGCTTTTTCGCTTTTTTTCAACGAGCCCTATACCTATATAAAGAGTAATTTTATCTAGATTATAGGTCTCGTTTATATAGCCAAAATTGAGAGCTAAAACTGCCCAATGCGGCTTTGGATCCCAATTCTGAAATGCCCGAAAATTTTCTCCTATTGAGATATAGTCCTTGATAAGTCCGAAGAGTTCTTTCCAATTCGCTACCAGATTGTCTTGAGTATCCCCGTCTAACAATATCGCTAATTCAAGCACCGGAAATTGGTTCCGATTGGCTAATTCATTGGCAATTATTTTGCATAAATGGTCTACTCTACTATTAACAATCAGCCTATCCATAGGAACACATTATTACATCACTATTTGAAAACTACAGGTTGTTTCTAAATAGTATTCTTTTAACCTTCTCTAATCACTACCCCCAACCCATTCCCTGGGCTAAAGACCAAAACCTCTCCTGCCAAGTCGTAAAACCCCTCTGCCATTCCTTTAAGCATCATCTTTAACCCGTATAAGCATCTTCCCCGGCGAGTTTTCCAACTCCTTCCCACGGAACAAACACATACCCCTCATACACCGAGATTTCCGTTCTAACGACCCTGACTGATGCCAGCTATTTTTCTTAATCTGTATAGTTCATTTAAAAACGCCCCTGTATTTTCTTTTAAACCTCTGGCAACAATAACGCCCAACCCTTTGCCTGGGTGCTTGATTCAAAACTTGTTTACAGAGGTTTAAAGGGGCTTTGCAAAATCAACAGAGTTTCTTTAGTCGCCAATAGCATTCTTCTCAGAATCATCGATATCGTTTATAGGGTTCTGGTATCATTTCAACGAAACAACAAACTCCATTAAAAGAAAGTCCACAAATAAACATGCAAAATAACATTACCATCCTTTACGCCCTTATCGGCGAAGCTGTTTGGCAAATCCAACGCTTAGAAGAGGCCCTAAGTCGTTCAATCACACTGAAAAAAGACGTTAAAACCCCAAATTGTATGCTTTTAATACAGGCTGATGAGATTTTTACCAAGTACCACGCCCTTACACTAGGCAAAGCAATAAATACGGCTAAGGAAGCCGGGATATATTCGGATTCACTACAGCAGAGCCTAAAGGGTTTTTTAGAAGAAAGAAATTGGCTGATCCATAAATGCATGATTCACCATATCGATGATATGCGGGTAGAAGAAAGTAGAAATATCTTATTTCATCGGATTAAATCTGTTCATAACAATGCAAAAACACTAGAGGATGCTATCACAGAAGATCTTATGGATTTCACATATCAACAGGGGTTAGATATGTCTCATGTCCAAGCAGCTATACGGAAGCATTCAAGAGTAGGACTAGTGTAGTCTATACGCAGACTACCAACCCAGATCAACCAGCTCCCCTCCCTCCTTTTACAGGCAACATATAGGTAACACACCCACTAAAATCCACTCATTTTCACTGCATAGCAATGGTTCACAGTGTACTCAAACTAGCTCTAACACCGTGTTTTTGATACCATTTTCCACATCTCTTAATCAGCTGGCCGTTGGTTCGAATCCAGCACGGCGCACCAGATCTCGTTTACAACCGCGCCCGAATCGGCTCGGCAGCCACCAAACGGCTCAGCTCTTTCAGGGCTTGGACGTCGCTATTGGTGTTGCTCACCAGGGCCGCCACTTGGGTTAGGCCGGGAACGGAAACATTGCAGCGTTGGGCCAGTGCGACCAAATCACTGGGGCTTTGGGGGGTGGGTATCGAGCTTAAATTCTTGAGAAAATGCCGGTAAGCCGCCCTTGCGGTTCGAAGCTGCTCTACTATCCGCTGAACATCGATGAATCCCCCCATCCGGTGTGTTTGGATTGTGCACTATATTTATACATGGCTCTGGGCAAAAAAGGGATTAAAAAACGAGGTTATACCACCCTATAAACGCTCAAAAAAATCAAGAAAACCGCAAACAGAATCAGGGGCATCAGGGTTAAACGCATGCCCAGGCGGCGAATGCGGATGGGGTCTTTAAGGGTGAAGTTGGTTAAAGCGATGTAATGAATCACCCGTCCTGCCATAAAAAGGATAATTAAGGGGCCCATAAAATAAGGCGAAACACCTTGGATCTCGCACAAAAACGACAGCAGCACACCCAAGGGAGCATACTGTGCAAAATTGGCGTGCCCGCTAATGGCGGCTTTTAAAACATCATGTCCACCATCGCCCAACAATACCTTGTACGTTTTGCGAAACCCCACCACACGCAGGGTAAGGCGCACATAAAACAAGGTCATAATGCCTGCAAACAACGAGGTTAAGGGAACAAACATGCTTCGACTATATCGTCCCAAAAATCCGTAAGTCAATACGGGCAAAACCAGGGGAATTGAACTAGGCCAAATTCACAAAAACGTGAGCAACCATTTCATGAAACAGATTCAATCCACCAACGGTCAAAACTGCATATGACAACGCATGATTGTCCCTACCCTTAAACCGCTTGGCCAAGACCTCGTTTTCTGGAACCATTGCGGACTGACTGGCCAACACCACAACCGTATTGCCGGTGGTGTAATAGGTTCCAAAATCGTCATTGCGGTGAACGCTTTTTATTGCGTCTTGCCCGCTCTGTCGTCGTAAAGCAATCACATAAACCTCGCCGTCTGGGCCAGCATAGGTACGGGCCTGACCATAGTTTCGGGTAAAATAGGTGAATTTTTCGGGATTTTGCCGATGAACCCAGGGTTTCGAGGTGCCATGATAGCCCAAAATGACATAGTCGGCTTTGACGCTCGACCAGTTTTGACCAATAGCGCCATGATCGGAAACACGAGGCACAGCATTCCGAAGATTGGGAACCATGGCCCTTTCGGCTGCGAGAACAGCTGCACGGGTCTGAATAGCTCCCCTATCCTGCCGAACAGGGGTCGAACGGGCTACCAACATGGTGGAGCTTGGGTTTTTCGCAGCCGCCGTTCGAACAAGCCGCCTTGGCATCTGCCTAGAACCCAGCTCAGCAACGGCTCTTAAAACCGGCCTTGCCACAACAGAAAGGGCTCGTACACATACTGGATTTGCTCTCACCGCAAAACCCTTTCTGTAGGTCAATTTTAGAGTTATCGGGAAAACAATCAAAAAATTGCATTATTATGACAAAAATACCTAGAAAAACAAAAAAAATAAGCCATTTATGAACTTTTTATACAAAAATTTTTCATGAATATCACACAAAAGCCTGTGATACACTAGACCCCATGAACCTTCGCAATTTCGGCCCCACCACCCCTCTGATGCCCACCCTATTCATTGGCCATGGCAACCCCATGAATGCCATCGAAAACAATGCCTTTTCCAAAACCTGGCAACAGCTGGGCCAAACCTTGCCAAAACCCAGGGCCATTTTGTGTATTTCCGCCCATTGGGAAACCCAAGGCACGGCCATTACGGCCATGCCAACCCCCAAAACCATCCACGATTTTTATGGGTTCCCAGAACCCTTGTCCACCTTTCAATACCCAGCCCCTGGCGACCCAGCCCTGGCCACCACCATTCAAGCGTCCATGACCCAGCACATTCACCTCGACCATGCTTGGGGATTGGATCACGGGGCTTGGAGCCTGTTAACCCATTTGTACAACGCAGCGGACATCCCAGTGCTTCAGCTGAGCTTGGACAAACACAAATCCCCCCAAGACCATTACCATTTGGCCAAAGAGCTAGCCTTTTTACGCACCCAGGGCGTTCTGATTATTGGCAGCGGCAATGTGGTTCACAATTTGCGGGCCGCCGATTGGCAGGATGCAACCGCCCAATTCGACTGGGCAAAAGAAGCCAATCACCAAATTCAAACCCTGATCGAATCCGGCAACCACGACTCCCTAGCCAACTATGCCAAACTAGGCCCCGAACTTCGCCACGCCATCCCCACCCCCGAACATTTTTTGCCCTTACTCTACATCCTGGCCCTACAATCACCCCAAGACCCCACCTTCTTTTTTAACAACGACCTGGTGATGGGCTCGATTTCGATGTTGTCCGTGGGATTCAATACCCCCGAAGGCTATCTTTAAAAATCAAAAAAATGAAAACCCCGCATCATGTCTCATTTTAAAATCCTAGCCCTTCCACACCATATCCAACTGCTAAACTGGGCTTCAACAAACCAATTGTCCCTCGACAATACCATCCAAGAAGTCAAAACCAGTCTGCCCGCCTCTGTTCAAAGGGCATTTACCCTTTCAGAAACCAACTTTGAACAAGCTGCAAAGCGGTGGATGGACTGGATTCATCGCTTCCACAGCACCCAAGACGAGGCCTACAAAGCCCATTCCAAACCCAAAAAGCCCATTACCTTCGCCTATGAGGCAATGCCCAACGACGATCGTCAACGCCAAAAATGGATTAAAGATGTCTGCAAATATTGGGCCCACACCACATTAAAATGGCAGGTCATCGGCCACGCCGACTACATGACAGGCGACACCGACGAAATTCGCCTGGCCTTGTTCCGCCGTAAACACTGGAGTGTCAAACTCTTAAAAGGCCCAAAAAATCCGCCAAAGCCCAACAGCCAAGCCCCCAAAACACCATCCATTTCTGCCCGTTGTACTACCCAAACATCGGAAGCTGAAGGGGCTAAACGCCATGCCCTGTACTACACCAAAACCATCCACAACCAAGTTAAAACAACCGATTTAAGCACCAAAAACCAAGGCACTTCGGCTGTGGCCCAGGCCCGATACGCCGACGACATCGATCCCGAAAACCTCCGACGAACCACCCCCAAAAAACCGTGGAATTTACATGTGACTTTCGCCACCAAGGCCGCAGGACTTCGCACCAAAAAAGTGGTCAATCATGCCCAAAAACACATGGATCTGCGATTAAATATGGTTCCCACAGCCACAAAAACAGCTATCAAGAACTATTTTGATGCGTTTCAATTTCCCGATCAGTGCATCGTGTTGTGGGGAAGAACCAGCGGCCAAAACGGTGGGGCGCATCGGGAATTGGATTCCGATCCAACTGCCTGGATCAATCTGATTCGATACCTCAGAAAAACCTTCCCGCAACGGACCATCGTTCTGATGGGGGACCCCGTCCCTGGCCTGGATGTAAGTCGGTTTAAAAAAGTACGATCAGTCAACACTTTCTGGCGCTTCGAAGCTGGGAGTTTGGCCGAAAAAGCCCTAAATGCTTGCCCCGATCAGCGGGACCAAATCTCTCTAGCTGTGTCAAAACCCCTGGTTCAGGATTATTTTGTCTCTCTGTTCAAATCGAAACAAGCGGTCATGGCAGGCATGAGGAGCGGCAATTTACACCGGTTGGCTTTTTTGGGCATCCCCACTGTGTATTTTGATGATGTCCACTGCAATCCCGATGCAGGGCCTCGCCTGGAACAATACACCGGAAATGCTGGCAGAACTGGAAAACGACTGTCACAAAACCGTCATCTTCCCGCATTAACAGATCCCCATTTCTTACCTTATCGACGTATTGAAACAGCCCGTCAACTGGGACTAACAACCCCACTTGCCACGCAACTTAAAAGCGCAAACCAAACCCTTCAAACCATCCGAAACAATTTGCACTTCTTAACCTCAACACACAAAGATGCCCTCAGAACCCTTTTAACCCGGATTCAAAAAACCGCCCAACGACTCACCCAAAACCCCTACACCATGGGCACAACGGTGGAATCCTTGTTCCCACAAAATCCAGGCCGAAAAGACCTATCTCATCAGCTAAACCAACTCTCTGAAGCCATCAACAGTACCCAAGCCCAACGCAAAAAATTAAGGACTCATAGAGAAAATCCACCCATCGAGAACCACACCCAACTCAAACGGGCTATCAGTTGGGCAAGCACCTACTTACAACGCCTCGGCAACCAATTGGGATGGCAACCCATCGAACTCGAAACCCTTCACGATTTTATCAAATAATCAGGCGCTACCGATCTTCTCCCTCAACCCAGCCACCACATAGTCCAGCCCATCCGCAACTTTGGTTTTGGAAATTTTGGTGGATGGGGACACATGGCTTTTGCGAAGTTCGGGGAAGAAGGCATAGACATCTTCCATCAAAAAAGGCTCGTCGGCATCGATGCGCTTTTCGGCGATGTTGGACAGGAGCTTAATTCTGGCTGCAACCGTCAGGCTTTCATCAAAAATATGGTGGGCGTCGTGGTGTTGAACCATCTTGTTAAGGGCGCGACGCTGCAGGGTTCTGGAGAGGCTAATTAAAAATTTGTCCTTATCAAAAGGCTTCACCACATAGTCGGCGGCCATACTTCGGAAACTACCCGTTACAAAATCGTGGTCCTGAAAGCCGGTTAACATGAGTGCTTCGGCATCGGGAACCAAGCCTTTTAGCGCTTTGAGCAATTGAACCCCATTCATGCCCGGCAACCCGATATCCAACACAAACGCATCGATTTCGGGGTGTTGAAGGGCCATGGCCAAGGCCTGTTCTGCCGTTTCGGCCACCAAAGGAATAAAGCGCTGGGTTCTTAAAAAGTCCTTCATCATGGTGCGAATGGGTTCTTCATCATCCACGGCCAAAATAACGGGACGGTGGGCCGAATCCAGGGCCTGGGAAAACGGTTTTAATTTATGCTGCAACGATGCTTCGCTGCGTTCGTGCAAAGGAAAAAAAGCCAACAATTCGTCTTCCGACAAGGTCTTGCCCTCGGTTCTGCGCATGGCTGCCAGCTCGTGGGCCAAGGCCAGGCGTCTGGAAAACGAATCCATAAAAGTCTCGCCCAAATACACATTCAATTTCTGCAAGGTATTCGAATAGGCCAACAGCGATTTCACCTCGGCCCGAATTCGGGTTTGGTCGAAAGGCGGGATGATGTAGTCGTAAATGCCACATTTCAGCACATCCCGGTACACCTCGAACCGCACTTCTTTTTCGCTGATCACCAAAATTTCCGGCACATAGCTGCGGGTGTGTATGTCGTGGATGGCTTGTTTAAGATCCAATTTGGGCAAATCCGCATCGATCACAATCATGCTAAACGAATGGGGGATAAAATTTAGGGTGTCCAAGGCCTCGGCCAAGCTGCCACAGGGCAACCAATCGCACAACGCCTCTGTAGCGCCCATCAACGTGGTTTCCAACGCTTTGTTTTGGGTCATCATCATCGCGGTTTTTTTGGTCATACAAGTCCCCTTAATGCATCGGTTTTGATCATGTCTTTAAACATGCGGTGCTGCAACAATCGAAAAACGATGGTGCGCAAATGAATTTTGTCGAAGGGCTTCAAAATATAGTCCGAAGCCCCGGCGTGAATGGTTTTGGACACCAAGTCGAAATCGGCATTGCCACTGACCATGACAATTTCGGTATCCGGCGAACAGGCCTTGATGTCGGCCACCAAAGCATCGCCCCGTTTTCCGGGCATGGTAATGTCCAAAAACACCAAATAAATGGCCTGATTCTGAATAATAGCCAGTCCTTCTTCGGCATTGGCCGCCGACACCACCGAAAAATGGGGTTTAAACAGATCCCCAAACAACCGCCGAATATCCGGCTCGTCGTCGATGGTTAACAAGGTCACGGACTTCAATCGAGGCCGCTCTTCGAAAATGGCTTGAATATTGGCCTTGGCTTCCTCAGACGCATTGGGCGGAAAAAAAGCCTGAAGCTCGGCCGTGGAAATCGGCACCCCTTTTTCGCGCCGCTGATCCAAAAGCGCCACAAACAAATCCATGGTCGTTTTCCAGGCCGGCTCTTGCAGCTTTTCAACCGAAAAATGGGTTGCCGAACGGGCCACCTGGGTTTCTTCCATGGCATAAGACAGGGTCCAAATCAGCTCGGTTTGGGTTGATGGCAGCTCGAGAAATTGGGTGGCACCCCGAACCAGATACCCCACCACTTGGCTGAGCACAGAATGGGTAACCCCCATCCCCCGAACCGCCAACAGAATCGAGACCATGGGGTCCTGATGCCGCAGCCGTGGGATCAACGCTTCCAGCGATTCGCCTTCGATCGGAAAATCCACATCAACCACAACCACACCCGGCGACTGTGCCAACAACCGACTGGCGTCTTGGCTGGTTTGGGCATGGATAACCGAATAGTCGCCACCCAGCGCCTGAATTTCCCCAGGCACAGCCCGCCCCAAAAACAAAATACTCCCCATAGGCCCCCCTTTTTCAATCCAAACGAATTAATACTTCGGATATGCCCAGATGGAAAAGGGGTTAAACATCGAAAAACCGTCTAAATCCTTTACCGCTGCCCCTTATGCGGGTTATAAACCCCAATTTTAAAAATCTTAATCCGCGGCGGTGTCCTGTCCACCGAAAACCCATACCGCAAATAACTTTCCGTGTTGTAGGCATCATGCGCCTTGGCAATGATGGTGTACCGCCCATCGGGCAAACTCGGCAGCGTGTACGCCAACTCCAACCGGTTCAAGTTGTTCACATTCGGCTGGCTTTTGCGCACCTGGTCCGGGAAGGCCGTGATGATGTTCGTGGTCGGGCTAAAGGGAATGC
>JBFWNS010000004.1:0-188274 GCA_050250935.1 Candidatus Margulisiibacteriota bacterium | reverse complement strand
CTACAACCGCATCCCGCTATCTCGCAGCATCATAGGGACCGACTGGCCCAGTGGGATTTACATGTATGTCCTCATTCACAACGGGCAGGTTGTCGGCAAAGGGAAGTTGGCGGTTGTGCCGGAGTAGAAACACACTTGAGCATGGCATTTTTGAGGGGCCAAATGCTATGCTACAAGCATGAAACCGACCATCGTCAGTGGTATTCAGCCCACTGGAAACATGCATTTGGGGAACTATCTAGGCGCTGTGTCCAATTGGGTGCGGTTGCAAGATACCCATGAGCCCTTTTTTTTCATTGCCGATGTGCATGCCCTGACCACCACCTATGAAAATCCCGAGGGGTTGGCCCAAGATAAGCTGAATTTGGCCAAGGATTTGTTGGCTTGTGGGGTGGATCCTGCAAAGTCTTGCCTCTTTTTTCAGTCCGATGTGCCGGCTCATTTCGAGCTGTTTACCCTGTTTACCATGATGACGCCCCTGCCTTGGCTGGAGCGGGTTCCTACCTACAAAGATAAAATCGATCAATTGCAAGACAAAGACCTGAATACCTTTGGGTTTTTGGGGTATCCTGTGTTGCAGGCGGCGGATATTTTGCTGTACAAAGCAGCTGCCGTTCCAGTGGGTAAAGACCAGTTGCCCCACCTGGAATTGACCCGCGAAATTGCCCGTCGGTTTAACCATTTGTATGGGGCTGTTTTCCCAGAACCCCAGGACATGCTGACTGACTTTCAGGTTTTGCCGGGTCTGGATGGCCGAAAGATGTCGAAAAGCTATGGCAATACCATTCCCATTTCGGCCACCGAAGACGAAACCACGGCGCTGGTACGAGCCATGGTGACCGATCCCAATCGCATTCGCAGAACAGACCCTGGGAACCCCGAAATTTGTCCGGTGTTTGCCTATCACCGCATTTTTTCGCCGATCGATGCTGTGGCTCAAATCGACCGGGATTGTCGGTCTGCGGCCCTGGGCTGTGTGGATTGTAAAAAGCAGTGTGCAGCCGTTGTGAACGACCGCTTGCTGCCCCTGCGAGAACGCCGCAACGCCTTGTCCGATTCCGCGGTGATCGATGCCGTGTATGATGGCGCCAAACAAGCCGGTGCTGTGGCCACTGAAACCCTGTGTCAGGTTAAAGATGCCATGAAACTTTCCAAAACCAGTAAAGGATAAACGATATGTCAAAGAAAAATGCAGAAACAAAACCACCCGTCCAGGTTAAACTCGAAACGTCAGAAGGCGAGATTGTGATCGCTTTGGACGCTGACAAAGCCCCCATCACCACCGAAAACTTTTTGGCCTATGTAAACGATGGCTTTTATGAAGGCCTGATTTTCCACCGCGTAATCCCTGGCTTTATGATTCAAGGCGGCGGCATGAACGTGGACATGACCCAAAAAGAAACCCGAGACCCCATTAAAAACGAAGCCGCAAACGGCCTTAAAAACAAACGCGGCAGCATTGCCATGGCCAGAACCAGTGTGGTGGATAGCGCCACGGGCCAGTTTTTTATCAATGTTAAAGACAACAGCTTTTTGGATTACCGCGATGCATCCCCTTCCGGGTTTGGCTATGCGGTGTTTGGCGAAGTGGTGAGCGGGATGGAGGTCGTGGACAAAATCGAAGGGGTGGACACCTATACCCACGGATTTCATGCCGATGTGCCGGTAATGCCCATCGTGATTACCAAAGCGAGTGTGATTTAAAATGGCTCATTTGGTTTTGTATCATTTTGAGTCTTGTCCGTTTTGCCAGCGGGTTCGGCGCTATATTGCCGAACAGGGTTACTCGATCCCTATGCGGGACATTCTAGAAGATGCCGAGGCCAAAAAAGAGCTGTTGCGCATTGGTGGCAAAACCCAGGTTCCGTGTTTGGTGATCGATGGAAAAGCCTTGTACGAATCTCGTGATATCATTGCCTGGTTGGAGGAACACGGTGCTAGCTAATGCCATTCAAGAAACCATTCTAGAGGTGTTGCCCGATGCGACGGTATTTGTAAACGACCCAGACGGCCAACATTTTGATGCCATTGTGATTTCCCCGAGCTTTGTGGGGATGCCCTTGGTCAAACAACACCAGTTGGTGATGAATGCCCTTAAAGAAGCCTTTGAAGGTCCCGTTCATGCCCTGGCGCTCAAAACCTATACGCCCGAAAAATGGGCGGCTGCTCAGTCCTAATCACCCTCATTTAAGGAGAATTTATGTCAGTAGAAGCGGTTAAAGATCAAATTCAAAATGATATTTCCAACAACAAAGTCGTGTTGTTCATGAAAGGCACCAAAGACCAGCCTATGTGTGGGTTTTCGGCCCAAGTGGTGCACATTTTAAACGAATTGAAGGTGGACTTTGTCGACCGAAACGTGTTGGCCAACGACGACCTACGCCAAGCCATCAAAGAATTTTCCGATTGGCCCACCATCCCTCAGCTGTACATCAACGGCGACTTTGTGGGTGGCTGCGATATCGCTTTAGAACTTTATCGTTCTGGCGAGCTTAAGCAGCTGGTGGGGTAAGCTTGAAGGTTTCTTCCGCTGTTTTTGTCAAAGGCGCGGTTGGTCCTGATGTGGCGTTGGATAAACCTTTGCCCCAAATTGCCTTTATTGGCCGGTCCAATGCGGGAAAATCGACCCTGATTAACACCTTAACCGGTCAAAAGGGCTTGGCCAAAACCAGTGCTTTTCCGGGGCGCACCCAACAGTTGAACATTTTTCTGATCAACGGCAATGCCCATTGGGTGGATTTGCCAGGCTATGGCTTTGCCAAAGTGTCAAAAACCGCCCAAGAAACCATTGCCTATTTGATCGATTGGTATTTTTTTCAGTCCGACTATCGCCCCGCCAAAGTGGTGCTGATTATCGATGCCAACGTGGGGCCCACAGAGTCGGATATGGCCATGTTTGAGGCTTTGATCGAACGCGGGCATTCGGTGTTGGTGGTGGCCAATAAAATTGATAAATTAAAACCTTCCCAAGCCGCTAAACAACTGAAAGCCATTCAAGCCCAATTTCCCAGCCACGAGATCCTGCCGTTTTCTTCGGAAAAAAAGGTGGGGATTTCGGTGGTGTTGGGGAGGGTGTTGGGGTAGAAACACTGGTATTTTAGACCCCTGTCAAAAAAAACAAGCGTGTCATTTTGATTGGGGGTGAAAATGCAGAATTTTTTGACTTAGGTAAAAAAGTTTATAGGTCTTTGGTTTTAATTATTTTAATATATTCGTTGATAGTTATTGGTTTATAGTCTACTTTTATATCAATTTTTTGCTATTTTACTTCCCTTCCTGTTGGCTTCTTCGCCAGATACTTGGAGTTTTCATGAATAAACAAATTTCTTTTGCCACGTCTCCGTCTACGACTTTATCCGATCAACCGCTTTCAGTGGTTGTTGTTCAGATTCAAAAGGAGCTGGATGTGTTGCAGGCTGAGTTGGCGCAGGGTGGTGCGGTTGAGTCTGCAAGGCGGATTGCCTACATAGCCCGACAGGTTTTGACTGTGGGGGAAGGTCAACGGGGGGAGTTGTCCAGGCTGAGTCAGCCCCAGCAAACCTTGTTGTTGCGGTGTTTGAACATTGTGCCGGATACCCGTTTGGTAGACAGCAACGAAAATAGAGAGCATCAAGATGGTGTCACGATTTGGGATTATGCCATTGAAGTGTGTCGCCGGGTCAAAGTTTCGACCATGAAATGGGATGCGTTAAAGTTGACCCGTATTTCAGTAGACAAAGGATCAACAATTAGGCGGATTTTTGTATGGCAGCCTTCCGCCGATGTTCCCATGGTGATTTTAGGTGGTTATCGGCCAAAGGGAAGTCAGCACCAGGCGGATTCCTGGATGGAGAGGATGGCGCCCGTTGTTGAGTTGTTAAAGCAGGACCAAGTTGCTTATAACGCGGCTGTTGAAGATCAAAAGCGGTGGTATGCGGTGCATGTGCCCGCGCCTGAAGCCATCAAAGAAACAGCGTTGCCAGAAGCGTTACCGGTGGCGGCTATTGAGCGGGGGGATGTGATCGACCACTTGTCCTGGCAACAGCTGACGCGTTTGGATACCCTTAGGTCCGTAATCGATCGCATCAGTGAGGTTCAGCTGACTGCGTTGGCCGATCATTTTGTAACACAATCGTTTGCGGTTCATACCGTTTTTGTGAGTTTGGTGTTACAGGTCAGAGCGACGCCGGTAGAGGCGACTTTGAGATTAAAGGTTGGCAGGGAGTGGATTTTGCGCCCGGATTTTTCATTTTTGACGGTGGAGACACCCGTGGTTTGTGCCCTCTTAACCTGTGTGGTGCCATTGCTGAAAACGGATGAAGATTTAGAGGTTTATGCCAAAGCATGTTTTCGTATCCATGAAGGGTATCGATTACCCCAAGAAGCCGTTGCCGTTGGCGGTATGCTCGTGGATAAGTTTATACAGGGGAATGTCCAGAACAAACTGAAGCTGATGAACCGATTCCTTGGGTATATTCAGGCCATGGCTTTGGATGCTTGGGCAATCGATCTGATGTGCTATACGGTTCTTGTTAAAACAGTTGTGTCTTCGGATAAAGCGTTTCAGACCGCTCGTTCACACCGTCAGGATCTTTTGGCGCGGTGCTGGTTTTACAATCCGGAAAACGTGAAGGTTCTTTTTATGACGGCGTCGGCCTCTCAAGAAGCAGAGATCGTGGCGGATATAGGACACCTTCTAGAACAACCGTCACTCTCTCCTGGCCAGCGGAGGCCTGAAGAGGCTTTAAACGATATAACGGCTTTGATTATGATGTGGCGGGAAGCACGAAGCCAGAAGGCGACCAGCGCCTGTATGGGGCATCTTATGTCGTGGCTTATGGTTTGGCGCGATAGCCATGAAGGGTTACCCTTAGAACGTCATACGGCGCTGTTTATCTTGGGGTTTGCGATGAGACCCAACATGATTCAGGTCGCCTTGTTTAAGCCTATTTTGGAAGAGTGCTTAGGTGCGTTAAATCACATAGCCCAAGAGAAAAGCCTTTCCTTCTCTGCCAGGCACTTGGTTGTTGATGCCTTATTTACGATTTGTAGTCGTCCAGAAACTGAATTTTTGGCCGAAAATGCACTGTATATTTTGGCTCATTTACCGACGTTGCAGCGCTTGATCGTTGGTTTTTCAGACGAAGATCTCATGGATTTCATGGGCGATATAGACCGTATCCCTAAAAACGCCCCTGTTGAAAAATCGGTGTTATGGGGCTTGGTGTTGTTGGGTTTTGGGACCCAGTGTAAATTGCCGGACTCTTATGAACGTATTGCCCTTAAGATTCGGTGTTATGATCGATCATTTCGGTATATGCATTTGTTTAAAATGGTAGCTCATGTGGTGTCTTTAGACGTTCCGGAGGTGTTACACGCTGTCAAAACCAGCTATATCAGAAGGGTGATTGATGGGGATCGTTGGCTTATTTTTTCTATCATTAGAAATGCGATGTTGGATAATGTTAAACCAACAGACAGGCCCACTTGCCTGAGCCTGGTTGCCTTTATGGCTTTTTATGGGCGTGTTACCCAAGTGACGCCTGCCCCTTATCCAGTTGCCTGGGAATTGTGTAATGAAACGTTAGCGGCCCATGAGCGTGATTTTTTAACTGGGCGCAGCCTTTTGGAAGCCCCTCAGAGGGTGTTGGCACAGGGCGGGACCGCAACTACTTTTTTAGATTGCTTGTTGCCCCGTGCTGAGGTTCCTGAGGTTTTGTATGGGCAAGGGTCCTTGGTAGACCGGTTATTTTATGGAGTGGAAATGTTTATTGGCTATGTTTGGAGACAAGCAGCTGGTAGGCCTGTACCACCGTCTGAACGGACTGGGCACGAGTATAATAATGATGTGGAAATTGCAATTTTAATCCTTCAACGTCGGGCAGTTGATATTCCCCAAGCCATTAAAGGTCGCTGGAATGGCCTGTTGGAACAGGTGTTACCTAACAGCACCCCTGAACAGCAGGCTCTGGGTTTCCGATTGTTGGCGGCTTTGAATGGGGCTTCAGCGTGGCCCGAGTGTATTCAGCCAAGCCTTTTAGACTTTTTAGTGTCTCATTTTTTAGAGATAGGGACCGCTTTGAAATCATTGCAGTCAGATGTTGCGGGGCGGGATTTATATGGAATTTCCCATATATTTGCGGCGAGATCTGCCCATGACTCTTTTAAAATGAGTCTTGGTGAGTTACTTCTTCTATCCGATTTTTTGAAAGCTCCCAATCAGGAGCCGATTCTTATTCCTAAATTTCAACATCAGCCGGACCAACCCAAGTTTGATCCGCAGCACCCTGTAGAGGCTTCTGAGGCACCTCTTCCCCTTTTAAAGGTGTCAGAAGTTACAAATCTGGATTCTTTGGATGGGTGGATAAAGGCTATTCGGACTTGGGCCCAAAGGAATAAACAGAAATGGGAGAGATTCGCTTAACCTGAAGGCTGTTTAATGGCCACTGCCACCGCATAATGCCGTTCATGGGAAATAGACAGGGCAATGGGGTGGGGGAAAATGGCTTTGAGCCGTTCGGATAGCCGAACTTGGGGTGCTCCGTTGTCGTCGTTTACAATTTCGATATCCAACCAAAAGTCTTTGGGCCCTTGGCTGATGAGTTTGGCGATGGCTTCTTTGGCGGCGAAACGGCCAGCGAAACGTTCGTAGGGGGTTTTAAACCGGCGGCAATAGTCTTGTTCGGCGGGGGTGAAGAGTTTGTTAAGGAACGTTTGTCCGGTTTTGGGGTTTTCGATGGCGCTTTGAATGCGCTCGATTTCGACGATATCGACGCCTAGCATGTCCCAAGCGTATCATGGTGGTATGAGTTCCTCAACGCCGCTGGCCCACCGCATTCGACCTGCCTCTTTAGCCGACTATGTTGGTCAACAACACCTGTTGGGCGAAGGAAGGCCGATTCGCCGGTTGGTGGACTCGGGAAAACCGGCCAATGTGCTGTTTTGGGGGCCGCCTGGGATTGGCAAAACCACCTTGGCCCAGCTGTTGAATCAGGCTTGGAAAACCCAGTGGTACCCATTGAACGCCACTTTGGCCAGTGTGGCCGAGGTTAAAAAAGTGATCGAAGAAGCCCGCTTGGCCAAGGCCATGGACCGGCAGGCGGTGTTGTTTATTGACGAGTTGCACCGCTTTAGCAAAACCCAACAGGACACGTTATTAAGTGTGGTCGAAGATGGCACCATTGTGCTGATGGGCGCTACCACAGAAAACCCACGTTTTTCGGTGATTGCGGGACTGGTTTCCAGAGCCCTAATTTTTGAACTTAAACCTTTGTCTGAAGCCGATTTAACCCAAATCAAAGCCCAGGCTTTGGCTGCAGCTTTGCCCAATGCAACCCTCACCGAAGAGGCCCATGTTGGGTTGTTGGCCTATGCTGCTGGTGATGCACGAAAACTCTGCAATGCCATCGAGCTGGTGGGCACCTGTTTTGCGACAGAGCCCAGGGTTTCGGCCGAAGATGTGGCTTCGGTGTTGCCAGACGGTATTCGCAGTTTGGATGACACCACCCACCACGATTTAACATCGGCGTTAATTAAGTCGATGCGGGGCTCGGATGCTGATGCGGCCCTGTACTGGCTGGCCCGTTTGCTGGTGGCAGGGGAAGACCCCGTGTTTATTGCTCGACGCATGGTTATTTTTGCCTCGGAAGACATTGGCAATGCAGACCCCGCAGCTTTGCCGCTGGCAACTGCCTGTATGCAGGCTGCCGAGCGAATCGGCATGCCCGAGGTGCGCATTAATCTGGCCCAAGGCGTAACCTATTTGGCAACGGCCCCCAAAAGCAATGCGGCCTATTTGGCCATTGATGCCGCCATCGAAACCATCAGCCGTGGGGATATTCAACCCGTTCCGTCGGCTTTGAGAACCCCTGCGGCTCAAGCCATGTCCAAGGCGGGCTCATCCAAATATTCGTCTTACATTTACCCCCACGACCACCCCTATGCCATGGTGCCTCAAGCCTATTGGAACGAAACAACCAGGTTCTATCACCCCAAAGCCATGGGGTTTGAGCGCGAAATCCAAAAACGAATGGCTTGGATTGCGAAACAAAAAGGGAAGCAGTAAGATTCTTTCATGCAATTACGATGGCAGTTGCGCTTTGATAATTTTAAAAAAGCGCTTGCACAATTGGAAAATGGATTGGCCCTAGAAACCCCTTCCGATCTTGAAAAAGAAGGGATTATTCAACGGTTTGAATACACCTATGAATTGGCCTGGAAAACCCTGCAAGATTTGTTGGAGTCCAAGGGCTATTCCGATATTCGGGGTCCTAGACCTGTGATTGAACAGGCCTTTTCGGATGGGTATTTGGAAGATGGGGAAGGCTGGATGGCCATGCTGAAGCATCGCAATGACACGGTTCATACCTACAATCAAAGCCGCGCGGATGATGTTTATACCCACATTCGAACCGCTTATTGCGATTTATTTAGACGCCTTCAAGCGCGTTTAAACGCCCTATAATGACTTACGGATTATCTGAGGCAACCCTTCAAAAACTCCAGACCTTTTTTGAAGCACAAGCGTGTCTTCGATCGGTTATTTTGTTTGGGTCTCGGGCAACTGGGCGTTTTAAGCCTGGCTCTGATATTGATCTGGCAGTGATCGGCCCCACTTTTGAACAATTGCTCGCTATTCGCAATGCTGCTGACGATCTTTATTTGCCCTATAAATTGGATTTTGTCTTGTACGACACCATCGATGTGCCAGCTCTGAAAGAACACATTGATACGGCAGGGATTGTGTTATTCAGACCCTAGGTTTTTTTATTCCGCCGTTTTCCCACCGCTAAATCGTAGAGCCAAGTTGGCACCAACCGGGCCAATCGGACGGCCGTGGACAAGGGTTGAGGAAAAGCTGCCAGGGGAGTTTTGTTGCGGATGTGGTGGTACAGAACGTCTACCCCTTTGTCTAAGGGCATGATAAAAGGCATTTTGTAGCGGTTTCGGTCGGTGAGTGGGGTTTTGATCCAACCGGGATGAATCACGGACACGGTGATGCCGAAGGGTTTAAGATCCACCCGAAGGCTTTCGGACAGTGCGGTTAAAGCCGCTTTGCTGGAACAATAGGCCCCGGCTTCTGGCAGTCCCCGATAGGCGGCCAAACTGCTGATGGTGACGATGTGTCCACAGCCCCGTTTTTTCATGGCTGGAATCACAGCTTCTAGCCCATACAACACCCCAAACACATTGGTGGCCCAGGTTTTTTCGTAGACCTCCACATTAAATTTGGCGCTGGGCGAACTCACGCTAATCCCCGCATTGGCCACAAAACAGCCGATGGGGCCGATTTCTGCTTCGATTTGCGCGATGACAGCCTGTTGCTGCTTGGCGTTGGTGACGTCGCACATAAAGCCCCAAACTTGGTGGCCTTGGGCTCGAAGATCGGCCACGATGGCATCGAGGTTTTCTTGGCGGCGGGCCAGCAGTACGACGGGGTTGCCGTCTGTGGCAAATCGACGGGCCAGTCCTTCGCCTAGTCCGGAAGAGGCGCCGGTAATGACTGTGATCGTGGAGAGCGAATTCATTCTGGGATACTAACATGAATGAATTCTGAAATCGAAGTGGTGGTTTTGTTGAAATTTTTTGATAGGCTTTTCGATAACTCCTCAAGATGTATCGGAAACAGATAGCGCTTACTGATAGTTCTCCTTGTTCTCCATCAACTGAAAAGGTTTCTCGGTTTCGTAGAAAAGACAGTTTGTTTCCTGAGCGGTTAGACAAATATGTGATGCCATTGCTTCAAAAATTGGAAATGCACTTGGATCAATCAGGCTATTTACAATTGATCTATATTTTGACTTTAGATCATCAGATGATATGTGCGGATTATGAGGTGGAAGTTGAGAACAAACGGGTTAAATTGCATCATACCCAATTATCGGCATTTGATGAGAATGAACAGGCCTATACACCGGTTTTTTGTGCCGGAGAAATGAAGTGGCAGATACAAGGTGGCTGTGCGACATTGGTTAGCGTGAATAATCAGTCCGGTCGGTTTCGGCCGCCTTCAACTGCGATAAAGTTTGTTTATGCGTATTTGGAAACATTAAGGGAGAATCCACGGATTTGTCTTCCCGATTCCCTTGAATCCTGTACATCCTATGTGATGAAATCTCCTTCTTAAAAAAAGAGTTCTGGGGGATATGCTATACTCTAGCTTTCAATACAGGAAATGGAGAAAGCGATGACCTATCCAATTTTGGTTGTCTTAAGCTCGATCGTGATCACAGCCTATTTGTTGGAGCGGGTTTGTAAACGGTTCAATATTCCCACGGTTTTGATGCTGATTGGGATGGGTTTTTTTATTAAACAAGGGGCTGATCTTTTTGGGATACAATTGCCAAATTTGGGCCTCTTTTTAGAGATTTTTGGGGTTATTGGGCTTATTTTTATTGTCCTAGAAGGAGCCATGGAGCTTGAAATTAGTTCGGATAAAAAATGGCTTATTTTTAAGGCGTTTTTAATGGCCTTTCTGGTGATGGGCCTGAGTGCCCTTGGGTTTATGGGGGTGTTTGCCTATAGCTTTAAAATTAGTTTTTACACGGCTTTAATTAACGCCATTCCGTTTTCTGTGGTTAGCAGTGCCATCGTGATTCCCAGTGTTGCGCATCTGCAAAAGGACCTTAAAGAATTTTTAACCTATGAATCGGCTTTTTCGGACATTGTGGGCATTATTGCCTTTAATGCCTTACTCAAAAACAATGTGCTCAATTTTGCCTCTTTGATGGGTATTACTTGGGACATCGTGGCTGTGATTCTGTTGTCGATTTTGGTCTGTGTGGGGTTGGTGTATTTGATGAATCGGTTGGAAGGACACAGCCGGTTTTTATTTGTGATGGCCATTTTGGTTTTGTTTTACAGTGTGGGTAAACTTTGGCATTTATCAACCTTGGTGCTGGTGTTGTTTTTTGGATTGGTGATGGCCAATGTTAGCGGCATTGAAAAGGGGTTAAAACGGTTGGGCATTCCGTTGTCGCTTAAGGCGGTTAAACGGTCCTATTGGATGTTCCATGGCTTGGTGGCCGAGGGGACTTTTTTGGTGAAAACCCTGTTTTTTGTTTTGTTTGGTTTTTTATTATCCGTTGGGGGATTGTTTCACCCTGTGGCCTTGCTTTTAGGGGTTTGTGTCGCCGCTTTTGTTTTTATGGTTCGCCTGGGGTTTGTGAAGGTATTACAAATAGACAAAATTGTTGGATGGGTGGGGCCAAGAGGCCTGATTTCGGTGATCTTATTTTTACAAATTCCCGAAGCCTATCGTGTGGGGTCTTTGCTTGAGTCTGTTTTGGTGTTTTGTGTTTTGTCGTCTAGTGTGGTGATGGCTTTTGCCCTGAAGGGGGCTCAAAAACACATTCCATCACCCGAGAACGCCTAGGGGCTGTGAGGGCCGACTTTAGGTCTTTTAACGCGGTGATGCGCTGATAGGGCAGCTTAAACAAGGCCGCCGCCGATTCGAACTCGAGGGCATGTTGGGTTTTAAAATAGCGGTTGGCTTCTGGCAGTTTGCCCACGGGGAGCTTGGCGAAAATTTCGCCTCCGAAATTGTTCAGGATTACGACGACGACTGGGACTTTGCAGGCCACCAGCATCTGTAGGGCGTTCAGGTCGTAGAGGGCAGAGATGTCGCCTATAATCGATAGGGTTGGGGTGTTGTTTCCCATGGCGACACCTACACTTGTGGCAATCAGGCCATCGATGCCGCTGACGCCCCGATTGGCAAACACTTGGCGGGGCGCTGTGGTGCTGGGGTGCTGAACCTGTCCGGCCAATCGAAGGGTCAGGCTATTGCCCAAAAACAAGTTGCCTTGGGGCATGGCGTTGATCAGGTGCTGAATGGCTTGGGCTTCGCTGAAGGGCCCTTCAAGGGTTTTTTGTAGGGTGATTTGATGCTTCAGTTGAATGGTTTTACAGAGGGCTACACTGTCGATTCGAGTTCGAGAATCCAGTTCGGTGGCCAGGTTTTGTAGCGGGTTCTTGAGCCATTGTCCAGGTTTATGAAAGGGGTTTTGGGTGACGATTCGGGTGTGAATTTCTACCAAGGGCAGAGGGGTGTTTTTGATAAAATCCAAGGCGGCTTTTCCAGCAGGCACCGGTCCTAGTTGAACCAAAAGATCGGGTCGGTAGTCTGTGGCCAGGGTTTCAAAAACCGATGCCGTAGCCGGAACCACCAACGGGTGCTGGATTTGAGACAATTGGGACAACGGTTCAACGGCCAGGGGACAGCCCCATTGTTCGGCTAACTGTAACACAGCTTGAGCTTCGCTTGGGTCTAGGCGGAAAGCCAACAACAAGGGTTTTTGTGCGTTCTTAATCATCACCTTTGTCCTCGAAAAAGGGCTCTCGGAAGCGGCAGTTCAGATGTATAGGTTGGTTTTGAATCGCCAAAGCCGCATCCAGAATTGGGTCTAATGCCGAGAGCGGGGCATCGGGGGGAGCGGGTAAATCGGCAAAAAAAGCCGGGTAATTTCCAAATAGATGAACCTGGTTAATGGCTTGGTTGGCGCCGCAATTCATCAGGTCGGGGGGGCGGTCGGCGGTGAGTAGGATCAGTGGCACTTGGTCCATGGCGGCTTCGATGACTGCTGGAAACAGGTTGGCCGCAGCTGTCCCCGACGTGGTGATGATGGCCGCTGGGGTTCCACTGGATTTTCCAATGCCCAGGCCCCAAAACCCCAAAGCCCGTTCATCCCAATGGACGTGGGTTTGGAAGTGGCCATGTCGGGCCGCAGCCAAGACCAAGGGCGTGGAGCGGGAGCCAGGGGCAATGCCAATGTGGCGAATCCCAGCCTCGAATAGCCGGGCCATTAACTGTGTGCTCCAAAGGGTGTTGGACATGGGCCTAATCTTAATTCAAATCCAAAAACGGTGCCAATTTTAAATTAAGTTCTTGCCATTCGCTGTCCACGTTCGAGCCAGGTACCAGGCCAATGCCAGAATACAGTTGGCAGCGATTGCCCTCGAACAAGGCCGATCGAAGGGCAACGGCCAAATCGAGTTTTTGAAACGAAACCTGGCCCACCAAGCCCGAATACCAGCCCCGGTCGAAGGGTTCGTTTTCGGCCAACCAGTTCAATGCTGCTGAGGTTGGCGTTCCCCCAACGGCCGACGTGGGATACAGATCGGTTAACATATCCGTCAAGGCCCCATGGCGGGTTCCCGAAAACCGGGTGAGCCGGTGTTGAAGTTTGGTTAATTTTAAGAGGGTATCGGTTTGGGTGAAGGTGGTGTATTTGGCAAAAACTTTTTCGATATCTTGGGCGACAATGCGGTGTTCTTGATCCAGCTTGGGTGAATGGGTCAACATGGCCTCGAGCGAGGCATCCTCGATGGGATTGGAGCCTCTGGGCACGGTGCCAGCCAGGGCAGGGGTTTCGACTTGGTCGCCGTTTGCAACAAGAAAGCGTTCGGGGGTGGCGCCTAAAAATGTGGTGTTGCCAAACGTAAAGCCAAACGGAACCAAAGCCGGGGTCTGGAAGGCGGACAACAGGCTGTAGGGATTCGTGTGTTTAAAGGTGGCCCGACAGGTTCTGGCCAAAACCAGTTTCTGGAAAATAGAGTCTACAAAGCCTTTAGAAACCCCATTAAACAAGGTTTGAAAGGTGTCGAAATCCGGGCAAAATTGCGGGGATTCCAAGGCCAGTTTGGGCAACAGTGTGGGGGTATTCCACACCAGCTGATCCAAAACAGCGTGGATGGTTTCTGGGGTTTGTCCCGGCCAAAGGGTACAGGCCAAAGTGGTGGTTGTATTTTCGGTTTTAAGTTCGATTTGGGGCACAAACCACCGAGATCTGCCAAAAACCTGCCAGGCATCGGCCAACGTTGCTGTGGGAAAGGCTACCCCACCATACACCGAAATATCGGCCAGGTTCGGGTTGTTGAAGCAGGCTTCCAGCCAGGCAAAGGTTTCGGGTTCAGCGTCGAATGGCCAGTCTTTGGCAGAGCCGACACCAGCTTGGTTTTGCCAGGCCATTTTTTGCGAGAATGGCTGGTGGGCAATCCAGGCCAAGGGGTCGATGCTATGCTCGAGTTCAACGGCAATGCGCAGGGGTTTTGTAAGCGGCCTGCTAAGGGCCGCATCGATTTGTTGAGCAAGGGTTTGCAGTGGCAGGCTAGCCATGGGTTTGACCCACATAGAGGGTGGCGATGCCAAAGGTTAAGGGGGTTTGGGCAACCTGGGCGAAGCCGGCTTGGCGCATCAAATTCAAAAAGTCTTGGCCGTAGGGGAAGTTTTCCACGCTTTGGTTCAAATAGCGGTAGGCTTGAAAATCCCCAGAAATAAGGCCGCCGACAAGGGGCAAAACCCAGCGAAAATACAGCAAATAAACCCAGCGAATGATGGCCATTTGAGGCAAAGAAAATTCTAGAATGATGGCTTTTCCACCGGGTTTAAGCACCCGAACCATTTCGGCCAAGGCCAGTTCGGGTTGGGGAACATTGCGAATGCCAAAGGCCATCGAAATCAAATCTGTGCTGGCAGTTTCAAAGGGCAGGTGCTGGGCGTCTCCCAAAACAAGCGTGGCTTCTGAAAGTCCGGCTTTGTCGAGCTTGAGCCTACCCACATCCAACATGCCTTGGGCCGGGTCCAGGCCAATGGCGGATTGGATGCGTCGGTTTTGGCAAACGGCCAAGAGCACATCGGCGGTTCCTGTGGCCAAATCGACATAAACCGCTGCAGTCTCGGGGCAGGCGGCCACCAGTTGCTTTCGCCATCGCAAATCCTGCCCAAACGACAGCAGCCGGTTCAGCAAATCATAACGGGGGGCGATGCGGTTAAATACCTGCCAAATCGTGGTTTTTTTATGCATCCCCAAACAACTTCAAAAAGTGGGCTACAGCACGGGATCCGCCAAAAAAGTTGGCCACCCCAAACTGCTCGTTGGGGGCGTGGATTTTGTCTTCGGGGTGGTTAAAGCCCATGAGTACGGTTTCAAGGCCGAGGATCGTTTTAAAGTCGGTGACAATCGGAATGCTGCCACCGTCGCCGTGCAAAACAGCTTTGGTGTCGAAGGCTTGTTCAAGGGCGGTTAAGCCGGCTTGAATGGCAGGGTGGGTGGGGTCGATGATGCCGGGGTCTGTGGCGGTAAAGCTGACAATATCCACCGTTACGCCAGCAGGGGTTAGGGTTTGGATGTGTTTTTTGAAGGCCTCTAGCAAGGCTTCGGCTTTTTGATTGGCCACCAGGCGCATGCTAATTTTGGCAAAGGCTTTGGAGGGAATCACGGTTTTGGATCCGTCGCCCATGTAGCCGCCCCAAATGCCATTGCAATCCAAGGTTGGACGGAACCAACGTCGCTCGAAACTGGAATAGCCTTCCTCGCCCACCAAGGCATCCACACCCAACCATTTTTTGTAGGCTGTGTCGTCTTGGGGCAGGGCGGCTATGGCGGCGCGTTGCTCGGCACTTAACACCACCACATCGTCGTAAAAACCAGGCACGGTGACGCGGTTTTGGTTGTCTTTGAGTTGGCTAATGATTTGGCCCAAGGCGTTGATGGGATTGGGAACAGCCCCGCCATGTTGGCCGGAATGGAGGTCGGTGTTGGCGCCGGTCACTTCAAGTTGGGTGTAAATCAAGCCACGCAGGCTGTAGCAAATCGACGGATTCCCTTTTGAAAGCATGGTGGTGTCGGAAACAAAGGCAACATCGGCTTTTAACAGCTCTCGATGGGCTTTTAAAAACGGTACCAAATTCGGGCTGCCGATTTCTTCTTCGCCTTCAATAATCACCTTTACATTCACGGGTAGTTTGCCTTCGGTTTTCAAAAACGCTTCGATGGCATTGAAATGGCACAAAAACTGTCCTTTATCATCCGAAACGCCGCGGGCAAAAATGTAGCCATCGCGAATGGCAGGTTCAAAGGCTGGGGTTTCCCACAGGTCCAAGGGTTCGGCAGGTTGCACATCGTAGTGGCCGTAAAACAAAATGGTGGGTTTGCCCGGGGCATTCAGCCAATCGCCATAGACCACCGGGTTGCCGGCTGTGGGCATAATGGCCACATTTTCTAGGCCAATATCGCGCATAGCATCGGCCGTGTGTTGGGCCGATTTGGCAATGTCGGGCTGGTGTTCGGGTTTGGTGCTGACGCTGGGGATTTTAAGGGAGTCAAACAAACGCTTTAACAACGCAGATTCGTTTTGGGACAGGTAATTTAAAATGGTGTTCATGGGGTCAGTAGTATACCCCAAAAAAGGATTGTGGTGGAGTTCTAGCGGTTTTGGTTTTAACAAAATGAAATTTTTTTAACCCAATATCCGATACTTTGAAAAAATATTGTTTTTAGAAAGGAAATTCTATGCGTGTTACTGGTGGGCCTTCTTTGGGGGTACCGAGGCAGGATGTACACTCTCGGGCAAGAAGTGCCGATTCCCGAGTTGAAAGACCTGTTGCTCGAACGGGGTTTGCTGGCCGGCAGGCCGAAGCAGAAGCCACACGAATGGTGATTCATATTCCCGATGCTGCGTTTGTGCCGGTTGCGAGGGTTTCATTAGATCAGCCTGCACCCA
Source organism: Candidatus Margulisiibacteriota bacterium (assembly GCA_050250935.1). Classification (GTDB taxonomy): domain Bacteria; phylum Margulisbacteria; class Marinamargulisbacteria; order JBFWNS01; family JBFWNS01; genus JBFWNS01. The sequence goes on along the minus strand of JBFWNS010000004.1, from coordinate 171,792 downwards.
CAGATATGGATGCTCAGCGTCTTCAGGCCCGTCGAGTAATTGGGGCTAGTCAGATGAAGCTTTCTATCCCACAACAGGCTTTTGAATCCAGGCAGGATCCTGGTGCCCGGTCTGCGCCTCCTCAAACAGGCGGTCAATGAGAATGGGGTAAGGGGGTTTGGAGCCACATGGCAAGGCGTCGGGCTTGTTCAGGGGTTATACGAACAGGTAAGGGAATGACTATTGGGGAGGCTTCAAATCCAAGCTGTTGTTGTTGCTGTGCCATTAATTCGCTGGGTGCTGGGAGCTGGAAATGGGGTTGTGCTTGCCCAGCACCAGAGGCGGATTGTGCCGCTTGGCGAGCGTGTTGCTCTCCCATCAATTCGGAGAGTGGTACGAGTTGAAAGTGGGGCAGAGTACGCTGAATTGGGTGGGTGGGGAGTGTTTGTAAAGGCAGGTATTGTGTACCAAAAGATTGCTGCCATTGTTGTTGCTGCCATTGTTGTTGAAGCTGCGCATAGAGCAATAAATCAGAGAGAGCGGGCGGGTGACTACTGTGACCTTCATGGATTCTTTTAGCTGGAGATTCCGTTGTTTGTATATCAGAGCTGAGCCTTTTGGTGGCTGGGGGCCTTTGGTTGTTTTTGGGTTTTAGTAAAGCAAGTTGTTGTGGGGTTTCATTGCAAAACTTTTCAAAGTAACTATTCACGATCACGTTACCTTGGCGCCCTTTGAGCTTTCTGAAGCCGATTTCAAAGGTCCTAAGAAAGGTCTTTAAGGCAGTTAAGAGTTCGTTTGCGGCTTTATTTGTGGGGTTTTGCAACGAGTCTAGAAACGCAATGGCTTTCCCTATTGAAACCCATTTTGAATCAAATTCATTTGCAATATAGTTCCATGAATAGTTAACGGCTACACGTGCTCGTAGGCGAGTAATTTCACTTCGAGAAAAGGTTTTTGGAAGATCTTCTGGGCAGTTGGTGGCGTAAAAAGGCTGAAGAATTGCAAAATCTGATATCCGACCAGGACGTTCTGTTACGGGAACTGATTCAAGTTCTGCTTTGCAAGCCACGATGGCTTTTTCGAGGTTGTTTCTGAGATGGGATAAAACAGCCCAGAACCGAGGGTCGGTGGGTTCTAAAGTGTCCAAAAAATTGGCTGTGGGTAGGCTAATGGTTTTTTTGAGGGGCATTCCACCCTATTATCGGGTGGATTCTCAAAAAATTGCAGGTTAATTTTTATGGTAGGTATGTCAGGGCCTGCCAATTCGGAGGGGCATAGCTTTGGAGTAAATCCAAAATAGCTTGTTTGCAGGGGCGAAAGTATAACCGTACGAAGTACCCTTTTAGCTAAGGGTTTGACGATCCGTTTGGACATCAAAAATCACGATAGCCCGGTTGTCGATTCGACATTGTTGGAGGGTGCCCTCCTCTTGAAGATACGGACGGTGAACTTGATTAACGCCTAAAAGCTTATTGTAAACGGTATACGCTTGCCTGCATTCTATCGGAGGTTGCTTATCCCCAGGGGCAAAATCATTTTCGTTTAAATAGGTTGCTTGGCATTTTTGTGCGAGTGCTGTTGCTTTCCAAAGATGTGTCAGACTTTCCGATGCCGGCTTTCCTAGAATTATATGGATGACTTCTTCCGGGGTGTAGTTATCCCACAATCCGTCTGTTGCGACCACGACCCGGTCACCCTCAACAACGGGACATGAAATGGGCTCGCTTTGAAACTTGAGGTCTTGTCCTACAGCACAATCAAGCTTATTTCTGTTTTTAAAAAAGGATTGGATTAGTACTCTAATTTTTCTTTCAATCAAGGGCCTCTGGGTCTCGTTGTCTTTTAATGTTTGAAGGAGTTTCGATAGAGCTAGCCTGAAATCTTTCAACCCGTCCTCGGTTTCGAATTTAACTTCGCCTTCGCGGTTGTATACCACGACCTTGACGTCCCCGCAGTATGCCCCTTGAAGCATAAGCTCTCCGTTGGATTCAGCCACCTTAACAGCACTAAAACAGGTCATAGCGGTGTCCCCAAAAATAGTGTGTATGACCGTGTTGGCCATATCAACGATGGTGGAGATTCCTCCGGCCATGGCTGTTTGAACCGTCTCTGTTGTTAGGCTCATTTCCGAAGATCGCTCTTTTAGTATAAACGCAATCCGATTGATCAAATCTTGGGCATTGGCCTCCGTGGCTTCTACACCGGTCATGAGCACACATTGTTGGACCACAAGTGCGGCCAACTTGGACTTTTCGCCGGATCCAACCCCATCCGCAACGACAAGGGTGCCGTCAGCCCCGATGCCGAAACAATCTTGGTTCTCCGCTTTCAAATAGTGGTGTCCCCGGTCACTGGCGCCAATGGCCTCGCCATAGGGCAAATGAAAAACGGGGAGCCGGGAAACTTCGTCTACAGAAAGGACTTGGTCTGGCGACCAGTAATCAAAATTGAGATCAGAATCTAGGGTCCAAGCCGTAGTTTGGGTGCTTGAAGAGATTATTTTTTTTCATCATTGCACTTATTTATCGGTTAATGCGGCGTATTATTGCAATGGATTGTAAACAAAAATGGCGAGCATTTTTGAGTCGCAAAGCCAAAGCAAGTTTGTCATTGCTCGCCTGCAGGGGCCGAAATATACCCGTACAGAGACGAAGAGAGATGCTGAGATTTTCAATTTTTCGCGAAGGGAGTTATCTACAGGGCCCCGACCAAGGGGAGGGCCGATATCGACCGAAGCGAAAATTGGAAATATCAGCATCTCTGGCGGAAAGGGTGGGATTCGAGCTCAATTTTATTGAACTCGAGAAGAATCCTATTTTATAAGCCGTTCGCTGACGCTCACTGGTTCGAATCCCACTAGATACTTTTAGTGGGTTTTTCTACTTGGCGGAAAGGGTGGGATTCGAACCCACGGTACATTGCTGCACACACGCTTTCCAAGCGTGCTCCTTAAACCACTCGGACACCTTTCCATTGTATACACAAATGCGGAGCATTTGTGGGTCGCACCTTTGAAGTAAATTCAAAGGTGTTCCCGCGCAGCGGCTTTGAAGTCGCACTGTACGGAGACCATTTGTAAACACAGGGCAGAACACGGCTGGGGCATGGCCTGAAGTGATTTCAAGGTTGCTCCCTTGCACGGCCCTCAACACTACTAAACTATGGGGGGGTTGTGAAGTCTTAATCTTTATCCTTGATCTGGAATGTTGGGTTCTACCAAATGGGCTAGCATGGCCAGCGATTGTTGCCAGCCCAAATAGCACATTTCGGGTGGAATCATGTCGGGGATGTCGGCTTGGGTGATGTGCAGTTCGGTTCCGCAGCTGACTTTTTTTAAGAGTACCGTTACCGTCATTTCGCCAGGCATGTCGGGGGAATCAAAGCGGTCGATGTATTGGATTTTTTTGCCGGGTTCAAGCGTTACATACGTTCCGCCAAAAGAGTGGCTGCTGCCGGTGCCAAAATTGGTAAACGACATTTTATAGCTACCGCCAACCGTAGCGTTCATTTCGGTGACTTTGCCAGTGAACCCATGGGGTGGCAACCATTTGACCATGGCTTCGGGGTCGATAAAGGCTTTGTAAAGTTTGTCTGGGGTGGTGGTGAGAACACGGTGGAATTGGATGGTGTTGGGCATGATTTAGGGTTCCTTTTTTTGTTGGGTTTTTATGAAAGATGCCTTTAGTATGCGGGATTTTTTGGGAATTACAAAGGGGGTGATAGTATCATTTGATACTATAGGCACTGGGTGAACTTTTGCCATTTCTTATGCTTTAATACCTCCAAATGCAAAAACAAATCGCCTTCCACCAACTCTCGCCCAAAACCGTGCCACCAATCCCCTTATCCCCGCCACGTTCCCCCGCTTTTCAAGCAGAATGGGAAGGGCCTTGGGACATTGTTGTAACACCCACATCCGCTTTCCCTTCTCTCGTATCCGACCTGGATCTTTCTGGCCTGGAAACCGGGCGTATTACCCCCAATCCGGATGCGGTTGCTTTATTTGTAGCGAGCTTGGATGCTGATGAATCTAGCCATGCCGTTGCTCTAAAAGAAGCGTTGGATCTTTTAATGTCTTTAACCCCAAATTCTTTCGTTCCCTATGCCCCAGTGGCCATTCGGGAGGCGGTTTCGGAGGTGATGCTGGCGTTAACCTCCCTACAGCCCAGTGCCCATGCCGATTTAGTGGCGGACTGTAAAACCGATTTGTTGGAACTGGCTCAAGTGGGCTTGGAACGGGTGTTTTCGACCGAAATTCATGCCACCAATGCCGACCTGTTTGTGCCGTTTTATGAGGTGATGATGTTGGGGTTTTCGGCGTATGAGGTCACGCAGTCAAGCTCCCAACGGGCCCGGTTATTGAAGGTGATGATTTCGGCGGGTTTTTTGGCCCTTAAATGTGTGCCTTTTGACGAAGAAAAAGTAGGCAATGACTTGGTTTTAGGACGAGTGGACGGGCTTTTAAGAAAAGGCTTGTGGGCGTTATATGAAGCGATTAAAGCCGATTCGAGCCAGCCGGGAGAACCCGGGCATCGTTATTTTTTACTGTTTGCGGATAGCGTTTTTAGGCAATTGGTAACGTTTCAAGAGCGTCAGCCTTTATCTCAGGATGTTCGCGTGGTCCTGGACGATGTGGTTAGGCTCGGCTTTTTGGATATTGAACATCAGCAAATTGCTGTTGCCGTTTTAGCAAAAGACAGTGCAGCCAGTGGTCGGCTAGAGGATGTAATGAAGGCCTATGCATATTTAAAAGAAGGTCTTCGACTCCAAACGCTAACCAGTGTGTCGAACTATTTGCGGTTTGCCGTGCATCGTCGGGTTGTTGATGGGCTGTTTCAAGGGGAAGATGATTTTTGCAAAAAACTGATTTTGGCCACGGAACAGAAGTTGGAACACGACAGAACCGCTTTTAAAAACGAGGCAGATCCCAAGGCATTCTTTTATTTTCGATTCTTTGCGGCTTTATTGTTTTTGGTGACAGGTGATGGTAAGACAGCAGGTCGGTTTTTACAGGCCATCAAGCGAACCGATGTGGAATCGGCAAGGCTAACAGCCCTTCGTGGCCTTGCCCAGCGCATTGTCGAGGTTGATTCTGATAAAGCCTATGCCAATCGCAGCAAGGTGTTGAAAGCGTTGTATGACAGTGTCAAAGCGTTTTACACCGGAAAACCGGTTTTTGTGGATCCCAAACTGGGGATTAAAGTTACTCCCCAGGTTCGAGAGTTGTATGCCAGAAGCATTATGCTCTATCGCTATTTGCAAACCCGCCAAGAGCAGCCTGATGTTAAGTTTACGAATACAATTACTGCAGATACAGGCCAGGGTTTGGTGAGTTGGTGTTTGTTTAGGGTGGGGCGGCGTTTGCAGGAAACCGATAAAGACTATGAAGCCCGATTAAGAGGCCTAAAAGGGTTGACGGGTCAGATCAAAAACGAGTTGGCGAGGCTGTTTGTAACGGGGTTTATTGCGGGGCAACTGCGGTTGTTGGCTAAGGCCAAAGAACATCAACGACAGATCGATTCGGATTTTGGATCCTTTTCAGCATTAAGGAATGTTAAAAAATGGCTTCGACAAGTGGATTATGCAACATTATCCCCGACAGATTTGGATGCCAAACTTAAGGCCTTTAATAATGCTAATCTTACCCAAGCAATTAAAGCTACATTAGACGAAAAGCGGGGGCATCTCCCCATCATTCCGGCCGCTCGAGCGGTGTGGAATGGTCTTTCGAGCCAATTTGTTCTTCGCTCCCAACGGCTGTGTACCTATCTGGCTCTCTACTTTACCGATCCCAGTAGCCGAGATGTCCGAGCCCTCCGCGATTTTTATGTGGATTCCGAGCTCACGGCCCGAATTTTAATCAATCTGCTGCGCGAGCTTCAGTTTGAGAAAACCTTGACCGAGGTGTTTGGTGGCCTGCTAGACCAACCGGTGGATGCCCAATCCTTTCAAGCTGCAACCGTACAGTTAATGGCCACCTTATTCCCAACTGATCCCAACACCTTTGACAAGGAAATCGGCCGTTTCCATGGCCCCGAACAACATTGGATTGGTCCTGCGCCTTGGCATCTCCATTGTAATTTTGAGGCGGATTTTGGAGGAAGTCCCTTGGATGGGCATGTTTTTATTCAATAAATAGTCATTTTTTTTGCATTTTTTACAGAATTATAAATAGTCTGTTGCAATAATTTTACTTTTTATCCGATACTTATCAGATTTTATATCGATAAGGGATCCCAGATGAAAAAGTGGGTTAGTTGGCGAGGGGGTAGGGCCGATAGCGTGCCTGCTCCTCACCGAAATGCAGGGGTTGGGGCGTGGATTTTGTGGCTCAAGGCAGGGCCTGAAACCTTGGCAAGAATCCAACTATTTTTTAAACAATGTGGGGATCGGGCGTACAACCAGAACACCTTTCGTACGCTTGCGACTTCTTTAAGCAAACAAGAAGATCCTGATGAAGCGCTGCGGATATTGCAATGGTTGTTTCAGAAGTTTCCCCCACGGGATTTTCGGGATCGCCGGAACGGGAGCCCCTTTATGGATGCTGTTCATTGCAACAACACCTTGCTGCGGGCCAATGCCCAACAGGTCGTGGCGGTGTTTGAGCTGATAAAAAACCATGGTGTTCGCATTGATGCCAAGATGGTGGATTCCATGATGAGAACCTTTACCCGATGTTTAACCCATCATGCTGAAGTACAACCCAATCGTACCGAAGTTTTTGCCATTTTGGGCTTTATGGAAGCCCAGTTCCCAGGTAAAGTGAATGCGTTTCATTACACGGCTGCTTTGAAATGTTCCCAAGCAGATGATGTGCCAGTTTTGTTTGAGAAGCTTGAAAAACTGGAAGGCTCTATCCCTCGGGCTACCTTTTGTGCGTTGGCGGATTGTATTCATGCTCAAACCGATGGGGTCCAAGCCCTTAAAATTTTGGCGTGGACCCGGACGTTTTTTGAATCCCATCCCAACTATAAAAAAGAACGTAGCAATGTTTTATATAATAATGCTCTCAAACGCGTCTGGGCAGAGGGGGCTCAGGAGATTTTGCTATGGATGCGTCAAGATGGTGTTGCCTGGGATCGGTGTACCTGGAAAGCCATCGGCGAGTGTTTGAATCGTTTTAAAAATTCAGAAGATATCTGGACCTTGTTAGATTTTATTCGTGAGCAAAGGGTTGATATTGAGCCCGAGACCCGACAGGGATGGTTTACCATTGCCTTAAAATATGCGAATTTAGAGCAAGTTAAGCTGGCACTGAATCAATTGGGATCCATTTCCCCCCGTGAAGAAATGTTTGTGTTGTCGGCCTTGTCTGATTGTTTGAATCATCAACGGGATGGGGCCGAAGCCGAGGCCATTTTAGCGTTTATGATTCAACGTTTTCCCGGTAAGGTTACCGAGGCTCATTACACCAATGCTCTAAAATCGGCCAACTTGGCGCAAGTGAAGGCGTATGTTGCTGCGATTGAAGCGATGGCTCCGATCGAAGGTCATCGCGCATGGTTTGTGATAGCGGCCTTGGGGACTTGTTTGGATAATCAGCAAGACGGTGCTGAAGCCTTGCAGATTTTGGATTGGGTTCGGGAACGCTTTGGACGTTTTTTAAAAACGGAATTTAATAATCCAGGGCATTATTGCAGTGGGTTAAAACATGCCGGGCTTGCGCAAGTGCAGGCGGTGTTTGAGCGCTTACATGCCGATGGGCATGAACTGAACAAACTGGTTTTTGACCATGTGGCCATCTGCTTGGAAAATCAGCAGGATGGGGCTGAAGCGGTGCGCATTGTGGGGTGGTTAAGAGACCGATATCCCGATCAGGTGAGCCTCTATCACTATAACAATGCCCTTAAACATGCCAACAGCCACCAGCTTGAAACCCTTTTAGCCTGGATGGCAGAAGATCCTGCTCGTTTCCCCTATGATGACATCGCCAAGAAGGCTGTTGGTGATGCCCTCAATAATCAAACCGATGGGGAAGAAGCCTTGCGGATGCTTGTTTTTTTGCGGGGCCACAGTGTCGTGGATAGGGTTGAGTCAATGCCCTCAAGCATGCCAACTTGATCCAGTGTATTCAAATTTGTACCTGGATTCAAAACGATATGCCGGACGCTTTGAATGACCCACTGTTGTTTTTTGCCATGACAACCTGTTTGGATCATCAACAAAGTGGGGAAGAAGCGTTTCAAATTTTAAGTTGGTTAAGGACGCATTTTGGCGACAGAATACACGATTCGAGCTATTTGGTGGCACTTAAACGCGCCAATTTGGCTCAGTTGCAAGCCATTTTTGCGTGGCGAGGCAAGGCCCCCTTGGATAAGTTTACGGTTTTTGCCCTGTCCGATTGTTTGAACAATCAGCAAGATGGGACCGAAGCAATCGCCATTTTTACGTGGGTTGGGGCCAACTTTGGTTTAAAGATTTTCGATTCGCACTTCTACACCAATACCATTAAACGGGCCAATTTACAGCAGCTTAAAGTGGTTTATCAGGGCATGTGTGAACAGAAAATCACCCCAGACCGTCACTTTTTTATGGCATTAACGGATTGTCTGAATAACCAACACGACGGTGCCGAAGCCATGCTGATTTTTCGATGGGCTAGAGCAACGTTTAAAAATCGACTCGAGGTCGGGCACTATACGGTGACCTTGAAGCACCTTTCTTTTGATCAAGTCAAAAAAGTGTTTGCTTGGATGGATGAAGATGGTGTTGCGCCGGACTCCTTTACCGTAAAGGCGTTGGTTGATTGTTTGAACAATCAAACCGATGGAAAAGAGGCGATGCGAATTTTAGAGTGGATGCGGACCCGATTTGCCGGCGATATGGAACTGATTGCTTATAATGTGGCCCTTAAACAGGCCGATTTAACGCAAATTCAGACCATTTTTTCTTGGATGGAACGGGCTGGTTTGAGGCCGGATACGTTTACCTGGATGGCCATTGCCGATAGTTTGGGGAACCAATCGGACCGTGGGGAAGCCATCCGAATTTTAAACTGGTGTCGGCAACATCACCTATCGAATCTTGAGCCCCTGCATTACCAACGGTGTTTGCTTCGATTAGACAGGGCACAAACTGAAGAACTTTTTTCTTATTTGGCGACAGATCCCAGGGACGGCTATGTCGATCACTTAATGACGGTATTTGTTCCCTCGGAAGGCTTGGCCTTGTTGATGGCCTGGGAAGATCGACCTGAGATTTTAAGTAAATTTTTATTGCGATTGGCTAACCACGTGCAGTCTGTTCAAGAACTCGATGAGATTGTTGCTTATGCAAATCAATTGGGCCTAAGCGGGACTGGAGGAAACTCGTTTGAAGTGTCTTTGGGCCGACAGTTGCAATTTTCGGTTCCCCGATGCATTCAAGATCCACTGGTGATCTTGGAGATCGTCAAAAAATATTATTTGCCCGGACAAGCCTTAAATGCCGAGTTGAAATGGATTTCGACCCCCCAACAAGCGTTGGCTTGGTTGGCGTATTTATACGAGATTCAGTACCCCTATTTAGCAGAAATGGGGCTTCATTTGGTGATGTGCTTGGGCCGTAACGTTACCGATAAACATCATTTTTTATCCACCTTTTGTGTTGAAACGCTTGGGGAATTTTTTGATGCGTATCCTATCCCGACTGCCGAATTGATGTGGTTGTTTGAGCAAATACAGCGGGTGGATCGGGGTGTTTTAAAACACTTGGCTGAGGCGGAAAACGCAATGGTTGTGGAGGCGCCTTTGGTTGCCGAGGGTGTCGCCGAGCTTGCTCCTGAGCCCGTTTTGGGAGAACCGATGCAGTTGTCCGTACCTGAAAAGCCTTCAAAAAGGAGGGCTAAACCTGTGTTTAAAGCTTCGGTTAACCCCCCTGTTGGCCTGTCTTGTCCTACGGCGATTCCTGTTTTGGAAACTGGCCAACGGCTTTTGGTGTTACAACTGATTATGCGGCCCGGCGATTGGGATGAATCGTTGATCAGAGAAAATTTAAAGCGATTGGTTCGGCTTTATAATACCCATATTCATGTGGTGGTTGGGTTTAATCAGGCGGCGAATCAAGGGGAACTCAGTTCCAAGTGGATGGATGTTCGTCAAAAATCGTTTAACCGACTTTGGCATTCCGTTGTTCTTAATCATGCAGAGGAAGATGAGGCGGCGATTGCCCAGCATCCGGCCACGGTGTCTGTGGATATGATTGGGTATACCTGGCAAGTTGAATCGGGAGATGGCATTCCGTTTGGTGATATTCGAAACACCCTGTTTGCCCATGCCAAAGACAGCTTGTCGCCAGTACATCGTCTGGCACCGGTTACGTTTATGAGCTTGGATTCTGATGTCAAACTAACCAAAGAATCCGTAGAATCGTTAGGTTTTTTTGTCCAGCAAAATGAGGTAGGGGTTCTCAGTTTTGGATATCGGCTTAAGACGGGTCACAATAACTTAATTTACCGTTTGGATTCTCGTTTGCGCCGAGAAATGGTTGTGGATGGGGTGCCGTTTTTGTATCAAACCGAGGCTACCTTATGTTACCGCTTTGAGGATGTTGGCCAGGTAGGTGCCGATGTTTTTGGGCATAAACCCGGCAGTGAATATTTGGAATTGGTTCGTAACACGCAATTGCCTGTACAGCCCACCCACTTAACCTATTCCCAGGTCCCGAAATTGATGGGAGAAGATCAACGATTTTTGGAACAAGACGAAGGGAATGTTTTATCCTTGTTCAACTCCCCCCAAGTTCAGGCAAATCGTCGCAACTTTATTCAGGCTTTGATGGCACAGTTTCACATCCCTCATGGGATAGCGGAAGCGGTAACCAAGCCTGTTGATGTGGCGGCTTATTTAAGAAAGGGAGCTTCGATTAAAGTGGCTTGTGCATGGTCTCAACAGCTTTCTGAATTGCTCAAGGCCGGCCGTGCACAGGATTTTAAAAACCGGGTATCAACAGTGTATAGAGAAAAATTTACTCATTATGAAAAGTCCATCGACCAATTTTTTGGGAATCGGAAAAATCAAGCTTGTGCAGAGGCCATTTATGCTTGGGCGGCATTAATTCGAACGTTTATTTTGAAACATCAACGTGCTTTTTACCCCATCACAAGTGATGTAATGCCGCCGCCTGCTCAGCTTGCGGAAGCCTCTTTTGGGCGAGAAAAACGGTTTAAAAAAGTGTCTATGAAAGAGTGTTTGCGGAGCTTGGATGAAGCCACGGGTTTGTTGCTGTCTCAGTATGCCAGACAAGAAAAACGAAGCGAAGATGATACCCTGTTGGCCATTTGTAAGCGCTTGCGGATAGCCTTGGATTCTCCTGAGCTGCCTCAACGTATCAAAGCCTATCTTGAGGAAATGGCTGAAGACCGACTGACAGCAGCCCGTCCGAAACGCAGTGTTACCAGGGAAGCTGCTTTTCACCGTGCAGCGGCAGCCTTTGGTGATATTCGGGCAAAGCGGGCCCTGGCGTGGCTAAATAGGGCGTGATTCAATGAGACTTTATAAACTTATTGTATTGCCTGCTGCGCCGGTTATCCAAGGCAGAGTCTTGGATATTAAAACAGCCGAAAGCAACCTTCGAAAACAACACCGGGGGGACTTGACCTTGTATCTTTTGGTCATTCTAGCCGTGCAATTTTTGTTGGGCTTTTTGAGCCCAGACAACGTGGTTTACGACAAAATGCCCCACTAGGGTCTGACTTTACCACTTTGTGAGCAGCCGATACACAAATTTTCCACCACCTTGGTTTCTGAAATCCTTGCAATTTTTTTTCTCTGCAGCCGATACTTAAACAAAAGTGTAAGGGCTTGGGGGAAAAAATGAAAAAAATGATCGCGGTTGGTACAACGACGGTGACGGATCTGCCAGACGAACTCCTGGGGTTGATAGTGCCTAGGTTGGATCTTAGAGATCTTTTGAGTCTTGCAGGTACGAATAGGGCATTCCGTGCGGCAGTAGATGATCTGTCGGTTACCCAGATTTACGAACTGTATTTTAGGGGGTACTCCCATGCCGGTCCCACAGATGCTGAACAAGAAACAAAAGGGCAAGCTATGCGGTATATTTCAAGGGTACGGGAAGAAACATTGGGCTTTTTTTGTTACTTTTGGCCCCATATTGCTGCCAATTTGGTGTCAGAGAAGTTGGATTTGCTGCTTCAGTTTGGCGTATTAGAACACGCGAGAGTGGATGTCCGACAGAGGGCTATTAAAACCATTTGCAACCTTTCCTATTATCCTAGTGGTAGAGATGCAGTTATGGCGGCCGGTGTGGTTCCCGCTTTGGTTCCTTTGATTGTCGATACGGATGTGACCGTCCAACAGTATGCTATTAAAACCATTAGCAACCTTTCCAGTAATCCTGCTACTAGAGCTGCAGTTGTGGCGGCCAATGTGGTTCCCATTTTGGTTCGGAGTTTAGCTGATTTGGATGCGACCGTCCGAAAGTATACTGTTGAAACCATTTGCAACCTTTCCGGTGATCCTGCTACTAGAGCTGCAGTTGTGGCGGCCAATGGGGTTCCCAGTTTGGTTGGGTGTTTACCTGATTCGGATGTGATCGTCCAACGGTATGCTGCTGAAACCATTTGCAACCTTTCCAGTGATCCTGCTACTAGAGCTGCTGTTGTTAAAGCGAATGCGGCTCCCAGTTTGGTTGCGCGTTTTGGCGATTGGGATGAGACCGTCCGACGCTATTCTGTTGAAACCATTTACAACCTTGCTAATGATCCTGATACTAGGGCTGCTGTTGTCGCAGCAAATCCGGTTCCCAGTTTGCTTAGACAAATCTATCCAGGTAACGAGTTCTCTCAAAGTGCAAATCAAATCTTAGCCCTTTTACAGCTGATGATCCGGGTAAAGGGTGTTGCACGCTGATATAACCCCCCCTCTAATACCTAGCCTTCCCTCAACGCCCGATACACAAATTTCCCGCCGCCTTGGCTTTTTTTAGTGGCTTCGTAGTCGGAATAGTTGCCTTCGTAATACACCACGTTAGACTCGCCTTCAAAGGCCAAAATGTGGGTGGCCACCCGGTCTAAAAACCAGCGGTCGTGGGAAATAATCACCGCGCAGCCGGCGAAGTTTGCCAAGCCTTCTTCCAGGGCCCGAATGGTGTTGATGTCGATGTCGTTGGTGGGTTCGTCCAAGAGCAGCAGGTTGGCGTTTTCTTTGAGGGTGAGGGCCAAATGAAGCCGGTTTCGCTCACCGCCGGAAAGAATCCCGCATTTTTTTTCTTGATCGGAGCCAGAGAAGTTGAATTTGGCCGCATAGGCGCGGGCGTTCACACTTTTGTTGCCAATCTGAATGGTCTCGGAATCGCCAGACAGCACTTCAAACACGGTTTTATCGGGGTCGATGGCGCTGTGGTCTTGGTCGGCATAGCCGATTTGAACGGTTTCGCCCACTTTTAAACTGCCGCTATCGGTGGTTTCTTTGTTCAATATCAAGCGAAATAGGGTGGTTTTACCGGCCCCGTTGGCGCCAATCACACCCACAATGCCGGACCGTGGCAGCACAAAATTCAGGTCTTTAAACAGCAGGTTGTCGCCATAGGCTTTTTGAAGGGCTTCGGCTTCCACCACGGTGTTGCCCAAACGGGGGCCGTTGGGAATGGCGATTTCCAAATTTGATTCTTTTTCTTTTTCATCTTGGCTCAGCAAGGCTTCATAGGCGTTGATTCTGGCCTTGCTTTTGGCTTGGCGGGCTTTGGGGGATAAATTAACCCATTCCAATTCCCGTTCCAGGGTTTTGCGGCGTTTGGAGGCGGTTTTTTCTTCGTTGGCCAAGCGCTTGGTTTTTTGGTCCAGCCAAGAGGCGTAATTGCCTTTCCAGGGAATGCCTTCGCCGCGGTCCAGTTCCAAAATCCAACCGGCCACGTTGTCCAAAAAGTAGCGGTCGTGGGTAATGGCAATCACGGTGCCTTTGTAGCGTTTTAAATGTTCTTCCAGCCACTGGACCGATTCGGCATCCAAATGGTTGGTGGGTTCATCTAAAAGCAAAATATCGGGGGTTTGGAGCAGTAGCCGGCACAGGGCTACGCGGCGTTTTTCACCGCCAGACAAGGTTCCGATTTTTTGAGACGCAGGCGGGCAGCGCAAAGCCGCCATGGCTCGGGCCAACACGGTGTCCAATTCCCAGGCGTTGTGGGTGTCCAACAGTTCAATCAATTCGCCTTGGCGTTCCAGAACAGCTGTCATTTCGTCTTCGGAGAGGGGTTCGCCCAGTTTTTCGTTGATTTTTTCGTATTCTTGCAACAGGGCAAACGCTTCGCCGCCGCCTTCTTGCACGATTTCTAGAACCGTTTTTTCGGGATCTAGGGCTGGGTCTTGGGGCAAATAGCCGACGCTGTAGCCGGGCTGAATCACCACTTGGCCTTCATCGGGTTCTACCAAACCGGCAATGATTTTTAAAACCGTGGACTTCCCCGACCCGTTTAAGCCGATAATGCCAATTTTTGCGCCGTAATAAAACGACAAGTAAATGTCTTTAAGCACTTTTTTGTTCGACGAATAAGATTTGCTGACGTTCACCAAGGAAAAAATAATTTGTTTGTCGTTGCTCATATCCAGACTCCGCAATTAAAAAAGGATGGTGGATTATACCAAACTTGCCCCCAATTCAAAAATGACTGCCGTTTTGCTGCAATTAATTCCACGTTGCTTCGATAATTTCAAAACCCGAACTGGAGAGCCGAAGTCGAATGCGAAAAGGCCAGTGTCTGCATAAACACCTTTCTATACATGTAGAGCTCGATTTATGCGACGAAGGCGCCGAAATGCTGCGTTTTGCCCAACTGGGTTTTGTCATTCAGCCCAAAGGTGGGTCTTCGGGGGCAACGGTTATCGAATTTAAGGCGCTTCCTGATCACCCTTTGGTGTTGTCAGGAGAATTGAAGGTTGATACGCACTATGTCTTTAAATCCATGCCCGATTCTAAATTGAGAAGTATGGATGAAGAAATCAAAGCCTATTTAACCCTTCGAGATTTGAAGCATTTGAATTCGCAATATGTGAACATGGTGGCCAACGGCAAATCTTGGCTGATCTTGGAAAAAGCCGAAGGCCCGCTAATGGCAGAAGCCTTGATGAGGGGCGAGGTTGCTCCTGATGTGTTCGATGATAAACCCAGTGCGATGCTCGAACGGCTTTTTGCTCAGTTTTTAGAGGACCAAAAGTCACCACACGATGAGGCTGTTTTGGTTGTTTTTGGTCGCGTATTGGATCGGTTTGCTCTGTTTCAAACGGATTCTGCGGCCCTGGCTTTGCCTTCGATTATGGAACGTCAGATTTTGATTGAAGGGGTTTTGTATCCCAACCCGCTGTTTCTTTTTTTAGAAGCCCATCCCAATAGAGAGGTTTTTTTGAAAACAGCATTAGCACCTTTGGCAGAGGGTTTTAGACAGCAACCACGGTTGTTTTCCCAGTATCAAGACGCTGTTCTTCCGTCGTTTTTGCAGCCCAAAACAGTTTCGTTGTTGCCAACCGATCCCACACCGTTGAATCAGACCTGGGGAGACGGAAAAACGTGGTTTGATCCTGGGCGAATCGAGGATTCCCCTTTGCCCTATCCTTTAAGCAAATATCAGGGGCCTTTTGCGCAGCTCTTTATGTTTATTGCCTATCATCGGTATCGGGTTTCTTTGGATGATCAGCAAGGTGCAAGGCTAACGCTTCAGGTTGCTGAAGGTGCCTGGAAAACCTTGGTCGACCTTCATAGCCCACGGGCGGTTTTTGCCCGCATTATGGCCACAACCAGCGGCCGAAATGTGATTCGGAATAATCCGCTGTTGTTGCTGCAAGCCTTCTTTTTTGGATGGCGGCAATTTGGGGCCGATTTTGTTTATCGCAAAACGGACAACGATCGCCGTGCCGATTGGATTTTGTTTACACTGGGGATGCACCACATGTCCCAGGTGATGTGCCATCTTGCTGGTGTTTTAGCCGATCGATATCCAGGCCAATCGATTGACAAGCTAGCCTCTACCTTGAATCTGTCGACCCAGATTTCGGAGTTGGTTTTGGCGTCTTTTGAAGCTTGTAAAAACAGCGACCCCTTGCTGGTGATTGGCCGGGAAGATCTTAAAGTTTAACGTCGAAAGAAATATAGCGTCGGGAATCGGCGCCAATGAAATCCGACAACTCGTAAGACACTGAAATCGCAATCGAAGACAAGGCCAGCCGGGCTCCCACGCTATAGGCATGGCAGGTGTGGGCACTGACGGGAATTTCTTTCCAGCCCCCGTAAACGGCCATCGTTGTAAAAGAAGGGGCATATTCAACCGCTGCGGCTTTCAGAATCAAATGGCCTTCTTCGTGGTATTTCACCTGGCCCAAGACCGCCAAGTCCGACCATTGGTAGCGGGCTCCCAAAGTGGCTTGGAAAGGAAAGGGAATCGCGGTTTGGTCTTGGGAATACACCATGGGGGAATTGGGCAAAATGTTCTTAAATCCTAGGGACAACCGAAGTGGGGCAGGATCCCACACAAACCCAATGTCGGCGTTCACGCCTTTGCCTCGGGTTTCGTATAGATCTTGATCGGCATATTTAACGGTAACAGCACCAGACAGATTGGGAGCCAGCAGTTGTTGATAGGCTGCCAAATACAAGGCATCGGTGGTGCTAAAGGTCGAGGCGCTGTAGAACTGGTTAAAGTCCCCAATGGCTGTTTTGTCTAGGTTCGAGGATTGAATGCTCATAACCCCAAAACCCAGGTGACCATTCAAAAAGGGAACGCTGGTACTGACACACAAAAAGGCGGTTTCCGAATCCGACAACTGGGTTTGCATCGAGGCAGCAGAGAGCCGGGTTTTCATCAACGCGGCGGGGTTGTCGAAGATGCTGGAGGAATCAAAATCCATGCCTTCAATATTCCCCAAAGCGATCATTTTGGGAGAGCTGCCAATGTGGTCAGTCAGCAACTGAACATGGTTGCCCAAGATCAGGGAAGGCATCAGCCAAATCATCAAGAAAATCAGGTGTCGTTTTTTCATGGCATGACCACCATTCTGTTTTTGGCCACCACGCGGCCTTCACTAAACAGGGCATAGATGTAGACGCCAGGAGCCAACCATTGGCCACCCAAGGTGTCTTGGTTGATGCTGACGATGTTGTATTTGCCAAGGCCACCTTCTTCGGAAGGCATATAGGTTTTTTGGGCGACCAGATAACCGGTAATTGTAAAGATTTTAAGTTCGATGGTCATGGGGCCAGTCAGCTGATACCCCACTTGGGTTCCAGCTCTAAAGGAAAAGGGATTGGGGTAGTTTAAGAGTCGGCCGGTGAATTTGGCGTCTTCGGTGGGAAGGGCTTCTTCGTTAAAGGCCAATTGGTTGGTGGTTGCGGTGGAATCGACCACGAAGGTTGATTCGCTGGTCGGCGGTAGATATTGGATTGTGGACCCGACGGTTACCGTTTGTCCCACCCATCCAAACCCGAATTGATCCAAAGCGATCGCGGCTTGAAGGGGGGTGGCACCATAAAGGCACAGGCCCAAAATACTGACTAGGAGGACATATTTTATGGAATTCATGGTCCCTATATGCCCCCATTTTGATGGGGTTAACCCTTTATTTTTTTGAAGCCTTACGGGGCTAGAGAAAAGGTTTTTGTCCCCGTTGTGCGTGATAAACCCCTTTTTGCCCAGAGATTAAATAGGCAATCACGCAGGCCAAAGCGGCATAGAGGCCCATTTCGGTGCCAAACAATTCCATGGCCATAATGGTGCAGGCCAGCGGGGTGTTGGTGCAGCCTGCAAATACGGCCACAAAGCCCAAGCCTGCCAAAAACGTAAAAGGCAGGTTCAGCAAGGGGGCCAGGGCATTGCCCAGGGTTGCACCGATGTAAAACAACGGGGTCACTTCGCCGCCTTTAAACCCCGATCCCAGGGTTACAATGGTAAACAGCATTTTTCCAAAAAACGTGTGCAAGGGCAGGTCTTCTTGAAAGGCTTGGCCAATCACATCCACGCCCAACCCCAAATAGAGATCGGTGTGAAGAACCCACCAGCCCGCCACAATCACAGCGCCGCCCAGGACTGGGCGAAGCAAAGGCCGTCGGATCCACTCCACCCATTTTTTTTCAAACGTGGACAACCCAAAGGTAAAGGCAAAGGCCAGGATCCCAAAACAAAGGCTGGCAATCCCCACCCCTGACAGGGCGTGAAAAGACAGGTCTGGGATGTCCAAAGCCGGGAAATGCAAGTGGGCTGTTCCCAGTGCTGCCGAAACCATAAAGGCCGACACCGAGGCCACCAAAGCGGGCAAAAGGGCAGAGATCTCGATTTGGCCGATGGTGGACACTTCCAAGGCGAAAATCACAGCGGTCAAAGGGGTTCCGAATAGCCCCGAAAACCCGGCTGCCATGCCGCTTAACAATAAAATGCGTCTGTCTTTGTGCGACAATCGAAACAGTTTTCCAAATTGTTCAGCAAGACCGGCCCCCATCTGAATGGCCACCCCTTCTCGGCCTGCCGAGCCGCCAGAGGCGTGGGTCAGTAAGCATCCCCCGAATACAAAGGGAATCAGACGTTTGGGCAGCAGTTTGGGGTCGTGGTGAATGGCATCAAAAACCAGGGTCCCAGCCGATTCTGTGCCTTTGCCAAAATACCGAAAACAAAGGGCTAAAATCAGCCCTGCCAGGGGAAGGCCGAAGACCATCCAGGGATGATCCATGCGAAAGGTGGTCACCCGCAGAAGGGCTGCCATAAACAGATAGGTTAACACCCCAGTCGGAAGACCAACCAAGAGTCCAAATAGCCCCCATTTTGCGCCAAAGGTAACGACTGGGGGGAGCTTATTCCCCATAAACGGTATAGGTGTCTGTGGTGAACAACAACAAAAACGAGGTGGTTCGCTTTTGGATGTAGCGTACAGACCGAATATTGGCTTTTTTCATCAGCGAATCTGTACTGGCATCGCCAAAGGCAAAGAGTCCCAACAGCGAGGTTACAGAGCCTTCGGCTTTTCGCATGTAGGCGATGTTTTCGGTTGGGGTTGAAACCGGAGTCAAAATATCCGTGTAATAGGCGCCTTGGGTGTCGGCAAAAATGGGGGTAAAAAGCAAGCAAGCCAATAACATCCAAAAACCAAGTTTCATTGTGCAGGTCCTTTATGGGTGGGTAACATTGTCGATTGCAAAGGGTCGAAGTTCTTCAAGGTCTACAAAGTCTAATACAGATTCATGTGTTGCGCCCAGCACCACTTTGGGGGCCATTCCGGCGTCTTTGGCTTCGATCCAACGGGGCAGGCACAAACACCAGCGGTCTCCGTCTTGGAGGCCAGTAAAATCGAATTCGGGTCTTGGTGTGCTTAAATCGTTGCCCATTTGTTTGGAAAAGGTCAGAAAATCGGTGGTCACAACCACACAAATGGTGTGAATTCCCAAGTCGTCTTCAGAGGTTTCGCAGCAGCCCGTTCGAAAAAAACCGGTCACCGGGTCCATGCTGCACACCCGAAGGGGTTTTCCCAGAACATTTTTGGCCAATTTCGGAAGCATGTGTAGGTTATAACACAGACCCAGGGAGAAGCACAAAAACAAAGGCTGGTTTCGACCTTGGTTTCGCCCCCTATAAATACGACATGTTCTGTGCTATACATAGTTGGTATTGTTTTCCCCGAATGAAACTGCAGATCCGTGTGTAGGGGTTATCCCGTTTGGGAAAGGGTTCGGCCTGTGAACTTCCAACGCGACACCAAGTCCTCGCAAGATGTAAGCCCTGGGTCAACGTTTTCCCAGTCTTTTTCGTCTCTGCATAAGGAAATTGCCCAGTATTCCCAGTCTGTCGAACAACAGATTGTGGATTTGGAACTGATAGTAGAACCCTTGTTGGCCCATCCCAATTCGGGTTCTGGGGTGTTGATGACCCCCTCTGTTTCTTTGCCTTCTGTTTCTGTGCCACCGGTTTCAATGCCCAAGCCTGCCCCTGCTTTAAAGGCCGAGTCCATTTCCAGGAACTTTGCGGATTGGTTTTTGGCCAATACTACCGATGCGGTCTATATTCGCGAGCTTAAAACCGGGTCGGTTTTGGATTGGAACAAGCCAGCCGAAACGCTGTTTGGTTGGTTAAAAGAAGATGTTTTGCAAAAACCCATCGATCATTTGGTGTTTCGTTTGGAAGATGTTGGGTTGTTGCAAGATGTCGAATTAGCCCTTTTAGAAACGGGGTTTTGGACAGGCCAATGGACGCAATTGAATCGGTTGGGACAATTTGTCATTGTCGAAACCCAATGGATGCGGCTTCCCGATTTTGATGGCCGCTCTGCCGTGATGGTGATTAATCGGGATGTTACCGAACAAAAAATTCTCGAATTTAACGTCTATCGATCGGCCCGATTGGAAAGTATTGGGTTATTGGCCAGTGGACTGACCCACGATTTGAATAACATTTTGGCACCTTTTTTTATGGCCCTTCATCCCTTGCGGGAAAAATTTGATCCCGATGATGATGAAGCCCAATCGGTGTATCGAATTTTAGAATCTTCCGCGAAACGGGGGGCGAACCTCATCAAACAAATTTTGGCCTTTGCGAAAGGGTCGGATATTTCGATCAGCCGCATCAACATTAAGCAGCTGTTTTCGGAAATTATGATGTTAACCAAAGAGACTTTTCCCAAATCGATTGTGATTTCCCAAGAGGTCAACGAGCAGCTTTGGGATTTAAGTGGCGATTTAACCCAGATTCATCAGGTTATTTTTAATCTCTGTATTAATGCCCGAGATGCCATGCCCAATGGCGGAAGCCTGACTTTGTCTGGGTCCAATGTCACGGTGGAAGGTGACTATCGCTTGGCCAATGGGGATATTATTACCCCTGGCAATTATGTTGGGGTTAAAATTCAAGATACGGGTTTGGGCATGAATACCGAAGTGTTAACGAAGATGTTTGATCCCTTTTTTACCACCAAAGACAGTGCCAATGGAACCGGTTTGGGCCTTGCCACCAGCCTGATGATTATTCGAAAACATCAGGGCTTTTTAGAGGTTAAAAGCACGCCAGGGCTGGGTACAGAGTTTCAGTTGTATTTGCCGGCCTTGGACCCCGATGAAGATACCGATCTACCTATCGAAGACCGCATGATTATTAAAGGCACCGGCCAGCATATTTTGGTGGTGGACGACGACAGTTTCATTTTGGCCCTGTGTAAAAACATTTTGGAAAAGCAAGATTTCCGAGTCACCATTACCAAAGAGCCGGAATCGGTGATGGACTTGCTGAAAAACGGGGATTTCCAAGCGGTTATTGTCGATTTGGATATGCCAGTGGTCAGTGGCTTTGAACTGGTTTCGGCGATTCAAGCTTCCGAAACCCCATTGCCCGTGTTGATGATGAGCGGCTTACCGGCTCAAGATCATGCCGGATTCGACGAAACATTGCACAAAGGCAAGCCGTTTATCTTAAAACCGTTCAACATGAAGGTCTTGTTGATGGAACTCAACACGATGTTGTCGGTTTAACAAAAAGCCCTAGTCTTCGAGCTGGAACCGAATGGGAACGTCCACCGTGCAGTCGATGGGTGTTCGCCCCCGCATGGCAGGTTTGAAGATCCAGGTTTTAACCGCGCGTATGGCTGCTTCATCCAAAATGCCATGACCCGAGCTTTTTTTCAGCGAGACTGAAGTTGCTCTTCCCGACGTGTTAACGTCGACTTGCAACAGGACCAAGCCTTCTAGCCCCCTGCGACGGGCTGCTGCTGGATAGCTGGGGGCAGGGTTTTCCAAATAGCTGGGTTCGGCTGGCACAATGGCGGTACCAGTGCCCTCGCTGGCGGGTGGGGCATGGGCTGTGGTTGTTTCGACAGGCGTTGTTGCCGCTGGACGAGGTTGGGGTTGGCGTGGGGTTTCGGAGGCTGCTGGTGTTTCCACTTGGGGTTTGGATGGCGGTTGGGGAACAACGGCCTCTGTTTTGAGGGGGATGGTTTCGGATTTGGGTTCAGTTACCGGCTTGGGTTTGGGTTGCTCGGGTGGGGTAGGGGTTCTTTTTTGGACCGTTTTTGGAACGATACGAGCACTGGGATTGGTGGGTGCCGGTCCGACCAGGGCAACACTGACTGGGGCATTCACAGTAGACGCCTTAACCCCAAATTTGGGTGGCGTAACCTGGCTGATGCTTAGAACCCCAAACAATAAAAGATGCAGGGCAATGGAGGTGACCAGCCCAAGCTTAAAATTGCTCATGAGGATTGGGTGCGAATGGCCACTTTCGAGATGCCCAATTGTCGAACGGCATCCAAAATGCGGATGGTTTTTCCAAGGTTGGCGTCTTTATCGCCGTTGATGATGACGTTGAGTCCAGGATCCTCGTTTTTAAGCCGGGTTAGGGTTTCTTGAAGCACGGGCATAGAGACCTGTGTTTTGTTCAAATAGACCGTTCCAGAGGCCGTAATGCTTAGAGTAACGGTTTGGTGTTGCGGTTGGGCCTTGGCCGATTTGGCTGTTGGCAATTGAACCGGAACCCCTTGGTTTTTGACCATGGCCATCGAGACCATCACAAAGGTGGCCAACAGAAAAAAGACAATATCAATCAAAGGAATGATTTCGATGCGGGCTTTTTTTCGGGTTTGTGGGGAAGGAATTTTCATTGTTTTAAAATTATCAATTCAAGATAGGTTGCTGCGTCTTCGATTTCGCGTCTGGCAATTTCAAGACGGTTGGTCAGATAGTTAAACGGAATCAACGAGATAATGGCGATGACCAACCCAAAGGCTGTGGCGATCAACGCTTCGGCAATCCCGCCGGTAATCACGGTGGGGGCTTCCAAGCCTTTGTTGCCCAAGAGCCCGAAAGCGTGGATCATCCCGGTAACCGTGCCAAAGAGCCCCAACAGCGGGGCAAGGGTAATGATGGTATCCAAAACGGCCAGACCACGGTTAAACGGCTGCAAGGCTTGATTGGCGGCCAAGAGCAAGGCATTGGAAAAAGAGGTTTCGTTGTGGGTTAAAGCATAGGTTAAGGTTTTCGCGACAAAATCCTCGCTGCCTTCCCCTTCTTGGATGGCCGCAGGAATATTGCCTTTTTCAACGTGGGTCAAAATGGTTTGAACTGCTTGGGGATTGCGAAGCCGGTTTTCTTTTAGAATAAACAACAACCGTTCGACCACAACAGCCAGGGCAATAATAGAGGTTAACAACAGGGGCCACATCACCGGTCCACCCCGGTGGAAAAAATCGAATAACATGGGTCTAGGTACTCCTTTGGGTGATTGTTTTTAAAAACCGTTGCCAGGCCATTACAAAGCCTGTCCAAACCAACACTACAGCAGCGAGAGCGGCTAAAAAGGCCAAGGTTTCTCCCACAAGACCTCCGGCTTCGCCAGTATGCAAATACCGAGAGACCACCATCAATCGCTGAGACCGATTTTGGCTGGAAGCCGGTTCCCATCGTAGCACTTCGCCCGAGGGTTTCAAGGTTAATTTAGAGCGTTTTGGAAAGGGGCTGTTGGTGGTTTCTTCAACAAAAACGGTTAAGGGGCCTCTGCCCATCCGAACTGTGATGGATTTCCAGTTGGGAACCTTGGTTTTGGCCAGGTTTACAGCCGCGTCTAGATCGGGACGTTTGGTTTTTGTGTGGGCTTTGGATTTGGGGGATTGTGGGGCATTGGGTTGGGGTTGTGCGGACGACAAGACCAATCCGGTTAAACAAATGACCAATAAAAATGGCGAGCTCCAAAACCCAATGGCTGCGTGTTGGTGCCAAGAGGTTGATTTGTGTTTTAGACCGGGTTTTCGGTTCGATAACCACAGATTTTTGCTTTTCCACCACAAATAGAAGCCAGAAACAATCATCAGCACAAACAATACCGTCACCAGAGCCTTGATCTGGGCGGCCAAGGGTTTTAGGGGGCCTTCGATGCCAAACCAGCGGTGAAGCCCTTCAATTTGCTGGAAAATGCGGTCTAGTTTGGAGGCTTTTCCCACGATTTCTCCGGAATAGGGATTCAGATAGAACCGTTCTTTGTTCCGGCCAACGGTGACTTTGATAGATCGGGAAGGGTCCGAATAAAGTTGGATGGCTGTGGCTTTTTTCGGGGCCAATTTATTGAGATCAAGTGTGGTTCCAGCTGCTGGAACAACCACCGTTTGAACCTTGCGTTCAGATAGGCTTAATACGGGCTGTTTAAAGGCTAATAAGGCACCGGTTAACGATATCAAAGCAATGGCCAGACCCAGAATAACCCCAAGGGTTAGATGGATCCAAAAAATGCTGCGGCGAAAGGTCATTAGGGTTCAGCCCACTCTCTTAGAAGGTTGTGATAGATGCCGGTTAATTGCACCGAATGGGGCTCTTCGGGATGTTCACGACTCAGATTTTGAATCGTGGCGTCCAAGTCGAAAAGCAGGGTGCGATGGGCATCATGGCGAATCATACTTTGAAGCCAGAAAAAGGAACAGAGCCGAGTTCCCCGTGTGACGGGGGTGACGTGGTGCAAACTGGTGGAGGGATACAAAATCATGTGCCCAGCGGGCAGTTTGACGCGTTGAACCCCATAGACATCTTCGATGCAAAGCTCGCCGCCGTCGTAGTCGTCTGGCCCTGTAAAAAACAGGGTGCAAGACAAATCGGTTCGAATGCGAACAGGGGTTCCAGGAATTTGTCGAATGGCGTTGTCCACGTGGGTGCCAAAGGATTGGGCCCCTTCGTAGCGGTTAAACAATGGGGGAAAAACCTTGGCTGGCAGGGCGGCGGAAATAAACAGCGGGTTTTTTTCCAATGCCGACAAAATTAAATCGCCGACTTCCCGGGCAATGGGGTGGTTTTCGGGAATTTGGCTGTTGTTTTTGGCTTTGGCCGACTGATAACCCGCTGTGACCTTCCCATCCACCCAATCGGCTTGGTCGAGGCGTTGTTTTGCAGCTGCAACTTGGTCTGGGGTTAAGACATCTGGAATGCTTAGAATCATAAAAGGATTATCCTAGAATTTGTACTTACCAGACAAGACAATGGACCGACCTTGGCCTGGAATAATGTGGGCGTTGTGCACCTGGTCGTAGTAGGTCACATCAAAGATGTTGTTAATGTTCAGCTGAAGATCCAGGTTTTTGGTAATGGGATATCCGGCCATGGCATTAAAGACCCAATAGGAGGGGACTTCCCTTGGCAACCCAGTAACGGTGTCGAATACCGACTTGGTGCTGTTGGCCCGGCGGCTAGAGACATATTGGGTACCTGCCCCGAAAATCCAATTGCTGGGCAAGGTATAGGTGGTCCATAGGGTAAAGGTATGGGCTGGTACGTTGGCCAGTGGGTTTCCAACCGCAGATGGGTATTGTTGAGAGCTCACCAAAGCGCTTTGAAGATAGGCGTATCCAAACGACAACTGCCAGGCTTTGGTTAAGGCCCCAGAGCCTTCGATTTCGAACCCGTCTACCCGTTGGGTCCCGGTGGTTGTGACCACAGACGAATCGTTGGGATCGGTTTCTCTGGCGTTGGTTTTTTCGGTTCTAAAAATAGCGGTTCGCAGGGTCCATTGACGCTTAAAAAACTGCCATTTTGTTCCCAATTCAATCGAGGTGTTTTGTTCGGGAGCCAAGTTGGCGCTGCCGCTGGACAGGGATAGCGACTCTGCAGAAGGGTCAAACGAATTGCCCATTCCCACATAAATGCTGCCGTCTTCGGTGGGTTTGTAGGTGATGGCCCCACGATAGCTGGTCACCCGGTCGGTTTGGGACAAGCTGGTGCTGTTTTGGGTATATTGGGTGCTAAATTGATCCCATCGGCTTCCCAGAACCACTTCCCATTGGGGATTAAAGGCTATGGTGTCCAATCCGTAAAAGGCCAAGCCATCCGAGATGACGTTGGTGTTGGTATTGGGGGCATAGGTACCTGCAAAGGTTTCGTTGGGGTTGGGGGCAGTCAGGGTGGTGCCTGGAACCCCAGAAATGGTATACCGAACCGGCGACGAGGTTTCTTTGCTAATTTCTGTTCCCACCACCACTGTGTGGTCAATGTCCCAGGTTTTAAATTTCGTGGTGACATCGAACTGATTGCCCAAATAGGTTTCGGTGCTGTCGGTGTTGAGTGCATTTCGGGTAATGTTGATGGTGTCGATGGGGGTGCTTTGGGTGGGGGAGCCTGCAATTTTGGGCTCGGTAGCGCGCATAATTCGGGTATAGCGGCCAAAGCGGAGTTGGTCTTTAATGTTCAGGTTCGGGTTAACTTCGTGCTCGAGTTTTGCCGTTGTCACATTCGCTACGGTTTTAAGAAAGTCGCTTTTAAATCCGTAATAGGTGCTTCGGTCTACTGGGGCTGGGGCATTAAAAAGCCAGGGAATCCCATAGTCGGGGATATCGTCGGACTGCTCGTACAAATGTGACAGGGTCAATTGGGTGGGGCCGCCCATCCCAAAAGTAAGGGTTGGTGCCAAACCATAATGTTTGGTTTCGACCACGTCTCGTCCATCGACATTGCCGTTGTCTACCAAGGCATTGAGTCGAAACCCGATCTCGGGTGAAAGCGGTTGGTTGTAGTCCAGTGTTGCGCGTTTTTTGTTCGCAGTTCCCAAAGCAAAATCAAGTTCGGTATGGGCTTTTTTCTCGGGTTCTTTGCTGACTTGGTTGATAACCCCACCGGTAGAGCCCCGGCCAAAGGCAACGGAAGCGGGTCCTTTTAGGGCTTCGACGTGGTCATAGTTAAAGCTGTCTCGGTAATAACTGCCAAAATCCCGCATGCCATCCAGGAAAATGTCATTTCGCCCCGAAAAACCACGCAGGGTAAAATTGTCGCCTTGGGCACCCCCTTCTCCGGCGGCAATGCTGATGCCTGCTACGTTGCGAATGGCGTCTTTAAGGGTGGTGGCGTGTTGGTCTTCCAGTACCTGTTTGGGAACAACCGAAACCGATTGGGGAACTGTATTCAACGGTTGGGTATAACGGCCCAAAGACAAGGTGTCGGGGGGAAGGTAGGGGCTAGTTTTTTGTCCGGTTACCGTTACTTCTGGCAGGGTCGAGTTTGGGGCATCTTGCGCCCAAGCGGTGGTGCCGGTTCCAACGAAGGTTAGGGCTGCCAAGCCAAAGGTTTGTAGGGCTTTCAAGCCTTGTTTTTTTGCCTTTTTAGACGAGAATTTTTTCTGAAGGGTCATAGACGAATACCTTTTTGAGATGGGATTTAGACTTAGTCTCAGAATTTTAGCTTTGATTGAGACTTAGTGTCAATTGTAAACAAAAATGGCAAGCATTTTTGTGTCGGAATTTGGAGTGAATCCAAATTCCTCGCCCTACGGGGTTCTGTACCGGTTTTGGACTTTGATAGGGTTCTCACGTCCTAATATAGGGGTCGCATAATGGGGTTTTGTGCCGATTTGAACATTGTATTGGGTTGTCACGTCCTTTTGGGGTTTGGGCTATGGGTTTTCGTTGGTTTGAACGTTGTATTGGGTTCTCGCGTCCTTTTGGGGTATGGGGTTAGGTGAAATAGTCATCAATCAGAACATGGGGGTGAACGCCTGGGGGGAATTTATGGCGCATGGCTTTGTTGACGACGCCTAATAAACAACTTACTACGCAAATATCATCGCGTTTGCTTCGGGTGTTGTGGGCTTGGGAGGTTTCGATGGCTTGTAAGACCAGGTTATCGACCCCTCCTTTTTTAATGGCTTCTGTCATTTGGTCTCGGGTTAAATTGTCCAAGACGCCGTCGCTGGCGCAAAACAAGGTCGCTCTTTCAAGCTCTGGATAGGGAAGGTGTTTGATATACACAATTGGGGTTGGAATATCGTCTGGAATGCCGGACTCCTGTCCATTGAGGGCGTTGGTTACCAGGTTTCGTTGTCGAAATTGAATTTGTGTTTCGATAGAAGCGTCCTGTAAATCATCGGGATGGGCGATGGTGCTCATGGCCAATTGGTTTTCGTCATAATAGTGCAGAAATTCGGGTGAATGGGTTTCGAGGCAGCGCGGGGCACTGGGCTTGTGGTTCATCAGGCTAATGGTTTGGGTGTCGGTGGGGGTTGCCACATAGGCGCCAGAATCCCCGAAGTTTAGGGTATACAGGGTCATACTTTTGTCTTCGTTAACCCGCACAACCGTCATGCACAAGGTGGTGCCGCAACGCGAAGTGGCTTTGGCTAAAAACCGCTGAATCAAGGTTTGCCCCAGCTCCAAAATTTGAGGTCCAAGGTCCCAGGGTTTTGGGGCGAATTGGGGGTCCTGTAAGAGGGCCATCATGTCGTGGGCGGCCCAGCTGCTGGCCTTGTCGCCGTTGGGTTTTCCTCCCATGCCATCGCAAACCCCCAGCACCAAGGTGTCTCCCCAGCGGGTTGCGAATCCAAAATCTTCGATCACCGGATGATTGGCCGTGGTCGTAATGCCCATGCTTAGAAGCGACACCAGCGGGTCTCCTTCCTCAAAAACATAGAGAAGTCGATCATTCGAATTGGCCATATAGTGATAGGGCAGGGCAACGTGTTTAGAAAAAATCATAGGGATTATTAGGATTATCGGGCAGGTGTTTCAAAAATTGCACCCAATCGCTATACTGGGCCCATTCCAAATTTTTTCCTATAAAGGAGTGCGTGTATGTTAAACAAGCTAGCCCTTGTTAGCCGTGTGTTGTTGGGTGCGATTTATGTGTTTTTTGGCTTGAATGGCCTTTTGCATTTTTTGCCAATGCCCCCTTTGCCCGAAGCCACTGCTAAATTTTTTGAAGGGATGATGGTGACACGCTATTTCTTCCCACTGTTGGCCAGTACCCAAGTGTTGGGTGGTTTGATGATCTTAACCGGCATTGCCGCGCCACTGGGGTTGATTATTTTGGCCCCTGTGACCTTGAATATCGTACTTTTCCATGTGTTTATGACCCCAGGCCTTAACAATTTGGTCATGCCTGGTGTGATGGTATTGTTCCAAGCCATCGCCGCGTATGCTCACCTGGATGTGTACAAACCCCTTTTTGCTTGCATTCCGTTTCGTAACAAAGGCTAGGCGACTGTAGCGGTTGGTTGCGGGATGGGCTCCAGCGAGAGTCGTCCCGCAATCAGCGCGATCAACGGATCAAGTGCTGCCATCCGTTGGGCCTGATCGGCCAAAAGCTTCGCTTTATTGGAGTCACTCAAAAATCCGCCCGCTACCCCAGCGGTTAACACCCGAGCCCAATCAGGATTTAATTGACCTTCTTTCACCACGGGCAACCGGGAGTCTTCGCTTAACTCTAGGATGATTTCAGATAATTCTTGTTCGCCCAAAGCAGCGCTATCGTCGGTGCTGAGGCTCACTTTAAGGCTGGGGTTTTGCAGCACCCAAGCATAAAAAGGTTGATCGGCTAGGGTAGGTTGAGTGGGTTCGCAACACAAAAGAACGTTGCTGTTTGGACAAGATTCAATGGGAATCTGTCTTTGTTCAATAGCGGCAAGTTGGACTGAAGTGGCGTGGTTGGCGTGTCCAAACCGAATCTGTTGATTGCCCATAGCTTCGGCAAAATCCAAAGCGAGGTCGATGTTTTGTTCGCACCCCGGACCTTCACCCACATGAAGGGTTAAGGCGGTGTTGGCTTGTAAATCACGAGTCGAACGTTCCGTGACATAACGCTGAAGAGCCTCGTTAATGCGTCTATCGGATAAAGGGTTTGGCGGTTCGTAGCCCACCACATCCAAAGCAAAATGTACGGGTTTTCCCGCATGTCGTTGGGCGGCATTCAGAACGGCATCCACGGTATCGTTTTCGTGGTTGGGGTACTCGTCTAGCTTATTGCGGTAAATGCCCGCGATCAACGAAACCTCCACACCATAGGCCTCCCGACCTTGTAAAAGGCCTTCTGTCATGGCGTCCATAATCTCGTCATAGCCAAGTCCTTGGATTTGGTGCAAACAAGGGGCAAATCGAACTTCAAGGTGGTCAATCCCTTCTTCGCGGGCCTGTTTTATAAACCCTTTGGCAAGGGTGATAATTCCCTCTCTGGTTTGCATCACCTTTAAGTTAAACTCAAACCATCCCAAAAAGGCAGGAAAAACCTCATCAAATGTTTTGACAACTGTATCGTGCAGTTCGTGTTCATGGGTTTTGGCAGCAAAGGTGCTGTACTTGGCAAGATATTTTTCATCCGGCTCTATTGCTTGTCGTTTATACTCAGCCAACACATCATCCATGCGGCAGGCGCCATCAAAATGGGTGTGGAGTTCGGCTTTGGGGAACAAACGAATCAGCGCTAATTTGGCTTCTCGCCGATGTTCTCGGTTACTTGGGTCTTGTTCGAGTTTTGCCAAGGCCTGAAGTAAAACAAAAAATTTGTAGTGAATGGAAAGTGGATTTGTTGGAACTTCAAAGTTTTTTAGAAGGGCAGAAAAAGAGGTTCCGTCTCGGAGGTTAGAACTCAGTTTGGCGATAAGCGCGTTGAGCTGTTGGGTTTCTTGTTGTCTAAAGTGAGTGGGCGAATCCGTGAAAGTGCAGGCCAAAGCAACAAACCGATGTAGGGGCATAGTGTGTCCTTGGGGTAAGAAGATGAATATTGAAATTTTATTGTATGTGCCAAGTTAAGTTTGGTCAAAGTAACTTAGGTATAAGAATTTTTTTGTAAAAGGTTTTACTTAAAAATCCCTTTGTACTTTCCGTAGCCTTCTTTTTCCAGGTCTTCAACCGGAATAAAGCGAAGGGCCGCGGAATTGATGCAATAGCGTAATCCGCCTTTGTCGGTAGGGCCGTCTTCAAAAACGTGCCCCAAATGGGAATTGGCTTTTTTGCTGCGGACTTCGGTTCGATGCATGCCGATTTTGTAGTCGTCTTTTTCGGTGACGGTGTCTTTGGTCACGGGTTTGGTAAAACTGGGCCAACCGCAACCCGAGTCGAATTTGTCTTTGGAGCTGAAAAGTGGTTCTCCAGATACGATGTCTACGTACAAGCCTGCTTTGTGATTGTCCCAGAAGGCATTGTTATAGGGGGGTTCTGTGGCCTCGTGTTGGGTCACATTGTATTGCATGGGCGAGAGTTTTTGTTTAAGCGTCGCGTCATTGGGCTTTTGGAATGGGGCAGCAAAGGTATCGGTCATGGTCAGGCCTCCTAGAAGTATCAGGGTAAACAGTGCTAGATTAAAGATGGTTTTCATGCCAAAAGTATACCAGGGTTGGAGGAATAAGGGATGTCTTTATTACAATGGAAATTGAACGCTGATTTTGGCGAAATCTATCTGGTTGCCTCTAAAAAAGGCCTGACCCACGTGGCGTTAAGCCCGCAACCCTTTCCCTTCGTTGCCGATTTAAACGGCCCAGATCTGCAACTTCAAATTTTGGCCAAAGCCGCCGACCAATTGACGGCTTATTTTCGGGGAGAACGACGCACTTTCGACTTGCCTTTGGATCGGGCCGGAACACGGTTTCAAAATCAAGTCTGGCAAGCGTTATCCGAGATTCCTTTTGGCACCACCTGTTCGTACAAAGACATTGCCACGCGAATTAACAACCCCAGAGCGGTTCGGGCGGTAGGGTCGGCCAATGGTAAAAATCCCTTGTGCATTGTGGTGCCCTGCCACCGGGTGATTGCAGCCGATGGCGGACTTGGTGGGTACTCGGGTGGGCTGGCGTTTAAGCGTCGGTTGCTGGGTTTGGAAAATCCACACGTACTTTCCGTTTAATCATCACCATCGGAACCAAAATGGCCATGGCGATGTTCATGGCGATGGGGAAAACCAGGGTGGTTAGGGAATAGTGTTCGAGGGCAGGAATGCCCAAGAGGTTCCGCATAAACATCAGCATATAGAACGTGATGTTCTCGTCGTGGGGATGGTGATAGGCGTGCCTGAAGGTGGGAATAAAGCCCACCAAATCGATGCTGGTCATTAACAGGACGGTCCAGAGTGGTGTTCGGGTCCAAAACCAGGCCAAAACCCCCAGGATTGCAATCGCAAAGCAGGCCTTGTCTAGGCGCGTGGTTTCGAGGCTGCCTTGTTTGGCATAGGCCAAGCCCACAATGCCCAGGGTAATCAGTCCAGAAAGCCCTGTTGGCCAGGCACCGACACCCCCACCATCGGCCCATTGGCCTGCAAAGACCATCAGGGTGCTGATGCTCCAAATGATCCACGAAACGACCCTAGGTTTGGTCTCGCCTTTCAAAATGGACAAGATGTAGGGCAAAAAAGCGGCAAATGTTGCTGCGCTGGTTATCCAGCTGAGTAGGGGTTTAGAGAGCATGGTGGGGTGATTTTATCACAAAAGTGGTGCAATTTTATCTCTCTACAAAAACCCCAAAATCTTTGCTAGGGTATCCCCATGCTTTTTATTATTGTACATGGCAGCCGAGACCCCAAATGGTGCGAGCCGTTTCGACGGTTTGTGGACGATTTGGCTTTAAGCGCAAGTTCGGATGCGGTTCGGCTTTGTTTTATGGAAATTGTTTCCCCAACCCTGATGGACGTGGCCACCGAGGCCTATAATGCTGGCAAGCGCAGTGCCACCGTGTTGCCCTTTTTTATGGCTGGTGGTGGGCATGTGGACCACGATATTCCGGTGTTGGTGCAAGAAGTGCGAGATCGTTATCCCGATTTTAACATTGAACAGATTCCGCCGATTGGACAGCACGAAGCTGTTTTGGCCCAAATGAAGGCTGTGGCTTTGTCTTTGTTGTCGTGACGGTGTTGTTTGTGGGGTGCGGGTGGCTGGGATTGCCAGCAGCCCGGCTTGTGGTGGCGGCTGGCCATCGGGTTGTTGGAACCACCACGCGACCCGAACGGTTCAAGGCTCTGGAGGCCGCTGGTGTTGAACCTCGTTTACTCGATTTGACGGGAACTTCTGAAGCCGCGGTTGATGGCGTCTGGGATGCCTGTGTGATCACGGTGCCGTTTCGGCGAAACCTAGTGGATCCCTTCCGCTATGTCGATTGGATCCAAGCGGTCTTGGCGGCCCTTTTGCCCGAGACCCGGGTGATCTTGACCAGTTCGACCTTGGCCTATGCGGGGTGTGTGGGTACGGTTTCGGAATCAACACCCATTGATCCCGTTTCGGATCGGCAAAAAGCCTTGTTGGCCGCCGAATCGATGGTGTTGGCTCGCCCTGGTGGGGTGCTGCTGCGCTTGGGGGGGCTTTATGGCGCCGATCGGGTGATTGGAAAATCTCTGGCCCAAAAATCCCACGTTGAAAATGCCAATCATCCGGTTAATTTGGTGCACCAAGACGATGCAGCCAGGGCCATTGCTGCTGTGGTTCTGCGTTCGGATGTCCAGGGAATTTTGAACGTGGTTGAGGACGAACATCCCACAAAAGTCGCGTTATATAGCGCCCAAATTAGGCGATTGGGCCTGCCCATGCCTCGGTTCGAAGATACTGAAAATTTATGTAAAATTATTGATAATTTTAAGTTTAAAAAAGTGTTGGGTTTTCAATTTCAACATCGGTGTATGGACGCTTAAAATAATCTGAAATTTTTTGGTTTTTTTTCGATAACTAAACAATATGTTTTTTAGTTATAGGAAAAATGGATGAGATGTTTGTTTAAGGTGCTTGGTGCTTGTTTTCGGTTGCCTCCCGGGTTTGAGATGGGTGTTGAGTCTCCTTTTATGCCTCTTGCGACTCCTTTGGCCGATACCCCGCTAGGGAAACTTCAAGAACTTGCTCGCAAGATTTCTACAGAATATGGGGACAAAGGTGATGTAAAACCTGACCGCTTGCTCCGGGAAATTAAGGCTGCCGAGTCCGCCTTTTCAAAAGCTCAAGTTGGAAATGAAGACCGACAACTGGGTCAAAAACTCCTTCGTTGGATGATGGCTAAATGTATTTTGTTTGATGGTGCTTACCAAGATTTGATTGGAGATAAGTTGGTTAAAGCGCTAAAGGAAAAATTTGATTCTGACAATAATTCAGATGAAACTGATTCTTCTATATCAGATGATGATGATGAGCCTTGCGCTTCGTTTGTTGTTGGAATAGAGGAATCGGAATGTCGGTTGGCGTCTTCTGTACATAGTACGGGTTTGGAGTCGGGTTATTGGACCCAAATGCAACGTTCTTCGAATACGCAGCAGCCTGCCTTATATCAAACATTTGGTGTCGGCGAAAAAAGCTTGCCGGTTGTGATTAAATCGGGTGATTTTCATCATGAAAAAATAGTGATGCTAATGGCTTCGCTATTGGGTTTGGAAGGATTGATTGCACCTTCGATTGTTATTAATCGTGCCGTTAAGCCCTCTGAATTGGATATTCAGTCATCTGAACGTGTGAAAGTAAAATTATTGGTTCAACATCGATTGGAAGGGTCCCTTTTTTACGAATTTAATAAGCGAAGGGCTTTGGGGGAAAAGGCTTTGGGCCTAAAGGATTTGGATAAAGTCTGGGTTCAAAAAATGACGATGATGGCGATTATGTTACAGGCCTTTGATGGCCATCAACAAAACTATATTGTGGTGATGAATCCTGATAAAAAGGCTCTTGTTCCTCCGCTACAAACGGTACTGGATTTTTTAAGACCTCCTGAGCCTCCTTTATCGTCTGGCGATGATTTAGATTTTGATGATTGTGCTTCACCGATTGTACAAGTGGCTGATTCCCCTTCTGTTATGGCTTTGGGTGGGTTTGACCATAAATGTGTTTTACCGGGTACTCCAGATCTTTATTGGAATGTGAATAATGCTAATGAAGCTTCGTTGATGCTGGGCTTAAACACTTTGTTATTGGCGCTTCCGCAGGCTAATGAAGATTTAGAACCTGAGGTGGTTCAGTGGTTGAAAACAGAATGGACGATGGCGCTGGATTGTTTGGAGGGATGTTTGTCGGATCCAAAAATTGTCCAAATTAGATCCAATTTGGATCGGTGTTTGGGGGCTTTAGATCGGACAGACATTCGCCAAAATCCCTACGAACTTGCTATGTCGACGTTCCCTGCAATGAAACCGCTATTCGATCTGGCTAGAGTCTATTCCAATGGAGACCCACAATCATTTTTTACTGTTTTAAATCAAGATCTTGCGGCCATTTGTACCTCTTTTATCACGAGAAAGGTCGCGGATTTTTCTACGATGAAACATACGTTGTGTTCGATGGTGGGCAATCTTGGGCTAGAATCTGATGTTTCGGGGTCCATTATAGACACCATACAAGCTTGGCCAGATACAATCTGGAACTCTCCAGCCCTCAAGACCCAGCTTCATGACTTGCTTCGTCCTTACATAACCGCTAAATTTAAAGGCATCTAACTTTTTTGGAGAATGCCATGACCCAATTTGTTTCCCGCATTGGCCGTGCCATGCGTTTGGATGTGTCTTTGTTCGAAGCAGTAGAGGCCGATAAAAAAGCAACTGCCCAAGCCTTACTGGTGGTTGTTTTGGCTGCCATTGCGGGTGGGATTGGGGCAGAAGCCCGGAGTCTTTTGGGCATTTTAACCAATATTGGGGTGAATTTGTTGGCCTGGTTTGTGTGGGCAGGGTTAACCAGTTTTATTGGTACAAAACTGTTGCCCGAACCCCAAACCAAGTCCGATCTTGGGGAATTATTGCGAACCGTTGGCTTTGCCAGTGCCCCTGGGATTTTACGTGTTTTTGGCCTGGTTTTGACCGGGTTTCTAAATCAGATGTTGTTTGCGGTGGTGTCGGTGTGGATGTTGGTGGCCATGGTGATTGCCGTTCGCCAAGCCCTGGACTACAAAGGAACTGCACGGGCCATTTTGGTGTGCTTGGTGGGCTGGTTGGTTCAAGTGGCCATGGTATTGGTGTCGTTGTTTATGCTAGGGAAGATGCTGTAAGGTCCACAGCGCCCAGGCTTGCGATGGCGGCGCCCACCAAAGCCGCACGTTCGGGGTTTGTGATGGGCACCAGTTTGAAGTGCTCGTTTTGCCCTTCGAGCAGCGCTTGGGTGATGGTTTGAAGGGTGGTTCCCAGTGCGCCTTTGGTGCCCAGGCTCCCACCCCAAAAATAGTGATCGATTCCTTTTACAAAATCTTTGTCGGTTTGGGGCCATTCCCGCTGGTGGGTGGTTTTGCTGTGGGTTCCTGCGTAAAGCTGGGTTAACAGTTTTACCAAATAGCCGCAAAATTGGGTGAGTTGGGGGGTATAGTGGGGGATTTTTTCTGGGTGTTCGTTCAGGGTTTTGGCTTCGATGCCCACCAGGGTTTGAAACCCTTTCCCCGACAAAATGGCTTCTGCACCCAGCCCTTTTTCGAGCTTGATGTCGAAGATGTGTCCATCGGTTCGGCTGTGAATGCCGGTGGCATCGAAGGTTCCAAAAGCCCCACCCAGGCCGGTTCCAATGCCAAAATAGCCCCATTTTCCTTGGGGTTTTCCAGCCATCACCCAGCCGCCCACCCATTGGGTGACCCCGTCGTTTAGCACCACCACCGGTTTTTCGGGAAAACAGGACTCAAAAAAGGGTTGTACAGCCAAATTGGCCCATTCGTCGGGGTGGCTTTCCAATTGTTTGGCCGAGCCAGGAGAGAGGATGGGATTCGGGTATCCAACCATACGGCCAGGACACCCGATGCCGACCCGTTCGATGGAATAGCCGTTCTGGGTACAGGTGTTTTGAATGGTTTGAAGGGTTTCTTGAACGCCCTTAAGTCCTTTTTTTGTGGGCAGTTTGCCTTCAAAACAAGGTGGATGCTCCGGATTTTTAGCTTCGAAAATACCAAAAGCCGTTTTGGTGCCACCAATGTCAATTGCTAAAATCATATTTTGGATGTTTAACCTTTGCCTGATGCGGGTAAGAGAAGGTGCAAGGGGGGGGAACCCTTACACTTCATTGGTTTTACTGCTTTTTTACTGCCTTAACACTTCTCAGGCTACCTTCTTTTTGACCCTTGGTCTATCCTTTTACCGTTCAAGGGACCCCCACCTTTATTTTTTTTCTATGTGGTTTTTAACCCTTTTTTTCCAATATCTGTTCTGTGGTAGCTGCCTTCAAATTGCAGTTCTTGAACCCCTTGGTAGGCGGTGTCGATGGCGGTTTGTAGGGTAGGGCCTTGGCCCACAATGCCCAAAACCCGCCCGCCGTTGGTGACGAGGGTGCCGTTTTGAAGCGCAGTTCCTGCGTGAATGGCTTGGGTGTTTGGGGTTTGGAGGGGCAGTCCGGTGATGATTTTTCCTTTTGGATAGGCCCCAGGATATCCAGACGAGGCCAATACCACACAGACGGCCGATGCGGGTTTCCAGCGCAGGGTAAGTTGGTCTAGAGTCCCTGTCCAAACTGCGTTTAGAACGGTGGCCAAGGGTGTTTCCAAAAGGGGCAACAACACTTGGGTTTCGGGGTCGCCAAAACGAGCGTTAAATTCCACCACCCAAGGATTGCCTTGGGGATCAATCATTAATCCGGCGTACACAATGCCTTTGTAGACAATGCCTCGGGTTTCAAATCCCTTTAGCAAGGGGTCGAACACCTGTTTTTGGACCTTTTTCATCACGGCTGGGGTGACGATTGGGGCTGGGCAATAGGTACCCATTCCGCCAGTGTTGGGGCCTTGATCCCCATCGAAAATGGCTTTGTGGTCTTGGGCTGGCAACATGGGCAAGATGGTTTTGCCATCGCAGAATGCCAACAGCGATGCTTCTTGCCCCACCAAAAACGATTCGATTACCACAGTTTTGCCGGCACTGCCAAAGGCATCGTTCAAAAAGCAGTCCCGAAGGGCGTGGTCGGCTTCGGAGACGGTTTGGGCAATCGTTACCCCTTTGCCAGCAGCCAACCCATCGGCTTTGATGACCAAGGGATAGGCATGGGTGTCGCAATAGGCTTTGGCGTCCTCGTAGCGGGCAAAGGTTGCATAGGAAGCTGTGGGAATCCCAGTCTCGGCCATCAGGGCTTTGGCCCAGGCTTTAGACCCTTCCAATTGGGCGCCGATTCGGTCGGGTCCCACGATGGCCAATCCGTTTTGGGTAAACAGATCCACAATGCCTGCTACCAAAGGCCCTTCTGGGCCCACCATGGTTAAATCGATGGCGTTGTTTTGGGCGAAAGCAAGCAAGGCGTTTAAATCTGTGTCTGGAATCGGAACATTGGTACCTACTTCCGCCGTTCCAGGATTGCCAGGGGCGGTGTACAAGGTTACGGTCGGATCTTGGGTTAAAGCAAGGGCCAGGCTGTGTTCACGGCCGCCGGAGCCGATTAATAAAATATTCATGGTTCAAACGATAGCATTGATGGGGTGAAAAAATAAGGGAACAAACCAAAAAAATTAGGTACATAGCCTAGGCTATTTTGTGTCGATGTACCTCTTAAGGGCACACGAGTGTCCGGGTTGGGCTATTGAGCCTGGCCGAAGAAGACTGAATGCGTAAAAAAGGAGTTGGGTTCTATGTCTGATCTCGGCCTAAATGCATCCTCGATTAGCACCAATTCGTATGACATTGATACCGACAATTCGTCGACAGATGGTGGGGTCTCCACTTCGGAACAGTATCTTCAGCAACAGGCGTTTCAACAAAACTATTCTGCGATTCCTTTGGGGGCAGTCAGCGCGATGTCGCCGGCAGTTCGGTATAAATTGGGTCAGTTTGTTGACCGGTTAGCTCCAGAAGCGTCTGTGTTGCCCCAGCGAATTTCTGAATACGAAGCGGTGGTTTTGAAAGATTTTTTGAAAACGGGCTATGTCTCTAGCGACGATTTGGTGTTTATTCGTAAATTTTTGTCCCTTGTTCAGCAAAATCCAGAGCTTGCCGACGAGGCCGGTTTGTCTGCCGAAGAGTGTAAAACCTTGGGTAAAACCCTGGAAGAGCTGCCTGTAGACCCTTCCGATCCTTTCGAAACGGCCAAATCTGTTCGGGATTATTTGGCAAGCAGCTATGGTTTGTCGCCCGAAGAACTAAATTATCGCCAACGGGCCTATAAAGTGACGGACGATTCTGCTGCAGCCAAGGCTGTGGTTCAAGAGTTGGTGGCGTCTGGGGTATTGTCGGCCAATCAGTCGGATTCAGACATGGCGTCTGCCGTTTTAAGTTGGGTTCAAAACAACATTTCCTATAAAAGCGATGGCAAGCTCAACTATTGGCAATCGGCCGATGAAACCCTGCTGTTGAAAACCGGCGATTGCGAAGATATTGCCATTGTTCAAGCCTCGATTTTGATGAATGCCTTAAAGTTAAAAGGGTATTCTGAAACCGATATTTACAACAAAGTAACCCTGGCTGCAGGTTATTTGGGGGACGAGCAAAACAATTCAGTTGCCCACGCTTTGGTAAAATTTAAAGCCGACTCTGGTGACGTTTTGGCTTTGGATGGTACAGGTAATTTGCCTGCAGTTTCCCTTGACGAATTGAATTTTAAACTGGTTTTCGAGGCCAACGAGAAAGTCTTTGTTAAATATCAGGCCATCGCAGCCGATTTTCAGACGGCACTTCAAATTTCTTTGCCTCCTGGGACGACGTTTGCTTCGTTTTCTTCTACGGGCACCAATAACCCTGTGGTTTGGCAGATTAACAACAGCATGCAGCTGTTGAATTCTCGGCTTCAAGAGGTGATCCAGACCCCGATGGTGACCGATGGCAAACGGTACGATTCGAACTTGAACAGCGCAGTTACGATTGCTCAAACCAGCTATGACTATATTTTAGGGCCAGATGGCAAAGTGGCCACCATGTATGTGCCGTTGAACTATACCCTGGGGGGAACGGTTGTTCCGGTTACCCATTTGACCAATGCCCAGCGGTTGGCCCAAGAAGTGGCCAGTAATACCAGTTCCAGTCCTACCTATTTTTACATCAATCAAATTCAAAATGCCGATGGAACGTGGTCGACCAAAAACATGATGGTGAACTACACCGATTGGGTGGCGATTCGCAATGCCCACCCTGGGACTTCCTCCAACCCGAATGGCGGTGTCATTTATACGGCCATGAAGCCCATTAACCTGAGCGATGGGGCAACCGACACCGAATTTAAATTTTTCTCGATTACCAAAACCAATATTACCGATGGGGGCGCGTTGAATATCCCCATCTATACCACGACCCTTCGGCCCAACTATTTGTTGGACTATATGGAGGACGTTCGAAAAACCATATCTCAAATCACCCTTTTGTTTCAGCTGGCCAGTTCCTATGAGCAATTTATTTTTAATGAAGCCTACGAGATTGGCACCAGCCATTTGTCCGAAGAGACCAAACAATATCTGAAAAAAAGCCACGAAGACGGGGAAAAAGAACAACAACGCTTCATGGATGCCATGAACAAGTTCAATGAAAAAGCCAATACCTTTGTTCAAGAGGTTGGGGGGCAGCTGTACAACTATGTTAAACAAGCCAATACAACGGCTGTTGCCCAAGTGGATTTTCAAATTCAACAGTTTGCCAGAACCACAGATGCAGGGAACCCAGTGGCGGCCATCGTGGCTTCGTTTGGTGCCGGTTTGGGTTCTGAATTATCGGATATGTTAACCGGAGCTTTTACCCTTTCTAGGGCAAAGGCCACTGCCCAATTGCGGCAATTGGATGCCAAAACCCAAGCCTTAAACGTTTCGGCCTATACCAACATTGTCGAGCAGGTCTTGACCGGTCGTGTGGATCCCACCACGGGGGCCCAGGTTGGGGGCAATGGGATTCAGTTGTGGAATGCGGGGACTACCGCCCAGGAGGTTCAGGCCGGAACTGTGGTGGATGTGAATGGTCAGCAGGTTCAGGTTCACAACCGTGCGGACCAATTTGGAACCAAAATCTATAACATGATGTCGACCACGACGTCTTCGGAATTGTTGTCCAAAGCCAATTTCTTACAACGGCTTCACAGTTTGGCAACCGTGAATTTAGGGGCAGTGTCTTCGGATGGTTCCATGTCTACTTCCGCAGTAACGGGTGGTGCTATTCACGATATCTTAAGCCAGACCATCGATACGAATCTGAATGCCCAGCTGGTTTCTGCCGATGTTGCGGGCGCGGCCCATGAGGGACTGACCAACGTTTATGCGTCCACTGGCTTTATGGCCGCTAGCGAAAGCAGCAACGTGAGTCCAAATGTCAACCAAGCGTTGTTTGCCAGGGCAGGGCTTTTTCCGGGTCGTCAAAACCAAACCCAGTTTTTTGTGGATGTGAACGTGGAAGCCATCAACCGCATGCGCCAATATGTGGTGAACTATGTGGGCAATGTTCGCCAGTTTTTGATTTTTTCCAATGCCTTAATGGCCCGCCGTCGTGAAATTGCCGAAGACATGGTTGGCGGCAAGAAAAACCCCTCGTCCAACTCGATTCCAGCAGCAGTAGAAACAGCTATGAATTCCGAATTGGGCAAAATTACCATGTTTTTTGACAACATGGCCTCGGACTATATGACTTTGGGTGACACGGTTAACACCCTGTTGATGTCGCGATTGGATTTGTTTAAAGCCAACGTGAATATGGGGATTGCCGTGGGGGTTACAACGGCAAACATTGCAACGGTTGCGGCCACGGTTATTGCCGGTCAAATTATTGGGGCTGCGACCACTGTTTTTGGTTTTCCGGCGTCTTACTGGGTGTATGCGTTGTCCAGTATTGCAACAGCAGCGGTTGAAATTTCAAAGCCTGCTGCGGAGTATAACAGCAAAGAATTGGCGGTCAACGAATGGTTCTTGCCCAATACCATGCAAGTTAGCGGATCGTTGAGCCGGGATTACAACAGCCGCTATGCGATAGGGTTGGACAATACAGTGTCTGCGTTGCATATAGGTCAGGCCCCAACAGGGTTGTTTGATTCCAAGCAAGGGGTCTTTTTTGAGAATATTTTGGTTCAAAATGCGGTGAGTGCCAGAACGGCTTTTGATGCTTCTGCCCAAGCAGTGGTTTCGTATTCGACGCTTCCTGGAAAAACCTATGCGGCCAGTATGCCTATTTTTGATGCAGCCAGAGGGGATGGTTTTTTGGTGAATGCGGGCGGCGCCCAAGCCGATCAAGAAATGTTGTTGGCCGACTACTACAACAAAATGAGAACCTTTTTGGATATTTTAAAATCCCTTTATGATGCGGTGGAAGCCCAAGTCTCTCAGATTGCAGGTTCAAACCGATATCAAAACCACAGTAAATTTGATTCCACCATCGGCGATTTGATGTTGTCGGAACAGACCTTGACCAATTCGTATAAATCCGAGGTTTCCACGTTTGCCAGTGCTTGGAACCAAAGTGCGGGCAAAGATCAACGTTTGTATGAAGGCCAAATGGGGATGGTTAACAGTGCGGCTACAACTGCGGTGATGGCGTTGGCCTTTTTGCCAACCGATGCGGCGGCAAGAGCTGCGGTTAATATTGGTAAAGTTGCTCTGGATTCCATAGACACCACCCGAAAAAACATTTGGGGCGACTATGCGGGTTTTCAATCCACCTATGGATCTTCAGGCCAAACCATTACAGTTCCGCCATTGCCAGCGCCACAAGGTGTAGACGCTTCTGGCCAGGTGGATTCGTTTTATACCACCGATGTCGACTAT
Source organism: Candidatus Margulisiibacteriota bacterium (assembly GCA_050250935.1). Lineage (GTDB taxonomy): Bacteria > Margulisbacteria > Marinamargulisbacteria > JBFWNS01 > JBFWNS01 > JBFWNS01. The sequence continues at coordinate 129,560 of JBFWNS010000004.1, read as the reverse complement.
TACATGTATGTGGATGCCAATGGAAACATCAGCCAAATTTCGGATCCTAGCCAAGTTCAAAATGCGACCCCAAGAAAAGTCCAATTCGAAAATAACGACTATGGGGGTTGGTTGGATTCCAGTGGCAATCACAACACCGCCGCTTACGATGCCATGGAACAATCCAACTATTTTAATAACGATTTGGGGGCAGGGTATCCCAATTTTAATTGGTGGGAAAGAACCTTTGCTTGGTATGGAAACCGTGCTTTTTCGGTGGCGATTGGTAACTATCCCGAAGGCTGGATGTTTGATGCCATTAACAACGCCCAGCATGCCGATTATCCCGCTAAAAAAGTAACGTTGATGGTGGACAATTCCTATATGTTGAGTCAGGCAGGGATTAATGTCGATGCGCTATCCACCCCAGCCGGTCAGCAGGCGATGAATGATAATCCCCCAGCGCCGCCGGATACCTCGGCGCTTTATAACCGGATTATTGATCAATTTGGGAATTCCTTGTTTGCTGCCCATAACAATGCCCCCAACCGAACCAACTATAAATTTGATCCTGAAACCGATATTTTAACCCCTCCGGCTCCATCAGCTACCACGGCTCCAGACCCAGCACCAGAAGGGGCGTTTCCGCCTATCGATATCCCAGCGCAAACCTATGGAACGTCTTTGGATTTTGGGGCCACTTGGGCTGCCGAACATTTCCATAATGAAAGCATGAGTTTGAACTACATTAGCCGCTATGGCACGGCCACCAACAACGTGTCACGTTTGGAGGACTATGCGTCTCGGGCCATTGGTAATATTCAAAATGCCGGTTTGGAAAAAGCAACCGATGGCTTGGAATACAAACAGGTTGCTTATGGCGTGGTCATGGAAAGCCAAAACGAATTGCAAAAGGTGATGATGGTCTTAACCATCTATGTATTTGTTGAAACGGCTTTGTATGGGGCGGTTCAAAACGAAATGCAGCAAATGTTTGGGAACAAAAGTTCGGCCAATATTTTGAGCAATGTGGGAACCATGGTGGATACCTATAACCAGCAGCTGTTGGCCCAATCCACCGACCTTGTAACAGAAATGGCCAGCCAAGCCACCGCTTGGAACACCCGCTATGATGCCATTATTAATTCCAGTATCGCAGGGTCTAAAGCGGCTTTATATACCTTGTTGTGCTGGGCACCAGATCCCTTTACGGCCACGGGTGGGGCAGTAGGGTTTAAAATTCAAGAGACGGCCAATGCTTGGGATAAGGCTTCTGGGTTTATTGCGAATTTTTTTGGCAACTTTATTGTGGGTTTAATTGGGATGTTAAGTGTAAAGCCGATTCCGCAAGTAACGTCGGATTTTTTAAGTTATCAAGATAGCTCTTTGCAAGACACTGATTCTGCAGCCGATGTGGATGCCAAGAAGCGCCGTAAAAAAGAACTGGATGATAAAAAACGAAATGGCGCTACCCTGAGCCAAGGCGAGCAGCAAGAACTGGATGGGTTAAACAGCAGTTTGGCTGCCAATGCCCAAAAGGGTCAGAGTAATGTATTTGGGGGTGTGAACAACAGTGCGCCTACCCAAACATTTGCACAGGGGATGGGGGATAATGCCCTGCAGTTTGGGAACAAGGGTGTGGTAACCGTTAATCGGGCTGTTTTAAACAACATGGAAAAAGCCCTTCGCCGAAAAATGAATTTGGTTCGAACCGAACGCGATTTGGCCATTGCTTTAGCCGATGCCAGATCCAATGCTTTGGGCGATTTAACCGGTTCAGACGCGGTTAAAGCGTATAAATTAATTCAGCAAGCTTTGGACCCAGACAAAGCCTTTTTTCAAACCCAATTAACCGTGGCTAGAAACCAGTTTGCGGCTTTCCAAAACAAAGCCGATATGATGAATAAGGCTATCGATCGTATTAAAGAAGCAGTCTCTCAATTGGTTACTGGGACCATCACTTTGATTATGAATGTGGCTTTGAAAGCAGAATCGGCGCGAAAGAAAAATGCATCGACCCAAATTAAAACAACGGTTAATCCCGTTGGCCCTCAGGCAAGGGCTGCGGCTAAAGCAAAGCCAGGTAAAGCAGGCGCTGCACCAAAGCCTCCCAAAACCGAAGCTCAACGTGCGGCAAAAATTGATGCTGCAACCGACCGGAAAAAACAGTTCCTACGCCTGTTGTTGATGCCCTTGATCACCCAATTTGTGGTGGACGTTGTCTTATCGGCTATTTCCGCTAGCACGGGTGGAGAGGGTGGATCTTTCCAAAATGCTCGTTTCGATTCAAACATTAGTCCTGCACAGCAGACCGCCTTGGCCACTCCGAATATGGATGCTGCTGCAAGCTCTGCAGAAGGGGCTTCGATGGGGATGGACAATGCTGGTTTAGCCGATACGGGTATGCTGGAAAATGCCATTGTTACTGCACAAATGCAGCAATCCACGGTGGATATTAACAAGCGGAATTTACAAAAATTGATTGATGCGTTTAAAGATCTTTCAGCGCCACTAAAAGAATTCATGGAAGGGTTGCTTGAAATAGCCAAAAAAGCAGCTACCACGAAGTTGGATCAAAAAAACGAACTGGCTGTTCAGCAAAAGGCCAGAGACGGTGTAGAGCCTGGGAAGCCGGGTGCTGCTGTGCGAGGGATCAAAGGGCTGCATGCCTTTTTAAAAGGAGATCCAAAACCAGGACAAGAAGGATACGATAAATTTATTCAAGCCAAGCAAACTCGACAAGCCTCGATGACCCCGAATCAAATTAGGGCTGAAAAGGCCAGAGACTTTTTCAAAAATATTTTGCGTGTTCTGGTGTTGATACTATTGAACTTCCTGGGCGCTAGATCTGGCCTTATTAATGCGACACTTTATGGGGGTGGCGGCGGTGGCGCTTCCGGCATTTTCCGTTCCCAAGACGAAGTTGAACGGGATTTTAGATCTAAATTTGAAGACAGAGAGCGAGATCAAGCCTTAAAGGGTGCTGCAGCTGGAGAATCCCCAGGATCGCGCTCGGCGCAGCTGGCCCATTTGAATGTCATTCAAGCGGACATTCGAACTGGGGGGAACTTGGATGCGATTTCTTCTGAATTGGCGGCTTTGAAAGCGGGTGTTGCCCCTGGATCGCCTTTGGCTGCACGAATCGATGCGATTGAGCAACGGATTAATGCGCGATTAACAGTTGCCAGAGCCCAAGCGCAGATTGCCAGAGGTGTGGTTACGGCGCAACTTTTAGAGGATGCTGGGTTGGCCCCGGTGGGGCAAGGTGTCCAAGCTATGACGGCTTTAACGCAATCTGGTTTGGTTGTTGGAGACCGTGTTCAAGAGCAACACAATGGTGTGGGTGGGTTTTCTTTAAATGCAAAAGGGAGAGCTGCGTTTGAGGCCAGTGCTGTAGGACGAAGTGCAGTAGGCAGAAATATTTTGGCGAATTTAAAGTCGAATACAGGGGTTCAAGCCTATTACGGAACAGTTCAAGGACTGGGGGCAGAACTGGGTGAATTAAGAGACCTTGTATTGGCCGAGTCTGCTCCGTTGGTGGCGATGGCCGCAGACCGAAAAAGTTTGATGGACCAGTTGGCGGTGGCCGATGCTTCGGCCGCAGTGTCCACGCCTGCTGGTGCGCCCTTGCCAGCAGCCCCTCCTGTGCAAGCGGCCGGTGTTGCTGGTGCTGGGGTTGCCCCTGTTCTGACCCCTTCTCAGCAATTGCGCCAACAGTTGGATGCCCTGCAAACCAATATGGATACCCAAGCGGCTGCCCAAGCCAAATTGATGGATGCTTTTGGCAGTGTTATTGACCGATTTTCAGCCGTAAACGACAAAGCTGTTGGGGCGACATCGCAGTTACAATTTAATGAATATTTAGCGCAACGGGCTGCTGGGGTTCCCACCTTGGCAGTGTCCAGTGTTTTCTCGAGTGCGGCTCAAACCAATCGAGCTGTTGTGGCGGGGATTTCTGCCCCGCTTGATGCCCAAGCCCAGGCCGATTTGGATGGGGTTACAGCGGCTTTAAATGCCAATACCGCTGCGGGATCTACCACTGCAGCTGGGGCTGCCCCTGCATCTGTTGCAGGTCAGGCGTTTTCTGCTGCTCTTGCTAGACTTAACTCAACGGCTGCAGGTGTGACGAGCGCTGCTAAAAAAGCGTTCGATGGTGTTGCCCGACAATTTATTTTGGGCATCGAATTTTTGGATAGACGGGAAGCGGATCCCAGTATCTTTAGTGCAACAGGAATCGATCAGAAATTTGACCAAGATTTCAGGGCTCGTGCTGGGGATATTCCCCTTTTGCGTAACCAGGTTTTACGGGATTTGCGCACTTCAGATATTGGCGTGGATGTGGATGAAATTCGTGTTAGTGGTTTTGCCAGAGATTTTGCAGATATTCGAGATAAGATCGATAAAAATAACAACGATCGCGAAGCCAAACGCGCTTTGTTGGATCAATCTGCCCAATTGGCCTTTTATTTGAATGGCGAAATTGAGCGCAATGGAATCGATGCTGCAGCTTCTTTGTTGACCAAGGTGATTGGAAACGTCGGTGGAGATGCTGGTAAAGCAGTGGGCGCCTTGGTTTTACAACGTCTTACTGGCCAAACGGGCCAAGATAAATCGGGACAAACCTTGGGTGGACACTTGGCAAAAGCCATGCTGGCTGGCGTGTCTGGATCTAGTGATACTTCACTTCGGGAAGTGGTGTCGGGTGCTGTGTCTGGAACGTTGAATAGAAATTCTATTGTTACCGGGGCTACCCCGCCTCAAGGTGCTGCCAGAACAGTTGTAAATACCCTTTCTTTCGGGCTTTTAAATACCTATCTGTTTAGCGATTCTAAATTGGATTTGGAATTTGATTCCAAATATTTCTTCGAGACCCGACAACAGGGTTCTGGAACTGCCAGACAAGCGGTTCGAGATGGGGCTCTGGCTGTGGGTCGTGGGCTTAAAAATGTGGGCTCTAAGCTTCTGAATATTGGAAAATTGATTGGGGGCGTTGTTGCAGCACCTTTCGCTGCTGTGGGTGGTTTCTTTTATGGTGGGGTTCAAGCAGCCAGAAAGTCGTATGCCGATTCTCAAGCTTGGATTAATAATGGAAATCCGAGAACCAAGGGTGCCAGGAAGTTTGCTGCTGGCCTTAAAGCGTTTGGTGCGTTTTTGGTTGGTGGATTAAAAGGCTTGGTTCAAACCCCATTACGGGTCATGAAATCGGTGGTGAACAACATTCGACGTGGGTCTGAAAATGCAGATCAACGTCATTTGAGGGCTTCTCAAACTGCATTGCTTGCTCGGTCTGAATCTCAAATGAATAGAATGGATAGAGAGAGCAAAGCTGAGCTTATCGCCAGTCTTAGCGATGACGATTTGGCTGGATCTGCTTTTGTAAATAATGCTCGATTGCTTGAAAGCACGGCACAGGCCTTGCAATCAACCATTGATGATTTGGATCCTGCAACTGCAGCAGCACCCTTAACTCCTCAACAAGTCCAGCAACGCCAAACCGCTCAAAAGGCCATTGAAAGACTAACGTCGGTTGCGGTTAGTCGTGGGATTCCAAAGGCGGATTTGCCTCGCCCCCTTCAACAGTATTACGATTCTCAACGGAAACATCTGGATGCTGTTGCCGCTTTGGCCGATAAAGTTATAGAAGGGGATTTGTCGGATACGGTCTTGTCGACGCCTTCGGCCACGGATGTGGAACAGGTGTTTCGCTCTTCAGAGACCCGCGAACTGCAAGCCAACGATCTTCGTATACTGGCCCAGTCTGAATTCAAATTGGCCAATTTAATCAGCGATGCTGTGGATCAAGGACGTGCCGAAGATGTTGACCGTTTCTTAAAGCGCTTGGCTCAAACGAATGCTTCTAGGTCCATTCAAGATAAAGTGGCAAGGGCGTTATACGAATTGGGAACATTGGATCAGGTTTCTAAAAAAATTGATGATGTTGTTAGCCGGGTGACAACTTCGGTTGGGGTCACTCAAGCAGTCCAACCAGGGCAGGCGCCTTTGTCTCATTTGAAGGTCTTTCAACGGTTTTTGACCGCCTATGTTCCCCAAGTTCAGGCTCCGCTTGCTCCTGGGCAACAAAAAGACGAAACCCCCGCCGAAGTGGTTGATCGAAAAGACCGTAATTTAGATCGTTTGGGTGTGGAGTTGTCCAACGGCGCCACGTTGCGCCAAGTGTTGTTGGACGACGAAACCCGTCGAAAATTGGCAGCGGCCATTGCCCAAGGGGTGTTTTTAAACTCGGCTGCGGTGGGCCATTTGTTGTCTTTGGTGGCCACGCAATCTGAATCGGTTCAAGATCGTTTTGCAACGGATTTTGTTTCGGCCATTACGGCTTTAAATTCGTCCCGAACGGTGGCTTCTCGGGTGGATGTGGTTAAGGCCATGGAAAAAGTGGTCAAGGCATCGCCCTCGAATGGGGATTTGAAAAAATTAGCCGAGAAAATCACCACAACCTATACCTCGGCTTTGTATCAACCCGCTGCGCGTTTATTAAGTTCTGTGGCCACCCGCAACGAGGCTGTTGGGTTCTTTAATACCCGTGGCAATTCCAAAGAAGCCCAAACCTTATTTAGGGAAATGGCCTTGGATAACCCCACAGAAGCTGTGGCGTTGATCAGCGATTTACGAACCATTAATCCCGTGATGGCATCGACCTTGTTTAGCAGCATTCAAACCCAAGTGAGTTCGAACTTAAGTTCGGGTGCCCTGATTAACTTGTTGCAATTGTCCAAGGGCGTCGTTGACGACACGACAGCTGAAATGAATGATTCCTTAACGTCTTTAAATGGACAGTTGGGGGCTGTTTTGGGCAGTGGGCATGGCGTACTTCAAAGTCTAGTGCGCCCTGGGGGAAGAACAGTTTCGGCTCTTTTGACCTTGGTGAACAATGCTACCCTTCAGGCTGCCGATTTGCCCGACCTTCAATTGGCCTTGAATGCCCTCCAAGGTGCACGACCCCAACAATCAACGCCGGCTTTAGACACCTTGTTGGCGATTTTAACCCTCCGAAATCAGGCCCAAACTTTGCAGGCTCAGGTGTCGGATGCGTCCAGAGAAAAAATCAGCTCCGATGCCGAGCGGCGTCATTTGCAGGCGGCGACTTCGGCCATTGCGGCTAAAGCGTTCCGTCATTTAGAAACGGGCCAAGGGGCTTATCAAGATTTTGCTCAAGATTTGGCAACCCTTCGGCGAACCTTGACCACCATTCCGGTTGGTGTTTCGCGTGCCTTGGCTGCTGTGGGGGCCTCCCCAAATGTGGCACAGGTTCAAAATTTGTATGCAGCCATCGAAACCGAGGCCAAAGACATGACCTCGGCTCAGTTTCAGCAATTGCGAAGTTTGGCGGGATTGGCGGCTTTTTCCTTGGCACATGGTGGTGCAGTGAATCTTCAGATCCAAGCGCTTCAAGCCAAAGCCTTGGGCGACTTTTTGGTTGTGGCTTCGAACAAGCAATTAGGAAACCTTGTAGGACTCCGTGTTCCAATGAATCAGGCAGGGGGGACTTTAACCGTAGTCAATCTGATTCCAGACATGTTGGCCGTACCCGCTGGAACAACCCGAGCCCAGTTGGCCGAGAAAATGACGATGGCCCAACGGCTATTGTCTTCTCCTAATCTTGCGATTCGAGCGGCGGTGCTGTCCGAGGTTAAAACCCTTCTGGCCTTTAACAAAACCCAAAACATCGGATTAAACACCACAGCCCTTGTGGATACGGTTGAAAAACAGACACCCCCAACCTTGGAGAGCTTGGATATTTTGTCTTCAGAGGGTAGGGCGGTGAAATTGGAAGATGTGACCGCAGCTTTGACAGCGGTTCAATTTGCTTTACCAACGCCTACACCAACCACGTTTTCTGCTCTTGCGGCACTTCCCGGGCTTCCAGCTTTGGCACGGGACATTGCCAATCGGTTTGTCGTAGGCGAGGCTGGAACTGCAGCGCTTCAAAAATTGGGATCCGATTTCCCCCCTTCTCAAGCCACATTGGCGGCCATGACGGGTGCCGATTGGACGGCATTGGTGGATCCATCGTTTGTGAATCAGTTGCATCAAACCAATCCCGATGCTTTTGTTCGGTTGTCTGCTATTGTTTCTTCGCAAGCTGGGTTGGCCGCCTATCAAGTTTCTTTTCCTGGGGTTGTTCCTTTGCAAGTGTTGGGGGCTTCTGCCCAAGTTTCTCCCGAAGCACAGGCTAAGCTGCGGGTGATTTCAAACTTACAAAGGCATGCGGCTGGCAATGTTGTCAGCCTTGTTTTAGATGCGTTGCAACACCCTGCAAACGTTCGAAATGCTCAGACCATTTTGACTGGTGCCATGGTCGGTTTGAGTTTGGCAGAGCTGAAGTCTTTGGTGGGGGTAATGCAACACGATGTAACGTTCTTGGGCACCATTTTGGGGCATTCTAGTTTGAGTGCTGCCGATTTAGCGGCGGGCTCTGCCAAGCTCGAACAATTGCATGCCGACATCGAAATGGACCGCATGGCGGGTCGTCCAACCCTGTCCACCCAGGTGGGCTTGGCGGTTAAACAGCAAATGCTGGATGTTCAAGCCAAGCAGCAAGATGGCCTAACCGAAATGAGCAACCTGGCCCAAAAAGTGTTAAGGGCCGTTATGAAGGGCAGTGGCGAAAAAGCCTATTTGGGACATTTGGCCAAATTGCGTGGGCAATTGGTGGCGCATTATTCGTCGAATCCCGATCGATATAAAGATCCAGCCTTTAAGGCGGCCTACGACAAGGCGCTTAAGGCCGAGGGATCAGGTGCTGCACAAATCAATACCATGATGGCCTTTTTTGAATTGGCCCAAACCAAAGGGGTCTTTGATCCTCATCGGTTGAACTTGGTGAATACCACCAAAGGCTATCTTCAAGTGGCTTTGGCCCGAGAAATCTTGGTGGGCAATGGCAAAGAAGCCGGTCTGGATGCCAAAGCCAAAACCGCTTTGCTGACAGCCATTACCCAGGATCCTGGAAAAGTTGGGAATTTGTTTTCCAACATGGCCAGAGTTCCCGATTTGGGAACTTTGGTTGCCAATTTATTGGGTGGAATTCCCATGGATCAGCAAGAAACCTTGCTGGGCGGCTTGATGACCCAACAGGTGGTTACACAGCTTCAAGGGGCGGGTCCAGATGCCCTTCGAACCTTTTTTGAACAAGTATCTACCTCTGTTTCGCCGAAGTTTGTGTTTGCTAAAATGTCGGTTCAAGCGCAAGTTGCTTTGGTGAATACGATGCGTCAAACGGCGCCAGATGCAGCTGCCGATTTATTGGGCATGGCGTCGCCACCGGCGGGTGCGGCCCCAGCGGCTATCGATCAATATTGGACCGATTTAATGAATGGGGTCAACTTGGTTGTGCCACAAGCGCAAGTGCCAACACAGCTCCAAGACGATACGTTGTCCTTTGTGTTGCGAAAAACCGGGGCTTTGGATGCGGATTACCCCCGTTTGACGGCGGCTTTGGGAACCTATAATGCGGCCACCATGGACCCAACTCAGGTTGGTTATGATGCTGCTGCACATATGGCCTTTAAATCGGCGGTTGGGGAAGCGTCTGGAAGTCAAGCTCAGGCTCGGTTGGTGTTGGATATCATTCAAAAACGGGGTATTGCAGAAGCCCAGAGGATTGTGGTCTTGGCTGGTGCTATACCCAACACTTTGGCTGGTTCCGTTCCCACGGCAGCAGGCGCCTTTCTGACCAATTATGGTCCCGCTACTTCTGATTCCCTGACTTTCTTTGCCACGATGGACCAGTTGGGTAAGACCAATCCAGTTCGAGCCAAAGCTTGGCTTGCTGTTTTGGCTCAGTACGCTTCTGGAAACAAAAATGGGGCTTCTCAGGTTCAAATTGATAATGCCAAAATTGTTTTGGGACAATTGATGTCTTCCCCGCTCCAAGCGCGTCTTTTACGGGATCATATTGGTTCGATTCCATCGACCAGACCCAGTTTTGGTATGTTTGTGTCATTGGCAAGTTCGGGTGCGTTGGGAACCCAAGCCACTGCCCAGTTGATGCAAATGCCAGCCATTCGAAGTGCTGTTATTCAAATTCCTACGGCCTTTAATCCTCCGATTCCGCTTCCACAAACCATCATGGGTAATAATGGCACTTGGAATACGGCTATTCGGTCTACGGCCGATTTGAACGACCGACTCAGGGCTGCGGATATCGAACAGGGGTCTCCCGTAGCCCAGGCGGTTGTGGCGGCATGGCAGGCAGATATTCAAGCCTTATCTCCTCAGGTTTTGGTTTCGGTTTTGGCGAATTTATCCAAAGACAGCAAGTTAGCACCCGTTAATCTTCTGTCTTTGTTGCCCTCTGCCCAACAGGTTGCGGTGTTGAATCATGCCCAGGACACCCACCAAATGCAGGCCATTGCCCCCCATTTGAACAATGTTGCTACCACCATTCAATCCGAATTGACAGCCCCAGCGTTGGTGCCAGGTAGTTTAACCCATACCTTGGTTTCCGCTCTTCGCGCCGCTCCCGGTTCGCCTTTAAAACCCGATATGGCGTTGGGACTTCTTTCGGCTTTGGAAGCCCAACCCGCTGTGGTTGTGGATGTGTTGGCCAAGGCCTTGGAGGGTCAAAATGATGTTAATACCGATCGTATTTTGAAGCAGATTTTCGAAAGCCCAACCTTTTTGTCGGGTTCGGCACACCGCAACGAAATTGTATTGGCCCTTACAACCCGATTGGCGGAGGATCCCCAGTCTTATTCTGGAATCCTGACCTTCCTGGGGTCCATGCATGCCTTTGGTACTGGAGCCCCAACTTCTGTTCCCAAAGAGGTGATGGTGACCATGGGCTTGGTCGTATTGGATTTTACACAACGTTTGGCAACACAACCATTGCGATACCCTCAGCATCAGGGCTATTTAAATTCAGAGATGTATTTTGATTTAATTCGGCTTTCTGGGTCTGTTCCAGCTGGTGGTTTAAATGCGCAGGTACTGGGGACTATTGCATTTGGGGGGCTTGATGATCCGGCTTTTGCAGGAAGTCTTGCCAAAATGCAAACCAATAACCCAAGGGTGTTTGCGGCTGTGGTCACGAATCCCGATTTTATCGCGTATATGAGCAATACCATGGGGTATATTCAGCAGGTTCAGCAGGCAGGTGCTCCGCCCGTCTGGCAAACCGTTCCCATTTCACAGCAGCAGGTTCAACGGTTGACACAGCAATTTGTCTTGACATTGGGAGCGGCTCAACAGGCACAAGCACAAGCTCAGGCACAGGCTCAGGTTCAGGCTGTAGAAACGATCGTGAGCCGCATGGTTAGCCTTGTAAATGCCAATAATCAACTTCGTGCTGCTGCAGCTGCAAAAGCAGCCGCTGGGGCTCCAGCAGGTGCCATGGTTGGTGTTGCTTTAGGGGCTCCACCTGCTCAACCTGCAGGAGCACCCGTTCCTGCTCCAGTTGGTGCTCCATATCCCAGGGCTATCAGTCAACTTGCCAATGGCAGGTTTACGGGTACAGCGAATATGGAAAGCGACACCCAGCTGGTTCAAGCCTATCCCAGTGCCAGAGCCGATTTGCTAGAAGGCTTAAGAAGCGTTGATCGTGTAACAGGAACTGCAGAGGCCTTTCCACTGGATGCTACAACCCGTGCCATGTTAAGTGGTGGGGAAAATGGTCTTTTGGGGTCTGCCTTAAGTTCAGATACAACCGATTCTGCCGAACCGACCAGCCCCGAAGTCGAGGCCCGAATTCACTCGGCTGGTGCCCATGTGTTGGATCGGATGGCAGCGACGATGCGTCAGATGGTTTTGCATGGCCAGATCGACCGTCAGATGTTGGTGAATTACCGAGCTATTTTGACACAATTGGCCCCAACCTCTGCCAAAGCCAGAGAACAATTGTCTGCGATCAGTCGACATTTGCAGGCTCACTATGCCAAAACTGCCAGAATTAATCGCTTTACCCGATTGTCTGAAGTGGACCGAAATGTGGGGCGTGCCAAAGTTTTTGTTAAAGAGCTTCTAAAAGACACAACCTTAAGCAAAGAACAAAAATTGGCTGCTTTACAGGCGTATATTGGCGAAGCTTCTGGGCCAGAAGCCGGCATCATGATTCGGGCTTTCAGACATGCCGTGAAGTCGGAACGCAATTGGATTCAAAATCCAGAGTATAAAGACATTTTGAGTGGATTAATTACCCATGCAGCTCGAACTTCACCCAGAGAATTTCAGGTTGGCACCACGGTGTCCGATGCCTTGCGCAAGCTCTTTGACGATCAAATGAAAACCTTAATTAAAGGCGACGATCCAATGACAGCGTTTAATGTGGTGATGCAAAGCTTGGAAAATACCCCTGTTCTAAGCGATGGCAATACGGCTAAAACGGTGGCCTTCTTGGGTCGAATTTTATCGGATTCTTATGTGTCCTATCGCGGAAATATTCGACATCTGGGCAGAATGTTGGTCAGAAAAATTTCTTCGGCTGGGGATGGTCAGTTAAGAGCTGATCAGAAACCACCCACCTCTGCCCTTCAGAATGGCCTTCGGCAAATATTGCTTGGAAAAAAGCCAACCCATTCCAGGGTGGTTTTTGTCGCTTTGGAACAATTGGCTACGCAGCACCGTATTGATGTGGATTTTGCCTTCGATGCCATTGCCCACGAAGACGCAGAACGCAACAATGCCTTAAGAGACTATTTGGATTACGCTTCTTTTGATAAAAATGGAGATCCGGTTACAGCCGAAGCCGTTGTAGAAGCTTTAAAAACACATCAATTGGTGGATGATCAATTAAGACCCAATCAGATGATTGATACTCGCTTGATTGTTAATGCTGCGCCATCAGCTTTGTCGACTGTAATCACTGCTTTGGCGAATGGGAATGCCCCCGGCACAGCCCAGTACAATGCTGTAAAGCCCAAGGTGATGAAAATAGTCGAACGGTTGAATTTGGTGTATGCCAGCAAGGTTCCAAAAGCGGGCTTGCCGCTTACCCTTACGCAACCCAATTCGATCCTTCAGCCCAATAGCACCCCAAGACGTCGGGTTACGGCCCAAGACATGATGTCCCATGCCTATCTGCCAGGGTTGTCCCCAGCACAAACCCGTGCTCGAGCACAGGCGTTGGCAACTCAAATCAACTCGGCCTTTTCGGCCAGGTCCCAATTGTTCTGGTCCCAAATGCCAGACGCTACCCGACAATCTTTGGAAGCCAGTGGGCTGAAGTTGGAAGATGCTTATGCCCAACTCTATGAAAACGGGTATTTGGTGGAGGATCAGCTAACCGAAGCGTTTAACGCGGCGGGTGGCTTCTCGTTGTTGGGGCAACCCGTTTCGGCTGATTCGATTCAGCGTTGGACTTCTTCAACGAGTCCTTTTCCTGGAGCGCCAGTTGTGATCAACTCGAACCCACCGGTTTATACTTTAGGTGCCTCGGTTCAAGAATCTCAGGCTTTTGTCGCCCTATTGAAAACCAATGGGTTGCTTGATGATCAAGGTCAGGTTACGGCCCGAGGCTTGGATGTGCAATCGGGTGCTGTTTCCTTTGATTGGGCCCAAAAGCTGGGGGCTGATCCCATTCTTGCACGGTTTGCGCCTTCTTCTGTTGGTGTTGCCCAGCATGTGCTGGGGATGTTGGCTGCCAAAGCAGGGCCACTGTCTTCTGTCCGTCAGGCCGATCAGGCCGGGGTTCAAGACACCGTGTTTAAGGCCTTGCAGACCCTGCAGACGAGTCGTCAAGAAAGTTTGAATGCCAACATGGCCTTGATGCTGGAACAATCACCTGCCTTGGTGATGCCTGCTCGGGTTCCTTTCGCTTCTGGTCCCAGTTCTCCAACAGCGGCTGGCGAAGCCCAACGGGCTTGGCGTGACCCAGAATTTAGCTATTTGGATTTCCTTCAAGATCGCATCAAAACCGATCCGTCTGGGGATACGCACCGCATGCGGGCTGCGGTTATGGAGAAAATGCTCCAAAAAGACCCTGTTAAACTCTTGGGATTTGTTCTGTCGTATTCGGCTTTTGATACGCTTGAAATGTTAAGCGACAAAACCATCTCTGCAAAGGTTCGTCAGTCCATTTTGTCCCAGTTGGGTGACCGAGATCGGGAAGACTTTAAAGACAGTAAAGCCGTGATTGCCGACCGGTGCCAGGATATCCTACGGACGGTGGGTTCGGAATTGGCCCGAGTGGCAACTGGGGGAACCACCACCTTGGATGCCGAAACCTTGGTGGGCATCGTCAGCCAGTTTCCGCAGTCGATGGTGAATCTAGAATTGCCTCTTGGACCTGTTCGTAATGCCTTTGTTCGACTTACAGGCTTGGATTTGGGAACTGTTCAAGCTCAACATATGGGTAATAGGGCATCTGGTGCTGCAAAATTAACGGCAGCTGCGCCGCCTGCTTTGGCACAACTTACGGTTAAAGAATCTTTGGAAATGGGTCTTGCCTTGGATGACCCTCGGTTTGCCAGAGGCCAATCGTTAACCACCATTTTGGCTGTAGCCACGATCATGGACAAAAATACGGGGACAGCCACACATATGGGTCGGCTTCAAAAAACCATTCAAGAAAAAGCCAATCAACAAGGTCTTTCCAAGGCCGAATGGGTGGCAGGACAACTGGCGCTTCAAGGAGCTACGCCAGAATCCATGCGGGCAGCCATTCAGTTGATGGGCGAAGCGCCAGAAAAATCCAAGCCTTTTATCCAAACCCTAACCCAATTGGCAACTCCAGCAGGGGCTCTGGCAATGGCGGTTCGGTTGGGTGCTCCGTCTGCCAGCTTCACGCCGGTGGAGCGTAAAGCTTTGGCTGCTATGGGTCAGACTGGCTTTGCGGCTTTGCTTGCTCCAGCCGGTCTAAACGCCATTCAACAAGGGCGATTAACCGCCGAAATTCAAGTTCATATGGCCTTGAATACCTCTGGACAAACCTTCGATCGAGCAGCAGCAGCGCTCTATCAAGATGCCAATAAAGCAGGTTTGGCACTGCTGTCTTATTATGGTCTCGAAGGAGAACTCAGCAAAAAATTAGCCGGTAGAACCGGTGTGAATTTGGCTGTTCTGAGCGATCGCCAAGCCGGTCAAATTCGGAGCGTGGATTCGTCCGAGCAACTGGCTTTGGCCAATCGGGGTGAACTTTTGAATACTCCGGGTCGCTTTGAAGCCTTGGTGAACAGCGTGTTGGCCAAGCCCGAAGAAGCCTTAAAACTGACTGCCGAGCAGCGCCAGTTTTTGGTTGACGAAATCACTACCCCAACGCGACCCAGCCCTTCGCCGGTTCCGCTTGGGGCTGTTACGAGACTTCAGGCTGCAACTGTTTCCGATGCCTTGGGTTATTATGCGGGTGTTGCGGCTACAGACCAATCTGGTCTTACTGCTGCGATTGTTCCCGAATGGCGGGAGGCATTGTTGGTTGCAGTCGCTTCTAGTCCAACAAATTTCTTTACCGAGATTCGCAATATTGATGCAAGAAATGGCAACGGTAATGCCGAAATCGAACTACGGAACAACATTTTAGCGGTCATGCCCAATGTGCCTGGCGGTCCATTTGCATTGCAGGCTCAGTTGTCCCCACCTGCTCCTTTTGCTTTGGATGATCCTGCTATTGCGGCCAATATGCGGACGTTTTTGGATGCGCTCAATGCATCGGTTGCTCCTCCTGTACTGCCAGCAGTTGCAGCTGGTATGCCGTTGGCCATGCCGGCCTTGGCTGTTCCTGGAGCGGTTCCCGCTCTGGTTCAACAAGCTGTTGTTCAAGAACTTTCTGCACAGCTGGCCATTATGCCCCAGATCCCCAACCATGCGGTTGTGACTCAGCTTCATGCAGATGTTCTGGCGGGAACGATACCGGTCACCGACCCCGCAGTTTTGGCTCAGTTGCCACCAGATCTTGCCCAGGTTGTGCGAACCCCTGCGCT
This sequence comes from Candidatus Margulisiibacteriota bacterium, assembly GCA_050250935.1. Classification (GTDB taxonomy): domain Bacteria; phylum Margulisbacteria; class Marinamargulisbacteria; order JBFWNS01; family JBFWNS01; genus JBFWNS01. The sequence goes on along the minus strand of JBFWNS010000004.1, from coordinate 113,709 downwards.
GCAGCGTGTTCGCTATGACATTGCTTCTCTAACCCATGGCAATGCAGGGTTTGCTCAAAACAATTTAACCGCTGTTACCCAATCGCTTCTGGCTCATCCTGCCGATTTGGCCAGTCTGACGGCTACAGAACGCAACACGCTGGCAACTTCGCTTGGCGCCGTTGGTGCCGATCAAGCTGTTGTTGATGCCGTTCGGGGCGTGGCGTCGACCTTTGGCTATTTTGTGGCCAATGCATTAACGCCGATTCCTGTTCCTGCAGCAGGGCAACCCATCCAATTGCCAGACGATTGGAATCAATCCATACAAGCGGTGTTGACTTTGGATGCAGGGGCCTTGCAAACCCTTTCAGCCTTGGGTCAAGAACCTGCTTTACGGGCCAACATGACTTTGGCCATCGACGCGGTTCTAGTGCCCTTAACCACGACCGCTGCACTTCGGGCTCAAAATGCCGCGAGGATCCAATCGTTGGAAGCCCTAAAAGTGAAAATTAATGGCGCCCCTGCTGCACCCCCTGCTGCTGCGATAGCTCCGTTGGCCTTGCCCGCCCTGATGGCCGATGCAGACATTAAAGCCCATTTTGCCAATGGCAAGCCACCAGTAGATCCCCGCATGGCGGTTCATGCCCCTGCTGCCCAGTTGCATCGTGCCGCAAAAACCCAAGACATTGCCAACGAAATTGCCCGTTTCCAACAAGGATCTGGGACTTTGCAAAGTTTCAAACTGTTGTTAACCCGTTTGGCCGAAGTGGAGGCTAGGGCATGATCAACGACGCCATTTTAGAAGGGTTTAGTGAAGAAGACATGGCGGTGGCGGTTGGGCTGATCGAAAAACGGTTGGTCCAAGAAGCCATGTTAAGCCCTTTGGACAAGCCGGCTTTGGCGGTGATGGGGAAGCTGATTTTAACCGTCGAAGCCCCAGCCCTTCGCAATACCTTGGTTTCGGGGTTGTCCAAAGACGATTTTTTGGCGATGGTCAAAGGTTTTTCAAACCCTCAAACCCTGGGGTTGTTTGAGAGCCTGGACGAGGTTTCTTGGCTAGAGGCCCTGTTTAAAAAAGCGGCCAAGCCCCTTCAAAAAGAGATTTTGATGCACGTCTATGCCCATCGCAAAGACCTCTACGAACCGTTGCGCAAGTTGTCGTCCGACCGCCTTCGAATGGTGGGTGGGGTGTTGATTCCCCAAGAGCGGGTGCTTAAAAAAATGATAGAGCCCGAAATTCACCGGATTTTGGATATCATTGAAGACCCCAAACTATCGGTTGAAAATGCGGCTTTGGAAGGGCATCGGGCCCTAAAGCAGTTCGAACAAGACGATGTCGAGCAGTTGGCAAGCCAGGTGGTGGCCTTGTATCAACGGCAGTTGCCAGAATTGAGCGACGCAGTCGCTTTTACCCAGTTCCTGAAGTTTTTGTATTTTGTAGAACCTTTTTTGAAAGTGTTTCAATCCATTCAAAAAGCCATATCCCCAGCCAGTGAACACCTGATCGACACCTTAGCCAAACTGCCAGACGATACTTGGTTTTTGAAGGTCCTCGTCCAAGTGCCAGAAGGGGTGATTGCTGCCGTGGTCCAGCGCGTGACCCATCACGATGGGGTTCGGTTGGAGCGTCGCAATGTCTATGTGAAGGTTTTGGCCAGGGTTAAGGCGGTTATTACTTTGCCAGAAGCCGAAAAAATTCGCTTGGCGATGGGGGACTAATCACCGTAAAATGAGGGCTCTCAAGGAGACATGATGGAAAATATTGGATTAATGGTTTTTGCCGGCGGCTTTATTGCGTTGGTTATTGCCCTGGTTTTTAGAAGTATTGTCGACATTTTGGCCAATCGCAGCATCCTAAAGCAAATGGAAAAAGATGCAGCCGAAGCCGAGGTTCGTTCCAGAGAAAACTTGATGAAGCTTCAAAAAACCCAACGGGAATTTTTGGGAAGCCTTCAAAAACTGGATGCCGATATTCGCAATAGGCTCCAAGAGATTCGGGATACCGAAACCCCAGAATCGCCCAATGCCTCGGACACCAATGCCTGATAACCCCCAGTTAAGCGATGCTGATTTTTTAAACTTGCTGAAGAACCCAGACCAGCTGGATTCGTTTTTGGATGGGGTGGCAGGTCGTATTGACCAGGCCCGTAAAACCTTGGCCAAAGAAGCCCCTTACACGCCTTTGATTCCAACGCCCCAACCCAAACCTGTTGATTTGACTATGCTGGCGCCCATGGTGGTGGCAAAAGATGGGGTGCCCGTTGAAAAAGACCCAGAACCCCCTGTGCAAAATACCAGTGTTTCCGATGGTGTGCCAAAGCCAGAGCCAAGGCCCGCCGAGCCCAAGCGTGTGGACGTGGTTCCGCCTGCACCCATAAAAACCCAAGCCCCGTCGATGGTGTCGCAAACCGTGCCCGAAAAAGCCGAGGTTCAAACCCTCGATGGTGTTCCAGAAGGCAGTGTGGACGAAGCGCCAGTTGTGGTTTCAGACACGCCAGAATCCGAGAAATTGCCCGAAAAACCCGACATCAAACTCAAAGAAGTGGACGATGCTGCTTCCCTCAAAGCCCGAGAGAAAAAGATTCAAGACATGCTGAACAACGATAAAGGGCAAACCATTTAGCCATGTTTACATCCCGAGAAAAGCCGCCTAAAAACGTTAAAACCGAGGTTGGAAAACTGCTGGAGTTGCAGCCTTATCGACGTCGGGGCATGCTGTGGTTCTTGTTGGCCTATGTGCCGTTGGCGGTTTTGTGTGTGGTCTTTAAGCTGCTTCAACTGTTGGTTTCGGGTAAAACAAAAGCCCGGTTGTCCGTTGCCTATTTAAAGGTCTATTTTCGGGTGTTTTTCTATTTTAGAGGGATCTATTCGTATGCGCCTTTGGGATGGTTGCCTGAAGATGCTGCCAAACCCAAGATTATTTTGACCACCAGAACCGATTTTTATGCGCCTTGGATTACCTGGCTTCGGCTGGCCCAACAGGTGGTGGTGCCGATTCACCCTTTGCTGAAAGACTTTCCGGTTCATCCTTTGATTCCCTTCCCCAAAGTGGGGTCGTTTTTTTCGGCCATTTCCTATGAGGATGCCGATTTGGACTTGTCGATGGACAACATCAAGGCCTTGTTGGGCGCGGGATATTCCGTGGTGGTGTACATCAACAAAGGCTATGCCACGCCCAGAACCAGCGACACCCTGTTTATCTTTAAAGAAATCATCGAGCTGCTGAATATTGCCGAATATCCCTTGTATTTTCTGGATCAGAACGACATGGGCAGCCAAAAATTTGCCAGCCAACGGATTCCCATTATGGCTCGGGTGGGATTGGATTCGTCTCGGCAGGTTTTAATGGATTTGCCTGGTGACACCGACGGTGCTGTTTTCGAACGCATCGCCAGCTATTTCAAATTTTCGTATTACAGGATTATTTAACCCATGGATTTGGTGCTGATGGTTGGCCTGCTGATTGTGGTGAACGGGTTGTTTGCCATGTCCGAAACGGCCATTGTTTCGGCTAAAAAAGTTAAGTTGGAGGCCGCAGCCGAAAAAGGAGATACCCGAGCGATCGAAGCCTTGCGGTTAATGGCCAATCCCAACGTCTTTTTTTCGTCGGTTCAGGTGGGCATTACCACCATTGGGATTTTACTGGGGGTGTTTGGAGAGGCCAAATTGGCGGGTGTGATCGATGGCTATTTGCGGTCGATTCCGTTGTTGGCGGCGTATCATCACGAAATTGGCGTTGTGGTGGTGGTGGCTGGGATTACCTATGTGTCCCTGGTGTTTGGGGAATTGGTTCCCAAGCGATTGGCCCTGCAATATCCAGACACGGTGGCCAAGTTGGTGGCCAGGCCCATGGTGATGATTTCCCGGATTTCGGCGCCGATTATTTGGTTGTTAAGTGTCTCGACCAATGGGGTGTTGGCCTTGCTGCGCCAAAACGGCCATGCCGAACATTTGGTTACAGAAGAAGAAATCAATGCCCTGATGGAACAAGGTAAAAAAAGCGGTCAATTCGAGGAAGCAGAACAGCACATTGTCGAGCGCGTTTTTCAGCTAGGAGACCGCAAATTAGGCTCTTTAATGACCCCTAAAATGGATGTGGTGGTCTTGGATCTGAACGATTCGTTTGAATTGAACGAAGCCAAAATCTTGTCCTCTTCGTATTCGACTTTTCCCCTGTGCAAAGGGGGATTGGACGACGTGGTGGGCATGATTAACATTAAAACCCTGTTGGAACAAAACGACAGAACCGATGTGGCTGCTTGGGCTCGGTTGGCAACCCCGCCCTTGTTTTTACCCGAACACATGAAGGCGCTGAAGGCCATCGAAAAGTTTAAAGAAGCCAAAACCCACGATGCTTTGGTGATCGATGAATTTGGCGATATTCAAGGCTTGGTGACTTTAAACGATGTGTTGGAAGCCTTGATTGGGGAGTTTATTTTAACGGATGATGAGCCTGAAATCGTTCAACGTTCGGATGGGTCTTGGTTGGTGGATGCCCTGATTCCTTTCGAAGAATTTTTAACCCATTTTGAAATTGAAGATGTTAAAACCGAAGACAAAACGGGGTTCCACACCCTGGGTGGTTTTGTGTTGCATAAAATCAAACACATCCCCAAAACCGGAGAAGGGTTTGATTGGCTTCAGTTTCGGTTCGAAGTGATCGATATGGATGGCAATCGCATCGATAAAATTTTGGTTGAGCAGATTGTGGTTCCCGAAGACGAGGGCGAGGACGGCTAGGTTTAGCCTCTTGCTAAAAGGGGTACTTTATCGACATGCATACTGCGCGTCATGCCGTTAATATGGCGGGGATTTTACTTAAAGAAGTTCATCGACAGGGTTCCAAGGAGGGTACTCATGATCTGTCTTCTCGCTATGCCCGATACTGTCTTTCGCTTTCAAAATTTGCCTCAGCCCTTTTGAAACAGCGTTATGAGGGCGTTGAATTTTTGGGGCCCATGGGCCAGGGGCAAGAGGGGACATTTTCGGTAAAAGTGATCTCCAAAAACATCACGGTTACGATTCGTCGTGGGGTTGGTACACAGACCATTGTGGTGGATTTCGAGTCTGGGACGGTTGTGGTGAATGAGAAAGCTGCGTCTGCCGATTTTTGGCCGACCTTGGTAAGCCTAAGCAATCGGTTGGCGGGCTTGATTCTGCTACCAACCACAGACGTTGTGTTTACAAAACGATAGCATATGGAGGGCTGTTCAAATGGGTGGAGGTCTTGATTCTTTAAGACGAAGTTCGAGTACCAGTTCTGTTCATGTTGTTCATACAGAAGAATCGCACAGTGCAGCTGCAGCCAAACAAACTGCAAGCCAGGCGTTTCGGGATGCAACCAGCGAAAATCCGCCTCAACAGCAAGATCAACAGCCGTCTTCTCATGATGTGGCGACGCAACAGGCGTCGGTTAAAATTACCACGGTTCGGGGGCAAACAGTGCCCTTGTCGGCCGATCGGGTATCTCGGGACTTTAATTTGGGGGTCAATCCCGATGGCTCGATCACCGTTGTGCGACGGGGTGATGCCTTGTTTGTTCGGGGTGCCCAAGGGGGTAAAGACGGTGTTTATGCCCGCATGATTTCCCCCGATGAATTAAGCAGCCTCAAAGGGAAAGGGGCCCTTCGAGCCCTGCAATTGTCTCGCCAATTTACGGCCACCACAACGGAAGGCTTGCTGAGCGGCGGGGTTACCCAGAAAAAAGATGTCAAACCTGCGGATCAAAAAACCTTGGACCGCTTTCGGTTTTTTCAAAAATGGGCCAATCGCGGGGGGATTTTTAAGCTGATTGGTAAAATTGGAACAGCTGTTTTAAGTTCTCGGGCCGAAAAAGCCTTGGCTCGGGTTCAGATCCAATATGCTGCTTTATACCAAGCCATCAATAATGACTTGTATGTGGCACCTCCCCAATTGCCAACCCAGTCGACCGCCCAGGTGGGAATCCCAACCCGAGTGGTGATGATGGCCGAAAAAATGGGCTCTGTTTTCCAATCGTTTGAAAGCAAATTAGCGGCTGTGGAAGACCAGTTGGGTTCTCATGTTGTACAAGCCAAAGCTGTTCTTCACGAAGCCATTCAAGGTCTTAGAACCTTTATGGAAGGCTTGGATTCCGCCAGTTTATCGGACAAAGACATTACCCGACTCACCCAAGAGCTCGAGGAAATGGCCCAAAAATCCAGTAAGGCGATTAAAGCCTCTATTTCAACCATCACCGAAGACTTGGTGCCTTTGTTGCAAAGTAATAAAGGACTGGATGCGCATAAAGATGCGATTGGTCGTGCCCAAGCCCAATTGGCTGGGTTGAATCAGTTGCTGATCGAACAAGGACAGTTTTTAGATCAAATTCAGTGGGCATCGGTTGGGCAATTAATGGCGTTGGTGGATCAACAGCCCAGCACATCGCCTGAACAACATAAGAGTTTGGTTCGGTTGGATCAAGCCAAAGTGTTGTTAACCCAACCCCAGACCCCGCCGCTAAGTGCTGCGGACAAACGACAATTGGCAAGGGAAGTGTTGATTGAACTTCGAACTTTAACGCATCACGAGACTGGGGATTCAAAATCGATTTCAGAAGACATGCAAGCCATTGTGGATACCCTTAAAGCCTTGGTTCGCCCTTATTTATCGGGAACGGCGTCGGCGTCTGCCGAGCATGTGGCGATGCTTGATTTGCCAGAAGGAACAGACCATGTTGCGGGTCGTCGGATGGCGGCTGTGCTGTTAATGGGCACCGATGGGGCCTTGGGTGATGTTGCCCGGCAGTTGGCGCAGTCCCAAGAAGCCATGGCCCATTTCGAGTCCATGTTGGCGACTTCTGCCAGCACCCAAGCGGTGTTGATTGATGTTGCAAATATGCATTTAAGCCCAACGATGGACGATACAATTGGGCAGCTTCAACGAACCGTTAAGTTGTTAATCAGCCCAGACAAACTTCAAAAATTTGATGCCAAAGAGTGGTCTTTGGGGGTTCAGCAGTTGCGAGATGTCATGTACTCGCTTCGGCTTGAAATGGCCCGATTGGATGTTCGCAATATCCTGGAGCCGGGTTCTGTAAAGCCAGAAGCCAGAGAAGCACTAAAACAAGCGTTTTTGGGGGCCAATCTGCTGATGAAACTCCATCTGGATTACCCAGAAAAGGCAGGGGAAGGTGTTGCGCCCAAACAAGATATTGAGGCTCAGCTTACCAAAGACCGGGCGGTTGGTGCGGCCTTTACGGTGGCCATGACCGAGCTGGCCAAAGCAGGTGGGGCCAGCGGCAAATGGGTGTCTTCGAATGCGTTTGTGCGAAATTTTACCGATCAATCGGTTCCAGAAATGCTGTTTTTGAAGCTTCAACAGTTTTTGGCCTATCCGGGTCCTGGGCTTCGGCAGTCGTTTGTGGCCTTGCTTAAGGACGCAGGTGTACAAAAATTTTTAAGCCAACCAGACAACAAAACCCTATCGGAGGCGTGTCGACTTCTGAGTCGTTTTGTTGAAGGAAAAGGAACTGCGACAACGGCTTTAATGAAGGAAGCCGAAGCGGCATTAAGAGAAGCTTCTGGTGGAAACGATGTTCCGGTTTTGGATGTTCGAATTGACTTTGCAGGCACCCTTCATGTGCTAACGGTAACGGATAAGGCGGGTGATGGTGTTCAGGAATTAAAATCGTTTACCTTGAAGTCGCCGTCGGTAGTAGGGGCTACCCCCGGTGGGCCTGCACTGACTGCAGACCAATTGCCTGCTGTGAATCGGCTTAATACGGCTGCGTTTAGAGCCCCAGCGGCCTATATCAGTGCCTATGAACGGTTGTCCGCTGTCGCGGAAGGGTTGTCTCAAACGACTACGGTCAATTTTGACTTGGCACCGGTGCCAGAGCCCGATGTGCCTGGTGATGTGGCGATCGAAGATTTGGATGCCCTTTTCGCTACAGAAGCGGCCGCTCCTCTACCTACCGAGGCCGTTTTGGGGATGATAGGTCCTGCTTCAACCCAAAGTTTGGACAATGGTGCTTTCTTGGCCCGATTGGCTCAAGCCGATGCGGCGGGTTTCCCTTTCGTCTTTTTCGCCGATGATGCCCAGTCCACTTCAGAGCCTCGTCAAATTAAGGGGCCAGATGGGCGGTTGTACCAGGCCCAGATTCGGGAAGACAAGGGGGTTAAAACCCTTCACCTCAGCATTGTTCAGCCTCATTTTTTGTCCGACAATGCCGAGCTTTCAACCCAGGTGTTTACCATTATAGATCCAACCACACCGTTAACCCGAACCCTTTTAGAATCGTTTCGCTCCATTCCAGAAAAAGCCAAACAACAGTATACCGAGGCTTTGTCCATGCCCGTTTTTTCGGATGAAAACCACCCGATTTCTAAAGCCATTCAAGCCGCTGCTTCGGATCGCCAATCGGTTATGGCCGCTGCTGATGCAGCAGAACGTGTGGCCGACGAAAAATTGGCTGCGATTTCTGCAGATGATGTCGATGTCCACGCCCTGCGTCGGGTAATCGAAGAAACCTTGGGTGCCGTTCAACCGGCTACCGAGTTTGGTCGAGAGACCCTGGCAGCACGCCGAGAGGGGTATTTTCAAGCGGTTTTAACCCGGCTTTTTGATCAACAATCAACCCGTTATTTGGAGATGCTGGATGGGGTTGTGGACCGATCTGTAACCAATGCCCTATACGAAAAGTCTCCTTTCCGATTGTCCGAAGCGGCCTTCAGGACAAGGGTAAACACCATGATGACGCGGTTTTTGGGCGAGGATTCAGAGGCCAGAAGTCTTGTGCAGACGGCGTTGGATGCCAAACTGGATACCGCCATGGCCCTTTACAAACAGGTTGGGGAAGGGATGGTTAGCCATCAATTAAAAGCTCAGGTTGAAACGTTGGAACAAAATATGCTGGCCAGTGCCCAGGTCCTGTTTGAATCCACGCCGGTTTCGACCCAAGATGTGGAGTCTAGTGGCGCGGTTCGTTTGTCTGTTTTACAAGGCGTTGCAGCTGGAAATATGCAGGATGCCATGGCCAATTTGGTGCCGCTGTTGGGTAAAAATGAAAATCCGCATTCCTTGGCGTTGTTGGACGGGTTTGTTCGAGAAACCATTGGCAAAGCCTTGGCCAAAGCCGGGTCTCCCAATTCTCCCGCCATTGCTGCTGCATCGATGGCGCTGATTTCCGAAGCTGGCCAGTTTACGCCAGCCGCCGACAAGGTGGTCAATGCGGCCATCACCCAAGCGTTGGCGACTTTGGGGTTAAGCCCAAATCAGGTTGGGGACCTCAACGACGAAGCCCGTTTCAGCCAGGCGCAAATTGATCAATTTCAAGAGGCGGTTCGCAGTGGTATTCAAACCGGTTTGGCAGGTTTATTAACCGGACCCAACCACTGGTTTAATGCCCAGGTTGTGGACAAGGCCATGGATCGGTTTGGTTCAGCCATGGATCATAAAATGCCGATGGTTTTTGAAAACCCTACTTCTCTTCAGCATCGTGATGGAGATTCCCCTGCCTCGTTGTTAGTAGACACATTCTAGGCTAGAATAACAGGGTTATGTCAGCCCATGATGCCCTGATTATTGCTGGTCGTGCCTTTACCTCCCGTTTGTTGGTGGGGACGGGCAAGTTTGCGTCGCCAGATGTCATGCAAGCCGCAGTTGAAGCCTCGGGTGCCGAAATCGTCACGGTGGCGGTTCGGCGTGTGGATTTAACCAATCCCCAAGATTCGTTTGTTACCCGTATCGATCCGAAACACTTTTTGTTTTTGCCCAATACCTCTGGGGCCAGAAATGCCGAAGAAGCCCTTCGCATTGCCCGGATTGCCCGTCATTCTGGGGTATCGGATTGGGTGAAGTTGGAAGTGATTCCAGACCCCAACTATTTAATGCCCGATCCTGTTGAAACCCTGAAGGCCGCCGAACAGTTGGTTAAAGAAGGCTTTACCGTGTTGCCCTACATTCAAGCCGACCCTGTTTTGGCCAAACGCTTGGAAGAGATTGGATGTGCCACCGTCATGCCTTTGGCTGCCCCCATTGGCAGTAATTTGGGCCTTCGAACCCGCGACTTTATTGCCATGATTATCGAGCAATCCACCGTTCCGGTGGTCGTGGATGCTGGGCTAGGTGCGCCGTCCCAAGCAGCAGAGGCCATGGAACTGGGTGCCGATGCCGTCCTGGTAAACACCGCCATGGCCACCTCCCCAGACCCTGTCCGTTTTGCAGCCGCCTTCAAAAAAGCCGTAGAAGCTGGCCGGGAAGCGTTTTTGGCCGGTTTGCCCGGCACTTCGATCAAAGCCGAAGCCTCTTCACCCTTAACTGGGTTTTTAACCTAGGGTGATGTTTACCCAAGTTTTTAACGACCTTCCCCTCGAAGCAGGGCTCCAAAAAGCCGCTCAGACTACCTCTTCCCAAGTGGCGGCCTTGGCCCGAAAGCCAAAATTCACCCTGACTGATTTTCCCTTGTTGCTGTCTGCTGCGGCCCAAACCCCCGAAAACCTAGAATGGATGGCCCAGCGGTCTCATAAACTCACCCAACAGCGGTTTGGCAACACCATGCAGTTGTTTATTCCGATGTATTTGTCCAACTTGTGCTACAACAAATGCACGTATTGCGGGTTTAGTGTGGACAACAAATATCCCCGAAAAACCCTCACCGAAGCCGAAATTTTGTCCGAGGGCTTGTTGCTCAAAGCAAAAGGGTTCCAGCATTTGCTCTTGTTAACCGGCGAAGCCCAAGACAAAGTCGGGGTGCCTTATATCGCCAAAGCCATCCAGATTTTGCGCCCTCATTTTGCCTCGATTGGCATTGAAATTCAGCCCCTAGAAACCGATGAATACGAAATTTTAATGGCCGCTGGGGCCGATAGTTTGACGGTGTATCAGGAAACCTATCACCGCGGGGCCTATGCCAAATACCATTTAGCGGGCAAAAAAAAGAACATGGATTATCGCTTGGACACTGCGGATCGTGGCGGAAAAGCCGGGTTCTACCGCATGAACATTGGGGCCTTGTTGGGGCTTTATGATTGGCGCTACGAAGCCTTGGCTTTGGCCCATCATCTGGACTATTTAATGAAGCAGTATTGGCAAACCAAATATGCCCTGTCTTTTCCCCGAATCCGGGACATGTATGGCGAGTTTTCGCCCGAAGTGGATGTGACGGACCGGGATGTGGTGCAGTTTATTTGTGCCTTCCGGTTGGTGTTTCCCGATTTGGGCATCAGTTTGTCTACCCGCGAGCCAGCCGCTTTTCGCGATCAGTTGTTGAAATTGGGCATCACTACACTATCGGCTGAATCGCACACGGCACCTGGCGGCTATTCTGGGATGGATGCAGAAGGCCAGTTCGAAACATCAGATCACCGAAGTTTGGCCGAAATCAAACAGGTTTTGGTTGCCCAAGGGTTCGAGCCGGTGATGAAAGACTGGGACTAAAATCCTAAGGTTAAAACATAACAGGTGCTGCGTCCGGCACCCTGGGTTTGAATCAGGTTTCGGTCCACCAAATCCACCAGCTCGATGTGGGCTGTTTTATGCGAGACTTTGAACAAATCTCGGTAGGTTTTATTTTGGATTTGATGATGGGTTTTTAAATATTCTAGGGTTTGTCGTTGACGACCATTTAGGCTGGATAGGGCTGTGGTTGGGGTTGCCATTAAGGGCGTTGGAGCGGTTGGGGACGATGGGGTTATGGGTTGGGGATTTGTTGCAGGTTTTGCGGGTTGATGAATCGGCGATGGGGCTTTGGTTGTAACCGGCGTCGGGGCAGCTTTGGCCGGGTTTTTGGATACGGAAAGCACAATAATGCTGCGTTCGTTTCGGATTAGGCTTTGCAACGACAAAGGAAAGTGAGGTCCCAAAACGGATTGGGCCAGGTTTCGCAGGTGGCTTTCTTCGTAGGGAGATCCTGTCAAATGCAGGCTGCGATTGTCGAAGCCAAACACAAGGGTTCCACCCTGTTTTTGGGCCAGTTCGGTGATGGTTTTAACCAACACCTCGTCGGCAACGGCCACGCTAAAACACCGAAGGGTCTCGGGTTTTGCTTCGCGAATCAGGGTTAAAAAATCCTGCCATTCCATAATGACACCAGTATACCCGGAAGGTGATGATAAAACAAAGGTTGGATTTGTCCCCCAAATTCCTTACAATACAGCCATGATCTCCCAAAATGTACAGGCCTTGCTAGACGAGGTTCGGGCTGCCGAGCAGCGCTTGGGCCGAACCATCACCGTGGTTGGGGTCACCAAATATGTTTCGGTAGCCGATACCCAGGCCGTGATCGATGCGGGCATCACCCACATTGGCGAGAACAAGGTTCAAGATGGCATGGCCAAAAAAGCAGCTTGTCTGGGGCCAAACGTCACCTGGCATTTGTTGGGCCATTTGCAGACCAACAAGATCAAAAAAGCGGTCGAGACCTTCGATTGGATCGAATCGGTGGACAGTTTTCGGGTGCTGCAAGGGATTTCCGAGGCTGCAGGAAAACTCGGAAAGGTGATGAATGTGCTCTTGGAAGTCAACATCGCAAACGAGGCTACAAAGACGGGGTTTTCTCCAAAGGAATTGACCGAAAATTGTGCTCAATTTTTTTCGCTTGCAAATGTGATGATTCGGGGTATAATGACCATGCCTTTCCCCTCAAGTGAGCAGAGCGTCTATTTTGGACAAGCGAAAATCTTGTTCGATCAGTTAAGTGCCCAATATCCTACTGTAGATACACTCAGTATGGGCATGAGTGGTGATTATTCTCTTGCGATAGAGGCGGGATCGACCCAAATTCGGGTGGGTTCTCTTTTATTCGCGCATTAAATTTTTTTGGAGGCATCGAATGAGTGTAGCCCTAAACAAAGTGAAAGAATTTTTTGGTTTTCAAGATGAAGAAGAGTACAATCAAAGTCCCATCACTGCTGCTATTCAACGCCCAACTTCTATTCGTCACATCAAAGAACTCGGTCATTCTGCTCATGGACATGCTTCTGCCGAAATTAAAGTTGAAGAACCCCGCATCTACGAAGATTCATTGAACATCGCTTCAGACCTTCGTGAAAACAAACCCGTTATTGTTAATTTGAAATATTTGGACAGTGCTACCGGCAAACGGTTGATCGACTTTGTTTGCGGGACAGCCTACGCCATCAATGGCCACATGATGAAGATCGGCGAAAACATTTTCTTGTTTACCCCTTCTTCGGTTATGATCTCTGACTCGTCCGAGCGCGCCGCTCAATTCGAAGGGACTTCTGCCCCAGAATTGGACGAACGCAAACAGTTCTTTAAAAAAGTAGGCATGAACTAAGCTTATTTTTTCTTAAGTCATCAAGCCAACGAAGCCCCTCTGAAAAGAGGGGTTTTTTTGTGTAGCGCTTGAATTTGTTTAAAAATGTATTTAAACTGTGGCTACTAAAGTGCCGTACTGGAAAACGGAGAAACCAGTACAGCGGCTAGCGGTCTTGACTAATGCTGGGCAGCAATAATCATCAAGACCGCTAGAAGTACAACAATCAGTTTGAGAAGTTCTTTAACTGAAATATCCACTTCTAGTTTGATGAGAATCACCTCCTCTCTAAACAATGATTGTTTGAGAGGTGTCCTATCGCACTAGCTCCGTTTTGGAATAGTATAGAGGTATTTCTTATTTTTTGTATATACTATTTTCCTGACGTCTGTTTGATTTTAAAGAGGAATTTTTACTAATTTCTGTGCTTTTTCTGGTATAGTTAGGAGATGAAAACCTTTACAGATTTTGTGACTGTGATTCGACAGTTAAGAGGCCCAAATGGGTGTCCTTGGGACCGTAAGCAGACCCCGAAAACCTTGATTCCCTATATCATCGAAGAAAGCTATGAGCTGGTGGATGCCATCGAAACTGGCAGCGATGCCGACCAATGCGAAGAGTTGGGCGATGTGCTCTTGCAAGTGGTGTTGCAAAGCGTGATTGCAGAAGGGGATCACCGCTTTACCATCGACGATGTAATCGCCTCGATCCACGACAAAATGATTCGCCGTCACCCGCATGTGTTTGGGGATGTTGTGGCCGATACTGCTGAAGCGGTTGTTCATAACTGGGAACAGATCAAGCAGCAAGAAAAAGGGGGAGAAAAACCCAGTTCGGTGCTGGGAACTTTTCCCAAACATTTCCCTGCCTTGATGATGGCCCAAAAAGTGTCCAAAAAAGCCGCCAAAAAAGACTTTGATTGGGACAGCACCCATCAGGTGATTGGGGCTGTAGAATCCGAAATAGCAGAGCTTAAAGCGGCGCTAAACAGTCAAAATCCAGCCGAGATAGCCGACGAATTGGGGGACTGTTTTTTTGCTTTGGTCAATGTGGCCCGAAAAGAAGGGTTGGATGCCGAAGCGGTTCTCAAACAGGCCACCCAAAAATTTATTCGCCGTTTTGAAACCATGGATCGTTTGTTGGCCGCCGATGGCGTTTGTCTTGAAAACCTAAGCCTCACCGAAAAAGAAGCGGCTTGGCAACGGGCCAAGCAACAGATCCAACAAGCCCAAGTTGGCGAAGGGGTGGAGTAGGGGTATAATCCCCATACTTTAAAGAGGAGATTTGACGATGATTATTGTAGCCACACAGATTCGCGTTGGGATGATTTTGAACTTGGAGGGAGAGTTGTATCGGGTGAATTGGACCCAGCACGTAACGCCTGGAAAAGGGGTTGCTTGTATGCAAACCAAACTCAAGCACATCATGAACGGGAAAAACTTGGAACAGCGGTTCCGATCTGCCGATAAAGTGGAAAAAGCCGAGCTTGAAACACACGACATGCAATATTTGTACGAAGATTCAGATGGCTTGGTGTTTATGGACAACAGCACCTTTGAACAAGTGACGATTTCCAAAGACCTGATCGGCGATGGGTTTTCGTTTATGACCGAAGGGGTTTCGTATTTGGTGACGTTTTTTGAATCCACGCCTGTGGGGATTGAATTGCCCAAAACCTTGGATTTCAAAGTGACGGTTGCGCCGCCAGAGGTTCGAAAAGCCACGGCTTCGGCCTCGCTTCGCCCCATCGAAATCGAAAATGGCATGACCATTCAAGCCCCGACTTTCATCAAAGAAGGGGATATCGTGCGGGTGAATACCGAAACAGGCGAATATTTGGAACGGGTTCGATAGGAGACCAGCATGGACAATGACCCTCGGGAAGACGACGACCTCCAAGAGGATGATCTGCCAGAAGCTGGCGACGAAACCCAGCTTCAGCAACAGACCATTCACATCGACATGGACGAACAAATGGCCCAGGGGGTTTATGCCAATCTGGCCATTTCCCATTTTAACCAAGAAGAATTTGTGGTGGACTATGTATTTTTACAACCCCATTTGCCCAAGGGTAAAATTCGCTCTCGGGTGATTATGAATCCCCGAAACACCCTGCGGTTTGTGCAGATGCTCCAACAAAATTTGGTGGATTATCAGGCTAAATTTGGGCCTTTATCAGACGATTTTCAAAATCCGATGGTGGAATTTAGTATAAATTAGTAAGCACAAATGCACCGCATTTCCTCCTGCTCCGCGGTTTTAATGGATATTAACAGAGAGAAAGAGATCGTGAAGGTGGAAATCGACTATTTAATGGTGGCCCTTGAACAGGCTAAAAAAGCCGCTTCTGTGGGAGAGGTGCCGGTTGGGGCGGTGGTGGTTAAAGACGGGGTGGTGATTGGGGCCGGGTATAACCTTAAAGAAACCGATCACAGTCCCATTGCCCATGCCGAAATCCAAGCGCTTCAGGCGGCGTGTAAAGCTGTGGGAGATTGGCGGTTGGACGGGGCAGTACTCTATTCAACACTAGAACCTTGTCCCATGTGTGCTGGGGCTTTGTTTCAGGCCCGCATCGCCAAGGTGGTGTTTGGGGCCAAAGATTTAAAATGGGGCGCAGCCGGGACCGTGGTAGACTTGTTTTCCGATGCGTTTTTTAACCATCGCATCGCGGTGGTCTATGAACCCACACCCGAGTGTGAGCATATTTTGCGCGATTTTTTTAAACAAGTGAGGACTTCATCATGAATCCTGTTATTCAAATCCAGGACGTCAAAAAAACCTTCAAAAAAGTAGCGGCTGTTAAAGGCGTTTCTTTAACCGTTCAAAAAGGAGAGTTTGTGGCGCTATTGGGCCCCAATGGGGCGGGTAAAACCACCTTGGTGGAAATGATCGAAGGCATTCAAAAGCCGGATAGCGGCACCATTTCGTTGTTTGGTAAAACCTGGCAGCACGATGCCAAAGAGTTGCATCAGCGCATGGGCTTGTGTTTGCAAGAAACCCAATTTCCCGATCGGCTTTCGGTTTTGGAAGTAATGGATGTGTTTGCCAAACTCTATTCTCAGCCCCAAGACCGGTTGGATACCTTGTTGGGGTTGGTGGGATTGGCCGAAAAAAAATCGGCGATGGTGAATGCTTTGTCCGGTGGTCAGCGTCAAAAGTTGGCTCTGGCGGTGTCGCTTCTTAATCAGCCAGAATTGTTGTTGCTGGACGAGCCGACCACAGGCTTAGACCCCACCGCAAGACGCGAGATTTGGGGCATTCTAGACGGGCTCAAAAAACAAGGCCTGACCCTGATTTTAACCACCCACTATTTGGAAGAAGCCGATTATTTGTGTGAACGGATTGTGATGTTAAACCAAGGTCAAATTATGGCCGATGGCACCGCCTCGCAGCTTAAAGCCCAGTTTGGATTGGCCGATGGGGTGTCTTTGGACGACCTGTTTTTATCCCTAACCGGAAGGCCCTTGAACGATGCAGGAGAAAGCCGATGATTTTAACCTTGATGTCCATGCATTTTAAGCGATTTTACCGTGAGCCTGGTGTGTTGTTTTGGGCGTTGGGATTCCCGATCATCATGGCCTGGGTGTTGGGCATGGCGTTTCAGCATCGCGGTTACGAAGCCAAAACCGTTGCGCTTGTGGGGCCCATTCAACAAAACCAAGCCCTAAAATCCGTTTTCGAGCACAAAAGCCAATGGGTCAAATTGGAAAAAGTGTCAGAGTCCGAGGCCATTTTGGGTATGAAGCGTGGGGTATATACCCTTTATGTTAAAGAAGCCCCATCTGGCGCTGTGACCTATTTTTTTGATGATAAAAATGCCGAAGCCCAAAATACGTATTTTGCAGTCGAAAAAGCCTTGTCGGATGCGGCGTCTCCGTCTCGGTCCACAACGGTGGCTTTGAAAACCCCGGGTCAACGGTACATCGACTTTTTGATTCCTGGTTTGTTGGCCATGGAGCTGATGAGTTCGTGCATGTGGGGAACAGGCTATGCCCTGATCGACATGCGGGCCAAACGTCTGTTGCGAAGGCTCATGGCCACACCCCTGAATAAAGGGGTCTTTTTGCTGACCATGCTCTTGTCCAGAAGCGTGATTTCTGGGCTAGAACTGTTGTTGATTTATGGGTTTGCTTGGTTGGTATTTGGTGTTCAAATTCAAGGCTCTGTACCCGGGTTGTTGGCTTTGTTTGTGGCCGGTAATGTTGCCTTTTCTGGCATTGCTATTTTGGTGTCGTCCAGGGCCGAAAGTTCCCAAGCGGCCAATGGGCTGATTAACGCTGTCATCATGCCCATGTTGGTGTTGTCTGGGGTGTTTTTCAGCTATCGGCATTTTCCAAAAATGGCGGTTTGGGTGATCGAAAAACTGCCTCTTTCGATGGTGGTGGATGGGATGCGGCAAATTTTTATCGAAGGCGCTGGGTTTTCGGCCATTGTGGGGCCGTCGGTTGCGTTAACGGCTGTGGGGTTGGTGTGTTTTGTCATCGGGCTTCGCCTGTTTAAGTGGTACTAGAGCCTGTTTTTAAGGTCATCTGCGGCGTTAAGCCCCCGGCAAAAATCCTCATTTATGTTTCATAAATTCCGGTTTTTGCCGGAGACTTGCCTTGCATCTGAGCCTTAAAAACAGGCTCTGGGCTTTGGTCATCTGCGGCGTTAAGCCCCCGGCAAAAATCCTCATTGGGAGTTATCATGTTTTGAAATGAGGGTAGGTGGGAATGTTTAGCTTGGAAAGGTAGGGTATGAAATGGCTATCCACTCTTTTGCAAGTCCTCATTCGTTTTCACCTGGTCAGTCTGGTTTTGGTGTGGTACCACCTTTTTTGTCTAAGGCAGGTCACCAATCATCACCAGCGGCTTTGCCTAGCCCATCGGATTCGGAGAAACCCTCGGCATCGGCCTCTCCCTTGTTGGACCAAGTGTTGGTTCATTCTATCGATATTCGGAACGTGGATCCCAGTGCTCGTTTTCAAAAACAATCTTCAGATCAATACACCCAGATTAGGGGAAAGCTCCATGGCGGACTATTTACCTTGCTGACGACGGTGTCCGGGGAAGATGCCGATAAATATGGTATCAATCAAGGTAAAACAGTGTTGGGAGAAGGTGGTTTTGGGAAAGTTAAATATGCCCTAGCCCCTGACGGGACATTGGTGGTGGTGAAGTCCATTAAAGGAGAAGAAAAAATTCAGGATTCGCTTCGTGAAATTGAAATGATGATGGCTTTAAAAGGCACAAAGGGTGTTGCTCAGTGTTTGGATTATTGTTTGACAGAGGGGGTTGTGACGGAGGATGAAGGTAAAACTCGTGTACCAACACTTTATATTTTTCAACCGGTGTATAACCCGATTGATGGGCTTGCTTCCGACCTTCGAGAAGCTACAGGTCAAGACCAACTTAATCAAATGAAGCAGGTGGCAGTGGAGTTGATTAAAGCCACTCTCGCTATGCATAATGCTGGCATTTATCACCGGGATATTAAACCAGAGAATTGTATGGTTGATTCGGATGGAGCTTTGTTGTTGGCTGATTTAGGGCTTGCAACGACCAGTCAAGAACCAGTTACAGATTTAAGTTATGCCGTTGGTAGTGTGTCTTATATTCCTCCCGACCCTCAGGATGAGGGGCATGGCTTTACGCCAGCGCAACAAGATGCTTGGGCCCTTGGGGTAACCCTTTACGAGCTGTTTACAGGCGAGTCTGTTGGCGGGGCTTATGACTTTAAATATGACCCGTATTGGCCATCGGGGTTTCCTGAAACTGTTGAGGGGATTTTAACGCCCATGTTTGCCAGTGATCCTGCCCAACGGCCGTCTCTTCAAGATGTTATGAATAGTTTTGAACATTTATAATTTAAATTGACTTTACTTGTTTTGATCCTTTAAAGTTGGGACATGTACAAGCTTTTGAGTACTGGGGTAAGACCCTTAAGACCCGCTACGTTTCGGTATCAATCCACAGATTTTGCGGATTTGGTTTATCGAGCCCAATGGCTTGAGAAGTTGAAGCAGAGTATCGGTGCGCATCTTCACTTGGAGTTTTTTGAATTCGGAGACGATCAAGCGAAACTCGTAGACGCCCTTGTTAGCGCAACGCCGAGTATGCTGTTTTTGTCTCATTCCCGTGGGTTAACAGAGGCAAGTTTGGTGGCATTGGCCAATAGTTCTGGGCTTGAGCGGTTGGATTTGGTGGGGGTTTGTGCAAATGATAGTCGTCCATTGTTAACCGATGCCGTATTGGCACAAATCAATAACCCTTCCTTGAGCACAGTAATCTTAAAAGGGTGTGGTCAGATATCGTTTGATGGCGTGGATGCCTTCTTGAAAAGGCACCCCAATCTGACCGTGTTGGATTTGCAGGGGACTTCTGTACAAAATAAGGCTCAACTTCTCCAAGATCGTCCATCGCTTCATATTTTAGGGGCACTTTCAACAGTCTAAATAACTCTCAATAATACTCCCTCACCACCTTGGTGACGACGCCGCCGATGACCAGGCTGTCTTTGGGATGGAGGGGTGGATATTTGGGGTTGGCAGCGGTTAGGAAGACGCCTTCTTTGCCTTTGTTAAAATATTTGAGGGTCCAGTCGTAGTCGATTAAGGCGGCCACGATGTCGCCTTGTTTGGCGGCCCGGTGTTTGTCTAGAATCACCAAATCACCTGGGCGAATGCCTTCGTTAATCATGCTGTCGCCGGATACATGGAGCAGATACAGTGCGCCCAGGTTTCCGGCCATCAGGTGGGTCAGGGAATAGGTTTCGCCATCGTAGACCCCGGCCTCTGTGGGAAGACCGGCTTTGATGCTTCCCAAAACAGGAAGCTCGAAAAATTTGGTGCCAGGAGATAGTTTTCGGCCATCCTGGGCGAGTTGGCCTTGTTTGATCCAGCGCTGAACGCGTTCAAAAACGGCGTTGCGGGATTTCACCCCAAAAAGGGCGAGCATTTCGGTGTAAGACGGTAACCGATGGTTTTTTTGAAAAAACGTCTTAACTTTGGAAAGGGCTATGGTGTTTTCCATATCCCTAGGATACTGAACAATTGTTCAGTATGTCAATCTTGCTTTATAACTCATTTTTTGGTTCTTTTTGAGTTATAAAGTCCAAGAATATCACTCAAGAACCGGTCTTGGTTTTGGGGATAATCTGCTACACTGTTGGGATTTATGTTTAAAGAAAACCAAAACCAGGGAACAGAATGAGCATGTTTTATTTCCAACGACTTTTGATAGTAGCGGCCTTTTTTTGTAGTGGGACTTCTTTGCTGTTGGCCGAAGAAGGATCTTGGACCCTCCATGGCTATACCGAAGCCTATTATAACCAGTCGCTTTCGGGGGGAGCACCTTCGGTGTATACCCCTGTTGGGGGATCCTATACCCAGCTTCAACACCCAGCGATTAACCTGGCTGCCCTTTCGGCTTCGTATACCGGCAAGGCAGTTCGGTTTAACTTTGGGCTTCAAACTGGGTCGTTTCCCCACATAAACTCGGCCTTGGAACCTGGGGTGTACCCCTATTTTTCTCAGGCCAATTTTGGGGTTAAGGTGTCGGATAGGCTTTGGGTGGATATGGGTATTTTACCCTCGCATTTGGGCTACGAAGCTGTGCTTGGCAAGGACAACATGACCTTGAGCCGCTCGCTGTTGTGGGACAATGTGCCCTTTTTTGAAACAGGGGTTAAGGCAACCTATGCCTATTCCGATCAGCTAACCTTGTCTGGGATGGTCTTTAATGGCTGGAATCACATTTCCAATCCCAACACCTCTTTGGCGTTGGGGACACAGTTGATCTATCAACCCACCGAGGCGTTTTTGTTTAATTATGGCACTTTTTTGGGCAACGAAAGACCAGAACGCTTTCGACATTTTCATAACTTATTCGCCCAACTTCAGCTCGACGACAAAACCACTTTGGCTGTTTTGGCGGATTTTGGGTTCGAGGCAGGTTAGGCTTGGCAGGGTTTTGCGTTGATGAGCCGGTATCAGGCCACAGACCGCTGGGCCTTTGGCTGGCGCATTCAGCGCTACAGCGACCCCGACCAAGTGGTGACCACCAGTGGAACCCCCAACGGCACCCAAATTTCTGGGGCATCGGTTAATGCGGATTACACCCTTTGCGACAACGCCCTATGGCGTTCGGAATTGCAATATCAACACGCCAAAGATGCCCTCTTTTTGGAGAATACCGCCTCTAAAGTATGGTTGGTGACAACCTCGGTGGCAACCTGGTTTTAGGGCCTAAAGTTAGATCCCTGAACAATCTGTTTTTCAATAATAAAGGTGTCCAAGGCGTTCATGGCTTTGGCTTTGTTAAAGGACCAATCGGGGGCCAGCATTAAATTGGGGGGCGCTTCACCGGTCAGGCGGTGAATCACGACATTTTCGGGAATCTGGGGCAGAATGCGGCCTACCAAGTCGCAGTATTCGGGTAGGGACATCAGGGGAATTCGATTGAGCTTGTATTCCAATTCGAACACACTGTTTTTGATGATGTGGAGGTTGTGCAATTTAATCCCATCGATGCCCAAATCGGCAAGGCGTTTCATGGTGTCGATAGCCATTTCGTCGGTTTCGCCGGGGAGCCCTAAAATGAGGTGGACACAAATTCGGAATCCACGGGCTTTGGCTTGTTTAAAGGTGGTTTCAAATTCGGCATAGCCATGGCCTCGGCCGCAGCGTTTTAGCACCGAATCGTGGCCCGATTCCAACCCCAATTCCAGCCAGTGGTATTTGTCTAGCATATGCTCGGCCAAAATGGCCAAACGTTCGTCGTCCAAACAATCGGGGCGGGTCGAGAGGTTTAGGCCCACAATGTCTGGGTCTTCCAAAGCTTCACCAAGTTTGGCTTTCAAGAGTGACACGTCCCCATAAGTCGAGGTATACGATTGAAAATAAGCAATGAATTTATCCGCGCCGTGGCGGTTTCTCATAAACGATTTGCCTTCTTCGATTTGCGTGGCCACCGTTCGGGTATACACGGCATTCGAATAGTGAGACCCCGTTTGACCACAATAAAAGCATCCTTTGGTGCCTTTGCTGCCGTCTCGGGTGGGGCAGGTAAAGCCGGAATCCAAAGAAATTTTGTACACCTTTTGACCAAAGGTTTCGCGAAGTTCGTCGCCCAGGTAATAATAGTTGGATTTTAGGCGGGGTTTTTGGGTTACAGTGTCTGTGCTCATCTGGGATTTAGTGTACCGAGTTGGGTGGAACTGTGGCAATGCTGCGGTGTTTAATCTGTGCAAAAATGGGGCATCTTGATTGGTAGATTGTGTTAGAGAAAGCGAGGAAAATGGATATGCTTACAGCGCCATTGGGATATCTTTCGGGTAGGGGTGTTTATCCGGTTCAGCTTCCCGATGTGTATAAGATGGCGAAACGTGGGATTGTTGGAAACCCCTCTTCAGAGCGATTAATTTCGACTTTAATTGGCGTTTTGGATAAAAACCCACTCTTGGTACCCCGCTTGGGGGAATTGTTGGACAATATGGCGGTCCAAAAATTTACCCGTTCAAAAGTAAAATCGGATAAACCGAAATTAGGCTCTGTTGACGCAGCTTATGCCCGGTTTTATCGGGAGTTATTATCTGTAGATTTTTCAAGCCCACACGAATCTAGAATTCGAGCAGCTTTGGTGGCCAAACAATCTAGACCTTCTACTCAAACGATTCCTATTCAGATGGCTGCTGTTTCGACTCCAGATCCTTTTGCTGGTTATCCTCACGCAAGGGATCTGGCTCGACCGTCTTATGTGCAAGAAGCGGCACCGGCAGCTGCGGCGATATCCCCTGCACCCGTGGTTTCGAGATCACTTGACCCTTCATTGTCGCCTGAAGACTGTGTTTCTACCCTCATGAGTGTGATGGGAGATGATTGTTTAAATTCCACCCATATGTTTGAGGCCAATACCCTTTTAATGCCCTTTTTTAATGCTGCTGTGACGGCATCAAAAGAAGGTTCATTGTCATTGCCGCATAGGGATTATTTTCTAGAGATTTGGAAGACTTTTGAGAAAAGACAAGTTGAAGCTAGTCCTGATCGGCGTGTTTCTATGGTGAATCAAAAAATGATGTTTTTAATGGTCTTAGATCGGTTCGGAGATACCATTAGAGAAACCCTGACCCCGCCTGTAAAAGACATTATCATTTTTACCCATTTTGAATCTCGAAATAAGTTACAGCCCGCGTTAGGGCCATCCAAAACCCCTAAGCCTGTGGAGGCGTTGCCTTCCGGAACCTATGCGTTTCTGAATGCATTAAGTCGAGATGAACAGCAATTGGGGCGGGGGAGTTTCGGTCGTGTTCGATTGGCGCACCAGTTGGACTCTGATCAAACAGTTGCCCACAAAAAACAAGCTCCTCGAACTTTTAGAGAGTTGTTTTCGATTTTTAGGGAAGTCGCTATGCATGATCGCTTGCAAAAAGTACGTTCTGTTGCCTCTATTTTGGATGCGCATCAATACCCCGGAAAAAAACATTTTATCGGCATTTTGATGCCGTTGGCTCAAGGATCTTTTAGCGAAGTGGTTCAGAGCCGGGATCACCAGATCAATGCCACTCCCCATACCTATGCAGCGGGGTTGCCCTTATGGCGAGGATTGGTGGAGGCTGCAAAATCGCTTCGGGATATTCATGCTGAAGGCGTTGTTCATCAAGATTTTAAAGCAGAAAATCTGCTGGTTGATGTGGAGGGGCATGTTCAATTGTCCGATTTGGGATTTACGGTTCCAGTCGGGGTTCAGGATTTGGAGGCCCTGGGATTTAATCCAAAAAATTTTGGGGGGACTTTTTATCCGCCGGAAGCGTTATCCGTGTGGCGTTCGCCACAAGATGTGGCCAAGCTAGACCTTCCCAAGGTGGATACGTGGGCGTTTGGGGTTTCTTTGTTAAGGGCCGTGCAGGGTGATGATTTTTCAAAGTATCGCGATCATGTGTTGGTGGGAGAAAGGGGGAGTAGTGATCAAAATCCCATTTTCAAGTGGTCGGATGATGCAAAACTGTGGGTAGACAGGGTTCTTTTGCGCTCTAATAACGCTAACTTACAGGATATGGGACGGCTCATTCTAGACTGCTTGCAAGAAGACCCTGCTGCACGACCCACGATGGATCAGGTGTGTCGCTCGTCTTGGGTTCTTCGTAACAGCGGAAAATAATGGTTCTTTGCGGTTATCAAACCCCCAAAAATACAGTATAACTATACCCATGACCCACGCCTTTTTTCCCCTTCAAAACGACGAGGCTGCACTGGCCTTTTTGCTCGACGATTTGGTTGCCAGGTGTGAGGCCCGTGGGGTCCCCAACATGAAGCCAATTTTTGACGAGAAAAAGCAGGCCATTTTGGCTGGGCTTTTGCCTGGGCTTCTTTTGAAAAAGAATGACGAACCCGCTGGGTTTGTTTGGGCGGATATGGTTACCGAAAACTATGGCAACATGGTCTTTCATTCTTTGGATTTAAACGACCAGCCAGTGTTGGTTCAGGGGCTTTTGGACAGCGGCTTAATCCATCAAAAATTGATGGAGCTGATTACCTATGAACTGCATCCCGATACCCGGGCCACGATTCGGGCCGGTGGGTTTTTGGAAAACCCCAGAAAGCGCATGTTTTTGGAACTGAACCAAGCCCCAAAACTACCCGAAATTCCGCCCCCCTATGTACTTCGCCCCGTTACTGATGCCGATGTCCTGCCCTCCAGTGCCCTTAGTTTGGCGGCGCATTTAATTAGCCAAGATCAACCCAGTTATCCCGATCTTAAAAATTTAGCGACTCGCGAGGCTTTGGAACGTAAAATTTATGGCGGTGTTTTTGGCCCCATGTCGCCTACGGCCTCGTTTGTGCTGGAGCGAGAGGGTCGGATGGTTGGCGCCTGTTTGGTGGTGGATATTGTGTGTTGGGGATTCGACCGTGTGCCTTGGATTTTCGATTTGTCGATTCATCCCGATTTTCAGGGTCAAAAGCTGGGTCGGGCGCTGTTTGAGGCGGTGATCTATCAGTTGTATCAAGAACGTTACGAGATTGTGGGATTGGCTGTGACGTTAACCAATTCCGGGGCCATTCGCCTTTATGATTCCTTGGGTTTTCAGTCCATGGAACCCTTCTATGAATATGTCCAACCCACCTAAACCCCGTCAAAAAATTCTGATTCAACGGGCCGACCGGCTTGGGGATATGATCTTGGCTTTGCCCGTGATCACGGCCCTTCAACAAGCCTATCCCCAGGCCGAAATTCATGTTCTGACCTCGGCGATTGGGGCCGAAGTTTTAAAATTGGACGATCGCGTGCATCGGGTGTGGATTCTGGACTGGTCTGCAAAGCCGTGGATGAGCCGGTTTTGGGAGTGGGTCCACGAAATTCGTGCGCAGCGCTACGATTTGTATGTGTCGTTGTGGAACGATCCCTGGATGGCCTGGTTGGGCTATTTGGCCCGAATTCCTGTTCGGTTGGGCGACAGTACCAATGTGTCTTTGGGGTGGCTTTATACCCATCCCGTTCGTCAACACTGGGAAGATTTTTGCAGGCATCAGGTTGAATTTAATTTGGATCTTTTGGCCCCGTTGCGGGTGGATGTTGAAACCCCCTCTGCAGGGTTGGTCTTGGCTGAACCCTTGTTAACCAAAGCCAAGGGCATGTTGGCCCATTTTTTTAAGGAAGAGCAACCAGTTGTTGTCTTTTTTTGGGGGACGGGGGGTAGCAATATCCCCATTCCCGAAGCTGTTGCAACTGAGTTTTTAAACCGTCTGGCCCACGAAAAAACAGTCAACGTTGTGGTCTTGGGACAGGCTGCTGAGGTGCCTGTTTTTCATCCCCTGGTTTTGAATTTGGTCAATCAAACGACCTTTCCGGAATTGGCCGGATTTGTGTCGGCTTGCGATGTCTATATTGGCTCGGATACAGGGCCTACCCATTTGGCCGCCGCTCTTCAAAAACCCATTTTGTTCTTTTCCCCGCTTAAAGTGAATGCCCCCTCAAGATGGGGTCCCATCACCCCTTATTTTGAAATTTTGCGCAAAGACTACGCGTGTTCGGCGCATTTAACCCCAGATCTGTGTACGGCTGCTTGCCAAACCTGGCTAACCACAGAGGTGCTTTCTTTGGCCTTTTCGAACTTGGTGAACCGCCTTCAAGAGCCGCCAAAATCGTATGCCGATATTCGACAGGCCCATTGGTTGGCTGCCATTCGGGTGGTGGTGGTGGTCAAAACCATTAAAGAATTTATGTATGTCGAACGGGTTGCTTCGGCTGCAAAAAAGGAAGGATTGATTGTGTTTCCGTTTTTGTATAGCGGCTTTTGGTCTTTGCCGATTTTAATTCGCTATCTTTTACAACGAAATGCCACCGTGATTCAAAGCACACACTTGTCGGGACTTTGGGTTTCTTTAATTCGCTTTTGGATCGGTGCGGTGCGTAAAACCTATCCCCCGGTTTTGGTGTCGGTGCCCTTTCAACACTATGTTGCAGCCTCCGACTATTTGTCTGTCTATCGTGCTGCTTTTGCGCAAATTCCCTTTTTTAATCGGTTTAGAGATGGGGATGAGTAAACGCATTTTGCTGGTTCGCCCCGACGCCATTGGGGACGTGGTGTTGATGATTCCCTTGATTAACACCCTCAAAACCACCTTTCCCGATTGCCAGATTAGCGTTTTATTACAACCCTATACCCAGGCGATTTTGGACAATCATCCGCAGGTGGACGAGGTGATTTTGGACTGGAAAAAAGCCGGAAAAATCCAAAGCTTTAAAGACACCCTGGCCTATGCCCGTTTTCTTAAAGACAAACACTTTGATGCTGTTTTATTGCCTTTTTCCGACGATTATTATGTTCGGTTGATGTTTTTGGCCCGCATTCCCATACGCATTGCCGATGGCAATAAACTGGGGATTCGGCCTTTTTTAACCCATCCAGTTCCCATTCCCTTTCGTAATGCGTTGATGCACGAAACCGAGCAAAATTTGAAGCTGGTTGAACCCTTGGTGAAGGTCTGGAAGGCGGCCAAGCTGATGCCCAATTTAACCATGGATCTGGCCATCGATGCCCAAGCCAAGGTCGATGCCCAAACCCTGCTTGCCGAAGCGGGCTGGACAGGCGAACCCTTGGTGATGATTCATCCCTCTAGCGGGGGAGGGAATCGTCACTGGATTCCCGAGGCCTATGGGCGTTTAATCGACCGCATTAAAGCCGAAGGACCCCATAATGTGGTGGTGACAGGCTTTGGCCAAAAAGATTTGGATCTGGTGGCTCGCATGGTGGCTACGGCCCAGTCGAAGCCCCTGGTTTTGGCCGGCAAAACGTCATTGGAGCAACTGAAAGCCGTCATTGCCCTGTGTCGGGTGGTGATTGGGACGGATACAGGGCCCACCCATATGGCAGCGGCCTTAAAGGTGCCAGTGGTTTCCGTTTCGCCGACCAAGTTTGTTAAATCCCTGCGCTGGGGGCCTTGGCAGACGCCAAACCGGGTTGTGGGGAATCCTTCGGCTTGTCCTTATGTGTGTAATCCCTATCGGTGCCGGTTGCCGGATTGTTTGGAGGCTTTGACGGTGGATCGGGTGGACCAGGCGGTTCAAGCGGTGTTGGGGAACCCAACCCTTCCCGACGATGGGGCCATGAAGCAAGCCTGGTTCGTCGCATCCATGAACGTGATGATTGCCTTGGACGGGGATGCAACAGAGCCCGACTATCGGTTGGCAGGCCATTATGTCGAATTGGCTAAAATTGCTGGGTTACCGGCTGTTGTGGTGGTGGAAACCCACAAGCAGGCGTTGCGGTTTCGCCAGTATCATCACCATCTGATTCCTGTGGTGATTCCCAAGTGGCAGGTGGTGTCGATGGTGGATTTTTTGATGCGCAAGGACATTACCCTGATTCATCACCTGAACCCCAAATGGCGTTGGTATTGGATGGTCTTGCGGCAAATTGCTGCACTGAAGGTCTATTGTCCGCCCGTTCCTGTTTTTTTCAAACAACAGTTCGCAAAGGCCGACGGTTTGGTGGCTGCGTATTATCGCGAGTTCGAGGCTTATTTTTAGGCTTTTTTGATAAGACTGCCGAAAAAACGGTCAGGGCATAGGGAATAAACACCGGTAACCCAAACCCGATCACCCGGGCGATATTGCCAGCACCGATGCCCAAATACAGTCCCATGATCAACAAAATGGGGAAAAGGGCCAGATAGGCCTTTGGAAAAGTCAGGGACCTGCCTTTGATCCACAAGCCCAGATGGGTAAGACCAGCCATAAAGAAAGGCAAAAATCCCAGCCCAATTTGGCTGAGGGCTTCCTTGTCGGCCAAGACGTTGGGGTTCAGCAGATTCTGAAGGCCGGTTCCAAAATCGCCTGTTTCCATCCCAAAAAAAGCGGGGGCAGGCCAGAGGTGTTTGAGTCCTGCATACAGCATTATGGCCGGGATTAACGCCCCAAGAAACACCCAAGTCCTGCGCGGGTTGTCCGATTTCCAAAACGACAAGATCACCAAAAATACGGCAACTGCAATCACGGTTTCTTTTTGCAAAACCCCCACCAAGGCCAGTCCCAAAAACAACCAAGGGCGGTTTTGTTTCATCACCCAAAATAGGGTGGTAATAAAAAACAAGGTGCCGGCGTCTGTCATGGGAATATAGCCGTTGCTAATGCTGGTAAAGGCTGTCAAAACCGCCATTCCCCCCAATAAAGACAGGCCCATACTCAGCCCAAACTGGGTGTAGCATAGCTCAAAAATCACCACAGCGCTTAAGAGTAGCCAGAGATAATTGATCACCATAAACCGAAAAAATAACGCTTGGGTTTGGGGGGCTAGCTTGCTTTCCAGTGTGGTGTGATAGGTGGGAATAAATGGGGTTATTTTAACCAACAATGGGGTTAAAACCCGATACCGAAACGGGCTGGTTTCTGTGTTGGAGAACGGATGTTCGGCCATGCGCAGATAAATGGGGCTGTCTTGGGGGAAATGGTGAAGGTTGTAATGTTTGTACTGGGTGTAAAACAGCGGATACGACACCAGCAGCAACGCGATTCCGGCCACCAAAAGTCGGCGAAACAGGGCTAGATCTCCAAAAAGTTTTTCAGCATGTCTTTGCCATGCTCGGTTAAAATCGATTCGGGGTGAAACTGAATGCCGTGCAAGGGGAAATTGCGGTGGGAAATGCCCATTAAAACCCCATCTTGGGTCCAAGCGGTTTTAACCAGTTCGGCTGGCAACGTGGCTTCGTCCACCACCAGCGAGTGATAACGCGTGGCGGTCAAAGGGGAGGGGAGGTTTTTAAAAACCCCGGTGCCATTGTGAATAACGGGGGATGTTTTGCCATGCATCAAGCTGGGGGCATAGGTGACGGTGGCCCCAAACACCTGACCAATGGCTTGGTGCCCCAAACACACCCCTAAAATGGGAAATTCTGGGTGTAGTTCTTTAATAACCGTTGGAGAAATCCCAGCATCTTCTGGGCGGCCTGGGCCAGGCGAAATCACAATGTGGCTGGGCTTTAGTGCCCGAAGCTCGCCTACGGTGATGGCGTTGTTGCGGTAGACCCGAATATCGGCACCCAATTCGCCCAAATATTGGACCAGGTTGTAGGTAAAAGAATCAAAGTTGTCGATGACTACAAGCATGCTTCAATCATTCCTTTGGCTTTGTTTTGCGATTCGACAAATTCGGTGGCAGGGTTGGAATCGGCCACAATGCCGGCACCGGCTTGAACATAAAGGTGGTTGTTTTTGGCCAAAATGGTGCGGATGATGATACACAAGTCCATATTGCCGCGAAAATCAAAATACCCCAAAGCGCCGGCATACAGTTTGCGGCCTGTGGGTTCTAGGGCGTCGATAATTTCGATGGCCCGAATTTTGGGCGCACCGCTGACGGTTCCTGCGGGAAACGTGGCTTTGAACACATCCATGGCGGTTTTGCCTTGCTGCAGGGTTCCGGTTACATTCGTTACCATATGAAACACGTGGGAATACCGTTCGATGGTCATCAGTTCGGCGGTTTTGACGCTGTTGTAGTCGCAAACCCGTCCCAAATCGTTGCGGCCTAGATCCACCAACATAATATGTTCGGCCACTTCTTTTTCGTCGGCTTTCAGTTCGGCAATCACGGCGTCTTCTTGGTCTTTGGGGGGCCGAGGACGGGTGCCGGCAATGGGCCGAACGGTGGCTTGGTTGTGTTCCACTTTTACCAAAATTTCGGGTGAACTGCCAATAATTTGATAGTCGGTGTCGTCAATGTAATACATGTATGGCGAGGGATTAATGGTGCGTAGAGTGCGGTAAATATCGAAAGGCTTTTTGGCCGAAGTGGTTTCGAATCGCTGGGACAACACCAACTGAAACACATCCCCTTCAAAAATATGCCGTTTTCCAGCTTCAATCATGGCCTCAAAATCGGGTTGGGATAGGCTGGAGGTGGTTTTGTCAAAAAAGTTGTCTGGTTTTTGCAGCGATAACAGGCTTGCAGACAGGGGCTTTTGAATGGCGGTTTCAAGTTCTTCAAGCAAGCTTTGAGCGGCTTTTTCTTCGCCTGGTTTTGCCAAGGCTACCAGAATAATTTTGCGTTTAACATGGTCAAACACCACCAGCCCTTTGGGGAAAAAGAACCGAATTTCGGGAATCCCGTCGATGCTGGGTTTGTTTTTTAAGGCAATGGCTTCGATGTGCCGAATGGTTTCCCAGCTGAAATACCCCACAGCCCCACCCAAAAATGGGGGTAAATGGGGGGCATCGTCCATGTGGTAGTGGGCAATCAGGTTTTCTAAAATATCCAAGGGGTTTCCGGCAACGGTGCGGGTTCCGGTTTCATCGTCGATGGTGTTGGTGTCGTTTTGGGCCGTAAACGTGCAAAACGGGTTCACCCCAATAAACGAATACCGCGCCACGTTTTCCCCGCCCGTCACGCTCTCTAATAAAAAGCTTTGCGCCCGGTTTAGCTTCAAATACAACGACACGGGCGTATCCAAATCGCCGACGAGTTCTTTGATAATGGGGACTAAAACTTGTTTTTGAGCGTTCATAAGTTGGGGCAGTATAGCAGATTTTTTAAGAAGAGATGAGTTCTGAAGGTGCACGGAAGGCCATGGCTTCGAGTTTTATTTGTAAAGAAATTAAGGTCTGAATTTGTAAGGCAAGGGACAAGCCCGCTGTTGGGTCGTTGTTTAAAATGGCTTCCAGCCCACATCTATACCGAAGTCTGTCTTTGTAGACCTGCTCTGATTGTGGCAGAACGTCAATGCACGCAGCTGCCGCTTTATAGTCCTTGTTTCGGATATGTGTTGCGATTTCCTGGCGTTGGCTGTTAACACGTGCATTTAAAACAAGTTTAACAATAGCTATGGTTTTTAAACGACTTTCTTCTCGGGTTTGGGTTCTAGAAGGGCGTGTTTTGATCAGTGCTTTGAGGGCATGAGCGAGTAGATCCATAGATACATAGCGACAAAAATAAACAACAAGGTCGAACCTTCGAAAGGTCACGCTTTGTGTGAAAATTAGGCTGATAAAGTCCGGTGTGAATCTGGATTTTTGTTGAGTCCACCATTGAAGAGGTTTTTGGGTTAAGAGTTCTTCCATTGCAATTTCTGTGGCCGTCTTGGGACGTGGTTGTGTTGCAATCATTTTTTTTGTAAGGGTGGCCATACTTGAAATTTCTTCGAACTGGATTTATTTATTAAAAATAATACTTCTTTCTCTTTGGTTTTGTCATTATAAAAAGTAAATTTGAGTTTTAGTGGTTCCATGGTGTATTTTGAGACCATCATGAATACAAAAAAATTGAGTTTAATTTGTTTTAGCGGGGATTTTGATAAAGCGGTGGCTACTTTTACCTTGGCTTCTGGGGCTGCTGCTGTTGGTTATGAAGTGAACGTGTTTTTTACATTTTGGGGCTATAATGTGATCAAAAAAGGCTGGGGACGAAAGCCCATTGGGACTGGGTTTTTGGCTAAGTTTTTTAATGTGCTCATGGGTGGGTTTAACCAATTGCCCTTAAGCCGTCTTAACTTTTTGGGGCTTTCTCCCAAACTCATGACGTACATGATGAAAAAGCAAAATGTGGCCACCCTTAAAGAATTGTTGGAAGCTTCGGTGGCGTTGGGCGTCAATTTTTATGCCTGCGAAATGTCGAAAGTGATTTTGGGAACAGAACTCTCCGACTATTTGCCAGTCAAAGAAGAGCTGGGCGTTGCGTCGTTTTTAAGAATCGCAGAAGGCGGACAGGTGCTGTTTATATGAAAACCATTGAACTGGATATTACCAAAGACCATTGCCCCATGACCTTTGTCAAAACCAAGCTGAAGCTTGAAACCCTGGATGCTGGGGATGAACTGGTTGTTTTGCTTCGGGCCGGGGAACCCTTGGACAATGTGCCCCGAACCGTCACCGAACAGGGAGACGAGGTTTTGGGGATAGACCCCGTTTCGGAAGGGGTGTTTCGGGTTCGGATTCGGCGGCTGAAGGCTAGGTAGTACGCCAAAGTCGATATCTCGTTCTTAGTCCCAGTTCGGCGCGGACGGCTTGTTTTTGGTCTGGCGTAATTAAGGTGGCTAAATCCAAATTTGTGGCTGGGGTAGCTGTGCTATCCCCAGGGGTAAGGTAGGGTGTCAATTGCGCATGAAGGTGAACAAGCTGTTGTAAAAGCGGGGTTAGGGGGATTTGAAGCTCCACAAGTTTGGTTAAAAGCGCCAACGCTTTTTCTTCGATAGGGGCTTTGCGTTTGATGATTTCGTGGAGCGCTTGAACCTGTTGAGGGCTTAAAGAACTTCTTAGAAAATACCGGAGTTGCTTGATGGTTTCATTGCGCCGGCCTGCTTTTAGGTTGGCAAGCAGCACCAAAATGGCCTGTTGATCGGTGGGGGTGAATTCGGTGTTCCAGACGGTTTGAAGGGGTACTAAACTTCGCAGCCGCTCCAATCCAGCCACCTCAATAACCAGGGTTTGAAGCCGATCTTGAATGGGGGCAAATAGATAGCCCATGGTTTCCAAAACTTTAAAAACCACCTCGTACTGACTTTGAAAGGTTAACTGGTTCTGAATTAAGAGTTGTCTGGCTTGAGCCAGTTTTTGATTTAAATCACCCGGTTTTTCCAATACGGTCATGAGATCCCGACGCAGTCTGGGTGAAAAAGGCTCGGATTGCCCGCAAAAAACCTCAAATTGGTGGATGGCGGTTTGGGTTAATCCCAATTTCACGGCCAGCAGCAGGTTGAGGCAGTGGTTTTGGTCCTCTGAAGACAGATGTAGGCAGTTGCCAAAATCGATCAGGGTCACGGTTTTGGTTGCCGGATCCACCAACACGTTGCCTCCGTGTAAGTCGGCGTGAAAACGGTCGCCATTGAATATCTGGTCCAACACTGTTCGGCAAACCAATTCGGCAACGGGGGCCGTTTGGTCGCCCAAACTGTCCATGGTTTGGGCCAAAGACTGGCCGCTTGAAAACTGATCGGCAAACGATTTTCGGCCTCTAAAGCCGGGGGGCACTTCCGGAATAGCCAGTGTCCACCCCTCAACTTGTGGGATTCGACCCAGCGAAAACGTTCTTAGAGCCACCTGATGATCCACTTCGCTGGCCATGTCGATTTCGGCTTGAACACTGATTTTGACTTTTTCCAGCAGCGAATCGGCTCCTTTGAAGTGTTGTTGAAGCCTGGGACTGTGCATCACCCGTTCCAAAATCTCAAAGTTTTCACGCACATCGTATTCGGCTATGGGTTTGATAAATTTGAAGGCCAGGGTTTGGCCATCTGTGGTGCGAATGCGATACCCTTGTTTAACCGATGCGCTGCCCAATAAGTCGTCTATGCTGGCGATTTGAGCGAGCTTTTCTGTCCCATCTCCGTCTAGTTTGAGGGCGTCCACGGCATATTGTTTGGAAATGGGAGGCACTTGGTCGGAGAGGGTTCTTAAAGCTGCTTGAAGGGCGGGGTCTGTGATGGCCGAGTGGGTTGATAAAATCTGACCCAACTTAATGCCCACCACCCCAAAGGCGGCTAAAAATGATTTGATACGTTCTGGTTTTGAGGAGGGGGTTCCGGGGCCGAAAAATCCTTGAAACAGACCGGTTAATAATTCCGATTGTTTTAAATCCGAGCCGGCCAGCAAGGTTTCTTCAAACAAGACAAACCACAGGTTTTGCTCGGTAGGGGATTCATTCATGGCTTTTTCAAAGATGTTGGCCCGCAGTTGTTTGAAGGTGGCTTCATCATTCAAAATGCCATTGGTGTCCAAAAAGAGAAGGCTGAAAAAATAGCTCCGTTCGGTTTGGCTAAGATGGGTTAATAAATGGGGTAAGTCGCTCATGGTGGTTTCGAGGACATATTCCATGTACAACACGCTTTTGGGTTTGGGTTGTGTGGGATCCAACAACCACTCAAAAAGGGTCCGTTTAAAATCTGGGGTCTGATTACTCAGAAAATCTCCCAAGCGTAACAGAATATCGCTGGCTATAAATTGCTCGGAAGAGGCTGCTGTGGTTCTGGCAAAGTCGTCTAGGTCTGTGATGGTGCAGGTGGTGTGTTGAAGCAAGTCGTCCAACACCTCGTGGGCCAGGGGGGCATTGGGGGACGAAAAGACCAGACTGACCCAGGCCTTGATGTCGGCATAAGACATGGTGGCAAACTCGCCGGCTTCTTGTTTTGCTTGTGTGAGCCGTTTGGCAGCGATGTCTCGGAGGGTGGGGTTGTGAATCAGGCTCAACACATGAACCCGTTCGGTGGTGCCGTGCAAAACCACCCATCGATCGAAGTCTCGGGGGTTGCAGGTAAAGAGGTCTTGGGTGGGTACAAGATGGGTGTCTCGTCTAAAGGATGCTGGCATATAGCGGCACGCGATCGCTGCAGCATCACCGCCGGATCGACGCTGTTGATCTCTAAAAATGGCTTCGTTGATGGTAAGGTGGCTTTCTTCGTTTCGACTCCAAAACGAAGACCGTGTTTCTTCCCTACCATCCTGGCGGGGATCGAAGTCGGCGTATTCTTTAATGTCCTCCAGAGGCTTTTGTGTCCTAGGAAATTCCTCAAACCGGGGTAATTTTTGGCATAAGGTGTCGGCTAGGCGTGTATCTGCAAGACCTTTATCACGAAAGAATGGTTCAAGGGCGTCGTGGTTGAGAGATGTGGTTGGCAGCATGTCCAATAAGGCCGCTGTAATCCCCAACCGGGGTAAATACCAAGTCAAGACCAAGTGGGCGGTCATATCGTCGACCCTGGCTTGACTGTAATAATGGATATACTCGGCCTTGGCTGCGTTAAAGGCAGCAAAAAGACGGTCTTGGTCGTCAGGGTTGGTAATGTGCTCAAAGTGCTTGATTCGTGTAGAACCGACATAAGGCTCATACCAATGCCGATAGGGTGAGGGCTGAATGCTATCCAAGGGTTGGGTTGGGTCTTGGCGGTACCGGATAAATTTCTCGACGACTTCAATGTGGCGTTCGGGGGTTGGTGTTTGGTCATGGGGCAGGGTTTGTGCTTCACGCCAATATATCAAACTAATGTAGCCTCTTTTATGGGTAAATTGGTGTGGCAGGGCGGCGTATTGGGCCATTTTTTCCTCAGGGGGTAGTTCCGCATCTTGGATGCAAGTTTGTAAAGCACCGACTACCCGCCCCATCCATTTGGGATGGGCTTGTAAAACAGCGTCGTATTTTTGAACCATCGTTACAATATCTCCAGGGGTAATGATCTTGTTGCGAACGGCATCCTTGAGTGCCCGAGTGAATACGGATTCAGGACGTCCGCTGTCGGTTATGACGGTTATGAATCGGGCAGGATCTTGAAAGCAAAAATCAACAACACGTTGAACATCGTCTTTTGTTCGGATAGTTTTAGAAAAATTCTCTCCAACAGCCCCCCAAAATTTGCCAAATTCTTCCTGTGTAGCGGTGTGGGTGTGGCAACTGGCTTGAAACAGGTTCAGAAAGTCTTGAATGGTGTGGAAAGTCTTAAACAGGGCGTTAAAATAAGGGTGATTACCAATTCGAGTGGCACTGTGGTGCATCACAAAGGGCAGAAGGGCTCGAAGCTTTTGAGGGGGCAGTTGCTGGGCGGCGATTTCAAAAACGCTTTCTGGACCGGGGGTGACATAATAAATATCCGAGGTCAGTTGAACGGAGACTTTTAAAACGGTGGCCGGATCTTCAAATGAGGTGGGTTTTTCGTGGCTCAAATAAGCTGCGACGATTTTTTTTGCGTCTATCTGCGGCAGCTTGCTCAATTCGGCTAATTTTTGGACGAGTTGAGATTCGATATCGGCAGTTCTGTGATGTCTGTCTATATCGAAAAAATGTCTTAATGCCCCTACGGTGGGACATTGATTAAGGGCTTTAAGAATGCTTCTGGTGTCGAGATAACTTTCGGAAAGAACATCTATTACAGGACTTTCTAGGGTTTTGATGTTTTCAAGCCATTTGGGGTCAATGGGGGTCAGTGCTTTTCCCAAGCCTGGGGTGTAGTGGTTCCGAATGTGTTGCAAAAAAACGGCCCGTCTTAGGGACGGATTCGGATGGGTGCTTGTTATAGAGACGCCAGAGCTGCCTTCTCTTCTTTTTGCCTGTTCAAGTGCTGTGAGACAGGCCAGTCCGCCCAAAGGATTTTGTGCTTGGCTTGCCAAGGATTGGCTTCCGTGTTGGTCTGCACTAAGTTCTCGTATTAGGGTTTCGCCATACGATTGAAACCGGTGGTCATGGTCGTCTTTGGCGTGGCCGATTTCGTGACCCAGTACAAATCTCAGGGCTTCTTCGGTGAAACAGTTTTCTTTAACGAGTAAATCGAGTAATCCCCGATAGACCACAATCATGTTGCGGGTATGGTCGAAATAGGCGTTGATTTCTTTATAATCAATCAGAACAACGGCACACTCATCAACCGGCAACCCTTTTTCCTGAAGAACTTCTTTGGCGATGCGGCTCACCAGTTGTGAAATTGGATAGGTTGCGGGTACAACCCCGGTTCCCCTGTCTAAGCGATAAATCTCGCGTTGCTGAACCCCGCTGAGGGGTCGTGGCGGCAGTTGTCGTGTAGCAGCGGCTATTTGTTTTTTAATCATAAAATCCCCATTTTTTGACTTTTTTATAATTATTTTTCGGATAATTTCAATTTTAATTTCAAATAATTTAATTTTTTAGGGTGATTCCCTGTATTTTGGCGGGTTTAAACATAAAAATTTCAGCGGACCTCTTAATCCCAACTAACCCACTTGACATAATAAACTAAGGGTGTACAATGAGCCTATGATTACAATCTCAACCAAAGGCAAATACGGCCTTGCTGCCATGACGGTGTTGGCCGAGCACTTTAACCAGGGGCCCATTCAAATCAAGACGATTGCGGATCGGCATCAGATTCCCCAAAATTATTTGGAGCAGTTGCTGGTGCAGCTTAAACGCGCGGGTTTGGTGAAAAGTTTTCGCGGTAGCAGCGGGGGCTATGCCCTGGCGCGGGCTCCCGAGCAGATTCAGGCTGCCGAGGTGCTGAATTGCCTGGAAGGACCCTGTCGTTTGTGTGATAATCACGAGGACGTTTTGGCCGGATTTTGGCAAGAGGCCGAGGCCAAAGTGTCCGCCGTTTTTGATGTGAGTTTGATGGATGTTTTGCAAAAAAGTACGCCCCTTGTGTCGTACAGCATTTAAATCAGAAAAAAGGAATTGAAAATGGGCATCGCAAACAATTTAACAGCGTTAATCGGAAACACTCCCTTGGTTCGTTTAAACCGCATTGCTGAAGGGGCTGGCGCAGAGATTTTGGGGAAATGCGAATTTATGAACCCAACGTCGTCGGTAAAAGACCGAGCGGGTTTTGCCTTGATTGAAGCGGCAGAACAGGCCGGAAAATTGGACAAAGACACCATCATTATCGAGCCCACCAGTGGTAACACCGGCATTGCCTTGGCCTTTGTGGCGGCGGTAAAAGGGTATCGCGTCATTTTAACCATGCCCGATTCCATGAGCTTGGAGCGCCGTGGGTTGTTGAAGGCTTATGGGGCCGAAATTGAACTGACACCCGGTCACTTGGGCATGTCCGGGGCCATTGCCCGCGCCGAAGAATTGGCCAAAGAGCACAAAAAAGCCTTTATTCCCCAACAGTTCAAAAACCCTGCGAACCCCGAAGTTCACCGCAAAACCACAGCCGAAGAAATTTGGCGCGATACCGATGGCAACATCGATATTTTTGTGGCTGGGGTTGGCACTGGCGGGACCATCACCGGTGTTGGCGAGGTGATTAAAGCCCGAAACCCCAAGCTCAAAGTGATTGCCGTGGAGCCTAAAGATTCGCCAGTTATTTCTGGCGGAAAACCTGGTCCTCACATGATTCAAGGCATTGGGGCTGGTTTTATTCCCGACAATTTGAACAAGGCCATCATCGACGAAGTCATTCAAGTGTCCAACGACGACGCTTTGGATACTGCCCGAAACCTGGCCAAACAAGAAGGGGTTTTGTTGGGTATTTCGTCTGGGGCCAATGTGTTTGCGGCCTTGCAAGTGGCCAAGCGCCCCGAAAACAAGGGCAAACGCATCGTCACCATTTTGTGCGATTTTGGCGAGCGCTACCTCAGCACCACTTTATACCGATAGGAGATTTTCATGGACTTAACAATTAACGGCGAAAAAAAATCTTTTGAACCTGCCGAAGCGACTGTAACCGAACTGCTTAAACTCAATAACGTGGATATGCCGGACATGGTGTCGGTGGAGCTAAACGGCGAGATTTTGGATCGCGAGAATTTTGATACAGCACTTGTGAAATCCGGCGATGCTGTTGAGTTTTTGTATTTTATGGGCGGTGGTTGTTAGGCCTCGGCTAGGGAGGCATTTTTTCGAGTGAAACGTTTGTGTTTAGAACTTTAGCGAGGAGGTTGAACTTGTTTCAACTGACGACCCACAAATGCTGTGCATTTGTGTTTATATAGGAGCTACTTTATGAAATTTGAAACCAAGGCGATACACAGTGGCCATCACCGAGACCCCCGGACTGGGGCGACGGCCATTTCGATCAGCCAATCGGCGACTTTTGCTTATGATACCGCAGAGGAATTGGCCGATGTGTTTGCCGGTAAAAAGTTTGGTTATGTGTATTCTCGCATTGCCAACCCCACCGTTGCAGCCTTTGAGCAGCGGGTGACCGAGCTTGAAAACGGGGTTGGGGGCATTGGGTTTGCATCCGGCATGGCGGCGATTAATGCCACCGTTTTAACCTTGGCTTCTGCTGGTGATGAATTGATCGCTTCGCCCAATTTGTTTGGGGGAACGTTGCTGCTGTTTAAATCCGTTTTGGCCAAGTGTGGTATTACGGTGGTGTTTGTGGATCCCATCGATTTAAAAGCGGTTGAGGCCGCCATTACGCCCAAAACCCGTGGGGTGTTTATCGAAACCATTGCCAACCCCAGTTTGCGGTTGCCCAACATTAAAGCATTGGCTGAACTGTGCCATGCTCATCACTTGCCGTTGGTGGTGGATAGCACCGTGACCACGCCGTATTTGTTCCCCGCCAAAGAGCTGGGGGTGGATGTGGTGATTCATTGTGCCACCAAGTACATCAGTGGCAGCGGCACCATTTCTGGTGGCGTGGTGGTGGATTTGGGATTGTTTGATTGGAAAACCTGCAAAACCCCAGCCATTGCTGAACGGGCCAAACAATTTGGCAAAATGGCCTTTTTGGCAACGGCCCGAAAAGATGTGGTGATTCACATTGGGGCAGCGCTGGCACCCGCCCATGCGCAGGCCTTGATGGTGGGTTTTGAATCGCTGGCGTTGCGCATGGAACGTCACTGCGACAATGCCTTGGCGTTGGCACAGTTTTTGGCCACGCACCCTGCTGTGACGGCTGTTAATTATCCCGGCTTGCCGGACCATCCAGATTTTGGACTTTTGGCCAGCCATGTACGGGGTAAAGGTGGGGGCTTACTCACCTTTCGATTGAAAGACAAAGCGGCTGCGTTTGCCTGTATTAACGGCCTCAAATTGGCCTCGAATGCGGCCAACTTGGGCGATGCCAAAACCCTGGTCATTCATGCTGCGTCCACGATTTACAAAGATTTTACCGCCGAACAAATGGCCGAAGCGGGTGTAGACGACACCTTGATTCGCGTTTCAGTCGGCATCGAACATATCGACGATATTATCGCGGACTTTCAAACCGCACTGGGAGCTTAAAATGAACTTAACCGAAGACCAAATCGAACGCTACAGCCGACACATCCTGCTTAAAGACATCGGTGGGGTGGGGCAAGAGAAAATTTTGAACGCCAAAGTCCTGATTATTGGGGCCGGCGGTTTGGGTGCGCCCATTGCCTTGTACCTGGCTGCGGCCGGTGTGGGCACCATTGGTTTGGTGGATGGGGATGTGGTGGATCTCAGCAATCTGCAACGCCAAGTCATTCACTTTACCCCCGATGTGGGCAAGCCTAAAGTGGAATCCGCCAAAGAAAAAATCGCTCAGATTAACCCTGATGTGAAGGTGAACACCTACTACCAATTGGCCTTGGCCGAAAACATCAACGACCTGATTAAAGATTATGATTTTATTATTGATGGCACCGACAATTTTCCCGTTAAATTTTTGATTAACGATGCGTGTGTGATGGCCAAAAAGCCGTTTTCTCATGGCGGGATTTTGCGGTTTGATGGTCAGACCTTAACCCACACGCCTGGTCATGCCTGCTACCGCTGCGTGTTTGATGCGCCTCCTCCTCCCAATGCCGTTCCCACCTGCAGCCAAGCCGGGGTTTTGGGAGCCATTGCCGGTATGTTGGGTACGATTCAAGCCGCCGAAGCCCTAAAATTTATCACCGGTGTGGGCGATTTGCTGACCAACCGCATGCTGATTTTTAACGCGGCCAACATGAACTTCAGAACTGTAAAACTCAAGAAAAAACCAAACTGTCCTGTTTGCGGTGAGAATCCCAAAATCACCTCGTTGGTGGACTATGAACAAGCCGTTTGCGATTTAAGAAAGCACTAACCATGAACATTTTAAACACCATCTATGATGAAATCGTCGCCCACGCCAAAGCTGGATTGCCCAACGAAACCTGTGGGTATTTGGCCGGTCAAAACGACACGATTACCACTTTTTATCCCATGACCAATGTGGATGCCAGTCCCGAACATTTTTCCTTTGATCCCAAAGAGCAATTTGCCGCGATCAAACAGGCCCGTGCGGCGGGTTTGCAGGTGATGGCCGTGTATCACAGTCATCCCGAAAGCCCGGCTCGGTTGTCCGAAGAGGATTTACGCCTCTTAAACGACCCGAACATGGTGTACATTATTGTATCGCTCATGAATCCCGAGGCCGATGTGAAAGGGTATAAAATCCGAAAAACAGACGCCGAGATTCATATTGACCGTGTTGTTTTAGAAAAAATAGGAGAATAAATATGCTTAGATTTTACGAAACCCCCGCTGTTCTGGTTGAAGAACAAGATCAATTTGAGAAAGATTTGCAAGAGTTTGCTTTGGGTAACATCGACCCTGTGAAGTTTAAGGCCATTCGTGTGGCCCACGGGATTTACGAACAACGCCAATTGCATACGTACATGGTTCGGATTCGCTGTGCGGCCAGTGGTATTACCCCAGCGCAGTTGCGTAAAACGGCTGAAATGGGCAAGTTGTACGGCAACGGCGAAGTGCATTTCACCACCCGCCAAGAAGTTCAAATTCACGAAGTTTTGTTGCAGGACATCATGAAAGTCATTCGGGGGCTCCACACTGTTGGGCTTAGTACCCGTGGCGGCGGGGGAAACACCATTCGCAACATTTTGACCTCTGTGGATTCTGGGATTGCACCTGATGAATCGTTTGATGTGGATCCGTATGCCAGTGCCTTAACCACCCGTTTGATTCATGAGCCCGATTCTTGGAATTTGCCCCGTAAATTCAAAATTGCGTTTTCCAACTCAGAAAAAGACACGGCCTTTACCCAATCCACCTGTTTGGGGTTTGTGGCGACCATTCAAAATGGCCAAAAAGGGTTTATGGTTTATTGCGCTGGCGGGATGGGTGCCAAGCCCATGGTTGGCCACGAATTGTTTGGGTTTATT
This sequence comes from Candidatus Margulisiibacteriota bacterium, assembly GCA_050250935.1. Lineage (GTDB taxonomy): Bacteria > Margulisbacteria > Marinamargulisbacteria > JBFWNS01 > JBFWNS01 > JBFWNS01. The sequence continues at coordinate 71,508 of JBFWNS010000004.1, read as the reverse complement.
CCCGACACCCAGGTGTATCATGTAACCCGCGCCATCAAAACCATGTTTGATAAACACGGCAACCGACGCAACCGCTATGCCAACCGCATCAAATTTTTGTGGGCCAAACTAGAACGCGACGAATTTATGCGTTTGTTCCGCGAAGAATACGATCAAATCAAAGATGATGCGTCCTTAAATTTGGTGTTGGAGCCCATTCCAAACGCCCCCAAAGCCAACATTACCCTAGCACCCGTTCAGGCCAGTGGCGCTGAATTCGAGCAATGGAAAAGCCGCTTTGTGTTTGCCCAAAAACAACCCGGTTTGTTTTCGGTTCACTTGCCTTTGCAATTGGGGGATATTTTGTTTGATGATGCCAATAAACTTTGCGATTTGTTGGATGAAATCGGCGAAAACACCATGCGATGCGATCGTTCTCAAAACATTAGGTTGCGCAACATTCCAGAAGCCTATTTGGGCAACGTGTTTACGGTGATTAAAAGCATGAAGCAAACCCTGGCCGACAAAGCTTTTTTTGTGAGCAACATGATTAACTGCACCGGGGCTTCCACCTGCAAATTGGGCATTTGTTTGCCCCGTGGTTTGTCGGATGCCATCCGCGACCGTGTGGTAAACAGCAGCTTGAATTTGGATGCCATTCCCGAATTGCGGGTAAACATGTCCGGTTGCCCCAACACTTGCGGGATGCACCACATTGCCGATTTGGGTTTCTTTGGCAAAGTTGGCCGTAAAAGTGGGGATATGTACCCCGCCTACAACGTGCTAGCCGGTGCCGAAGTGGGAACCCCAGGCCAAACCAAATATGCCGAAAAAGTCGACGAAATTGCAGCCCATCACATTCCCAATTTTGTGCATGACTTTTTGGAAGCGTATATTCCTAAAAAAGCGGAATTCCCCACCTACAAAGCTTTTTTGGAAGCCGAAGGCAAAACCTTAATCAAAACCCTTTGCGACAAATACAGAGAGGTGCCTGATTTTGCCCAAGATCCCAAGTTTTACACCGATTTTGGTGCTAAAAAACGTCTGTCTTTGGACGATTTGGGAACCGCAGAATGTTCGGCTGGGATGTTCGACATGATCGAAGTGGACGAAAAAGCCATCAAAACCCTTAAAAAAGCCTTGTCTGCCGCCCAAAACGACGCTGAAAAACAGGATATTCTTTACAAGCTAACCTTCCATGCCTCTCGCATGTTGTTGGTGACCCGTGGGTTGGATTCCAAAGACGAAACCTCGGCCATTGCGGTGTTCCAAAAACATTTCGTTGAAACCAATTTGATTTCTGCTGAATTTAACGATGTGCTGACCTTGGCCAAATTGGGTCTTAAAGCCGAATTGCCCAAACACGAAGCCATTATTGTGAAGTTGGCCGATGAAGTGGTTGAACTTTACAAAAACATGGACGATTCGTTGCGGTTCAAACCCAAAGCGGGTGAAGGCACCACGGCTGTTGCCGAGATGCTCAAAAAAGATTTCCGCGGTGTGGCTTGTCCGATGAACTTTGTCAAAACCAAGTTGGTCTTGGAAACCCTGAAATCCGGGGACAAATTGGAAATTTTACTGGATGACGGCGAACCCATCCAAAATGTGCCCAATTCTGTGAAGTTGGAAGGTCACAAGGTGTTGAAACAAGAACAAGACGGCGCACATTGGGTGGTTCAAATCGAGAAAAAATAATGACCGATTTTGACTCACTTAATCATGATTTCGAAGCGCAATCGCCACAAGCTGTTTTGGAATGGGCCATCGGCCAATTTGGCAACGGTTTGCTGTTGGCCTCTAGCCTGGGCGTCGAAGACCAGGTGCTGACCGATATGCTGGTGAAGCTGAATCCCAAAGCCCGCATTTTTGTGCTGGATACCGGTCGGCTTCACCAAGAAACCTACGAGGTGATGGGCCTGACCCAAGCCAAATACAGCATCCGCCACGAGGTGTATTTTCCCGATGCGGCGGCTGTGGAGGCGTTGGTGCGTCAAAAAGGCCCAAACTCGTTTTTTGAAAGTGTTGAAAACCGCAAAGAATGTTGCCACATCCGCAAAGTAGAACCGCTTAAACGGGCCTTGTCTGGGGCCAAAGCCTGGATCACCGGGTTGCGCCGCGAACAAGCCGTTACCCGAACCACCCTGCCCAAGGTGGAGTGGGACGAGGCGCATGGTTTAATCAAGCTGAACCCCTTGGCCGATTGGACCACCGAGCAAGTTTGGGACTATGTCAAAACCCACGATGTCCCGGTGAACTATTTGCACAAACAAGGCTATCCCAGCATCGGCTGCGCACCGTGTACCCGGGCCATTAAGCCTGGCGAAGATCTTCGCGCGGGTCGGTGGTGGTGGGAGAACCCAGACGGCAAAGAATGTGGATTGCATGTTCAGGATCGGGCCCAAACAGGGGGAGCCACTTAAAATGGCCAATTTTGACAATATGCCGACCCACAAATGCTGTGCATTTGTGATAACAATAAAAGAAAGGCCGCGCAGCGCGAGGGATTTGGATTCATTCCAAATGCCGACCCACAAATGCTGTGCATTTGTGACATACAAATGAACTATCTTGACCGTTTAGAATCGCAGAGCGTTTATATCTTCAGAGAAGCCTACAAAAGCTTCAAAAATCTGGGCATGTTGTGGTCGATTGGCAAAGACAGCACCGTGTTGCTGTGGTTGGCCCGTAAGGCGTTTTTGGGCCATGTGCCCTTTCCCTTGGTGCATATCGACACCTCCTATAAAATCCCAGAAATGATCGAATATCGGGACCGGTTTGCCAAAGAATGGAACCTGACCATGATTGTGGGGGAAAATCGGGCGGCTTTGGATGCGGGGATGACCTTTCCAAACGGTAAAATCGACCGCATTGCCTGCTGCAAAGCGTTGAAAGCCGAGGCGTTAAAACACACCTTGTCTGGCGAATGGCCCCGACATCGGTTGAACCACACGACGGGGCAGTATGAGGTTGATAAAAACATCGAACCGTTTACCGGCGTGATCGTAGGCGCCCGCGCTGATGAAGAAGGCAGCCGTTCCAAAGAGCGGGTGTTTTCGCCCCGAGACAAACAAAGCGATTGGGACATTGGCGACCAACCGCCCGAGCTGTGGAATCAATACAAGACAGACTTTGCACCGGGAACCCACGTTCGCATTCATCCGCTGTTGGATTGGACAGAGCTTAACATTTGGGAATACATCGACCGCGAAAATATTCCGGTGGTGAGTTTGTATTTTGATCAGGGCGAAGGGAAACGGTATCGGTCTTTGGGCTGCGCGCCTTGCACCACGCCGGTGAATTCCACCTCTAAAAACGTCAAAGAAATTATCGAAGAGCTACGAACAGGTAAATTTGCCAACATTGCCGAACGGTCTGGGCGCGCCCAGGACAAAGAAGATGGCGGTGGATTGGAAAGCCTACGAAAAGAAGGGTATATGTAATGTCCTTGCAAGAACACCGTCACGAACAATTGAATTGCGTAATTTTGGGTCACGTTGATCATGGTAAAAGTACCTTGATTGGGCGTTTGTTGGCCGACACCGGTTCTTTACCGGAAGGTAAGTTGGAGCAAGTGCGCTTAACCTGCGAACGCAATGCCAAGCCCTTTGAATATGCTTTTTTGCTGGATGCCCTTAAAGACGAGCAAGCCCAAGGCATCACCATCGATACAGCCAGGGTGTTTTTTAAAACCGACAAACGGCATTACATCATCATGGACGCGCCAGGACATATCGAATTTTTGAAAAACATGGTCACTGGGGCAGCTCGGGCCGAAGCGGCTTTGTTGTTGATTGATGCCCATGAAGGGATTCAAGAAAACTCCCGCAGGCATGGTTTTTTAACCTCGCTTTTAGGCCTTAAACAATTGGTGGTGTTGGTCAATAAAATGGATTTGGTGAACTACGACCAAGCTGTTTTTAATCGCATTCAAACCGACTATACTGCCTTTTTGGACCGGATTGGGGTTCAAGCCAAAGCCTTTATTCCCATTGCGGCAAGAGAAGGGGATAATTTGGCCTCTCGATCGTCTCGCATGGGTTGGTACACCGGCCCCAATGTGGTGGAAGCGGTCGATGGGTTTGAAAAGCCCTCGGGTGCGGAAGCCCTGCCGTTTCGTTTCCCCGTCCAAGATATCTACAAATTCACCGAGGCGGGTGATGACCGGCGCATTATCGCGGGGACAGTTGAAACCGGCACCTTAAACGTCGGGGATGAAGTGGTGTTTTACCCTTCTGGCAAACGCACCCACATTCAATCCATCGAAGGGTTTAACACCCCTGCTCAAACCCAAGCGTCGGCGGGGATGGCCACTGGCTTTACCATGAGCACGCAATTGTATTTAAAACCGGGTGAAATCATGTGCCGGGTATCGGAAAATCGTCACCCTCAGGTGGGATCAACCTTCAAAGCCAATCTGTTTTGGTTGGGCAAAAATCCCCTGGTGATGGGTAAAAAATACAAGCTCAAATTGGGCACAAGCCGAGCCACTGTTTATTTAAAACAGGTGTTGCAGGTGGTGGATGCCTCGGATTTGTCCACGGAAACCAATAAGCGGGAAGTGGAACGTCATGATGTGGCCGAGGTGGTGTTGCAAACTGTGCAGCCCATTGCCTTTGATTTGGCCTCAAATTTGGATAAAACAGGCCGCTTTGTTTTGGTTGATGATTTTGAAATTACAGGTGGGGGGATTGTGCTGGAAAACATCACCCAAGCCCAAACCTACCTCGAAGAAGCCGCTGCCAAAATGGCGAACTGGGATCGAAGCTTGGTTAAACCCCAAGACCGGGCAACCCGTTTGGGCCAAAAACCGAAAGTGATTGTCATTACCGGCGATGCCGCTGTGACCGACGTTGCCAAACAGGTAGAAAAGGCCTTGTACGATGCTGGAAAATCCGTGTATTACCTGGGGCTTCAAGCCTTGTTGGATGCCGAACAAACCGAGCGGGAAGATCAGCTGATTCAATTGGCCAAAACTGCCCATTGGTTTGCCGATGCGGGTTTGGTGTTGATTAGCGCCTTGCCGGATCTTTCGGATGCAGAAGGAAACTTGCTTAAAACCTTTATTCAGCCCTACGACATGCTGGTGGTTTCGGTTGGGGATAAAGCCCAGTTGGATCATGCCCAAGTGGTTGGCGGGTCTTGCGATCAGGTTGTCGAGCAGCTCTTGCAATTGCTGCAGCGCGAGGTGTTTTCCCCCGAATATTATTTGTAGGTTTTAAATTCGGCCTGAACAAAGCCGAGTCTGGAATTGGTTTTGAGCTTTCGGTTCACAAAATCCAAAAAAGCAGGGTCGTTGGAAAAGGGGGAGATGGGGGTTTTGCTGTCCAAAGGAATCAGGGATAAAGCGATATGGTCCGAGTAGGCATCCAGAAGTCCAAACGGGGCCATGTAGTCCCAGGGTTTGGCTTTGGGTTTAAAAAATAAGCTTGAACGGCCTAACAGCAGTTGCAAAATATTCACTCCAATCGATTTAACCCGAAGCGGAGAGGCGTTGTGCTTGCGTGTTAGGGCGGCGAAGTGTTTGGCTTCGGTTTGCCGGCTATCCATGTATTCGGTGCCGAAAATGGGTTTTGGTGGGGGTGTTGGGGGGTCTAAGATTTTTTTGGACGTTGGGGTGATAACCCAGACCTGTTTTTCTTGACCGATACGCAAAAAAACCGTGTTTTCAAAGGGCAGTCCCACCAGGTTAATAAAGGGTTTGCCCAAGTGGGTAGAGCCGATGTGTAAAGAGACGTTTTTGCGGCCTTCCACATAGTTGGTGGTCCCATCGATGGGGTCCAGATACCAGATCACCGAATCGGGGGCGACCTGGGGTTTGGGACCTTCTTCGCCGATAATTTTGTGGTCTGGGAAAAACCGGTTCAGCCAAAGCCGAATCAGCATTTCGATGCCGCGGTCCATTTCGGTGACCAGGTCGCTGGGACTTGTTTTTTGGGAAACGCTGGTTTTGCCTTGGCCATTGTTAATCATCTGGCAAAAGGCTAGGGCAAGTGTTGCCATGGCGTTGCCAAGTGCTTCGATGGACTTGGATTCGGGACCCTTCAGCCACACATTGACGACGGTATCGTCGATGGGAATATGAACTTTTTTTCGAGAGAGAGAGACGGTCGTTGGGTTTACATGAAGTCGTTTTTGTAAAATAGGAAGGTATAAAATGTTCTCGGAAACCAAGTTTTCATAGGAAGGCATGTCCAACAGTTTACCATAAGCCCCTGCTGAGTCACGCCATCTTTGGCATTTTCGCTTTGGGCTATAAATTGATTGTTTTGCTATGCATTTGTGTTATTAAAAAAACGCCTGTGTTTATAGCGATAAGTGGGTACTGAGGGTTAACAGTTTTTCATCGTTCCGGTTGCTGCTGCCGGTTGAACCGCCTTCAAAAACCGTGTGTTCATAGGCAATGCTGTAGTGCAAGGCGGGGTTCAGATACCAATTTAGTCCAACCCCCACAGCCGTTGCCCGTTTGACGCTGGTACTGGCGCTGGCGAAACCAGAATCAAAGGCAGCAGAATCGAAATTGGCTTGGTTGATCCTGCCCACCAACTCTAGGGCGCCCCAGGTTCCCTTGGTTGGGTCGTAAGGCGTTTTGATTTTGAGGGCTTTAAACGAGGCGTTTTCGCCAGTTAGTATCCATTCGCCATGCAATTGCCAGGCGTTGTGGGTAATACGGTTGGATGTTCCGCCCAGTTGCAGCACTTGGGAACTTTGGGCCCATTCCCCAAAAAAACCAAAAGGGCCGTTATAGTAGGAAATTTGAGGGGAAAAATGGTATCGGGTTCCGGTGGTAACACCGCCCGTATAGCTGAACATCGTTCGTTGCCCCAGGGATTTATACGAAGATGAGGTTCCACCAGTTTGATCGCCAGTATCATAGCCAAACCCAAACCCTAGGCCTTCCAAATCAGGCGTAATGCCGTTTTTGAAAGGGGTGATAAACAATCGAAAGGCCAAATCTTTGCCGGCCCCAGTGTCGCCATCGGTTGTGACGTTGTCGGATTGGCCATTAAAAATCCCGACAGCATACTGCAAAGTATCGGTTTCGCCACTCACTTGAATGCCACTGTCTCGGTTGGGTAAAAAGCTGGTTGGAAATCCCCGTTCTGCAAACCGAACATCGGACCTTGCTTGAAGCCGCTCCAGGCCAACGGAAACCTTAAACTTTCCCGTTCGAAGTTTAAACTGTGGGCTAAATTGGGTTTCGATATAGGCGTCTTGAAGGACAGTGGCGCCATTGCCAAAGTCGGGCACCAGCCTAAATTGAACAATCTTATAGGCCACCCCTTCCAAAGAAGGTCTTGCGCTTCGTACCAGATAGGCCGAGGCATTTTTGTCGGTGTCTGTTAAAAAGGTTCGGGAATCCACATTCACCAGGGTTCTAAACCGCAGGGAAAAATCCCCGGAGTTGGATTTAATGGCAAAGCCAGGTCCGGCTTCAATATTTTGTGCCTGAAGCGGACTAGTGAGGGCTAAAACGACCAGGGCAAGGATAGGGCTGATTTTTTTCATGGAAGGCTCCTTTTTTTCTAGGATCGCTTTAATAGACTAGTTTGTCAATAGACTAAGTTTTTATTTGAGGGTTTGCCAAAAGTTTATGGACTTCGTAGGCTATCCATTACCATGAAAAAAATACTGATTTTAATTCTGCTGATGATGGCAACGAAGCTGCAGGCCGCGGGTTCTGAAGTCCAAGTTTTATGCTATCACACCTTTTTGGGGAAACCGAAAATTTATACCGATTTTTCGGTCCAAGAATTCAAGCAGCACCTGGATCTCTTAAAACAAAAGCAGTTTAAGTTTGTCAGCTGGCCCCAGATGGTGGCGGGGCAAGTGACTGGAACCCGCAATATTTTGATTGTGATTGATGATGGCAATCGCTCGGCTTTTTCGGCCTATGAGCAGGTTTTGAAGCCTGCTGGCATTCAGGCGGTGTTTGCGGTGTATCCGGGTATTATCAATCGGGTTCGGTTTGCGTTGACTTGGGACCAGGTTTTGGCTTTGCAAGCGGGGGGACAAACCTTGGTTTCTCATGGCTATTTTCATGAATATTTAACCGATGCTTTTAAAGAAAAATTTCCCCAGCGGTTTGACGATGAGGTGCTGCGTTCTAAGCGAGAATTGGAAGCCCATGGGGTGAAGCCGGTGACGGTGTATGTGTATCCGTTCGGGGTGGTTTCTGATTCTGGAAAGGCTGCTTTAAAAGAAGCTGGCTACCGCTATGGGTTTTCCTTGGCGGCGGGCAAAGTTAGGCTGCCCTTGTCCAAAAATGCCGATGCCTTCGACCTGCCCCGCGTGATGATGACCCGGTCCATAGCCAACGGTTTTTTAAACGGGTTAAAGTAGAGAATCGTCTGTTGGGGGAATTGGGGTGATGCGAAGGGTTTCGCGTAAAAAAAGGTCGGACCGAAAATCGGTGAGGATTTTTTTTGCGGGTTTGGATGGGATTTCCGGTTTGGCTTTTTCGCCCACTTTCCCACCAAATTGAATGGGCACTTCCCGCTTTTGAACCACTTTGGGGCGGTTGTCCAAATCGGCTTTCAGTTGTTCGGCATCGGCCTGCCATTGTTTTTTTAAGTCGTCGTTCATGGTATTGTTTCAGGTCATAGTATGAAACACGGTATTTTGTTGGTCAATTTAGGGTCTCCCGATTCTCCGGCTGTTCACGATGTGCGGCGGTATCTGGCCCAGTTTTTGATGGATGCCCGGGTGATCGATGTGCCTTGGTTGCTGAGGTTTTTAATCGTCTATTTAACCATTTTGCCTAGCCGTCCCAAAGAAACCGCCAAGGCCTATCAATCCATTTGGCATCCCGAGGGGTTCCCTTTAATTCGCCTTACTAAACAGGTTCAAACGTTGCTCCAGGCCCAGGTCGAAGCGCCGGTTGAAATCGCTATGCGCTATGGCAATCCCTCGATTCAGGCGGGGTTGTCGGCCTTGCTGCAAGATCTTCAAATTGGGCATATTCGGGTGGTGCCCTTGTATCCGCATTATGCCATGTCCAGCTACGAAACCGTGGTTGAAGAAGTAAAGCGGTGTTTGAAATCGTTGCGGCCTGTCGAGGTTGATTTTGTGCCGCCTTTTTACAGCCATCCCGACTATATTTCGGCCTTGGTTGCATCGGCAAAACCTGTTTTGGATGAACCTTACGACCATTTGTTGTTCAGCTATCATGGGTTGCCCGAGCGTCACCTTAAAAAATCCGATCCCACCAAATCCCATTGTTTGTCTTCCACCAATTGCTGTTTCCAGCCCTCGCCTGCCCACGAAACCTGCTATCGGCACCAGGTGTACGAAACCTCTCGGTTGTTTGTGGAAGCAGCGGGCATCACCGATGGGCGATGGTCTGTGTCGTTTCAGTCCCGTTTGGGGCGAGATCCCTGGCTTCAGCCCTATACCGACGAGGTGATTCCCAAGCTGGCCAAAGCCGGTGTAAAGCGCTTGTTGGTGATGTGTCCGGCCTTTGTTTCGGATTGTTTGGAAACCATCGAAGAAATTGGCGATCGGGGCCGCGAGCTCTTTTTGGAAAACGGCGGCGAATCGTTTACCTTGATTCCTTGTTTGAATGAAAACCCCGAGTGGATTTCGTGCTTGAAGCAGTTGGTGGTATAATTCGCCTTCTGGATTCAACCGGGTTGTCATGAAAACAAAAAAACGTGTGGTTTTGGGAATGAGTGGGGGCGTCGATTCGTCGGTGGCAGCAGCGCTTTTAAAAAAGCGAGGCTACGACGTGATTGGTATTACCCTGCAATTGTTGCCCAAAGAAAATGAAACCCATGGTTCTTGTTGCAACCTCAATGCCATTGGCGATGCCAAGCGGGTGGCCTATAGCTTGGGCATTCCGCATTACACCGTGAACGCCAGAGAAACCTTCGAAAAAAACGTGATTTCCGATTTTGTGTCCCAGTATGTGTCGGGCTATACCCCGAATCCTTGTGTGGAATGCAATAAGTACATCAAATTCGATGAAATGCGTCAAAAAGCCTTGGAATTGGATGCCGATTTTATTGCCACCGGTCATTACATTCAACGCCGATACAACCCGTTTTCAAAATCGTTTGATCTTAAAAAAGCCAAAGATCCAGCCAAAGACCAGTCTTATTTTTTGTATATGCTCACCGATGAACAGTTGAGATACACCCTGTTTCCGTTGGGGGGATTTTTAAAAAGCGAAATCCGAAAAATGGCCGAAGACTTTAAGTTGGTGACGGCTAAAAAAGCCGAAAGCCAAGAAATTTGTTTTGTCACCAAAGATACCTATAAAAATTTTATCGAATCCCGCTTAAATGGCGAGGTGATTGAACCTGGACCCATTGTGGATACCAGCGGGAAGTTGCTGGGCATGCACAAGGGCATTTATCACTACACCATTGGTCAACGCAAAGGGCTTGGGATTGCGGCCCCAGAGCCTTTGTTTGTGCTTAAAATTAATCCGGCCGACAATAGCATTGTGGTGGGAAAACGTGGAGACATGGCCTCGAAAACCGTGTTTTTACGCCGCTTTTCCCAGGTGAACGCCAGCGAAGCCATCATTGGCAAAACGTTTGATGTGAAAACCCGCTATCAAATGACGCCCTGCCAAGGCCGCATTGTGGGCATCGAAGGCGACACCGCAACTTTGGAACTGGATCATGCCCAAGAGTTTATTTCTCCCGGTCAATCGGGGGTGTTGTATGCCAAAGACCGCGTGGTGGGCGGTGGGATTATTTTGAGTGCTTAGCTTACTCATCGACATCGGCAATTCCACAACGGTGATGGCCGAAACCGATGGGCAGCAGCTGCTGAACAAACGGCGCTTACCCACTTCGGAACTGCCTGCTGCGATTGCAGGTTTTTCGGGGTATAAAACCCTGGTGATTTCGTCGGTAGTGCCCGCGATGAATCCGCTTTTTGAGACCCTTAAACCGGCCGCAAACGTGGTGTTTGTGACGGCTGCCAATTTGCCAGGATTGACGTTAAATTTAATTGCAAAAGAGCAGGTGGGAGCGGATCGGATTGTGAATGCTTTGGCTGCGTGGAAGGCCACACAAACCGACTGTTTGGTGGTGGATTCGGGGACGGCCATTACCTTTTGTTTGGTCCGTGCCAACGGGGTTTACGAGGGAGGGGCGATTTTTCCGGGCATGGGGATTGCCTCGAAAGCGCTCTCGCTGTTTACTGCCCAAATTCCTGAAATTCAGGTGTCGCCCCAAGAGCCGTTGTATGGCAAAAACACCCAACAGGCGGTGGAGGTGGGGTTGTATCAAGGTTATATTCACCTGATTAATGGGTTTATTGCCGCCTATCGGGCCCAGTTTTCGGGCATTGTGGTGGTGGGGGCTGGCAGTGGGTTGGATGTGCTGGCCAATCGCTTGGATATCGACCAATTTGACCTTGACCTAACCCTTAAAGGCCTGTTGGTGATTCTCCAGACCCTGTAAAAAAAATAATTCAAAGAAACGTTAATTTTTAATTCCTTTGTTGATCAATATGAACAAGGTTGTTAAGATTTACCAACTTTTTTCCCTGTTTTTTTAATATTTTTTTTCCAAGGAGAACCCGATGGCTCGTACTGGTTTGTTGAAGGTTTTGTCCCAGCAGAAGCATGCATTGGATACCCAGCCCCACTATAGAAGTTCACAGGCTCCTGATTATCTTCAAGCCCCGGTTTGTGGTGTGGTGGATGCGGCTGAAGGAAAGTTTAGAGTTGGTGAAAGAACCTTTCAATTGAATGGCGGAATGGCTTGTGGTGTGAAAGTATCCAAGGCCAATTTGTATGTGGATGGCCTTCAAGTTATCAATGGCGAGGTGCCGGCTTACACCGGTGAACAGGCTGCGGAATTGGCAAGGGCCAGTCAAGCGTATACAACGACTTGGGCTCAAACAGCTGCTCAAGATCGTATTGCTGCTGTTCAGAAAATTGCGGCAGAGCTTCGTACCCATGTGGACGCTATTGCCCAAGCTGTGGCCCGCGATAGTAACAAAACCCTTAAAAACGCCAAAGCTGAAATTGTGCGTACTGCACAGTTTTTAGAAGATCTTTGTAAAGAATATGCGGAATTTTCTAAGTCAAAAATTGTTGAACGAGACGGACAATTTTTTGTTCAATGGCCACAAACCGTTGGTTTTTACGAGGTTTTTGGGGCCACCAATTATCCGATCAACGAAAATTTCTTGATTGCAGTTCAAACCTTGTTAACGGGGAACACCACCTGTTTAAAAGTACCCAGAACCGGTGAAACCAGCACCCTGTTGTGTTATGAAATTACTCAGCGTGTTTTGATTGCACAGTTTGGAGACGAAGCTTGGAAAGCCGCTTCGGTGGTTTTTGGCGAAGGTCGTGAGGTGATTGCACCGATGGCCGAAGTTGAGCCAGATGCTTATGTGTATATTGGGGGTAGAAAGCCTCACGATGAAAATATTAAACCAAATGTAGGGGCTGCAGTAGATTCGGAATAAACCTCTTATGCGTTTGGTGCGATTAACCCGGTGATTGTGGCCCATATGAAATCGGAGGAAATTACACCCGCTGCAACCAAAATTGTGGCCGGTGCTTTTGGCAATAACGGGGCGCGTTGTACAGCTGGAAAACCGGTTTTGATTGATGCAAGTTGTTATGACGATGTTGTGACTGCCCTTAAAGCCGAAATGGGGAAATTAAAAGAAGGGGCGTTTTGGGAAGAGGTGGACATTACTGCCCCTTTAAGCGGGAATAGCGACCTGGCAAAATACGTTGGTTGGGTTAAGGATGCATTGCACTGTGGGGCCAAGGTGTTTACCAAAGACGGTGCTCCTGTAACCTCGGTTGAAGGTTTAATAGAGAATGGACGGTTTAGACCGGTTTTAATTGAAGTTGCTGTAGACTCTACCGCCAAAGTGCGAACCGAAGAGGTGTTTGGGCCTATGTTGGTGGTGATTCAATCTTCTGCGGAACAATCTGATAACTATGCCCGTGCCAATACGCAAAAACATCATTTGGCGTTTTTTGGTCAAAAAGGGGTTGGTGGGTATCCGGTAAATCCAACGGAAGCGTATAGTGCCTATTGTACTCGGGTTCACATCGATGCTTGTCCTCAACGTGGGCCAGACCATTTGGAATTTAGATCTCATCCATCCAACGGAAACGGTCAATCCACCTCTGGCCATCGGTCCGTTTGTGAAGGAACCACAGTTATGGTTGAGTCGCTGCCATATTCTGACCGTACAAGTGCAGAGCAACTTTTAGCGGTTATGATGCAACCGAAAGCCTCTCTCTAAACAATAATCCCCCCAACAACACCCCTACCATCACCAGATGGTGGTAGGGCCAGAGGGTGACGCAGAGTAAAACCAAAAGACCCCATTTTACCCAGGGGTTTTTGAGCTCGCTAATCGTCACCCAGGCGGGGATAATCAGCAATAAAAAGGTGTAGTCTTTGAACCGGGGCATGGCCAGGGCATACAGCAACAACCCCGCGCTGATGTTTTGAATCAAACTAAACCGGTTTCGGTGTTTGAGCCACCACACACCCAAGCTTGCCACTACCAGCAGCCACAGGGCGTACAACAGCATGGGATGGCCTAGTTTTGGGCCAAGTTCAAACTGAATCAATGCTAAAGACGAAGGGTTTACAAACCCGCTGCTGTCCAAGGGGGCAGGGGTGGTTAAAAACAGGCCGAACAGGGCGGGGTAACACAAATAGCCCAGTCCTTGAACCAGTGCAAAAACACCAAGACCGCTTCCAATGGCTTTTGCTTTTTGATGCAAACTGGTGTTGGGAACCAGGGCCAAAAAGCCTAAAAAAACCAAAGGTGTCACTTTAAAACAGGCGGCTAAGCCAATCAGGGCCCCGGCCCAAACCAAAGATCCATTCACCATCAAGGCAAAGCCGCTCCACAACAAGGCTTCCTCAAAAACCGAGATGTTGCCAGATAATAGGTCGCAGGCAGCGGTTTCGTGAAAGGCAAATAAAAGCAGCAGTAAAAACACCAACAGCGACCCGTTTTTGGGCTTAAAAAACCGAAACCAAAGCAGGGCCAAACCAGCCAAAACCAAGAGCTTTACTATCACATATACTTTTCTGGCGGTGTCGAAAGGCAAATGGGTGAAGGGCTTAAAAAACCAGCTCATTTGGGGGGGATAGACAAAGCGCAAATGGTCGTCGAGGTTTTGGCCAGAAAGAAAGGACAGGGTTTTAGAGGTATAGGGATTCAGGTGTTGGGCAATGGCTTGGGTGCCGTAATAATAGGAAATAAAGTCGTGCTGATGTTCGGGCGAAAAAGCGGTGATGGCTTTGCCGACTAAAACGGCCGAAGCGGCAAGAATCAAACAACCGGCAATTAGGGTTTTGGCGTGGGTTTTGAACCAGTTCATGGATACTCCTTAAAAAATATGATAGGGTTTTGGCGTGTCAAATTCCAAAATCATGTCATTGGTGTTGCCAATTTACAACGAGGAAGCGTGTATTGCCGCGTTGTGGGATCGTTTAAAGGGGCTGGCCGAGCAGTTGGTGGGGTATCAAGTGGAGATTGTGTTTGTGGACGATGGTTCCAAAGACAATTCCTTTGCCCAGCTTAAAGCCATTGCCCAAACCGATGCCCGTGTTAAAGTACTGAAATTTTCCCGAAATTTTGGGCATCAATTGGCCATTACGGCTGGCATGGATGCCGCCACCGGCGATGCTGTGGTGGTGATGGATGCCGATTTACAAGACCCACCCGAATTGGTGCTGGAAATGGCCCGCCACTTTGAGGCTGGTTTTGATGTGGTGTATGCCGTTCGCAACGAGCGTCACGGCGAGACTTGGTTTAAAAAAACAACGGCGGCTTGGTTTTATAGGGTATTGAACTGGTTTTCAACCGTTCCCATTCCCTTAAACACTGGCGATTTTCGCTTGATGAGCCGGCCTGTGATCGAGGCTCTAAAAACCATGAGAGAACACGACCGGTTTGTGCGTGGGATGGTCAGTTGGGTTGGGTTTAAACAAACCCCGCTTTATTTTGACCGAGATCCAAGAGTTGCCGGAGAAACCAAATACCCCCTCAAAAAAATGCTGAAGTTTGCCATTAATGGCATCGTGTCGTTTTCAACCTTGCCCCTGAAATGCGCCACTTGGCTGGGATTTATTTTGTCTGCTGCAGCCGGCGTTTATATTGTGGTGGTGTTGGGCTTGCGATTTAGCGGGCACACCTTTCCGGGGTATGCCTCGTTGATGATTGCGATTTTGCTGTTGGGCGGTATTCAGCTGATGACCATCGGCATTTTAGGCGACTATGTGGGTCGTCTTTATATGGAAAGTAAAAAACGGCCTTTGTATATTGTGTCCGAGACAGTCGGTGGCTAGGACGGCCATTATTGTTGGGGCTGGGGTTGCGGGTTTAACCGCGGCCTATCGGTTGCTTCAACAAGGCTATAACGTTCAGGTATTTGAACGAAGCCCCTTTGTGGGCGGACAATTGGTGACCACCACAGTGGGGGGTGAACCCATCGAATGTTATTACCATCATGCTTTTACCTCGGACACGGCTTTATGGGCCTTGTGCGAAGAACTGGGCATTATGGACCAAGTGCAATGGCTGCCCAGCACCATGGGCTATTACAGCCAAGGCAAACTTTATCCCTTTGGCACACCCAAAAGTTTGATCGGGTTTTCGCCCTTGGGGTTTTGGGGACGCTTGCAGTTTGTGGTGTCGGCCCTGTGGTTAACCCATGTGGCCAGCCAAGCCTACACCGAAGGCTTTGGTGTGAAAGAGTGGTTTGAGCAAAAAGGCTTTAAAAAAGCCTGGGATGTGATTTGGAAACCGTTGTTTCACCTTAAATTTGCCGATAGCTGCGATACTATTTCCCTGACTTGGTTGTGGGGAAAATTTCGCACCCGGGGAAAGTCGCGTAAAACCGGTGGGGCCAAAGAGGTGTTGGCCTATATGAAAGGCAGTTTTGGGGTTTTGGCCACGACGTTGGCTGCCAAAATTGCCCAGCTTGGGGGCCAGATTCAGTTGGGGCAGGGTGTGGATCGCATTACCCCCCAGCCCGATGGCCGCTTCGAGGTTCAAGTTGGCAGTCAAACCCTGATGGCCGATGTGGTGATTTCCACGGTTTCTTCGGATTTGCTTGCAAAATCGGCGCCCTGGAGTGCCAAAACCCAAGCCCTTTTGGCCACCTATACCTATAAAGCGGCCATGTGCATGATGTTGGTTTCGGACCGGCCTTGGTTCGACTTGTATTGGATTAATATCGGCGACACCACACTGCCGTTTGGCGGTGTGATCGAGCATACCCATTTTGTGCCAGCCACCCACTATGCGGGCAAACATGTGGTGTATTTGTCTCGGTATTTGGACGAGAATCACCCCTTATTTTCGGCCCCAGAAGCCGAGGTGGTGGCTCAGTTTATGGCGGGGCTCAAAACCCTCAATCCCGCTTTTGACGAAGTCCAGGTTTCCGAGATCAAGTTGTTTCGCCAGCGCAATGCCCAGCCGGTGGTGCCCAAGGGCTATGTGCCCCCATCCATGGCCACGGAATTCCCCCATTTTTATTGGATTTCCACCCACCACACCTATCCTTTCGATCGTGGCATTAACTTTGCTATCGAATTGGCCGAATTGTGCACAAAACCCCTATGAGACATTTTTTTTATGCCAGCCATTTTGCGGATCAATTGGATTTAAAAGCCATCAAAACGGTTTTTGAGGGATGGACTTTGGTTTCGTCAAGCTCCGTGGATCAGTTTTGGAGTCGTGGGGAATCGGACTGTTGTTTGATTAAGCAGTTTGGCTGCGTGGTGTTTTCTGGGGTTTCCGAGTCGGATCGCCGAGAGCTGCTTCGTAACATGGGGACTTTTGGTCGGTCGTTTTTGACCGAACCGCACGAAGAGACTTTTGAATTGCTTGTGGTTCCCGATGCGGAGATAAGTATTTCCAATAAAGAAATTGTGGTGCCGGCCTGTACGCAACAGGTGTTGCGGGTGGTGATGTTTAATTTGGCCCAATCTGTTGCCCTGGACTATTATTTACAAACCGCAGAAGCTTCGCTTGGCGAGGTTCGGGTGTTGGTGGATTCTTTGGAAAAAAAGGGCCGCTTGGTGGTTCGAAAAAAAGCCTTGTTCAAAACCGTCGGCAAAGCCCTAAACATCAAATCCAAAATTATTGAAAATCTGTATATTTTTGATTCCCCAGATTTGGTTTGGGAGGATAGCTATCTGGAAGCCATTCACAAAAAACTGGCCCAATTTTTTGATTTAACCATGCGCTACCGCGAAATCGATCAAACCCTTCGGGTGGTTCAAGACGATTTGGACGTCATCACACAAATTTACCAACACCACGAAAGCAGTTTGTTGGAAATCATCATTATTTTGCTGATTTTAATTGAATTGCTGAATGTCTTTTTGCACTAAAAGAAGCCTAGGGAAGGGTTAAGGTGCTGCCTTTTTTGTAAAATAAGCCCCCATTAAATCTCTCGATGCCGTGACAAAGCTCTAGAAAGCTCTTTTAATAAGGTATTGAGCGCCCTAGCAGAATCTTCTTTCATTTCGAGTGTGGCTATTGTATCCATACGACAGGTTTTTTGGTAGCGATTAAAGATTAAACCAATGGTGTCTAGATTTAAAAGGTGCTTAGGTTCAGATAAGCCTGGTGTTTTCAGACTTGCAATGGGGTCTTTTCGTATACTAACTACAACATGACTATCAGTTTTAAGAAAAATTAGCCCGTTACCGTCGGGATAAGGAGTAGAGTCTATATTTACCGGGCCTTTCCCGCAATTTAAGGCAACTATTTGATTGTTAGGCAATTGGATTAGTATCAAATGAAGATCGCTTAAGATTTTGGATGTCCAGTAGCTTTGTTTTGGTTTCCGTAAATGTAGCACTTGGCTGCTTCTTGTTGTGTTTTCGACGTTTGAACCGATGATGCGTACGGGTAAACTGTTCTTCAGGGCAAACTCTAAAAGTGTTAAAGGAATAACTCGATCTAAAAACTTATTATGCACATTTATGTTTAATTCTGTTGGGGCTAAATCGTTTATATGAAGTGGACCAAATTGCCTTATAAGGAGACTGATGTCCGCTGTAAAAAGGTCAAGATTAACTATTTGTTCTGTCGCATTTGAATTGACAGGTGGGGCTACTGGTGGGCACATGGGGGGTGGTGGGGTAAGGCTAGGTGCTAGCGCTGGGGTTTTTAAGGTTTCGGAACGGGGTGGTTGTTGTGATTGGGGTAAGAACGTGGGTGTAGGGGGTGTTCCTGAAGCAATGGGGTTTAATGGCACTGTGGTACTCCTTGTGGTGCTGATGGTGTTTGGGTTTTGATAAAAAATAGTTGGTATTTTTTTAAATTAACTTATGCCAATTGGGTTTGTCTATGGCTTTTTTTGTAAAAACTAGGACAATACCAAATGGCAGAGGCAGGCTAGGAGATAGGCCATCCCAATATAACTTACTGTCATAATGGCGGGGTATTTCCAGCCCCCCATTTCTTTTTTGGCCACGGCCACGGTGGAAGCGCATTGCATGGAGATCATAAAAAAGACGATCAGTGCGGTGATGCTGGCGGGGGTGAACAAGGGTTGGCCCGTGCCGGCTTGGGTGGCGTGGGCCAGGGTGCTTAAAAGACTGGAGTCCGTGGACAAAGAAAACGCCAAAATTAGGGCCGATACAAAGA
This sequence comes from Candidatus Margulisiibacteriota bacterium, assembly GCA_050250935.1. Classification (GTDB taxonomy): domain Bacteria; phylum Margulisbacteria; class Marinamargulisbacteria; order JBFWNS01; family JBFWNS01; genus JBFWNS01. The sequence goes on along the minus strand of JBFWNS010000004.1, from coordinate 52,917 downwards.
CTTCTCGGGCTGCAAAAGAGAGTAACAAGGCCACCCCAACCCGCCAATCCAGTCCCATGGGACGCAACAGCGGTTCGATCCAATGTCCCAGGGTGGCGGCATAGGAAGCCTGTTCGGAAGGGTAGTGGGTCAAAGCCCATAACACCAAGCTGACGCCCATAATGGTGGGGCCGGCCCGCCGCACAAAACTGAGGGTTTGGTTCCAGGCATGGGGCAAAATGTGTTTAAACACGGGTTTGCGCCAACGGGGCAGTTCCAGTTGAAAGCCAGCATCACTTTTGGGAAGCTGCATCAAGCGCCCTGCCATGGCGGCGACAACCGAGGCCAAAACAACACTGCCCAGGTAAATGCCCGTCATGGCCAGGCCGCCCCAAAATGGGTTTTTGCCGATAAACAGCAGCGACAGTAACAAGCCATACACGGGCAAGCGGGCCGAGCAGCTCATCAGCGGGATCACAAACAAGGTTAACAGCCGGGCTTTTTTACCCGGAATGGTTCTGGCGGCCATCATGGCTGGAATGGCGCAGGCATAGCCAGAAAGCAGGGGAACAAAGCTTCGCCCATTTAGCCCTAAATACGACAAAGGCTTGTCCATTAGAACCGCACCTCGGGCCAAATAGCCGCTGTTTTCCAAAATGCCCATCACCATAAACAGCAGCAACAATTGGGGGGTAAACACCAAAACAGAGCCAATGCCTGCCAAAACCCCGTTGGTCAAAATGGCAATGTGGGGGCCAAAGGCCTGGTTCAGGGTTTGAATCAGCCAAGAAAAACCGGCGTCAATGCCGTCCATGGCTGGGGCTGCCAGTGTGAAAATGCTCCAAAAAAACAAGGTCATGAGTCCGGCAAAAAGCACAAATCCCAAAATGGGGTGTAAAAACACTTGGTCGGGATCAAATTTTCGAACAGGTTTGTGATTGGGCGTACAGGTCGAAACGATGGTTTCCACCCAATTAAATTGGGCGACGATGTCTTCGGTGCTAAACGAGGCCGGAACCGAAATGCCAGAGATACTGGGTTTTTTCAGCTGCGACTCCATGGTCGCCCGGAGTTCGCCAACCCCATGTCGGGTGCGGCCGCTAAAAGCCAAGACCGGACATCCCAAGGCCGTGGTTAATTGTGTGGCCAGTTGGTCGGGATGAATACAATGGGCTTCGGTTTCGGTTAAATCCAACATGGAAAGGGCAACAATCAGGGGGAAACCCGCTTGTTTAAGCTGATAGGCCAAGGCCAAATGCCGGGCAGGCTGGGTTAAGTCCACCACCACCACAATCAAATCGGGGTTTCCAGATGGGTGGCCTTCGATTAAATAATTGAGCTTAATTAAGGTGGATAGGGTGACGCGTTCGTCTTCGCTTCTGGGAATTAAAGACACGATGCCGGGGGTGTCAATGACGGTGGCGCGTTGACCGTTGTTGAATTGCAGGTGACCCTGGGCATAGTCCACGGTAGCGCCTGGGTAGTTAACGGTTTGATAATGGGATTGGGTTAAATGGTTAAAAAGGGTGGTTTTGCCGCAATTGGGGTGCCCAACCAGGGCAATAACCGGTTCGCTCACACCGGTTGAACGTAAATGCAGGCCGCATCTTCGCGGCGAAGGGCCACTTTGGTGCCCCGAATTTGAAAGGCCATGGGGCCGCCAAAGGCAATGCGGTTGGTTAAGGTCACTTGGCTTCCGGGTACAAACCCGAGTTCATAAAGACGCATACAGCGATCATCTTGTCCTTCAACATGGGAAATCACAGCAGATTGTTCGGCGGAAATGTGAACCAAAGGAAGACAGGCTGCCATGGAAAACCTCGTTAAAAAAGGATGTAAAAACGATACTGAGACAGATTATCAATTAGTCGAAAAACCTTCAAGAGGCAGGTGAGTTCATGCGGTGGATTTGTGTTTATAACTTTACGGTGAGATAATTCCACCTTATGGCCAAAACGGGTAAAAAAAGTATTTCACTCAATAAAAAAGCGTTTCACGACTATCTGATTACCGAGCGGATGGAAGCCGGTGTTGTTTTGGAAGGCTGCGAGGTCAAATCCATTCGTTCCGGCCAGGTGACGATTCGGGATGCCTATGCCCGCTTTTTTAAAAACGAACTATGGCTTTTTGGGTGTCATATCACGGCCTACAAACAAGGTCCTGCCCACAATCCCCCCGACCCAGAACGCAATCGGAAATTGCTGATGCATCGCAAACAGCTCAATAAATTGATGGGGCGTTTGGAAGATCAAAGTTTAAATTTAATTCCCTTGGAGCTGTATTTTTTAGACGGCAAAGTCAAACTAGAGTTGGGGCTTGGAAAATCTAAAAAACAATTTGATAAACGGGCCGCCATTAAAGAACGGGAAATCAAACGAGAGCTCGATCGGGCGATTAAGCGGTACTAGCGGTAAGGCAGTGGGTCGGGGATGCCAGCCTCTTCGAACCCTTTTTTTCGAAGCAAACAAGCTGGACATTCGCCGCAGGCCGGGCGTTGACCTTCGTAACAGGTGTGGGTTTCGGCATACCAGGCTAGTTTTTTCAGACCTGCCATCAGCTGAACGGTTTGGGATTTGGTCAACCACATCAGTGGGGTTTGAATATCAAAGGGGAAGGCCATGGCCAAAGAGAGTGTTTTTTCCAACGATTGAATAAAGTCGTTTCGGCAATCGGGATAGCCTGAAAAATCGGTTTGGCAAACCCCGGTGTAAAGGGTAGAAAGGCCATATTGTTTGGCGTAAACCGCAGCAACCGACAAAAACAAATGGTTTCGCCCATCCACAAAGGTGTTGGGAAGCTGATTGTGATCGGAAGTGGCTTCGATGGTTAGGGGTTTGGTTAAGGCATTGTGGGTGATGTTTCCCAACCAATCCAGGGTGATGATATCGAAAGGAACCCCAGCCAAATCGGCCAGTTTTTGGGCTTGGATCAGTTCAATTTTGTGGCGTTGGCCATAGTCAAAGCCCAGGGCTCGAACCCCCTTGGGATGATTTTTTAAAGCAAGGGCTAGGCAAGTGGCGCTGTCTTGCCCGCCGGAAAGCAGGACAACACAGCCAGGATTTGTCGGAGGTGTCATGGACTCAAAATAGAAGGTTAAGGGGGAGGTTGTAAAGCTAAGCTGAAATTTTTTCTCATCAATCACGATGCCATATTGATGAAACTTTATTGGAAAATCCCCGATAACTTTCAAACAAGTGTTGGCCAAGTTTGAAAGGATGTTTATGGGTGCTTCTGCTGCTTGTTCTGCTATTGCTGTTAGTGAAGATCGCTATTTGAACCGCAGGATACATGCGATGCAAGAAAAGGGTTCTTTGACTGTTGCCCCTTTGGTTCAAACAGGATTACCAGTTTTACAGCCAATGAATAGTCCTACACTTGTTCAGACTTTCTTAAATTCAGAAAATGGGCGCTATGTCAAATATTGTGCTGCTTCCACGTTGGCAACGTGGGGGCTGCATCCCCTGGATGTGATGAGCACTCGAAAGCAGTGCGAGGTTCCCCCTGCTCCGAGACGAGGACTGTTTAGGGGGGTGGGTGTTGCGGTTGTTAATCGATTGTTTCGTACGGTGGGGTTGGGATGGTCCATGGGGCTTGTCCAGAGGCATTCTGAAGGGGTGTCTCCTTTGATGAGTTGGGTACTAACTGTTGGTGCTGGGGCCGGGCTCGAGACGGTTTTGAACCCCCTGAGTGTGGTCAAACAAGATATTGTGATTGGGCGTTATGATCGGGTTCGGTCTGTTTTTTTGCATCGAACAGGACCCAGTTTGTTTAATGGGTCTGGTGTCGTTTTTCTTAGAAATTCTGGGTTTAATGCGTTGTTTGTTTGGGGCATGAACTCGGTAAAGCGTTCTGAAGATGGGGAGCTTGAAACGGCGGCTAAAGGGGCTGCTGTTGGGCTTGGATCTGCCTGTGCAACCTTTCCTGTTGAACGTGTTCGTTGCATCATGGCTACGGAATCCACTGGAAAAATCCAAGATATGTGGCGTGCGCTTCGGTCTAAATTTGCTGGAAAGTCACTTGGTCAAGCCGTGGGGGAACTGTACAGAGGCGCTGCGCCTGCGCTTCTTCGAATGCCTTTGATGACGGCGTTTACTGCTTTGACCATGGCGATTGCCTCGAAAAGAGACTAAAAAAATCATGTTTAAAACCCGATTTTAGTGGGTACAACCCCCTCGAGAGAGGTGATAAGCATGAACACAGACAGTGATTTTTTGATGGTTCCGGATTTGATTCAGCTCTATCTTGTCCCTCTTTCCATCATTTTGGGATTGATTGCGATTAATCCCTAAGAAACAGGAGGTGATGGGTTTGTCCGCATTAATCAGCTTTTAATAGGTCTATTCTCACGGAGGTGAGCACCATGATTAAGCTACCAGACTTACTACGTCCGGAAGTTTTGGCTCATGTTATGCTACGTATTCCGCTATCGCTTTTGCTGCTTTTACATTCTTTCCATTTGTTTCGGGGCACGCCCGTGTCCATGCCGGGTTCGATGGTCTATGTGGTCGCTTCGCTTGAAATTATCACCGCTGTATTACTGATTGTTGGTTTGTTGTATGCCCTGGATATTGGGTCTAAGCTTGCTGGTCTTTTTATTGCCTTGGTGTATGGGGTGATGTTGTTGACCTCGATTGGCCATTTTCCACCCGTCTTGCCGGTTTATGGGACGCCCAGCATCGGATTTTCGCTGATTCTTTTTGGACTCGGTGTCTATCTGTTGATTCGGGGCAACGATGATATCCCGGTGTAAAGGGGCATCTTTACAATTTTGCTTCGGCAAGGTTGTCAATCTGCTCATTTTAAGGTGATGGGGAACTTAAAATAAAGAGCAGGAAAAACGGAGGGCTTCGGTCCTCCGTTTTTGGTTTGTGCCTAGGCTAGTTTTTCAAATACTGAATATTACAATAATACCTTGATTCTAAAACTTTATTTAAAATCTCTGTGCCTGGATTTACCTTTGGTAGAAGTTCAAGACAAGCTTGTTTTAGGGGGTTAAGGTGGTATTGAACGATGTCCCAAATGATATCTGGATCAACACCTCTGTAGTTGTGTGAAAGTTCGTTTCGCAAGGTTGCAATGGCAGTCCAATCAAGGGTTGATGTGGCGTGTTTGAGTTCAGCATCGATTTTTTTGGATTCTTCGCCAATGGCAATGAGCAGATTCAGGGTTGCGTTGAATTCTTTTTGATTGTTGGCTTCAAAAAAAGTCGCCGCATTTGAAAAAGATTGGGTATAAATCCAGATTTTTTCGATGGCTTCAAGAACAGTTAATAAATAGAGTAAATTCTTATTCAATTTCAATAAGTTCATTCTGGATTTCTTGTTCAATGAGTGGATGAACAGAGTCTTTATACACCAAATCAATGTCCCGGTTGAATAGGGTTTTAAGGTAGTGTTTGGAGGCCAGAAGGTTGAAATAGGTTTTGGCCGATTTGTCCACATCGATCAACAGATCGACATCGCTGTGAAGGGTTGCGGTTCCTGTCGCAAAAGAACCAAATAAAAAAATATGATTAAAGCCAAATTGTTGCTTTAAAAAGGCTTTGTGTGTGTGGATAAGTTGGATAATCTCTTGTTGATTAATCAATGGCGAACTCCCAAATAGCAAAAGGGTGCTAAGAGAACTATATCAAATTTGGTTTAAAACAACGACAACTGCTGATGGTTGTGTTTGTTGAGGCTGGTTTCTTCGTAGGTTTTAAGCAGGGTGGCGGCTTTTTGGAGGACTTTGTTGGGCAAGCCTGCCATTTGGGCCACGTGTAGGCCATAACTTTTGTCGGCGGGGCCGGGAATCAGGCGGTGTTCGAAGACGATGCTGTGGCCATCTTCGGTGATTTTCATGCTGAAGTTGGCAAAGGCGGAAAATTGTTTTTCTAAAATGGTGAGTTCGTGATAGTGGGTGGCGAATAGGGTTCTGCACTGGGTATCGGCGATCAAAAATTCGCTGACGGCTGCGGCGATGCTCATGCCGTCGTAGGTGGCAGTGCCACGGCCAATTTCGTCCAAAATTACCAGGCTGTTTTCGGTGGCGTTGTTTAAAATCGAGGCGGTTTCGAGCATTTCAACCATAAAAGTACTTTGTCCAAAAAACAGGTTGTCCAGGGCGCCGATTCGGGTAAACAGTTTATCGGCTGGGGACAGGGTTAGGGCATCTGCAGGAACAAAGCTGCCCATTTGGGCCATCACCACCAACAACGCGACTTGGCGCATGACGGTGGATTTTCCGGCCATGTTGGGACCGGTTAATAGCACAAAACGGTTTTGGGTTTTGCTAAGGGTTAAAGAATTGGGAATAAAAGTGATGCCTGGGCGTTTTTCCAAAACCGGGTGTCGGCCATTGACCATGGTAAAAGCCTGTTGAGGTTGTGGGGCAAATTGGGGGCGGGCATAGTTGTTTTTTTGAGCGGCAGTGGCCAGGGATTGAAGCACATCGAGGGTGGCCAAGGTATCGGCCAAAGTTTGAAGGTCGCGGGTGTGTTCGGCCAGGGTGGCGATGAGGGTGTCGAAAAGCTGTTGTTCCAGTTGTTTTTGTTTTTCTTCGCCATGCAGCAACACGGTTTCTTTTTCTTTGAGTTCGGGGGTGATAAACCGCTCGCCCCCCGTGAGGGTTTGTTTGCGAATGTAGTTGTCGGGCACTTGGGCTGCGTTGCTGTTGGAAACTTCGATGTAATAGCCAAAGACTTTGTTAAAGCCCACTTTAAGGCTTTTGATGCCGGTTCTTGCCCGCTCTGTTTCTTCCAAGGCGCCAATCCATTGCCGGATGTTCTTAAAAGACAAGACCAAGACATCAAGTTCTTCGGAAAAGCCAGGGCGAATCACCCCACCGTCTTTTGTTGAAACGGGAGGCTCGTCGACAATGGCTGTTTCGATCAGGCGAATCAGGGTTTGGATGGGGTTGTCTGGGTCAGATAACGGGGCAAAAAAAGCTGTCATATCGGTTAATAGCGAGCCAGACAGATGGGCCAAAATGCTTCCCAAGGGCAAAATGGCTTCCAAAGATTGTTTTAGGGCGATCACATCGCGAGGGTTGTTGTATCTGGAAACCAAGCGGGTTAACAACCGCTCCAAGTCGTAAACAGCCGACAAACAATCGCGAATTTCTTCGCGGGAAAGCAGGTCTTCTTTAAGCGAGGCGACGGCATCCAAGCGGGTGTTCATGGCGGTTTCGTCCAACAAAGGGGCTTTAAGCCAATGTTTGAGTTTTCGGGCCCCCATGGCTGTTTTCGTAAAATCCAAAACCTCGAACAAGGTGCCTTCGGTTTTGGTTTTGGTCAGGCCGGGTTGGGCGTTTTCGGTTAGCTCTAGGTTTTTGATGGTGACCCTGTCCATCGCCAAAGCAGCCGTCACCCCCAGGGGTTGCAGGCGGGTAATTTGGGCCACGGCGTCTTTTTGCGTCTGTTTAAGGTAGTCCAATAAAGCCCAGGCAGCTGGTAAAGCTGCGTTTAAGCTGTCCAGGCCAAAGGCGGCTACATCTTGAATGGCAAAATGGGTTTCCAGTTTCCGTTTGGCTTCTGCTGCGGTGGTAAAGGTGGTGGTGGTTAACAACGTGTCGCCCAATTGGGTGTCGGTTTCGGCCAAGACTTCTTTGACAGACAATCGTTCCAAGTGGGTAGGCAAAGCGCCGGTGTCCAAAATACCCAGGACAAATTCCCCAGTCGAACTGTCGGCAAAAGCCAGGGCACTTTGGGTGTCGGAAAGGGCATGGACGGCTGCGATGTAGTTGTTGTCCTTTTCTTCCAACCATTGCCCTGCCGTAACCGTACCCGGGGTGATGATTCGAACAATTTCGCGTTTGGTAAGGCCTTTGGCAAGGGCAGGATCTTCGGTTTGCTCGCAAATGGCCACTTTGTACCCCTTGGCAATGAGCCTGGGAATATGGTTTTCGGCCGAATGATGGGGGAATCCGCACATGGGAATGCGGTTTTCGTCTTTGCCACGGCCGGTAAGGGTCAGTTCCAGTTCTTTGGCGGCGATTTTGGCATCATCCAAAAACATCTCATAAAAATCCCCCAACCGAAAAAACAAGATGGCATCGGGTTGGGTGGCTTTTAGGGCCAAATATTGGCGCATCATGGGGGTTTCGGCCAGATGCGTGGCGCTTTTACTGTCTGTCATAGTGGGGAGTCAGTATATCAAAAACCTGGGGTTTGGCGTACCTGTTCGATGGCCATCTTCAGCCCAGGGCAAGAGTCGGCTTCTTCTTGCAGACTGGCTTCGCTTTCCCAAATTTCTGGCCAATCGGGATAGGTTTGGCAGATTTTGGGGCGGGCTTCGTACACGGAGCAGGTGTTTTCACAGGTTAAAAAACAAGTGTTTCGAAAGGTGGGGGAGGCAATAAACCGCCACCCATTTTTTGTTTCGGTATAACTCTCCAAAAAGGTTGGAAGATCCAGATTCAGTTTTTTGGCCATGGCGGCTTGGGTCGGCGCATCGACATAAACATAGCCTTCTCTGCGACAACAATTGCCGCTGTTTTGGCAGCGAAACGCTTTCAAAATGGCCTGTTTTAAGGTGGGGTCTACGGACATGGCTTTTAGTGTACCCAAAATGAAGGTGTTTTGCGACCCTGGTTGTATTTTAAGTATTTTTACAAAAATCAAATAAAATTCAAATTATTTTTCAAAAAAATAAAGGTTAATTCATTTATTTTGCAATAAATCTTGGTTTTTAGCGATAACTCAAAAAACTGCGAGGAGATGGGGTTATGACAGCAGGAGCGGTTCGAATAGGAGTAGGGCTAGGCGTTGCTGCAGGCGGAATGGGTTTGGCTGCATTTTGGGCTCGAAACGCAGTCCAAGCCGGGCAGGAGGGCTCCTCCCGTAGATCTTTGCCTCAACGAAAACAGTCAGAATCTGTTGTTACCCGAAATGCAATACAAGCGGGGAAAAAAGATGTTGATCGTAGATCCGTGCCTATGGTTGAGGTTACACCTTGGTTGGGGGTTAGTCGCGATGTCGTCCTTAAAGCCGCTGTTCCTATTTCTGCTGTTGGACCTGCTGTTTTTGCAACAGCTTTTACCTATCCGCTTTCGTTGCTTGCAACGTTGCAGCAACAAACCGGTGTTTGCTTTGTAGCTGCATTTCGCACGGTTACCCATGGCGGGAAGGTCCCTCTGAATTTGTTCTCTGGACTACAACCCATTCTTTACCGGGCAATTCCTCAGCGGGTGGTTCAATTTACATTTCAACAATTGATTAAAGATTTGCTTGGGAACCACACTGACCTTTCTGATCGATCCATTCGGTTTTGGTCTGGGTTTGGGACGGCCTTGGTTGATTCAGCCATTATGGGGCCTGCGGAGTTTAAATCTATTGCAATACAGATTGCCAAGCAAAATGGGCAAGATTGGAAGCAGGTTTATAAAAACTTTTCAAAATCACGAGGGGCTTTGTTTTTAGTGTTGAGGGATTTGATTGCCAACCTTGCGGGGGTGACGGTCCCCCAAGAAGTTCGGAGTGCTTTTGGTGTGGATCATGATCATACAGGCCATCGGCTTTGGAGTACCTTTTTGGCGATTTCGATTGCCAACCTGGTGACCACACCAGCGGATGTTATGAAATTACAAAGTTTGCTTCATCGGGATAAATCCATTATAGGGTTGTTTAAAAAATCATATCACGACTGTGCTTTGTATTCAGGATTTGGGTTGCGTGTTGTTCGGACAGCCGGTAGTTTTGCTTTAACCATGGCTGGCGCTCAGTACATTTATGACAAAGTGTTTAAGCCCCTTCTACAGAGTCCTTCGAGCTAAAAAATTGACAATATCGACTTCGGTGCCTACAGTGAATCCCTATTCAATTCGGTGTTAGGAGATTTTTGTGGAACAACAAACCAGTTTTGGCGCAGAGGCCATTCGTTGGGATTTATCGGATTTATTTAAGGGCATCGACGACCCTGCTATTGGCCAGGTTTTGAGCGACGTTGCAGCCAAAGCCACTCAATTTGAAGCCACCTACAAAGGCCGTTTGGCCCATTTGACCACCCCCGAATTAACCGAAGCCTATCGTGCTTTGGAAGCCTTGCTGACGCCTTTGTACAAGGTCAGTCAATACGTGGGCTTGGTATTTGCAACCGACACCGCCAACGAAGCTGTTAAAGCTCTGGTGGCCAAAGTGGACGAGCAAGAATCGCATATTTCCAATTCGGTGTTGTTTTTTAACTTGGAAACGGCGGCTTTTTCTCCAGAACAAGTGGCCCAGCATTGTGCTGATCCTGGATTTTTGCCCTATGGCTATAGTTTGCAAATGTCGGTTAAAACGGCCCAGTACAACCTAAGCGAAAAAGAAGAAAAAATGGCCAACCTCAAGGACCTGACTGGTTCGGGGGCCTTTAAAAAATTATACGAAGAGCTGACCAGCTCCTTTCAATTCGAATTTGAAGTGGATGGCAAGGTCCAAAAAATGAATGGGTCTCAGTTGCGGGCGCTGCGTCAGCACGAAAACCCCGAGGTTCGGCGCAAGGCCATGGCCCTCTTTTTTAGCCGATACGACGAAAATCAACTGATTTTGACCCATATTTTCAACAATATTTTGAAAAGTTACAGCATCGAAAAAAACCTCAGAGGTTATTCATCGGCCATTGCCATGCGCAACACCGGTCACGATTTGGACGATACCACTGTTCAAACCCTGCACGAGGTTACAACTGCTTCCTATCCCTTGGTTCAGCGGTATTACCGGCTCAAAAAAGAGCTGTTGGGCTTGGATGAAATGACTTTGGCCGACATCTATGCCCCCATGCCACAAGCCTCTAAAAAATTCAGCTATGAGGAAGCCAAAACCATTGTTTTGGATGGATTTAAGGCCTTTGATTCTGAAATTTATGAGATGGCCAAACTGATGTTCGACCAAAACCGCATCGATGCCCCCGTGACTCCTACCAAGCGAGGCGGGGCCTTTTGTTCGTCGTCCACCCCCGATGTTAAACCCTATGTGTTGTTGAACTTCTTGGGACGTTCCCGAGATGTGTCGACCATGGCCCATGAATTGGGACATGCCATCCACGACATGCTTTGCGAAAAGCAAAGTTTGTTTAATTATCACCCCATTTTGCCTTTGGCCGAAACCGCCTCGGTGTTTGCGGAAATGATCATCACCGACAAATTGCTCAAAGAAGAAACCGATCCTTTGGTCAAACAAGCGATTTTAACGGACAAACTGGAAGATATTTTTGCCACCAGCCACCGACAAAACATGTTTTCCAAATTCGAAATGGCCGCTCACAATGCCATCGAAGGCGACTGGCAAAGCCCCGAAAAATGGTGCGAACACTACAAGGCCCAATTGAAGGACATGTTTGGCGATGCTGTGGCTCAGCCAGCGGAATATCAGTGGGAATGGTCCTCTATTCCCCATATTTTTGAATGGCCTTTTTATGTGTATGCGTATAATTTTGGGAATTTGTTGGTGATGGCCTTGTATCAACAATATTTGGAAGAAGGCGAGGCCTTTATTCCCAAATACAAAGCGTTGTTGGCCATGGGTAGTTCTGCTTCTCCTGTTCAAATTACGGCGATTGTGGGTGCGGATATTACCCAAGCCGCTTTCTGGCAAAAGAGTTTGAATTATATCGAAGGCCTGATCGACCAATTGGAACGGTTGGTTAAAGGGGAACCAGATCCTGTGGTTGAGGAAACGGCTGTGTCTCAGGACGCTGCGGCTGTGGCTGTTGCCCAAGATGCCCATCCCTTGCCTGGCCAGATGATGTTGTTTTAAAGGGGGACTTTCTTTTTAGGAGGTCCGTATGTTGATGTATAAATGTGTTGCTTTACCGTTGAGTTTGATACAGGTTGTACCTGCCCCTGGCTTTACGCCCAACGATTTTAAAAATTGCTGTGTGAGGCGGGGGGAAGATGGCAAGTTTGTTTTTATTCCGCCGAAGCTTCCTGCGGGCTGCTAAGGGCCGTAAACGCCAATTGTCCGTAATACCCCAAACTGATCAGCGAATTGACCACGGCCACGATCACCAACACGGGGTGGCCTTGGGTAAAGACATGAAAGAACAAGGTGATTTTCGCCAGAAAGCCAGGTAGGGGCGGAATGCCAGCCAAAGACAAAAGGCTAAGGATCCAAATCCAGGCCAAAATCGGGTGCTTTTTAATGAGCCCACCCAGTGGCACCTGTTTGGTTTCGATAAGGGTCAACACCGCAAACGTCCCCAAAGAGGCCAACGCATAGGCCCCAAGATAGATCAGTGCAGATGGCGGAGACGGCTGTGTGCCCACAAAGGCCAACAAAAGATAGCCCATTTGGGCAATGCTGGAATAGGCCAAGATGCGCTTGGGATTGTGTTGTTTGAGGGCCATCAGGTTACCTACCGTCATCCCAATAACGGCCAGTGCGGCAAAGAGGTTGGATTGATGGCTCAGAACCCCTGGGAATCCAAAAATGCGAATAAAAGCATAGCCAGCGGCGAGCTTTACAACCGTGGCCATGTAGCCGGTATAGAGGGTGGGGCTACCCTCGTACACATCGGGTACCCAGCTGTGGAAAGGAACAATTCCCAATTTAAAGCCCAAACCGGCCAGCAAAAACAAAAACCCTAGTTGGGAATACAGGGTTGGGGCAGCGGTCAACAGGTCGTACAGAACAAAGCTGTGAGTGGCCCCATAGCCAAAGGTAATGCCCAACAGCAACAGACTGCTGGCAAAGGCGCCCAGAATAAAATACTTGAGTGCCGCTTCTTTGGAAGCGGGGGAATTGGCTTGGCTTGCGGCCATAACATAGAGGGGAAGCGAGAGAATTTCCAAGCCCAAAAAGAGCAATACCATATGTTCAAAACCCACCATCAACAAGGCACCAACCAAAGAAAACAGCAGGATGGCCACGTGGTTGAAGGGGTTGGAAAGCAGGCCTTGTTTAGCTGGACGCAACAGCAACAACAAAATGCCAGCGATCGCCAAAAGGGTTGCCGAAATGGGCAGGGCTGTTTCCTGAAGCGAAAACAAGGTGATGCTGGGTATCGGGCACCACAGTGCTGCGAATGCCGTCAGATAGCCCAAAACAATCAGGGTTATCAGGGTTTTTCGATAGGGTAAAAAAGTGCCCAACATGGCCAGAATACCGGAGCCGGTTAAGAGTAATAGGCTAATCATTGAAGTCCTCCCAGGGTAGAAATAAAGTGCCCAAGGAAGTTCAAGAGTGGGGTTGGATACAGTCCCAATACCACAGCCGCTACGGCTGTAAGACTTAATAACAATCGTTCTTGTGGAAGCAAAGCATACAGGGTGTTGCTGTCGTTTTTGCCATAAAACAAACTTTGATTCAGTTTAAGCATGTAGGCTGCGCCCAGAATCAAGGTCAGTCCAGCTGCAGATGCAATAAAGGGATTCATATGGAAAAGGCCTTTTAAAATCAAAAATTCACCGATAAACCCACTGGTAAAGGGCAGGGCCACACTGGCCATCACCACCACCAAAAACAGGCCAGCAAACAAGGGCGCTTGGCTGGCAACCCCACCGAAATCGGCGAGGTCTTCTGAGCCCCGTCTGTGGCTTAGAATAAAGGCGGCCAAAAACAACCCAAAGGTGGTCACACAATGCGACACGACTTGGAAGGTGGCACCATAAATCCCATCGGATGTGGTCGAAAAGATTCCCAACACAATCATGCTGAGGTGAGAAATGGAGGAATAGGCAATAAACCGTTTCAGCGAGGTTTGGGTAAAGGCCAAGAAGGCGGCATACAAACAACCCAAGGTTCCCAAGGCCAACAAATAGGGATGCCAGGCCACAATAACAGGATGCAACAGCGGATAAAATCGCAAAAGCCCATAGATGCCCATTTTGGACAACAACACGGCCAGAACCAAGGTTGCGGGATAGGGCGAGGCTTCGTAGGTATCGGGTTGCCAACCATGGAAGGGAATTAAAGGGGTTTTGACGGCAAAGGCTGCAAACAAAGCCACAAAAATCCATTTCGAGGTTGCCAAAGGCAGGCTTAAGGAACACAGTGCAGCAATGTTGAAGGTGTCGTGGGCGGCACCGAGGTATAAAAAACCCGTTAACATGGCCAATCCCCCTGCCAACGAATACAACAAGAAACGCCAGGTGATGCTTTTTACCTTGTCGGAGGTGCTGGCTGTGTAGGTCATGTAGATGGAAGGCAAGAGGGCCAATTCCCAAAAAGTATAGAAAATTAAGGCGTTTTGCGCACAAAAAAGTCCAATCAGAGCCCCTTCGGTTGCCAGAAGCGAGGCATAGACGCCTTTGGAATAGGCTTTGGACCAAGTGCCCACAATAATAAAGGGAATAAACAACGCGGTGATGATGAGCAAGGTCGTGGTTAACGGATCGTGACCCAGGCTGTGGGGGATGGCTTCTGGGTGTTTCAGCATCAGTTTAAGGCACAAGGCTGTTCCCACACTGGCTACCAGGGCCAACCATCGGCTCCAGGCTGGGGGAAGAAGGGCACAAACGAGTGCGCCTAAAAAGGGGAGGGTCAGGGTTAAGAGAGCCATCATCGTAGTACCAATCCTATTAAAATAAAGATAAGCCCAATAATCATCACCAACACATAGTCGCCAACCACGCCAGATTGAAAGGCTTTCAGGCGGTGAGCGAGGGCGCCAATATAGCGGTGAATGCTACTTAATAGTTGATCGGCCAAACGTCGTTCAATCAAACTGTTAAAGCTTGCGGATAAGAGGCCATAGGGGCGGGTGATGGCCAAGGTATAGACTTCGTCCAAATACCCTTTGTTGTATAAAAACTGATTAATACCACCCAAGGCATTGGGATCGATTAAAGTGGTTACTTTGGCGTACCAACGGTAGGTGGCCACGGCAATACCAATCAAGATTGCCAGCGTGGCAAGGCCAACCACCCGTTCGGTGGTAACGGATACTGCGATTTCGGATACAACGATGCTGGGGCTCAAAAAGTGATGAATAAACTCATGTCGATCCAGCAAGCCGCCTAGCGCAGACAGCAGGCCCAATACCCCCATGGGGAGCAGCATGGACCAGCCCGATTCGTGGGCGTGTTCGGCTTTTTGCGACCGTGCAGGACCAAAAAACACCAAATACAGCAATCGAAACGAATAAAAGGCCGTTAAAATTGTAATGGTGATGTAGACCAAAAAGACCGTGCTGGACTGCGACAGACCTGCCAACAAAATGGCGTCTTTGGAAAAGAAGCCCGAGAGGGGCGGGAATCCCACAATGGCCAGTGTTGCAATCACAAACAGGGCAAAGGTTACTGGGATTTTTTTGCGTAATCCCCCCATTTTGGCCACATCTTGTTCCTCGTGCATGGCGTGGATGACGGATCCTGCGCCCAAAAATAACAAAGCCTTAAAAAAGGCATGGGTGGTCAGATGGAACAGGGCTGCAGAAAAGGCCCCCAATCCCAAGGCCGAGACCATGAATCCCAATTGGCTGACGGTGGAATAGGCCAAGATTTTTTTGATGTCCCGTTGTTGGGTGGCGACCAATCCGCCATAAAGGGAGGTTGCAAGCCCGATCCAGAGCATGACTTTCATCACGGCTGGGGCGGCCAAAAACAGCAGGGAAGATCTGGCAATCAGGTAGACCCCGGCGGTTACCATGGTGGCCGCATGGATGAGGGCCGAAACCGGCGTGGGGCCGGCCATGGCATCGGGAAGCCAGGTTGAAAGGGGTAATTGGGCACTTTTGCCAATGGCGCCAATCAGCAGCAAAACGGCAATGGTGGAAATCAAAATCGGAGAGGCAGAAGCTAGGCTAGGAACCGTTAAAATGCTGGCAAATTGCAGGGTTCCAAAGGTGCAGAGCAACAGCAAAATTCCCAGTAAGAAGCCCAAGTCGCCAATGCGGTTGATGATGAAGGCTTTTTTTGCGGCCGTACTGTTGGCCAGGTCTTGGTGCCAAAAGCCAATCAGCAAAAACGAACACAATCCAACCCCTTCCCAGCCAATAAAAGTACCCAAATAATTGTCGGATAGAACCAAGATCAACATAAAAAACACAAAGAGGTTCAAATAGGCAAAAAATCGGTTAAACCGAGGATCTTTTTCCATGTATCCAATGGAAAACAAATGAATCAAAGCCCCAATTCCGGTGATGATTAAGCTCATCCATAACGATAAAGAATCCCACAAAAAAGACAGAGAAAGCGAAAATCGAGGGACAGCAATCCAGGTGAAGGTGACCAGATTGTGGGGGAAAAGCCCGTACCAAAACACATGAAGGTTCAACATAAAAGACAAAAAAACGGCCCCAAAAGCCAGCCATCCGGCTAAGGGTTTAGAAAGGCGGTGGTTGAGTCCTGTAATGCTTAAAAAGCCCAGCAAGGGCAGGAGTAAAATAAAGACAAAAAGCAGTTGATTTACCATTTGAGCTGTTGCAATCCTTCGCTATCGACGGTGTGCGTGGTGCGATACACCAAGGTGATGATGGCCAATCCCACCGATACCTCGGCAGCGGCCACAATCATGATAAAAAACACAAAAATCTGGGCCGACAAATCGCCAAAATAGGCCGAAAAGGTTACCAAAAGCAGGTTTACGGCGTTAAACATCAACTCCACGGACATCAACATGCAGATGGTGTTGCGGCGCAGGGCCAGGCCGCAAAGGCCAAAAAAGAATAAAATCAGGCTTAGTGCAACGTACCAATTGCAGGGAATTGCGGATAAAACCGTCATTTGGAATCTCCTTGTTTGCCAATCATCACCACCCCAACCAAGGCGGCTAGAAACAAGACTGAAGTCAGTTCAAAGGGAATCAAGTAGGTGGAAAACAGCAGTTTTCCCAAGGCTTCTGCCGAGCCTGTTTTTTGAAGTGTTGGTAGGGTGTGTAGGGTGGCTTTTTTGGTAACAGCGACCAAAGACAGTAACAACATGCCCGCAGAAAGCACAGCAATTAACTGCTTAAAAAAGGGCTTTTGAGCTTCGGTTTCTGCATTCAGGTTTAAGAGCATTAGAACAAACAAAAACAACACCATAATGGCACCGGCATAGACAATGATGTGAACCACGGCCAAAAAAGAGGCGCTTAGCAATACATAGTGCCCGGCAATGGCAAAAAAGCAGGCTATCAAACTTAAAATGCTGTACACGGGGTTTTTGGTAAACACAACCCCCATGGCGGCCACGATGGCCAGGGCAGAGAGTCCCCAAAAAACGAGGTGAATCAGGTTCATGAGAGGGGATCCTTGGGCTGCTGTTGGCGTTTTGAAATATCGATTCGGTTGTCGATGCCTTCGACCAACTTGTCTTTGCCATAAACAAAGGTATCTCGGGTGAAGTTGGAAGGCACAATGCGGTCGGTCAAGAAAATGGCTTCTTTGGGGCAGGCTTCTTCGCAAAGCCCGCAAAAAATACAGCGCAACATGTTGATATTATAGGTCGAGGCGTATTTTTCTTCGCGATACAAGGCTTCTTCGCCGGGTTTGCGTTCTTCGGCAATCATGGTGATGGCCTCGGCGGGGCAGGCCACGGCACAAAGCCCGCAGGCGGTGCAGCGTTCAGCACCGTTTTCGTCGCGTTTGAGTACGTGAAGCCCCCGATAAACTGGGCTGAAGGATCGTTTTTCTTCGGGATATCGGACGGTTACTTTTCGTTTGAAAAAGTGCTTAAACGTAATGGCCAAACCTTGCAAAATGGCGGGCAAATAGAGCTTTTCGGCAAAAGTTAGCTCTTTTTGAACAACGACTTTGGAGCGTTTACTAAGGGGTTGCATGATTATCCTTTAAGCAGCATAACAATGCCGGTGGCGAATAGGTTGATGATACTTAATGGGAGTAGAATTTTCCATCCCAGTTTCATGAGTTGGTCGTAGCGAAATCGGGGTAAAGTCCAACGAATCCAGATAAACAGAAACATAAATCCAAAAATTTTGGCAAAAAAGACCAAGACACCCAGCAAGGTAATCCAATTGCTGGCCAGGGGTAAATGGTGAAGCCCTGGAAAGTTAAAGCCCCCAAAATACAGGGTGGCCATTACAGCCGAAGCGGTAAACATGTTGATGTATTCTGCAAACAAATAAAAACCCAATTTCATACTGCTGTATTCGGTGTGATAGCCCCCAATGAGTTCGGTTTCGCATTCGGGTAAATCGAAGGGGGTGCGGTTGGTTTCGGCCAAAGAGCAAATGATGAAAATCAGAAAACCCAGAGGCTGGATGAGGATGTTCCAGTGAAACCCATGTTGGGCCAAGACAATCTCGCGAAGGCTTAGGGTTCCGGTGGTCATAATCAGGGCCAACAGGGCAATGCCCATGGCCAATTCGTAGCTGATCATTTGCGAGGAGGCACGCAAGGTGCTTAAGAGGGCGTATTTGTTGTTGGAGGCCCAACCCCCAATCATGATGCCATACACCCCAATCGACACCACAGCAAACACGTACAAAATGCCCACAGGAAGGTCAGAGAGTTGCAGATTAAAGGAATGCCCAAATAAGGTTAAGGTGTCGCCCCAGGGAATCACGGCGCCGGCCATCAACGCACAAATCATGGCAATACAAGGGCCTAAAATAAAGAGTAATTTATCGGCTTGGCTGGGTATAAATTCTTCTTTAAAAAAGAACTTAATACCATCGGCCAGTGGCTGAAGCAACCCAAAGGGACCTGCGCGGTCTGGGCCCAAACGGTCTTGGAAAAAGGCGGCGAATTTGCGCTCGGCCAGTGTTGCATACATGGCAATCACGAGGGTGATGGTAAAAATAATGAGAACCAGAATGAGTTTTTGGGTGATGAAAAAAATCATTGTGGACCCTTTAGTTGAGGCTGAGGTCTAACCACCGTTTCGTAGTGATTTTGGGAAATGACAGAGGTTCTGGCAATGTGTGTAGGTCCTTCCAAAACCCAATCGTCTTTGTGTTTTTTCTCGAAGCGGCAGGTGTTGCAAATAAAATCCACAACTTCGCCAACCAGTGTTTTGCGGGCTGTTACGCGAAGGACCTCGTTGCCTTTGAGCCAGACCACAGTTTTGCCGCAGCAGGTTGGACAATTGCGGTGGGCATTGAGAGGTCGGGTAAACCAAACCCTGCTTTTGAATCTGAAGGTTTTATCGGTTAGGGCGCCCACGGGGCACACGTCGATCATGTTGCCGGAAAAATCGTTGGTGATGGCGGTTTGAATATAGGTGCCAATTTCGGCTGCATCCCCGCGCCACAACACGCCATGATGACGCTGGTCCGTTAGCTGATCGGCCACATACACACAGCGATAACACAAAATGCAGCGGTTCATGTGGAGTTTGATGAGGTCGCCGATGTCTTTGACGGGGTAGCGGCGTCGGTCTTCTTCGTAGTTTGTGGTTTCTGCGCCGTGTTCGAAGGCCAGGTTTTGCAGGTCGCATTCCCCAGCTTGGTCGCAGATGGGGCAGTCCAAAGGATGGTTGATTAGCAAGAGTTCCACCACGCCTTTTCGGGCTTCTAGAACTTCGGCCGAAGAATTATTCTCGACCACCATGCCCTCTTGAACCAAGGTTCTGCAGGAAGGAGCTAGTTTGTTTTGGGGACGGGGTTCTTTGGTCGAGGTTTGGGCAATGCGAACCAGACAGGTTCTGCATTTTCCCCCAGACCCTTCCAGTTTGGAGTAGTAGCACATGGCCGGTGGGGCCGTGTCGGCGCCAATTTTACGGGCGGCTTCCAGAACACTGGTGCCTTCTGGAACTTCGACCACAGTGTTGTCGATGGTGAGTTTGACAGTTTTGGTTACAGGCTCAAGTTCGCTCATTTTATACTCGTTTCCAATTGGCTGGTTTGCATGGCTTTTTGAGGATGTTGGATGTGATGCTCGAATTCGTCTCGGAAATGCCGAACAGCGCTGGCAACCGGCCAAGCCGCGGCTTCCCCAAACGAACAGATGGTTTTGCCTTCAATTTTTTTGGCCACATCCAACAACAAGTCCAAATCGCTGGGTTTTCCATGGCCGTGTTCGATGCGGTGTAAGACCTTTTCCAACCAGCCAGTGCCTTCTCGGCAAGGGCTGCATTGACCACAAGATTCGTGGTGATAAAACCGTGAAAAATTCCAAGTGTTGCGGACAATACAGGTGGTTTCGTCCATCACAATAAAGCCGCCAGATCCCATCATGGAGGCGGTTTCGAACCAGCCGTCCATCATGGATTCGTAGGTTAAGAGACGGGGGTCGCCTTTGGCTGTTTTAAGGGCCAAATGGGCGGGCAAGATGGGGGCTGAAGAGCCGCCAGGAACCAGGGCTTTAAATTTTTTACCCCCTTTTATCCCGCCGCAATAGTCGTCCGAAAAAATAAATTCTTCGACAGGAAGGCCCATTTCGATTTCGTAAACACCGGGTTTGTTAATGTGACCACAAGCCGACATCAGCTTGGTACCTGTGCTTCTGCCGATGCCAATCTTGGCGTATTCATCACCGCCGTTGGTGACGATCCAGGGTAATGCGGCAATGGTTTCGACGTTGTTGACCACAGTGGGCAATCCATAAAGACCTACTGTAGCCGAAAAAGGTGGCTTCATGCGGGGGTTGCCGCGTTTGCCTTCCAAGGATTCCAAAAGGGCGGTTTCTTCGCCGCAAATATAGGCGCCTGCACCGGGGTGGACATAAAGCTCTAAATCAAATCCAGAGCCCAAAATATTTTTCCCCAAAAACCCGTTGTTTTTGGCTTCTTCAATGGCTTTGTTGAGCTTGTGGATTAACCACATTAACTCGCCGCGAACATAGATATAAGATAGGGGAGATCCCAGGGCAAAGCTGCCCAAAATCATCCCTTCAATCAACCGATGTGGGATGTGTTCCATTAAATAGCGATCTTTGAAGGTGCCGGGTTCGCTTTCGTCGGCATTGCACACCAAAAAGCGCTGTTTACCCGAGGTTCTGTCGAGCAAACTCCATTTGGTACCGGTGGGGAAACTGGCCCCGCCACGACCCCGAAGCCCAGAGGTTTTGACATGTTCAATAACGTCGTCTGGGGCAAGGGTTTTTAAGGCTTTTTCAACCGCTGTATAGCCACCGTGTGCCCGGTAGACCTCGAAGGTATCGATGCCGGGGACAGCGAGATTTTCCAGTAGAATTTGACGGTCTTTAGCCATGAATGGACGTTCCTTGTTGTGGTTGTTTGGGGTTCAATTTGGCTTGTTCTTTAAGTGATTCAATTAATTCATCAACTTTGGTTTCGGTTAGGTTTTCGACATAGTTGTGGCCAAGTTGCATCACAGGGCCTGTCGAACAAGAGGCCAAACACTCGGTGACTTTGAGGGTGAACAAGCCATCGGAGGTGGTTTCGCCGACTTTAATGCCCAGCTTTTTTTCCAAATAGCCAATGATGCGTTCGGCGCCAATCAGGCAGCAAGGGCCGGTTTGGCAAACCTCGAACACATAGGTTCCGGTGGGTTTTAGGTGATACATCGTGTAAAACGTCGCGACTTCGTACACTTCGATGGGTTGAATCTCGAGCAGTTTGGCAACCTCGTTCATGGTTTCAACACTCAGCCATCCAAACTCGACTTGGGCAATATGCAAGACCGGTAAAATGGCCGATTTTTGCTTGCCTGGTGGGTAGTGGGAGATGTGGGTTTGAATTTGAGCAAGGGCTTCGGGTGAAAAACTAGGCATCGAGTTCTCCGGCAATCACATTAAGGCTACTGAGGGTTAAAATGGCATCCGAAATCAAGGAGCCTTTGGCCATCTCGGCATAGGCTTGATAATAAATAAAACAGGGGCGTCTAAAATGCAACCGAAATGGCGAGCGTCCACCATCGGAAACCAGATAGAAACCCAATTCCCCATTCCCGCCTTCTACAGCGTGATAAACCTCGCCGACGGGCACAGGAATTTCGCCCATTACCACCTTAAAGTGATAAATGAGGGCTTCCATTTGAGAGTAAACCTCTTCTTTGGGTGGCAAATAGAACTCGGGAACATCGGCATGAAAAGGTCCTTCGGGAAGATTCTTCAGAGCCGTTTCGATGATGCGCAAACTTTGCCACATTTCTTCGTTACGAACCATAAAACGGTCATAGGTGTCGCCGTTGGTGCCCACGGGAATGTCAAATTCGAAGTCTTCGTAGGACGAATAGGGATTCATAACCCGAACATCATAGTCGACGCCAGCAGCCCGTAAATTGGGGCCGGTGAAGCCATAATTAAGGGCTCGTTCGGCTGAAATAGCCCCGACACCGATGGTTCTGTCCATAAAAATGCGGTTCCGGTTAAAGAGGTTTTCGAATTCTTTAAGGGCCACAGGGAATTCGGCGAGGAATTTTTTGAGCTTGGCCAAAGCCACGTCGTTGATATCGCGCTCAAAACCGCCGATCCGACCGATGTTCGTGGTGAGTCGGGCCCCGCAGATTTCTTCGTAGATTTCGTAAATGGCTTCTCGGTATTGAAAGAGATAAAGGAAACCGGAAAAGGCCCCAGTATCGACCCCCAAAATGCTGTTGCAAATTAAGTGGTCGGAAATGCGGGCTAGCTCCATGATGATGATACGCAAATAGTCGACCCGTTTTGGGGTTTTGACCTCGAGCAATTTTTCGACCGTCATGTGCCAGCCGATGTTGTTGATGGGTGAGGAGCAATAGTTGAGTCGGTCCGTTAGGGGGGTGATTTGATAGTAGGGCCTGTGTTCGGCGATTTTTTCGAAGGCCCGGTGAATGTAGCCGATGGTGGGGACGGCATCCACAATACGCTCGCCATCCAGGGTGATGATGTTCTGAAAGACACCGTGGGTAGCGGGGTGGGTTGGCCCCAAATTGAGGGTCACCAAATGAGAGTCGGCATCGGGTTTAAATGCGGGTTTATTCTCGTCCAAAAAAATCATCCTGTTTGTCGGTTCGGGTATCGTCTTCGAGGGCATATTCTTTTCGCATGGGGAAATAGGACAGGTTGTCTTCGTTTAAAATTCGAATTAAATTGGGGTGACCTTCAAAGTGAATCCCAAAAAAATCATAGGTTTCTCGTTCCATCCAATTGGCAGCGGCAAACAGCCCGGTCAAACTGGGGAAAGTGGCGGTCTCCACGGGGGTATAGGCTTTAATGCGAAGCCGTACATTGTTTTGCAAACTGTGCAGGTGGTAGACAACGCCCAGGGCTGGAGGCGTGGATTCGGGATGGTGAATGCCACACAAATCGGTTAAAAATTGAAAGCTGCCATTCTCGGGCTTGTAAAGAAAACTAAAAATGGCCATCAAGCTCTCTTTTTCGACCACGACGGTTGGAAAATTGTAGGTAGAAGCCATTTCGAGAATGGCGTCGGGGAAGGCTTTTTTAAGGCTTAATAGGGGATCAGTGCTCATTGGATTCCGTAAGCAGCCAATTTGGCTTTGTAGGCGTCGGATTGGCGATAGGAATAGGATTCGCTGGAAACCAACTCTTGAATGCGCATTAACCCATCGATGACTTGCTCTGGACGCGGGGGACAGCCAGGGACATAGACGTCCACAGGGATCACCTTGTCGATGCCTTGAAGGACGGAATAAGAATCAAAAATACCGCCACTGGAAGCACAAGCTCCCATGGCCAGTACCCAACGGGGTTCTGCCATTTGCAAATACACTTGTTTAAGAATGGGGCCCAGTTTTTTGGCAACCGTTCCCATCACCATTAGCAAATCGGCCTGCCTTGGCGAAAAGCTGGGACGTTCCGAGCCAAATCTGGCGAAATCGTAATGAGAGCCCATCGTGGCCATAAATTCGATGCCGCAGCAAGACGTTGCAAAAGGAAGAGGCCAAATGGAATTTTTTCTGGCCAACCCCACGGCTTTTTCGAGGCTGGTTAAGAAAAAGCCGTGGCCGGTGATGCCTTCTGGAGCTTCAACGATTGAATGGATTGGAGAAAGGTTGGGATTGGTGTGGGGGTGTGTCATTTTTCAAATTCCAAGACGTTGTTTTTGAGCAAATAAACAAAGCCAATTAAAACCAGGCCAGAAAAACAGGCAACTTCGCCCAATCCCTGCCAGCCCAAGGCTTTTAGGTTCACCACATAAGGGTACAAAAAGATAATTTCTACATCGAATAAAACAAAAATAATGGCCAATAAAAAGAAGCGCACAGAAAAAGGAACGCGGGCATTGCCAACGGCTGGAATCCCACATTCAAAGACATCGTCTTTTTTTTCAGAGTGGCGCTTGGGGCCCAAAACATGGGTAACCGCCATGGTGCCGAAGACAAATCCGGCCGAAACCACAAACAATAGAATGAAGGGTAGATAGAGTGAAAACACGGGGAACTATTCTAGCATCAGGCGATCATTTTCTCAATGCGATGAATCGCTTCTTTTGCTTTTTTTTGAACCCGTGCTGAAGAATTCTCTTTTTCAACCAGCAATTGAAAGTAGATTCGAAACGCTTGGGTGAAGTTTTGGTTTTCATAGAAGATCAAAAACCGTTCTTCCAAGCGGGATATGGCCGTTGTGGCCCGTTTTTCGGCTATCGCATCAAACACTATGGGACGTTGCGTATTCATCGTTGTCCCCCCTTAATTTGGGTTTTGCCCAAATTAAGGGGGGGCTAAACATTCGTATGCACAACTGCAAAGCAGTTGTGGGTCGGAATTTGGAGTGAATCCAAATTCCTCGCCTGCGGGGGCTTAAAGGACCCTGTACAAAAATACGAACCTGGCCGAAGGCCCAGCGCCAGCGTGAGGGGGCGACGCAAGGATATAAACAAAAACGACAAGCGTTTTTGAGTTTGTAATCACAAAACCATAGGTTTTGTGGGTCGGAGGTTGAAGTAAATTCAACCTCCTCGCCCGCAGGGGCCCAAAGGACCCTGTACAAAAAATACGAACCTGGCCGAAGGCCCAGCGCCAGCGTGAGGGGGAGGCTCAACCGAACTTGCTTCGGTTGAGGGGGCGACGCAAGCCCCCCTTAGAAATAGTAGCGTCGGCGGCTGCCGCCGTCTGTGGGTGGGTCGTCGGCGTAGACTTCGGCGTGGCTGATGTCGATGGTGGTGTCTTGGACGCTGTGTTGGTCTTCGACCAGGGCCCATTTTTCGGCGTAGTGTTCTAGCAGGTTTCGATCGCCAAGGAACCGAGACACTTTGGAAAATTGCATGCCCGAATAGCGATAAAATTGGCCAGAGGCTGCTTGGAGGTGGGGTTTTAATAAAAATAAGCGGCGTTTGGCACGGGTTAGGGAGACATAAAGCAAGCGTCGTTCTTCTTCGATTTGGTCCAAATCGCCCAAGGATTGAAACGAGGGCAAATAGCCGTCCACCAAAGACAGGGCAAACACGGTGTTCCATTCCAACCCTTTTGCCGAGTGGATGGTGGAAATGGTTATTTTTTCGTCGTCTTGGGTTTCGCTTAAGCTATCAAGCTGGGATTGATCGGGAGGGTCTAAACTGAGTTCTGTTAAAAACTGTTCCAGATTGGTGTAGCGTTGTGCGATATTTTTTAAGGAATCCAAGTCGCTTTGGCGTTTGGTGTAATCGTCGTAGGTTCGTTTAAATAGCGGGGTATAGTGTTCCAGAATGGCCTCTAGTCGATCGGCGGGCTGGCCTTGTTCGGATTGGATTAACTGCACCAATTCGGCAATGGTTTTGTAAAACCCTTTGCTGCGAAAAGGTAAAAGGCCTTGGTCGGGGTTTTGTAAAATTTGGGGGAGGGCATCGATAAATTGAGAGACCGCTTTGGGGCCAACCCCTTCCAAAAGCAGCAAAATGCGTTGCCAACTGATGGCATCGATGGGGTTAAACATCACCCTAAAATAAGCCATCAAGTCTTTTACATGGGCGGCCTCAACAAATTTGAATCCCCCAAATTTGGCAAAGGGAAGGCCATGGGCTTTGAGTTCGATTTCCAAATCGTTGGAATGCCAGCCCGAGCGAATAAGAACGGCAATGTCGGATAGAGGAACCCCTTCTTCTCGCAGTTCTAGAATTTTTTGACATACAAAGCGAGATTGCATGTGGTCGCTGTCGGTTTCGATATAAATGGGTTTGTCGTCGCTGGGGATGTCCGAAAAAAGGGTTTTGGTATAACTTTCTTTGGCTTGGGCGATGATGGCGTTGGTGAGGTCCAAAATGGGTTGGGTGCTTCGGTAGTTTTGCTCTAGGGTGATGATTTTGGTGTGCTTAAATAAGTTGGGAAAGGCCATGATGTTTTTAAAGTGAGCCCCCCGAAAACTGTAGATGCTTTGGGCATCGTCGCCGACAACCATGATATTGCCATGAGCGCTGGCCAGTTTGACGATGATTTCGGCCTGGATGCGGTTGGTGTCTTGATATTCGTCGACCATGATGTAGCGGTACCGATTTTGAAGGGCAGTGGCGATATCGGGGTGTTCGTTAAGCAAGGTCAAAAGGTGAACCAAGAGGTCGTCGTAGTCCATCACCTGCATCAGTTGTTTTTGGCGGATGTAAAGACCGTACAGTTGGAGCAGGGTATCGATAAAATCGGTAAATTGCGGGTAATCTCGGTTTACAATCGTGGCCAGGGGCATTTCTGTATTGAGGGCTTTGCTGAAGATCGAGGCGATGGTGCCTTTTTTGGGGAAGCGTTTTTCCCCTTTATCGAGGCTGGCTTGGTTGCGACAATAGTTGATTAAATCTTCGCTGTCGCCCCGGTCTAGAATGGTAAACGATTCAGAAAACCCCAGGGCCTTGGCGTGCCGGCGCAAGACGGTTGTGGCAAACGAATGAAAGGTGCCCCCAGCAACTTGTCCGCAGCGTTCGTCGAGCAATCGGGTGGCGCGGTACAGCATTTCTTGGGCGGATTTTCGGGTGAAGGTTAACAACAGAATTTGCTTGGGATCAACGCCCTGATGAATTAAATTCGCAACCCGACTGACCAGGGTTTTGGTTTTTCCAGAACCCGCACCCGCGATCACCAAGACAGGGCCATTTAGGGTTTGAACAGCCTCAAGCTGAGCCGGATTTAATTCGGCTACCAGGTGCTGGGGAAGCGGGGGTTGGTTGGCGGGGGTCAGGGGTTTTAGGGTGTAGGTTTTCATTGGGTTTTATTAAACCATTTGTGTTCTTTTGGGGCCAGGATCGTGTTTTTCTTGAATAATCAAGATTGACAAATTGTTATCAAAATTTTAGAGTTTGAACTCAAAATTTATCCCCGTGTTTAAGGAGAGTTCTAGATGATGAAGAAGTCTTTGTTTGTTTTTGCTCTTTGTTTGGCTTTGGGTGCGCCAGTTATGGCTAGCTCTATGTTTATCAAAGACGGTGAGTCTGCGATTAATGGGTCTGTTGGATACTTCAAAGGGGGGGCTGGCGACGGCACTTCTATTCCTTTTGGTTTGACTTATTCTTGGAATGGCCGCTTGGATTTGTTCGCAGGTCTATCTTTGGAAACATATAATGGCGTTTCTGGTACTTCAGTGGGTGCAAAGTCTTCTCCAATTTCACTGGGTGCTGAATACTTTATTCTTCGCGAAACAGCACAATTGCCATTGTCTCTTTCTGTTATGGCCGGTTATTCCTTTGGAAATCTTACAGGCGATATTATTGATGTTTACACTAATTTTGGCTTCACTGATGTAAGTCTTAAAGTGAATTCCTTTAAATTGGGTGTTGCGGGTTATAAAAATTTTGCTTTGGATAAGACCAGCAAGGTTGTTGCTGGTGCTGCTTTGGTAAATACACAAAGTGCGTTTGAATTTGGCTATACCCTTTCTTCTACAGCTACTAAAACTAACACCGTTGAAAATGCTACCTCTCTTGTTTTGGGCGGCACTTACGTTAAAGAGTTGTCCAAAAATTGGTTAGCCACCGGTGGCGTTTCTGGTTCTTTCTCTAAGTTTGCACCCGTTTGGGGTTTGAGCGCTTCTGCCAGCTACAAATTCTAAGCCGTTCGAACTTTCCTTTGACTTAATTCTTAAAACAGCAGCTTTCGGGCTGCTGTTTTTTGTTTGGTTGTGATAGGCTTTATCTCTATGACAGACTTATTAATTTTTGAAAAAGACACCCCTATTTCAGTAGCAGTGTTACAGGAATTGGCTGAAAAGCGGTTTGGTGACATGGTGAAAGGTGTGATCGATATCGAGACCGAAACGGTGGTCCTTGGGGCCGAGCTTCATGCTGATGAAGAAGCTATTTTGATTCAGAAGGGTCATGCACAAGCTGGATTATGGGGATTTAATATTTATTTGGATGAAGACTTTCCCGCTAATATTGAGTTTGATTCGATGATTAACATCCGCCCCAGCCAGGGAAACCGAAGTAGACTGGTTGAGGATGTTCAGATTAGAGACAGAATCATTGCCATTTTAGAAGGATTCTTAAAATGATATCTCCCTTGCACCAAAGTTTGGCAGGGGGGCGTTGGCAAGAGATGACACTTGCAGAGCAATTGGCCAACGTGGGCAGCGAATTTTCGCGTGCGTTTCGGGCTAAGAAAGCAAATAATGAGCTTCGGTTTGCAAATGCCCTGGATCGATTTTTGGAGCTTTTGAATCTGACCCTGATGGATCCCCGATGGCAGGATCATCGCAAAAGAGAAGTCTCCCGTTTAAAAGAAGTTGTGTTGGGTGGTCTTTTTGGGTCTGCATTGGAACTTAATGC
Source organism: Candidatus Margulisiibacteriota bacterium (assembly GCA_050250935.1). GTDB lineage: Bacteria > Margulisbacteria > Marinamargulisbacteria > JBFWNS01 > JBFWNS01 > JBFWNS01. The sequence continues at coordinate 24,534 of JBFWNS010000004.1, read as the reverse complement.
TTTGGAAAGCCTAGAAAGCTACTTTACCCATTTTGGGATAGCTGCAAGGAAAAAGTAGCGGTGCCTTTCCAACTCGTTTCCGATTACAAACCCGCCGGAGATCAGCCTAAGGCCATCGAGGCTTTGGTGGATCGTTTGCAAACTGGCAAAAAAGACACCGTTTTATTGGGTGTTACCGGGTCGGGGAAAACCTTCACTTTGGCCAATGCCATTGCCAAACTCAATCGACCGGCCTTGGTGTTGGCCCATAACAAAACCCTGGCTGCCCAGCTCTGCGCCGAGTTTCGGGAGTTTTTTCCCCACAATGCGGTTGATTATTTTATTTCTTACTACGACTACTATCAGCCAGAAGCCTATATTGCGTCTCGGGATGTATATATCGAAAAAGAAGCCGATATTAACGTTGAAATCGAAAGGCTTCGCCACAGTGCCACCCGTTCGCTTTTAACCCGCCGAGATGTGATTATTGTGGCTTCTGTATCCTGTATTTATGGTTTGGGGATGCCCGAAGACTATTTAAAGGGCATTATCAAACTTAAGGTTGGTGAGTTGGTGAAGCGCCGGGATTTTTTACTGCGCTTGGACGCTGTTCAATATGAACGCAACGACGTTGAGTTGCAGCGGGGTCGTTACCGTATTAAAGGCAATACCATCGATGTGTTTCCCTCTTGGGAAGAAAATGTTTTGCGCTTGGAATTTTTCGGGGACGAGCTCGAAAGAATGGCCCTGATTCACCCCGTATCGGGCACGGTGGTGGCCGAAATGCAGGCCTTTGATATTTTTCCTGCGACGCACTATGTGGTGCATCACGATTTAAACACCAGTATTGCCAGTATCGAGGCCGAACTGACCCATCGGCTTAAAGAACTGCGGGACAACGGCAAGGTTTTTGAAGCCCATCGCCTGGAGCAACGCACCAAATATGACATCGAAATGATGCGAGAAATAGGCTATTGCAAAGGCATCGAAAACTATTCAAGGCATATTTCGGGGCGCCCAGCCGGGGAGGCTCCTGGGGTTTTATTGGACTTTTTCCCCAAAGATTTTGTGACGTTTATTGACGAATCCCATGCCTCGATTCCCCAGGTGAGGGGGATGTATGGTGGGGACCAATCTCGCAAACAAGCCCTGGTGGACTATGGGTTTCGGCTCCCTTCTGCCAAAGACAACCGCCCCTTGCAATTTGATGAGTTCGAAAAAAAAGTGGGGCAAGTGGTGTATGTGTCGGCCACGCCCGGTCCTTACGAAACCCAAGCCGTGGCCCAAGATCCAACGGGGACCATCGAATTGATTATTCGCCCCACGGGTCTGGTGGATCCGGAAATTACAGTTCGCCCTTCTTTGCATCAAATGGACGATTTAATGGGCGAAATTCACCAGCGCATCGACCGCAAAGAAAGAACCCTGATTACCACCTTAACCAAAAAAATGTCCGAAGACGTCAGCCAGTTTTTGTCGGATCAGAAAATCAAGGTTTGCTATTTGCATTCCGAGGTTTTGTCTTTGGATCGTATTGATATTTTGCATGATTTGCGGGCAGGTAAATACGATGTGTTGGTTGGGGTGAACCTGCTTCGGGAAGGGCTGGATTTGCCTGAAGTGTCACTGGTGGCGATTTTGGATGCCGATAAGGAAGGGTTTTTAAGAAACGAACGCTCTTTGATTCAAACCATGGGCCGAGCGGCCAGAAACCTGAATGGCAAGGTTATTTTGTATGCCGATAAAATGACAGACTCCATGCAAAAGGCCATCGACGAAACCAACCGACGTCGGGGCATTCAATTGGCTTATAACCAAGAACACGGGGTAGTGCCGACCTCCATTCATAAAAAACTGGCTGATATTCGGTCCGAAGATCGAGAGTTGCTTAAAACCATTGAAAAAGAAAAACAAACCCTATCGCCCAAAACACTGCCAACCTTGATTGCAAAATTGGAAAAAGACATGAGACAAGCAGCTAAAAATCTGGAATTTGAACTGGCGGCAGTTCTTCGGGATCAAATTGAGAATTTGAAAGCGCTTCCTTAATTTCAGCCAGGCTAAGGCGTTGGGCTTTCAATTTTCGAATGTGTTGGCAAAGGGCGATGCAATCGTGGCTATAAAGCGCATAGCCCGACGCTGTTTTGTCCACGGTGTGCAACAGCCCTTCCTGGGTCCAAAATCGAATGGTGGGAACGGTTTGATTCGTTGCTTTGGCCAAAGCCCCAATTTTTAAAACACGGTCGGAATCGGGGGCTGTGGGCTTGCCTTGGGCTGCTTTTAAATAGAGGTCCAAAGAGCGATTGACTGCCTTTTTAATCAGGTTTTTGTAGGGGGTTAGAGGGCCACCCAATTGGGCTTTTTCCAGTGCTGTAATATAGGATAATCGGTCGGTTTTTCGAATAATTGCGGCAGGGTAACCGTGCATTAACAGGAGTAAATTCATCACCAACCGTGCCGTGCGACCGTTGCCATCGACAAAGGGATGAATGCTGACCAATTTGTAGTGTGCCTGTGCCGCCAATTCGACAGGATGGGTGGTGCTGGTGTGAAGCCACTGGATAAAATCTTCCATTAAATCGGGCACTTTTCTGGGGTTTGGAAGGACCACTTCTGAGCCTGAAATGCGTACCGGGACCGTTCGGTATCGACCGGCGTTATCCGCATCGATCCCTTTTAAAATAAGGCTATGAATGGCCAATATGGTGGGGGCTGTGATGGCGGTTTTGGTTTGCTCGGTCAAGCTATGAATCAGGCCGAGGGCATGGTCGTGATTGATGGCTTCCAAATGCTCACGAATGCTTTTTCCCCCGATGGTTAACCCTTTTTCTACCACCAAGGCGGTTTCTTTGCGAGAGAGGGTATTGCCTTCGATGGCGTTGCTGGTGTAGGTCAGTTCGATGCGAAACCATTCTTCCAAATTGTGGACCAAAGCGGGGGGGAGAGGCCGAAGGCTATCAAGATGAATTTTTTTGAGGTTTAGGTCGTCGTAAGCGATGGAATCGACGGTGTTTTCTATTTCGATATTCATATATAAAGTATAAAGTGTCACGTTATTGTTTTCAATTATATTTTGGGATATTTGTTGGTGGTCGCAGGGTGTAAACGATGTTAAAATAAATGAACTTTTCTTTGCATTGGAGACCCCATGATAGACAGCGTTTTTCACTCTAAAAAAACCAAGATTATTGCGACCTTGGGACCGGCTTCCAATAATAAAAAGGCCCTAACCGACATGTTTAAGGCTGGGGTTAACGTTATTCGGATTAATGCCTCTCACCGCGGCGAGTTGCAAGGGGTTCGGGACGATATTGCTTTGGTTCGAAAAACCGCTACGGATATGGGCGTTCCCATCGCCATTTTTATGGATTTGCAAGGTCCTAAGATTCGGGTGGGTAAATTTGAAAACGACAAAGTGGAATTGAAAGTAGGGCAAGCGTTTGAACTGACCACCGATAAGGTTTTGGGGAACGACTCTCGGGCCAGTGTCAGCTACGAAGCTTTTGCTGCCGATGTTAAGGCCGGAGAACCCCTGTATATCGACGATGGTCGAATTCGCTTGGAAGTACTTAAAATGCAAGGCAATTCGGCCCATTGTAAGGTGGTTCAAGGTGGAATTTTGTCCAACCACAAAGGGGTGAATTTACCCAAAACCAAAATGACATTATCCGCCCTGACGGCCAAGGATTTGGAAGATGCGGCTTTTGCGGTTGAAGAAAAACTCGATTACATTGCCCTGTCTTTTGTGTCGGTCGAAGAAGACGTTTTGGCCCTTCGCAAGTACATTGATCATTTGGGAGGATACGCCATTCAAATTATTTCTAAAATCGAACGTCAACAGGCCATCGACAATATTATTTCGATCATCGATGTGTCGGATGTGATTATGGTTGCTCGCGGCGATTTGGGTGTTGAAATTGGGGTTGAAAATGTTCCCAAAGCCCAAAAAATGATCATTCGCGAATCCAACGCCAGAATTAAACCCGTCATTGTTGCAACCCAAATGTTGGAAAGCATGATCCAAGCGAAAACGGCGACACGTGCCGAGGTTTCCGATGTGGCCAACGCCATTTACGACCGTTGTGATGCGGTGATGTTGTCTGGCGAAACCGCTGTGGGCATTGATCCCGCCAACGTGGTGACCACCATGGCCAATATCGCCCAAGCCACAGACGAACACATGACCTTTCTTAAAAAGCAGGGACATAGCCACGAAGACAAACATGGGTTTATTCAACATTCTACAGCCGTGTCGTTTTGTAAAGCGGCCGATCAAGTGGCCATTGAAAACAACGCCAAAGCCATTATGGCCTTTACGAGTTCGGGAAACACGCCCTTGATTGCCTCTAAATTGAACCCTATTTTGCCTGTTATTGCCCCCACCGACGAACCGTTTGTGTGGCGCAGAACCGCGATGTATCGGGGGGTTATTCCTTTGATGTTGCCCAAAAAATTCAACGACATCCACCGGTGGACAGACATGATTACTTTGGCCCTGAATGAAGCCAAAAACAACCATTTGTTGGAAAAAGGAGACGTGGTGGTGGTGACGGCCGGGATTCCCATTGGCCGGTCCAATGGCATCAACTCGATTCGTATTGTAACCGTATAAAAAATTTTTTTGAGGAGCCTTTTTTATGTATAACCGTGTTTTTAATTTTGGTGCAGGTCCGGCCGCGTTGCCCGTTGAAGTGTTGGAAAAAGCCCGGGATGAAATGATGAATTTCAACGGCAGTGGGATGTCTGTGATGGAGCTGAGCCATCGGTCTAAGGCTTTTGAAGCCGTCATTGCCCATGCCGAGTCTAAATTGCGCCAAATCATGGGAATCCCAGACACCCATGAGGTGTTGTTTTTGCAAGGTGGGGCCAGTTTGCAATTTGCCATGATTCCCATGAATTTGTATTTGGAAGGCAAGCCAGTGGATATTGTAAACACCGGCTCTTGGACCCAAAAAGCCATTGAAGAATTGGATAAAGTGGCCACCTATAATGTGGTTTCTTCAAGCGAAGATAAGAACTTTAACTATATCCCCAGTCTTGGCAAAGCCGATTTGAACCCCAATGCCTCTTATGTGCATGTGTGCTCGAACAACACCATTTTTGGGACCCAGTGGGCCAGTTTTCCAGACACAGGGGATGTTCCTTTGGTGGCGGACATGTCTTCGGACATTTTGTCCCGTCCCATTGATGTGTCCAAATTTGGCGTGATTTTTGCCGGTGCGCAAAAAAACATTGGCCCTTCCGGCGTAACCCTGGTCATCATCCGCAAAGACCTGATAGAGCGGGCCGATAAAAGCTTGCCCACGATGTTGCAATTCCGAACCCATGCCAAAAACAAATCGTTGTACAACACCCCGCCCACCTTTGGGATCTACATGATCGGGTTGGTATTGGATTGGATTGAAAGCTTGGGTGGTTTGCGGGGTATCGAAAACCGCAACGAAGAAAAGGCCACCACCTTGTACAACGCCATTGATGCCAGCAAACTCTTCTACTGCCCCAATGAACAGGCATTTCGGTCTAAGATGAACGTGGTGTTCCGGTCTCACAAACCCGAATTGGACGAACAATTTTTAAAAGAAGCCTCTGCGGCTGGATTAAAAGAGCTTAAAGGTCACCGCTCTGTGGGTGGATTTAGGGCTTCGATTTACAATGCCACCTCGCTTGAAGGGGTTAAGGCCTTGGTTCAATTTATGCAGGAGTTTGAACAAAAGAACGGTTAATGATGGATGTGAAAGGAGTTTGTTTATGAGTAAAAATGTTCCCATTACGGTTGCTCGCGGCGACGGTATTGGCCCTGAAATTATGGAAGCAACCTTGACCATTTTGAAGGCTGCTGGTGCTCGTTTGGATATTGAAGAAATTGAAATCGGTGAAAAAGTTTATTTGGCTGGTAATGCGGCTGGGATTGATCCGTCGAGTTGGGAATCGCTTCGGCGAACTCGGGTTTTTTTGAAAGCCCCGATTACAACCCCTCAGGGTGGTGGGTATAAAAGTTTGAACGTGGCCACCCGAAAAGCCTTGGGGCTTTATGCCAATGTTCGGCCTTGTGTGTCGTATTTTCCCTATGTTCACACCAAACACCCTGTGATGGATGTGGTGATTGTGCGGGAAAATCAAGAAGATTTGTATGCGGGCATTGAACATCGCCAAACCCAAGATGTGGTGCAGTGCTTGAAACTGATCAGCCGCAGTGGCTCCGAACGCATTGTTCGTTATGCCTTCGAATATGCCCGACAATATGGCCGTAAAAAGGTCACTTGCTTTGTCAAAGACAACATCATGAAAATGACGGATGGGCTTTTCCACAAAGTCTTTGACGAAATTGGCGAAGAATACCCCGATATCGAAAAAGAGTCCTGGATCGTCGACATTGGCGCTGCCAAATTGGCCGATACCCCCGAAGCCTTTGATGTGATTGTGATGGAAAACCTCTACGGGGACATTTTGTCGGATGTGGCAGCCCAAATTGCAGGGTCTGTGGGATTGGCTGGCTCGGCCAACATTGGCACGTCTTGTGCCATGTTCGAAGCGATTCATGGCTCTGCGCCCCGACGCGCTGGGCAAAATGTGGCCAATCCCTCTGGGTTGTTGTTGGGTGCCATTCAGATGTTGGTGCACATTGGTCAGTCCGATGTGGCTGAAAAGGTGCATAATGCCTGGCTTAAAACCCTGGAAGATGGCATTCATACCTACGACATTTTTAAAGAAGGCACCAGCAAGCAAAAAGTGGGGACCCAAGAATTTGCCCAAGCCGTTGTGGAGAGGGTGGGTCAAACGCCTCAAAAACTCAAGGCTGTCAGCTATCAAACCCAGCACACCATGAACTTAAAGCCCGCTGCCGTTTCCAAGCCCGCTGTTCGGGAATTGGTGGGTATGGACGTGTTTTTGAACTGGACCGGCACGGATCCCCAAAAATTGGCGGAGTTGGTTTTGGCGACCCTTCAAACGCCCTTTAAGCTGGAGATGATTTCCAGCTTAGGGCTTAAAGTGTGGCCCGAAGCCATGCCAGAATCGACTTGTTCGGACCATTGGCGTTGTATGTTTACGGCCCAAGGGGTCACCCAGGCTCATCTTGTTGGGCAGCTGAACGCCCTACAAGAAGCGGGTTTGGAGTTTATCAAAGTCGAAAATCTGTATCTGTTTGATGGGCAAAAAGGGTTTACCACTGCCTAGGCTTTCGGCTTTTTCTGCTTGAGTGCGAGGCAGTGAATTGCTATACTGCCTAGGCTTTTGAAAACCATGTAACACTTAAAACCTTAGGAGGCTTTTAAAATGGCGCTTTTGTATATTAACGATCAAGAAGTTGAAGTAGCAGATGGGGATAAAATTGTAGACGCCATCGAAGAAGCTGGCGTTCCCATTGGTTGCAGCAACGGTGTTTGCGGCACTTGCGAAGTTGAAGTAACTGAAGGTATGGAACACTTGTCTGAATTGACCGACGAAGAAAAAGACTTGGGCATGGAAGGCGCAAAACGCTTGGGTTGCCAATGCACCATTTCTGGTGGAACCGTTAAACTGACTTACTAGTTTAAGCGTTGGTTTTGCGTTTATAGACGACACAACAGGAGGCCTTCGGGTCTCCTGTTTCGTTTTTATTAAATATAATAAATAATAGGCTGCAATTATTTTGAGATGTATTCGACAATTTCAGTAGAGATTTTTAGTGAAGGATTTTTTGAAATGTCTGTTGGTAATGTAACTGTAGCATTCAGGGGGTCTCCGGTTTCTTGGTATACTTATCAACCTAGGTTACCGCAGGCAAATAGCAGCACGTCTAGTCCTGTTGGTCTTCCGGTGATGGGGCCGATGCACACTTTACCGTCAACCAGGACTTTTTTAGAGCGAATACCTGGTGTGGGTTCCTACCTTCAGGAAAAGCGCCAAAAGGAAGCACATCAGAAAATGGTGGCTAGAATTAAAGCGGACCAAGCCAGCCAAGGCATTGGTTCTGAGCCTGTTTTGATGCCTGAAGTTCCAACTCTAAAAGACGTGAGAGCACATTTTTGGGCCATGTTTCCGGGCTGTCGTTTTGAAGAGGCTGTTGCTTTTTTGGAGCTAGAATCGGAACATCCGGATGTTCTTGCTCTGAATGCCCATTTTGGACGCATGGAACAAAATACCCAAAAGTTGATTTCGGTATTGGCAAATCCGGCAACTCGTTTCCCTCCCTTTTTGAGAGACTTGGTCCAACGGTCTAGTTCGTTAAGTGTACTTATGGGGTTAAGAGGTGCAGCAAGACCGAATTTAAGTTCAACCTATGATGCTCAACCTCTTTCTCAGCTACGGTCTGATGATGTTCAACTTGCCAAAGATTTTTTTGGGTCCTTGGGCGTGGTTTTGCAAGTGGTTGATGGGCAACAGATCGATGATCAGATGGGGCGAGGTATTTCTTTGATTAATGTTGAGGTTGCAACTGACGCATGGCGTCGCTATTTGTCTTCAAAAGAATTCCAGTCTCTTTCGAAAAAAGAACAAGCTTATGTTGAATCAATTTGTTTTGATACGGTTACTTATTTTGATTTGGAAAAAAACTGTGAAAAATTTTTAGGGTTTTTGTCTGGTATCGATGCACGCTCTCGACACGTATATACGGGGTATAGGAGGGCCTATAGACCAGGAAGTTTTATTAAAGAAGAGCAAGTGTGGTGGTGTAATATGGTTCGTCTTGGGTTGCGTTTGGGTGTTGGTGTCAATCGAAATGATATTCAATGTATGCCTGCAATTCATCGGGATACATTTGCACGCTTTTCAAGACAAGATCAAGCTTGTTTGAAGGCGGCGACACCCGATTGTTTTGCGAGGCCCCCTTTACCTGAGGGCAATATCCGCTATATGCAACGCCTTATGGACTGGTTTGAACAGCAAGTTAAGCAAAATCCAGCTGCCTTTAAGCGCTTAAATGCCAAGGAAGTTTAAACCGTCTTCGAAAACCGCCGCTTGGTTTGGGCGGCTTGGAAGTAGGCATCGAAGCCCATGCACACATTCCGGATAAACAATTTACCCAGATCGGTGATGTGGATGCCTTCGGGGGTTTGAGTTAAAAGGCCGTCTTGTTCGCAGGTGGCCAAATGGGCTTGTTCGGTGGCAAACAGGGTGTCGAAATCCGCGGCGAAGCGGGTGTTAAACTCGGCTTTGATCAGACGAAAATGGCACATCAGTTGGGCAATCACCCATTGGCGCTGCTGGTCGTCGGGGCTAAGGGCTAGCCCTCGGGAAATGGGAAGCTGGCCTTGGTCTAGGGTGGCGTAATAGGTGGTTAAATCGCGGGTGTTTTGAATAAAGGTGTTTTCCAAAAACCCGATCGAGGTGACGCCAATGCCAATGTATTCGTCGGCGGGTTTAACCGTATAGCCCATAAAATTGCGGTAGAGGCGGTTTTCTTGATAGGCAATCGCCATCTCGTCGCTGGCCTTGGCAAAATGGTCCATGCCGATGGCTTGGTAGCCGTTTTGGGTAAACAGGGTTTGGGCCGTTAAAAACAAGTCGAGTTTGGTTTCGGCATCCGGCAAACTGGTTTCGGCGATCAGGTTTTGGTGGGATTTGAGCCAGGGAACGTGGGCATAGCTGTAGAGGGCGATGCGTTCTGGCGACAGTTCAAGCACTTGGCGAATGGTGTTGGCCACGGTTTCTGGGGTTTGGTGGGGGAGGCCATAGATCAGGTCCATGTTGACCGAGGTAAAACCCGCATCGCGAATCCAATCCATCAGCTGGGCAACCTGTTCGAAGGGTTGTTCGCGGTTGATGGCTTTTTGGACGGTGGTATCAAAATCTTGAATGCCCATCGAGATGCGGTTGAAGCCCAGCTTTTTGAGCATCACAATATGGTCGTGGGTGACGGTTCTGGGGTCCACTTCAATGGCGATTTCGCCGCTAAAATCCAATTCTACGGCGGTTTGAATCACCTGCATCAGCCGAGCCAGTTGGGTGGGGGACAGCGAGTTCGGGGTGCCGCCGCCCAGATGAAGTTGCTTCACCAAAGGCCGGCGATTCAACGAATAGGTAATCAGTTCCAATTCTTTGGCGAGATAGGCAATATAATCATCACCTACTGCTTGTTTGGGTTTGCGAATCACCACGTTGCAGCCGCAGTAGTAACACATGGTGGGGCAAAAGGGGATATGCACATACAACGAGAGGGTTTTGCTGCCGCTGTTGAATTGGGCCAACGCGGTTTCGTATTGGGACACGGGAAAATCGTCTTGCCACTCGGGGGCTGTGGGATAGCTGGTGTAGCGGGGCCCTGTGACGTTGAATCGGGAAATGAGGTCTTTGGTCAGGTTAAGCGCCATGGGATTGAACAAGCTTAACCAAGAAGCGAATGGTTTCCGGATCCATATCAGGCATAATGCCGTGGCCCAAATTAAAAATAAACCCTTTGTAGGGCTTCATGGCCGCCAATAACAGGCCCACCTTTTGTTCGATCATTGCCTTGGAGCCATACAAAATATGCGGGTCCAGATTGCCTTGAACGGCCAAATGCGGATAGGCTTTTTTGATTTCTGGCAGATTGCTTTGCCAATCCAAACTAAGAACGTTGGCGCCAGAGGTTGCCAACAAGGGGGCCAACCCTGAACTGCCCCGAGCAAACACCGTGACAGGGGCTGCACCGGGGTTTTTGAGCCCGGCAATGATTTTTTGAATATAGGGCAGCGAAAAGGTTTTAAAATCGTCCCAGCTGAGATGCAAGGCCCAGGTATCGAAAATCTGAAAAGCATCAACCCCGGCTGCCAATTGGCCGTTGGCATAGTCGATGGTGATATCGGTGATGAGATCCAGCAGGTGATGCACCACCTCGGGTTCGGTAAACATGAGTTTTTTAAGGGTTTTAAGATCGGGTGATGATTGGCCTTCTACCAAATAGGCAGCAATCGTGAAGGGAGCGCCACAAAACCCAATTAAAGGAACCCCAAAGTCGGTTAGTTTTTGTTTGGTTAAGGCTGCGGCTTCATAGACATAAGACAATTTCTTTTTGCCGGTTTGGGCATTGAGTTGGCTAAGATCGGCGGCGGTTCGGATGGGGTTTTTAAACAGGGGGCCCCGACCTTCATGAAATTCCAAGTGGCCGCCCAGGGCCTCGGCTGTGGTTAGGATGTCCGAAAACAAAATGGCGGCGTCCATCCCAAAGGCCTGGATGGGCTGTAGGGTGATCTCGGCTGCCAAGGTGGGGTTGTGAATCATGCTCATAAAGGAATGTTTGGACCGAATGGCCCGGTATTCTGGCATGTAACGTCCGGCTTGGCGCATCAGCCAAATGGGGGGACGTTGGGTTTCTTGGTTGTTTGCGGCGTTCAAATAGAGAGAGTTCATGGTGTTGCTGCCAATTCTTTTTGCATCGAGAGAATGTGTTTATAGGTGTTGACGATGTCGGTGACGTAGCCGTTGGTTTTGGTGTCTACCCAACCCCCAGCCCGCTTAACCGCCCCATACCCTTTGAAATATGAGGCCAAGGCCAAGGGCGTTTTCGTCGAGGTTGTTTTCCAGTTTGTGAGTTGTTTTTTAAGGTAGGTGGCTGTGCCATAGACGTTTTCTTTGATGTTAAACGGGTCTGAAATTTTAAGGTCTGCGAAATTGAAGTCTTTGATTTGACCCAATCCCTTTGCCCCGGTGGAGCTGATGGCATTTTTGTTAAAACTGGATTCGCGGGCAATGACTGCGGCCACAAATTTGGGATCGATTTGTTGTTCTTGTGCGGAATCGACCAGGCTTTTTGAAATTTCTGCGGCGTCGGCAGGGTCGATGGTTTTGTTTTGCTTCAAAATAAAGGCATGGATGGTTCTATAGTCCAGATCGGAGTTGCTGGTGGGTTGTTCAAATTCCACATTCACAGCCAGTTCGGGAGAGGCTTCCATGAGGTTGATGGTGGCTTCTTGAACGACGGGGGAAACCGTGGTGTTTGGGGTGGCGTTTTGGTGCCCCGAAAAGAGGATCATGGCGGCCAAAACCACAGCGGGAATCAGGCTAACGGTCATGGTTTTGAATCTCGTCTTGCAGCAAGGCCAGGGCTGATGCGGCTGGAATGGTTTTGCGTTCCCCTGTTTTTCGGTGTTTGATTTCGAAGGCTTGGCTTTCTTTGAAAGCTTTGCCGACCACCACGTGCAAAGGGATTCCGATGAGGTCTGCATCTTTGAATTTGATGCCAGCGGATTCGTTTCGGTCGTCATAAAGAACGTCGATGCCGGCGTTTTGGAGGGCGGCATAAAGGGTGTCTGCTTCGGCTTTAAGGTCCTCGTCTTGGGTGTTGGTCAGAATAACCACCACTTGAAACGGTGCCAAGGCCATGGGCCAAATAATGCCAGCTGCGTCGTTGTTTTGTTCGATGGCCGCTGCCACGGTTCGACCAATGCCGATGCCATAGCAGCCCATAATCATGGGTACGTTTTGGCCTGATTCGTCCAGATAGACGGCCGACAGGGCTTCGGAATAGAGTTTGCCCAGTTTAAAAATGTGACCCACTTCAATGCCCCGACAAATGGCGTAGGTGCCGGTATTGCAATGGGGGCAGGTGTCGCCTTCGACGGCATTGCGTAAATCGACGGTTCCGCCTTCAACACTGTGGTCGATATAGGTGGGCAGGGTGTCGATATCGTGCTTACTGGCTTCCCCTTGGGACATCGTGTACAAGGTTTGGGCATCCAAAGCCTTCTTGATTTTAATCTCGTTGGGCTCGTGGCCTGCCCCAAGCACCACAGCAACAGGTTTTCCATTGGCCAAATACAGGTGTTTTTGGGCGGGTTTTGCGCTGGGATTGGCCAGGGTGGGGGCGGCTTCTACGTTGGCTGCAAAGCTACAGTGGGTGCATTCGATAATGGCGTCTTCACCTGTCGAGGCGGTGACCATAAATTCAGAAGACACATCGCCCCCAATGGCCCCGGCATCGGCAGCAACCCGCTTAAACCGCAGACCACAGCGCGAAAAAATGGCCTCGTAGGCTGTGCGCATGTCGTCGTAGGTTTTGTCTAAACTGTCCCAGGATGTGTGAAAGCTGTAAGAATCTTTCATGATAAATTCTCGGCCACGCATCAGCCCGAATCTGGGGCGGATTTCGTCGCGGAATTTGGTTTGGATTTGGTACAGGTTAATGGGCAGCTGTTTGTAGGATTTAACGGTTTGGCTGACCAAATCGGTGATGACTTCTTCGTGGGTAGGCCCCAAACAAAACGGTTTGCCGTGTCGGTCTTCAAACCGAAGTAGTTCTTTGCCATATTTGTCCCAGCGTTTGGTGGTTTTCCATAACTCGGAGGGAATAACCATGGGCATCAAGACCTCTTGAGCGCCGGCGCGGTTCATTTCTTCTCTCACAATGGCTTCAAATTTTCGGATCACCTTGAGGCCCAGGGGCAAATAGGTGTAGATGCCCGAGGCAACTTTGCGAATAAAGCCGGCCCGAAGCATCAACTGATGGCTAATGACTTCGGCGTCTTTTGGGGTTTCTTTTAAGGTCGGGATGAGAAGGTGTGATGATTTCATGATGCTTTAGTATAGATTTGAATTCAAATAATACCAAGATGCTGAAGTTGATTCTGGTGTTTTTGTGTTACAGCAAACTTTTTGGTTCAAAATCAATAAAAAACCGAATGCTGGGTTTGGGCATGGGTAAATCGGCCAACAAGCTGCGAAGAATAGCCTCGTTTTCGCGTTCGTATTTAATCAAAATCGACCAGCGAAAATGGTTTTGAACGCGCTCGATGGGCGAGGGGACTGGGCCAATGCACTGGTGTTTGAGCTGGGTTTTGGCAAGGGCTTCGGCAACTTGGGTTCCCACGGCCAGGGCAAACGTCTTGGCTTGTTCGGCGCTTTTGGAAGAGATAATCAGGTGGACCAGCTCGCAAAAAGGCGGGTACCAGAGGGCCTCGCGGTAGGCGAGTTCTTCGGTGTAAAAGCCCATAAAATCGTGGGTGGCGGCGTGGCGAATGGCATAATGATCGGCTTGGGCGGTTTGAAGCACCACTTGCCCCGGTTTTTCGCCGCGTCCGGCTCGGCCTGCCACCTGGGTGATCAGCTGAAAAGTCCGTTCGGCCGAGCGAAAATCAGGGATGTTCAGGGTGGTGTCGATGCCCACAATCCCTACCATCGTGACTTCGGGAATGTCGTGCCCTTTGGCGATCAGCTGGGTGCCGACCAGGATGTCCCCGTCGGTTTTGAATTGGGTTAGGATGCGGTCCACATCTTTGACGTGTTTGGCCGTGTCTTTGTCCAATCGGTAAATGGTTTTGTCGGGAAAAAATTTGTGAAGTTCTGCTTCGACCTTTTGAATGCCGGTGCCGCCAAAACTTAGCGCTGGTTTTTTGCATTTGCTGCAGGTGTGATGCAAGGGTTCTGAAATGGCGCAACGGTGACAGCGAAACTGACGGTCTTTGTGATAGGTAAAACTGAGTCCACAGTGGGGACAAGCATGTACGGTGCCACATTTTTGGCAGGCAATGTAGGGGGCATAGCCGCGGCGGTTGACCAAAATCAGGGTCTTTTCGCCCTTGGCCAGGGTGGCCGAAACCGCGTCTCGCAGGGGTTTGGTGAGGGCTGTTTGTTGGTCTTCGCTGCTCATGTCCTGAACCGGCAGTACGGTGATGGCAGGCATGGGCCGGTTCAGGACTCGGGCCGATAGACGGTGAATGTGTTGGTGTTGGTTGGCGGTAAAATAACTTTCGATGCTGGGGGTTGCCGAGCCCAAAACCAAGGGAATGTTCAGATACTGACACCGAAATTCGGCCACACGGTGGGTGTAGTATCGGGGGTGGGAATCTTGTTTATAGGTGTTTTCGTGTTCTTCATCGATAATGACCAGTCCCAACTGAGAGAGCGGCGAAAAAACAGCCGATCTGGGGCCCAACACAATGTCGGTTTTGCCTTCCACAATGCGGCTCCAGGCCTCGTCCCGCTTTTTGGGGGTTAGCCCGGAATGGATGACGGAAATGCAGGTTCCAAACCGTTCTTCAAAAACTCGGGTAAATTGGGGGGTTAAGGCGATTTCTGGCAGTAAAATAATGACTTTTTGGCCTTTTTCTAGGGTTTTTTGGGCCAGGTTCATGTAGATTTCGGTTTTGCCGCTGCCGGTTACCCCAAAGATCAGGTGGGTGTCGAAGCCTTGGGATTGGCTGATGGTGTCCACCACACAGGATTGTTCGTCGGTGAGGGTGTGGGGCGATGGCATGGGGACAAAAGGCGGGGTGTCGGGAATGGCCCGCTGCTTTCGATTCCCTGCGATGGTTTGAAAACTTTTGAAGGGGGTGGTGGCATAGTGTTGGGAAAACCAAATCAGTAGGGCGACCAAATCGTCTTCAAGTTTGGGCCTGTCCTCGAAATACCCCAAAAGGGACTTGGTTTTTTCAGAGACAGTTGCAGCGGTTTCGATATTTAAAACCAGGCCTTCTGCGTGGCTTTTGCCAAAGGGAATCTGAACCTGATGCCCAACCTGAACGCTAGCCACCCAATTTTCTGGGATTTCATAGGTGTAGGGGATGGGAACGCCCCGAAAAACAGCAACGGTTGCCAGGTGCTTCATGGGCATAGAGTGTAGCATATTGTCAGTCATCCCAAATTAGCAGAAAATAGACCATCGATTTATGTCTAAAAATCCCCTTTTCTTTTCCACCTTTGAAACCTCTGCCCCCCTGATTCTGGAAAGTGGGCAAACCCTGTCGCCAGTGACCATCGCCTATGAAACCTATGGCGAGCTAAATGCGGACAAAACCAACGCCATTTTAATTTGTCATGCTTTTTCTGGGGACGCCCATGTGTCCGAAGGTGGGTGGTGGGATGCCATGGTGGGGCCTGGAAAACCCTTGGATACAGACCGCTATTTTGTGGTGTGTTCCAATGTTTTGGGGGGATGCAAGGGCACAACGGGTCCGGCTTCGGTTAACCCAGAAACGGGACAGCCTTATGCACTTTCTTTTCCGGTTGTCACGATTGGGGATATGGTGACGGTTCAAAAAGCCTTGATCGACCACTTGGGCATTACCCGCCTTAAGCTGGTGATTGGGGGGTCCATGGGTGGGATGCAGGCTTTGGAATGGGCCATTAAATATCCCAACAGCGTGGCGGCCTGTGTTCCGATCGCCTCGACGCCTCGGTTGTCGCCCCAGGCTTTGGCCTTCGATGCTGTGGGCCGCAGTGCCATTACCGCCGATCCCAAATGGGACAACGGCACCTATTATGGTCAATCATCTCCTGTGCATGGGTTAGCGATTGCCAGAATGATTGGGCACATTACCTATTTGTCCGATGAATCCATGAGCTTGAAATTTGGCCGAAAACTTCAGCAAAAAAACGACTATGGCTACGACATGACCACCGATTTCGAGGTTGAAAGCTATTTGAAATATCAAGGGGATAAATTCGTTGGCAAATTCGACCCCAATTCTTACCTCTATTTGACCAAGGCCATCAGCTATTTTGATTTGGAAAAAAAATATGGCAGTCTCGAGGCTGCGTTTTCCCGTTGTTTGGCCAAGTTTTTGGTGGTGTCGATTTCCTCGGATTGGCTTTACACCCCCAAACAAAGTAAAGATGTGGTGAAAGTGTTAATGAAACTGGGCAAGGCCGTGACGTATGCCGATGTTCAATCGCCCTTTGGTCACGATGCGTTTTTGATTGATAATCCCCAATTGTTCGAATTGGTAAGGTCCTATCTGGAGCAAGTGGCATGATTGAGCAAACCTATCAGCAGCGCACCATCGAATTGATTAAACCCGGTTCAACCGTTTTGGATTTGGGCTGTGGAGACGGGGCTTTTTTGGCCGAGTTGGCCCGGGTTAAGCAGGTGAAAGGCTATGGCATCGACATCGATTTTTCCTCGATTTTGGATTGTGTCAAAAAGGGATTGTCGGTGTTTCAGGGCAACATCGAAGAGGGTCTTAAGGAATTTTCCAGCCAGTCCTTTGATTATGTCATTCTAAGCCATACCCTGCAGCAAATTCACAACCCGCTTTACGTGTTGTCCGAAATGTTGCGGGTGGGGCGCAAGGCCATTGTAACCTTTCCCAATTTTGCCCATTGGAAAATCCGTTTGGCCCTGTTGCAAGGGGCCTCTCCCAAAAGTAAATCCTTGCCTTTCGAGTGGTACAATACCCCCAACATTCGGGTGATTACCGTCCATGATTTTCGGGTGTTGTGCCAAAAAGAAAACATTCAAATCGAAGCCGAAATTCCCCTCTACGACTCCCCAGTTTTAAGTAAACTCTTTGGCGTCCACTTTACCAATTTGTTGGCGAATAAGGGGATGTTTGTTTTAATGCGGGATACCGGTTTTTCGATTTAGCAATTTTTAAAAGTAAAGGAGTCAAAAATGGAATGCGGTTATCGAGCCGCAAGCGCGAGTCAACAACCGCGAAGCGGGAGAAACTTTGAATTTACTTCAAAGTTTCGACCCACAAAAATTCCATTTTTGTGTATACGAATGTCCACAATAAAAGAGGATGCGCTACAAGCCATTTCTAGTTTACCCAAAACAGCCAGTGTTGAAGATATTATGTATCGTCTTTACGTTTTGGAAAAAATTCGCAAAGGTCAATCGGCTGTTCTAAAAGGCGAAACCCTGTCCTTGGATGCCTTAAAGAAGGACATGGCGACGTGGTAGTTTGGACCCTACCTGCAAGAGATGATTTAAAAAACATTTATCATTTTATCGCTGAAGATTCAGTGTACTTTGCTGTTGAAGTTTCGGAAAAAATCATTGATATTTCTAAGCAGCTGATCCATTTTCCGTTACAAGGTCGGCAGGTTCCAGAGCTTAAAAATGCAGCTTTTCGGGAAGTTTTTGTCTATTCATATCGCTTGATTTATGAAATTAAAAATCAGACGATCTATGTTATTGCGTTGGTTCATATGAAAAAGAAATTCAAAGGAATAAAGTAAACGTTATGGTCACCATTATAGGCACAGTTGCATTTGATTCTGTAAAAACCCCCAGGGGCAGTTTTGATCGTATTTTAGGCGGGTCGGCCACCTATGCGTCGGTGGCGGCGTCTTTGTTTAATCCCGTGGAAATTGTCAGTATTGTGGGTCGCGATTTTCCTGAACAACACCTTCAATTTTTTAAGTCTCGCCACATTGGGACCCAAGGCGTGGTGATTTCTGGGGGCCAAACCTTTCATTGGAAGGGGTATTACGAAGGGGATATGAATCAGGCTTTTACCCAGCAAACCGATTTGAATGTCTTGTTGGAATTTGACCCTGTGATTCCTGCCCAGGCTAAAAATAGCCGCATTGTGTTTTTGGCGAATCTGGATCCCGAGCTTCAGTTAAAAGCACTGCACCAATTTCGTCAGCCCGAAGTGGTGATTTTGGACAGTATGAATTTTTGGATTGATCAAAAGCGCGAGGCCTTGTTGGCCGTTTTGAAAGAAGTGGATGTTTTGGTCCTTAATGACCAGGAAATTCGCCAATTGACCCAAAAATCCAACCTGATTCAGGCCATGCACGACGTGGTGGATTTGGGCCCCAAACGGGTGATTGTTAAAAAAGGCGAACACGGCTCGATGATGTACGATGGCTCTGTGTTTTCCATTTGTCCGGCTCTGCCTTTGGTAGAAGTGGTGGATCCCACCGGTGCTGGAGACAGTTTTGCTGGGGCTATTGCGGGTTATTTGGCTCAGGCCGAAACGATTTCGGACGATACCTTCCGAAAAGCCATGTTGGCCGGCACCTTGATGTCGTCTTTTACGGTTCAAGGGTTTAGCTTGGACCGGCTTAAAACGGTGGATCGCTCGCTGTTAAACGAAACCTATCAAATGTTGCGCAACAACGTTTTTTTTCCAGACATGATCTAGACCCTATAAATAGGTGCTTTGATACCCTTTTCTAAGTTGATGGGTTAAGGCACCTTCCCCTTCTGTAAGGGTGTGGGTGTCGATTTTGGTAACCGCCAAAATACCCCGGGTAGACGAGGTTAAAAAGGCTTCGTCGAAGGTTAAAATATCGGCTTTAGGGATCTTGGTTTCTAAAACGGGGACCCCTTGTTTTTGGGCAACTTCCAAAACGAATCGCCGTGTAATTCCGTCTAGAATGTGGCCATCCAGTGGCGGGGTTAAGAGGGTGTTGTTTTTAACGCCAAAAAAAGAATAGGTTGAGCCTTCCAAAATCAGGTGCGGGGCTTCAGGGCTCACAAAAAGAGGGTAGGTGGCGTTGTGTTCTTTCACCACGGTTTGATGGGCGATAATTGCCCCCAAATAGTTCATGGGTTTGAGGGTGGGAATGGGGCGTTGGTGAGGGTAAGTGGCGAGTCGAACCCCGGTTTGATAGGCTGCTTCGGTGAGGGGTTTTAGGGCGTTTACAATAATGTAGAGTTTGCTGTTTCCTACGGGATTAACCCCGGTCGAATCGGCTTCGCCGCCGCTAAAAATAATTTGTAATAAAAGCTCGTGGTCGCCTGCATTTTTTTGAATTAAATCGTCTAAAATGGCCTCGAGTTCGGGTCTCGAAACCGGATCGGCCATAAAAATAGATCGGGCACTGTGATACAACCGCTCGATGTGCCAGTCTCGGCCTAAAATCTGCCCCCGTACGGTGTGGCAGGCAGTGAAAATTCGGTACCCCCGAAAGGTGCCCGTGACATCGGAAGCGACGGGCAAGGCTGCTTTTGTGGTCTCTATAAAATCTGCGTCAATATATGAAATCATGGTTTATTATCTTTCCTAAAATGCGGTTATCTGGTAGGCTGATTTAAAAGCCACTAGGGCAATGCCCTCTACCCAAGACAAAAGTTGAAATTTTGATCATTTGGGAGGGGGTGATAGAGGTTGAACATCCTAAAAAAAATAGCCGCGATTATAATAACCGCGGCCATTGTTCTAATCCTAACCTCAAGCCTGATAAACTAAAGGGTTAGTTTTTCCCGACAGGTTTCTTGTGGCTTCCTGTCACCTTCAAAAGTCTAAGAAGAATAGGTGCTTTTGTCAAATTTAGGGCGTGCCCTCATTTGCATCTGTCAAATGGGGACACTCCCTAGGGCTGTCTTTTGAACTTGGAAAAATTAGGTTTTCGTTTTTCGACAAAGGCATTGCGTCCTTCTTGGCCTTCTTCGCTCATGTAGTACAACATGGTGGCATTGCCGGCCAGTTCTTGAAGACCGGCTTGACCGTCGCAATCCGCGTTCAATGCCGCCTTTAAACAACGTAAAGCAATGGGGGAATGTTGAAGCATTTCTTTGCACCATTGAACGGTTTCGGCTTCAAGCTGTTCATAGGGGACCACCGTGTTGACCAAGCCCATGTCCAAGGCTTGTTTGGCATCGTATTGGCGGCACAAAAACCAAATTTCTCTGGCCTTTTTTTGACCCACAATCCGGGCCATATAGGCTGCGCCATAACCCCCATCAAAAGACCCAACTTTGGGGCCGGTTTGCCCAAATTTGGCGTTGTCGGCTGCAATGGTAATGTCGCACATCATGTGTAGCACGTGGCCACCACCGATGGCATAGCCCGCCACCATGGCCACGATGGGTTTGGAACAGGTTCGGATTTGGCGTTGAAAATCCAGAACGTTGAGATGATTTACCCCATGATCGTCTTTGTAGCCTGCCTCGCCACGAATTTTTTGGTCGCCACCGGAACAAAAGGCGTCTTTCCCTTCGCCGCATAAAATAATCACCCCAATTTGAGCGTCCATTCTGGCGTCGTTTAGGGCATCGGCCATTTCTTGTACGGTGAGTGGTCGAAATGCATTGCGAACTTGAGGGCGATTAATCGTAATTTTGGCGATGCCCTCTGCTTTTTCGTATCGAATGTCGGTATAGGATTTTGCTTGTGTCCAAGAGATGCTCATGATTAAACCTCAACTAAAAATTAGGATGCTATTAACTTACCCTAAAAAGTGCCGTTCAATAACCCCCTTTACCGCTTTGGGATGGGTAAATTGGGGACAATGGTCGGCCCCGGAGATGATTTTGAGGGTGATCTTGGGACGCTTACAGGCCATGGATTTGGCGATCTGAACATATTTACTGTCTTCTGAACCCACAATAACGAGGGTGGGGCAGGCAAGGGTGTCCAGCTGTTTCCAATAGTTGGGTTGGTGGACGATGCTGAGGGATTCCAAACCATCGGCCAGGGTTTTTGGATTGTGACTGAGACGTTCTTGAAACAAGTCCGAAAACTCAGCGCAGGTTTTGAAACGGCTAAATAACGGCAGGGTGTACCAGTCGGTTAAAACGGATTCGAAAGTTTCGGTGCGAAGGCGATGGGCCCAGGTTTGGTCGAGTTGCCAGCGGCTGTGGCGTTCGGCTTCGGTTTTAAGGCCTGGCGAGGCTGAAATTAAGACCAGAGATTTCACAGATTCAGGAAAGGCGAGGGCAATGCCCAAGGCCAAGCGTCCGCCCATGGAATAGCCGAGCAGGTGCACGCCTTCTGGGTATTGGCTTTGGATCTGTTGGCCAAAGTCTTGAACCGCCGCCTCAAAGTTTTTTGGAACAGCGCGATTGGGATGGTGACCCGGTAGGAACATTTTTTGAACCGACATCCCCGCCAGAGAGTTCTCCAAAAAGGCCCAATCCGAAGGACTTCCCAAAAAACCGTGAAGACAAAGAAGCGCTGGAGATTTCATAAGTTTTGATGTAGCTTTTTTTCTTTTTTTAAGTCTTATTGCGAAGGAGAGCCTCATGTCTGTTGGTCCAACGTCGAGATCTACGCCTCCAGTCCTAGCTTCACCACAGCCTACCAGGCCAACGCCTTTAGGGCAAAATGTGGTGGTGAATATGGCCACGGGGGCAGCTGCTTCGGTGGTGTTTCAGCCAGTGGCTGTGCTGATGACTACTGTGTTTGAGCAACATGGGAAACAAAGTGCTTCTGCTGCCCTTCGTGAACGTTTTGCTAGAAGCGGGGTCTTAGGGACAGTCTGGGGTGCAAAATTGTCCTCTATGTCGGCTGGGATGAGGCGAGGGTTGAAGTTGGGTGGCCTTGCTGGTATGGGTGGGCTGATCCACAGGACCTTTCCAGAGTTTTCAGCTCAACACCCTACCACAGCCAATGCGTTTATTGGGCTTATGGTGGGGGTGGCTGAGGGGGTTGTGAGTACACCTGTTGATGTTGGGGCTCAACGAATGATGGAAGCCACTCCTGCAGGTAAACAGGCGCATGGTAGTGTGGCCCAAACGGCAAGATGGTTGATGAGCAGTAAGCTTTCGTTGTCTTTTGCTGGTGTTGTGCCTTCAGTTTTACGGTTTGGATCGATGAATATGGTTATTGCTGCAGGGTTGCCCATGATGCAAAATACCGTTCGTCGTAGTTTCCCGGATATGAATCCGATTGCTCAGAATGGATTGGCCATGTTAGGCACCTCTTTTTGGGCCTGTATGGGGTTTGGTGGCTTCTGGGACTTGATCACTGTTCAGCAGCGAAGGGCTGCATTGGATGGGGCTCCAAAATCGCTTATGCAGATTGTAAGGGGGGTATTTATACATTCGGTTGAATCTCATGTTTTAAATGGTGTGCCAAGGCCTCTGGCCACGGTTGTAGGGCCTGCAAGAGTTGTATTTGGTGCAGGCTTGGCTCGTTTTATCAATGCCGGCCCTCCCTTTGCTTTGGGGTTTGCGGGTGCTGTAGAGCTGAATCGGTGGTTGAATTCCCTCTAGACAAAGAAGGGCTCATTTTGTACCATTGGAACCCTCTTAGCAGCCATGCTGCTTTCCAATGTGAAAGTGGCCCCATCGTCTAGGGGTTAGGACACGAGCTTTTCAAGCTTGCGACCGGGGTTCGAATCCCCGTGGGGCTACCACTCTTCTTCTTTCTTCGAAACTTTTTCCCCCCGCTTTTTTGGCGGGTTTTTTCTTTTTTTTAGGCTAAAACGGCGGGCTGGTTTTGAGACTGGTTCGACTGTTTTGGGCAGAAAATTTGTGGAACTTCGAACCGGTTAGCCCAGGTGTGTGTGTGCGGTTTTGGGGAAAAACAAGGGTTTAGTGACTTTTATGGTGCCGCCTGAAGGGCTTTAAAGGTGATGGTAAAGGCCTCGTTTACAATGTCGATGTGGGTGATGTTTTGGGTGAACCAGTGTTTCCAATCTTTGGGGGAAAAAGTGGCGTGATTGAGCCTGAAAGTGAGGAGCTGTTCTTTGAAGGATTGGAAACTCATTTGAGACTCTTCTGTGGTTCTTAAGTCCAATTCTTGTCGCCAAATGGCGGCCTCTAGTTGTTTTTCTTCGAGGTGAAATTCGTCAATTTTTTGGTTAATGCGCTTTCGTTCGGGTTCTGTAAAGTTGCCGGCCAACAGGGAATCTAAATAGTGTTCTCGCCGTTGTCGAATGGTGGCCAACTTTGCCTTAAACACCTCCAATTGTGCAGTTTGGTGTTTGAGCTGGGTTTGGACACCGTCATTAAACAAGTGAATTCGGTTTTGAACTTCAGACAATTTGGGTTCCAGGCTGTAGGAAAGCAGTAGTTCTAAGACGGTCGCATGTGTTGTTTCAAATCCCAAGTAATGGCCTTTGCAAGAGGTTTGGGTTGGGTTCAAAGAAGAACGGCACCGGTAGTAATGGTATTTTTTACCTTTTTTAGAGGTGTAGGTGGGCACCCAAGGGCTTTGACAATGCCCACACCTTAAGACCCCGGCTAGCCATCCTTTAATTTTACTTCGGGACGAGGCTGTGTTTCGGGTCTGGAAAAGGGTTTGCACGTTCTCAAACATACTCTTGGCAACCAAGGGTTGGTGAACCCCTTCAAACACGGTACCTTTCCAAAACACCAAGCCCGCATACACATGTTTGGTCAGGACTTTGTGGACAAACCGTTTATCCCACAACACACCGTTTCGCTGTCTAAATCCTGCGGCATTGCACAATACTGCTGTTCGGGAGGTGGATTCGGTGTTCAAAAAGGTTTCGAACAGAAAGTGGACGGCTTTGCGTTCTTGTTTATGAGGCACCAATTCCCCTTTGACAGATTCATACCCAAAGGGCGGAATGCCCCCGTTAAAAAAGCCTTGTTCTGCTCGCCAACTGAAAATGTCTTTAACCCGTTCGGCGGTTTGTTCGCGTTCTAGCTGTGCAAAGACCAGAGCGATGCGGAGCATGGCTTTGCCCATGGCCGTGGTGGTGTCGAAGTTTTCTCGCAGTGAGATGAATTCAACACCGTGTGTTTGAAGCAATCCCATGAGCTGTTCAAAGTCCACCAAAGAGCGGGACAACCGGTCTAGCTTTTTAACGACCACCGCTTTAATTTTGCCTGCTTGAATGTCTGCCACCAGTTTTTTGTATTCGGGGCGTTGGGTGTTTTTGGCAGACTTGCCCCGTTCGACCAGCACTTGGCGAATCTTAAAGTTCCGGTAGTCGCAAAACTTTTTGAGTTCGCTTTCTTGTTCTTCCAACGAATCCCCGTCTTTAGCCTGTTTGTCGGTTGAAACCCGAATGTACAGGTCCACCACAAAAGGGTCCGAAGGGGATTCCCAGCCGCCGGGTGGGGGCGGCGGCGCAGGGCGGTGTTTTTTTCCAGTCATAGCAGTCCCTCTGTTGCGAGGAGTTGCGCTGCGGTTTCTTCAACGGCAAACCAAACGAGGTTTGTTTTTAAATCTGTTTCGGTGTCGAGGCGTTTAAAGCAGCCTAAAAACTCGGCCAGGGTTAGGCCGGTTT
>JBFWNS010000003.1:0-250348 GCA_050250935.1 Candidatus Margulisiibacteriota bacterium | reverse complement strand
TCTCCTTCAATGAACAACACAAAAAATCGAGTAACAACTCAGCTGGAAAGTATAGAGAAAAAACCTCAAATATTAAAGGGCTTTGTGTTTGAGGCTTATGTACAATCGTGCCTCTGCACGAAGTAAGGCTTTTTCTGCACGATTCCAGTCGATACTCTTTTGCTTAGAGTTAAGACGCTCTTGAGCTCTTTTTAAGGCCGATTCTGCACGGCCATGATCGATGTCCACTGCTTTTTCTAGATAAGGTGCAATGACCATGACCCGATCCATATCAATTTCAACAATTCCACCAGGAATGAAGTAGCTAACCTTTTCGCCATAGAGACTTTGGGTTTGAACTTCGCCAGGGGCCAGTTGAATAATGGCGGGGGTGTGCATGGGCATCACCCCGATTTCGCCATTAACAGATTGGAGTCTTACGAATGAAATGTGCCCTTCGGTTAAAACAGAACCTTGGGGCGTTACAACTTTAAGAACCATTTCGGTTTGAGTTTTACTCATTGCTGCTTTCTACTTTTTCTTTCATGGCTTCTGCGGCGGCGAGAACATCTTCAATGCCACCCGCATAGCTGAAGGCTTGTTCTGGGATGTCGTCGTATTGACCTTCGACAATGGCTTTGAAAGATTGAATGGTGTCTTCTTTGCGAACAAATTTTCCTTTGAAACCGGTAAACTGTTCTGCAACAAAGAAAGGTTGAGAGAAAAACTTTTGAATTTTTCTGGCGCGAGAAACTGTTACTTTGTCTTCTTCAGAGAGCTCGTCCATCCCCAAAATTTTGATGATGTCTTGAAGCTCTTTGTATTTTTGCAAAATAGACTTAACTTTGCTGGCCACATTGTAGTGTTCTTCACCCACAATGTTGGGGTCCAAAATGGTCGATGTCGACTCGAGAGGATCAACCGCAGGATAAATCCCTGCAGAAGCAATTTCCCGAGACAATACGGTGGTCGCATCCAAGTGGGAGAAGGTTGTCGCAGGTGCAGGGTCAGTCAAGTCGTCCGCAGGAACGTAAATGGCTTGAACAGAGGTAATGGAGCCTTTTTTGGTCGAAGTAATTCGATCTTGCAATTCCCCAACGTCTGTACCCAAAGTAGGTTGATACCCTACAGCGGAAGGCATACGGCCTAACAATGCAGATACTTCGGCACCGGCTTGAACGAAACGGAATATGTTATCCACAAAGAACAAAACGTCTTTTTCTTCTTTGTCTCGGAAGTGTTCGGCCAAGGTTAATCCTGTTAAACCCACGCGGAAACGAGCCCCAGGGGGTTCATTCATCTGACCATAAACCAGAGCCGTTTTGTCGATAACGCCGGATTCTTTCATTTCGAGCCAGAGATCGTTCCCTTCACGGGTTCTTTCCCCTACCCCAGTGAACACCGAGTAACCACCGTGTTCCATTGCAATGTTACGGATAAGCTCCATGATCAAAACGGTTTTACCGACACCAGCACCACCGAACAAGCCGATTTTTCCACCCAATGGGTATGGCGCCAACAAGTCGATAACTTTAATACCGGTTTCAAACATGCTGGTGGTTGTGCTTTGTTCGGACAATTCTGGGGCTTCTCTAAAAATTGAGGCCGTGTGTTTGGCATCAATCGGATCGCCATAGTCCACAACATCACCCGTAACGTTGATGATACGCCCTAGGGTTTCTTTCCCAACGGGAACCATGATGGGTGCCCCGGTATCTTCGGCTTCCATGCCGCGGACCAAACCATCGGTACTGGACATTGAAACAGCTCGAACCACGTTATCACCCAAGTGTTGCATGGTTTCGAAAACAATTCGGCTGCCATCTGTTTTGGTTAAAACGACAGCATTACGCTGTTCTGGCAACTGCCCTACAGGAAAACTAAAGTCAACAACCGGACCAATAACCTGAACAATTTTACCCTTCGCGCCCATATCTTTCTCCTTCTATTGAACTAATGCTTCGGCACCGGCCACGATTTCGGACAGCTCGCTGGTGATTTGAGCTTGGCGGTTGCGGTTATACAACAAGGTTAACTCGCGAATCATGCTTTCCGCGTTATCGGTTGCAGATTCCATTGCAGCCATGCGTGCACCTTCTTCGGCAGCTTTGCTATCCAAAAAGGCTTTGTTGATCGCACACCCTAAATATTCCTGAATTGCCCACCCCAACACAACCTCTACGGAGGGTTCAAAAATGGTGTTGTAAGGAGATTTTTCTCCGACCTTTGGGGTGATAGGCAACAACGTTTTTGCTGTGGGTTTAGAGGACAAAGCGGAGTGAAATTCGCTAAAACACAAGGATAACTGTCCGATTTCCCCGTTTAAAAACCGATCTACAAAAGAAGCCAAAATGGGGCGAATGGCCTCCAGACTGACATTTTCAGTAAAAAAAGTTTTGGAATCGGCAACCGTGTAAGGTTTGTTTCTGAAAAATTGAACTGTTTTAACGCCAAACAAATGAAGCTCTATGCCTTCGTTTTGCTGGGCCAAAAACTGATTGGAAAACTTAAGCACGTTGGTATTAAACCCACCACACAAACCTCGGTCTCCTGCAATCACGATAACGGCATGCACAGAAGAGCCATTGGGCTTCATGAGGGTCGGAAAGTCTTCGGGTTTTAAGCCAGAAACTGCTTTGGCCAACAACTCTTCTAGGGCCTCGGCATAGGGTCTGGCATGGGTGGCTTGATCCACTGCCTTTTTAAACTTAGCAGCTGCCACCATTTTCATCGCCCGAGTGATTTTTTTTGTTTTTTTAACCGATTCGATTCGGTTTTTAATTTCTCTGGTTTGTGCCATGACTTGTCCTTATGCGAACACCTTTTTGCAGTCATTGATG
The DNA here is from genome assembly GCA_050250935.1 of Candidatus Margulisiibacteriota bacterium. Lineage (GTDB taxonomy): Bacteria > Margulisbacteria > Marinamargulisbacteria > JBFWNS01 > JBFWNS01 > JBFWNS01. The sequence continues at coordinate 247,529 of JBFWNS010000003.1, read as the reverse complement.
GCCGCGATTAATTTGGTTTTAATCTCGTCATCGATGGTTTTTTTGGACTCCATGGCATTTAACATGTCGGCGTATTGCAAGGTTAAAATGGCATGCAATTCCGCTTCGAAGGCTGTGATTTTGTCCACAGCGATGCCATCCAAATGACCATTAACAGCTGCAAAAATGATGGCAACCTGTTGGGCAATTCGCAAAGGCTGGTATTGACCTTGTTTTAAAACTTCGATGAGTCGCTTACCCCGTTCTAGCTGACGTTGGGTGGCTTTATCCAAGTCTGAACCAAATTGAGCAAAAGCTTCAATTTCCCAGTATTGAGACAGGTCTAATCTCAAGCTACCTGCAACCTGTTTGGTTGCTTTGATTTGAGCGCTACCACCAACCCGAGATACAGAAATCCCAGGGTTAACCGCAGGACGAATACCGGCGTTAAACAAGCCTGATTGCAGATAGATCTGACCATCTGTAATTGAGATAACGTTGGTGGGAATGTAGGCTGATACGTCGTTGGCTTGGGTTTCGATGATGGGCAAAGCCGTCATGGAGCCGCCGCCTTTTTCGTCTGAATATTTCAAGGCGCGTTCTAGCAAGCGGGAGTGAAGATAGAAAACGTCCCCAGGATAAGCTTCACGACCAGGAGGACGGCGCAATAGCAAGGACAACTGACGATAGGCAACTGCGTGTTTCGACAAATCGTCGTAAACCACCAAAACTGCTTTACCTTTGTCCATGAATTCTTCGGCAATGGTACAGCCAGAATATGGGGCCATAAATTGCAGGGTTGCAGAGTCAGAAGCAGAGGCGTTAACGACCACAGAATAGTCCATCGCGCCATGGTCTTTAAGGGTTTGAACCACTTTGGAAACCGTTGATTTTTTCTGCCCAATTGCCACGTAAACGCAGATAACACCCGTACCTCGTTGGTTAATGATGGTATCGATGGCGATTGCGGTTTTCCCTGTTTTACGGTCGCCAATAATCAACTCCCGTTGACCGCGGCCAATGGGGATCATCATATCGATGGATTTGATACCGGTTTGGAGGGGTTCTTTAACAGGTTGACGATCGCAAACCCCAGGGGCTACGCGCTCGATTGGACGACGCGCATCACATTGAATGGGGGTGCCGCCATCAATGGCATTTCCAAGAGGATCAACAACACGACCCAACAGGGCATCACCAACTGGAATGTCCATGATACGGCCGGTGCGTTCTACTTTGTCGCCTTCTTTAACTTCGCTGCTGTTCCCCAAAATAACGCAACCCACGTTGCTTTCTTCGAGGTTGAACACCATGCCGTAAACAGAGTCAGAGAATTTCAACATTTCCCCAGCCATGGCGTTTTCAAGGCCATAAATCCGTGCAATGCTGTCCCCAACTTGGATAACAGTTCCGGTTTCCTTCACATCGATCTCTTGAGAGAAATTTTGAATTTCTTTCTCGAGAATGGCGGTAATTTCTTCTGGCCTAACTTTCATGCACGGTTCTCCTTAATACGTTTTGATTCGATTGCGCAAAGCGGCGAGAGAGTTATCCAAGGTGCAATCATACACTTGATTACCCACCACTGCTTTAAAGCCGGCTGTAATGGCATTGTCCACGACAAATTCGGCTAAAACGGTCTTTTTAAGTTGATTTTCCAAGGTTTTGACAATGTCCGCTTGATCTTCCTTGTTTAAAACAGTTCCCGTAAACACGGTGCTTCTGCAGACCCCGTTTAATTGATCCAAGGTTGTTGCAATCACTTCTGGGAATTCTTTCAAAAGCTCGAACCGTTTTTTTGCGGCCAGAACATCCAGAAAGGAATTAAGTTGGGACGAGAACCCTGCGTGTTTTGCTGTTTGCATCAGCAACTCTTTTTTTGCAGAAGAAGGAATTGCTGGGTTTTCCAAAAAATGCCAGGCAGTCGCATTGGAAATGGTCGTAGCAGACAAGGCTGCCAAATCGGACAAAAGGATTTTTTTCTCTTCAAGCCCTGTTGGACTTTGTGAAGAAACCGACAGAGACAAAGCGTTGATATAAATTTCAGCTAGTTTTCGTGTATTCATTGGGCAGTTTGAGCTGTTGAGGCTGTCATCAGAGGTTGCTCGTTTTTAAAAGCAGCCAAGGATTCGGCAACAATCGCTTTTTGATCCTCCGGGGTGAGGTTCCGGTTCAGAATTTTTTGAGACAAAGCAATTGAAAAATCGGCAACCTGTTGGGTTAAATCATGACGGGCTGCAAGCACTTCTGCTTCAATTTCTTTTCTTGCAGAGGCTAAGAGTTTTTCTGCTTCTGCTTTGGCTTTGTCCAAATTGGCTTGATAGTCGTTTTTGGTTGCCGCTTCAGCGCTCTTGCGAATATCGTGAGCTTCTTTAGAGGCTTTTTCCAAAACTTCTTTTTGTTGTACCAGCATTTTTTCTGTGGTCTCTTTATTAACACTTGCTTGGTTAAGTTGCTCTTGAATATCTGCTTCTCTTTTTTCGAGCAAGGCCATCAATGGCTGATACAGAATTTTATTCAAGATAAACAGCAGAATGATAAAATTTATCATTTGCATGATGACTTCATAAATGTTGGCTTGAAACATGTCTTTTTATCCTAAAAACTGTGGGATGATACAAATTGCATCATCCCACAGGGGGTATTGTTAAAAAAAAGAGCGCTTATACTACGAAGATCAAAACAAGGGCAACAACCAAACAGTAAATTGCAACTGTTTCTGTTACCGCTTGACCGATAATCATGGTACGGGTGATAGACGCAGCTTCGTCTGGACGGTTGCCAACAGCTTCGCAAGCTTTAGCAGCGGCGTAACCTTCGCTTAAACCGGTTCCGATTGCACCAACAGCCATACACATCCCAGCAGAAAACACAGCAACTGCTTTAATAACCTCAGCACCAGTCATTGAAATCTCAGCCATCTAAAAACTCCTCCTAAAAAAATTTTTTGTGAATTAAAGCGGACTAAACACTAAAGATCAGAACCAACGCAACGACCATGGCATATATCCCCATCGTTTCGGTGACGGCTTGACCAATGAGCATTGTCCTGGTCAAAGCGTCAGCATGACGCGGATATTTCCCAATCGTTTTATTGGCTTTTAAAGCAACGGTCCCTACCCCAATGGCAGGTCCCAAAATACCGAACCCAATGCAAAGAGCTGCTGAAAGTCGAGCTACCATTTCTGAAAAACTTCCAGAAGTTGGAATCGTGATGCACATCAAGGCTGTCGTGAAAGCAAAAATACTACCCGTTTCTGCAATGGCCTGTCCTACCAACATGTTCATCGAAAGTCGATCGGTGTTGTCGGGTTGACGGCTAATGCCTTCGCAAGCAATAGAAGCTGGGAGCCCAATAGCCAAACCCGGTCCAATCGCCCCAATGCCCATGGCCAAACCTGCAGCGAGCAATGAAACAGCTCGGTCAATGCCGCCATCATGAGAACTAAAAATCAAAAGCAGGGCGATAACCATGGCAAAGATGACAGGGGTTTCGGTAATGGCCTGACCAATCAGCATGGTACGGGTGACTTTCGCACCAGCAGCAGGCTGACGCTTTAGACCTTCCAATGCGCGAGAGCAAATGTAGCCTTCACCCAAAGCGGACCCAATTGAGCCCAACGCCATACACAGAGTTCCAGAAACGATCGATGCGATACCAACTAGCTCCACGAACCTCTCCTTTTAATGATCTGCGTGTTCACCATGGGGTTTTTGAAGCCCAATGTAGGTGACAGCCAACATGGTAAATACGAACGCTTGAACCAAGCCTTCAAAGAAGACAAAGAAAATATTAAGACCCAAGGGAATCACAATAAATTTGGCTAGCTCAGAAACAATCAAGATAACGGTTACGCCCCCTGCAATGTTCCCAAATAACCTCAAAGAGTGGGACATCGCTTTGGTCATTTCACTGATGATGTTGAGATAAAAGAAAGGATTCAAAAAGAAGAAAAAGCACCATGGTTTGGTATCGGGTAGCGGATGCATATAGTGCATGAAATAGTGGAAAAACCCTTTTTCACGAATACCATTGGCGTGAACAACCAAGAAAACAGAGATACCCAAAGCCAAACAGGTACTAAGGTATTTGGTCGGCTTTTCGATGTGGTGAGGTAAGTGAAAGAAGAAAGAATACCAGGCGCCGGGCGCTGGAGAAATCATGGGTGAGAAAATACTTTCAGAAGTAATTGTGACATTGCCACCGAAAGCTTTATGAATGAGTGCAAAGGTCATTCCCAAAAACCCAAAGATATCTGGAAGGCAGCCAATCCAAGTTCCCAATAAAATAAAGATGAAGATGGTGGCAATAAAGGGCATGAAGCGTCGGGTGTCTTCTTTGCCCAAGGTGGTGTCCATGATACCGGCCAAAAATTCCATGACGATTTCAAAACCTGCCTGGGCTTTTCCAGGAACAAAATTAAGAGCCACTCTGGCCATTACAGCCAGGGCAATGATGATGGCCATGACGAGCCATGTAAAATAAAGCATATGGGGGTCAAAAGATATAGCATGACCCAAAAGAGTAATGATTTTGTACTCAGGAGCGTGCATTTAAGGCCTCTTCTTAAGGTGGATATAATGGCGGGTAAGTTCTAAGACAACCCAAATAACTTGAAGCGAGAGCAAGCTTACCAGAACGATGTAAAAATTGAAAGTACTTTTTACTTTTAAAGCGATAAGAAGCGGAAAAAAGTACAGTAACATTCGAATGATAAATCCTGGGAAATACGCCATGGTTTTTTGCTTCTCAATGACGCGGCTTTGACTCCAAACCAAGGTCACTACTATCAGCAGGCTAAACAGCCCTCCCAATAAAATGGAAGGCAGCCAATGAAGTTTCCCCAAAACCAGGCTTAAGGTAATTAGTCCAAGAAAATAAACGATGCCGACAACAGCGACTTTATTGAAAATAAGTTGTAAATTTTTAAGGTTTCCGATTTTCATGGGTTAACATCTCCATAATGGTTTTGTAGAGGTAGTACATGGCTGCAATGCCTCCGAGTCCGATACACACAACAAAGGCGATTCCTTTGCTTTGAAGCCAACGATCCAGGCTGAAACCCAGCAATGCAAACCCCCCAACGATAACACAAATTCCAATTCCAAGTTGGGTTACCAGGCTTAAATAGCCCATGGTTTCGCCCCAATCAGGATGATGGCTGTCTGACATTAGATCTCCTCCTTAATCGCAACATATAGGCAAAAAGGCCCCCATTTATAGAATAGTCCGGCATGGTGGAATCCTGCTTTGGCCAAGCGATCTAAATGGGTTGCGTGTGTATCTGGTCTTAGGACGTTGGCCAGAGCGGCTTGTTTGTTGCGGATTTCTGAAGTGCTATAGCCTTGGTCCGATTTAAAGCCATGGTAAAGGGTTTCAAAAAGGGATTGAAGGGAGCTGTCTTCTTCTTCAATTTTTTCAACCAAAATTAATGTCCCTTTTGGCTGCAAGGCATTATAGAGGGCTGTGATCAGCGAAAGGCGATGTTTGGGCTCCAGAAATTGTAAACACAGATTCGCAATGACGGTTGAGCAGAGTTGAAAATCAAAAGGGGTGTTGAGATCGTGCTGAATCCAGTTTATTTGGGAAGAACTTGGATTTTTTTGAGCCGCCAAAGCCAACATGTCGGAGCTGTAATCGATGCCGATGTAGCAATCTTGGGGTGTAAGCACCGGAAAAAGCCGTTGGCAGGTGGTTCCGGTTGAACACCCCAGATCGTAGAGCCGTCTAGGCGATGGGCTTTGTTCCACAAGCCGAAGGATGCAGGCTTGTAAGGTTTCATAGCCGGGAACGCTTCTTGCAATCATGTCGTCAAAAACAGACGCAACCTCGGCATCGAAGGTAAAAGGGGTCTGACCTTTCTTATTGTCGGTAAAGAGTTGATCCCTCACTGCGACAGGGTTTCCTGGTAGAGCAACTGCACTTGATTGGATTCTGGGGTGAGTTTGAGCAGTTGTTCCAGCAAAATACGGGCATCAATTTTTCGGCCCTTTTGAAGGTAGGCTGCCGACAAATAGAGTTCCAAGTCTGGGGTATTGGGATATTGTTCATGACCCTTTTCAAGCACAATAATGGCGGCATCCAATTGCCCCATTTTGGCCAAGAGACGTCCAAGATTGACGTAGCCCAATTGGTAATTCCCAAATGCAATACTTTGTTGATAATAGTTTAGTGCATCTTTGTTTTGGCCGTGGTCTTCCAAAATTACCCCGACGTTGTTATAGGGGGTTGCGTAGCGCTTTCCAGGACTGGTTTGAATGGATTGAATAAAGGCATTTAGGGCTTCTTGTTCTTTGTGTTCACGATAAAGGGTTACGCCCAGGTTGTTGTGAAGCACAAAGCTTTTGGGTTCCAGCGCCAAATCGTGTTGATACAGCCGAACAGGCGATGTCCAATCTTCGTTTCTGTCGATAGTAGTATTTCCCAAGAAAGCAACGAAAACTATCACAAAAAGACCGAGAAGTGCTTTAAAAACAAGGGATTTGGACCCTTCCCACAGCTGATGCAGTTGGATAGCAACAAAGGTGGTAAATCCAACCAAGGGCAAATAGAGCCAATGTTCCCGAACAGTAGAGGCCAAAGGTGGCCAAACATTGTTCACAGGGAGCAGGCCCAACAAGAGAACCCCCAAACAGAACTGTTTTTTGCGTTGCCAAGAACACGCATCGCCTTTACAGGAGCATCGGGATGTCAGTTTATAGATGCCATAAAGCAAAGGAATACCCAGCCAGACAGTCCAATCGGTAATGCTGTGGGTTACAAAATGGTATTCCATGTGAAGATCGGTGGGATAAACCAAAAGCCTCAAATAAGTCAAAAGACTTTGTGGGACCGTTAAAATTCGCTCCCAAAGGCTGGCCGAAGAGATATAAGAAAGTGGTGTCGTGGCAGACGGGAGCCCTCCAAAAAATTTGAATCCCAGATAAAGGGCCGAAATTGAGGTCGAGCCAAGAAGAAAAAATACAGTCTTTCGAGGAAGCGGTCTTGGGAGCAAAAGAATGGCATAAAGACAGGCAATAATGGGAACAACCAAGGCATTTTCTTTGGCAAAGACCGCTGCAGAAATGGCCAAAAAAGAAACCAAAAACAAGGGGATGGATTGTTTCCTATGCGCCTGCTGAAACACAACCAAACCAGCAAGGGAAAGCATCAAAAATAAGGCATCCCCTCTTCCAGAAACATAGGTAACCGCTTCTATGCCAACGGGATGTACGGCAAAAAGCAAAGCCGCAACCGTCGCCCAGGGAACAGCTAAGCCCAGTCCAAGAACAAATGTAAAAAGCAAGAGGCAAGAGACGGTGTGGAGGATTAAATTGCTTAGGTGATACCCAAAAGGATCCAATTCCCAAAAATGATAGTCGATGCTATACGAAGCAATTTGCAGTGGTCGATAGAAGGACAAACTATCGACTTTTCCCCCAAATGCGCCAGAACCAAAAACGGCGCCGAAAGAATCAAAGCTTCTAATCAGGGGATTCCCTACAACCATGACTTCATCGTCCCAAACGAAAGGGGCATTTAGGCTGTTTTGATACACCCAAAAACAACTGGCTACAATCAGGACAATGGGCAGAATCCGACGCAGCAACGCCTGGATCATTGAATGGCTCTCATGAGCAAATTTTGAACCGTGATTAAGAAGCCAGCTCGGCTATACTCAAAACTTAAAATCAGAAAGAATCCGGTATAGGCAATGGTATAGGGGAACAACAAGGTATAGGGAGACTCTAAAAGGCGTTCATACCGTTTTGTAAAAATATAAAACGAATAAAATAGTAAAAAGAAAACCAATCCAATAATCCCAAACACCATCAACAAGGCATCTTTCGCTTCTTTGGAAAATAGCATGGCCTGAGAAGCCAATAAGAGCGCTAAAATAACGGCCATAACCAGGGTCATGATGGCACATTTTTTGCGCCACTTGGGGTTTTTAAGGTCAAAATGCACCCATTCATAGGCCATGAACATAAACAGAAACGGAAAGACATAGGCAATGTACCGGGCTAATTTAACGTGACCCGAAAATGAAAAGGCAATCAGGCAAGGTAAAAAGCCGGCCATCATAGCCAATTGGTGCTGATTGTTTTTGATGCGGGACCAAAGCCCTTTTTGAAACAAGGTCGCCAAAAAGGCAAAGGTATAGGGCAAAATGCCAATCAAGACATAGGCAAGAAAACCATAATAGTCATGTCTAACAACGGCTTGTTGGCCTGGTTCTTTGATATACCGGCCAAAATTGTCATACAAAAAAATGGATAAAAAATCGTGACCATGGGCCTGAATTTGGCCGTAAACCCAAGGGGCGTTCACCAGGATGCAGCCCAAAACAATCATCAGGGCATCTTGGGTGCTGGATTTAAGGCTTTTCCAAAATCCCTTTTCAAAAATAAGATTGATGAGTGCCATAAAACACAAGCCAAGACCCATGGCAATCGAGAATCGGGCCAAACTGGCAATGGCAAGAGAGGTAATTCCTAGAACATAATAACGGCGCTTATGTTCAAGCTTGTAAAGTAAATACAGCATCCCAAAAATAAAATAAAAAATGGCTGTGGGCCAATCGTACATGGGTGTTCTAGATAGATAGACAAAAACCAAACTGGTGGAAAACAGAAACGTTGAAAGCTGGGCTTCTCTTTTCCCCCAAATACGTTGGGCTGTCAGGTACATCACAACCAAACCCAGAAGGCCACATCCCAAATTGAAAAGGTTGTAGACATACAATTGATTGGGAAATGGCTTGGAAAGAATGCCGGCTGTCCACCCCAATAAAGGCCCATGACCTTGATCGTTTGCGCTGGTTAAAAAGGTGTTGTGAAGCCGAATATCTTTGGCCACATAGAGCCAATGTTCGATGTCCCCATCGGTTAGGGGATAACGGACGAAGGGCAGACTGGTCATCAAAAAAGAAAGTAAAAGCAGATAGAATAGCGGATGTTTGAATAAGCGTTTGATCATAGATTGTACTTGATGATACACCACAGCGCCCGTACCCCATCCTTCCACGAAATCTTTTTACCCTCGGCGTAGGTGCGGCCAAAATAGCTGATGCCCACCTCGAAAACAACGGCCTTCATTTTGGCAATTTTAGCGGTCATTTCGGGCTCTACGCCAAATCGTTTTTCTTGGAAATCGAGTTGTTTATAGATGTCCTTTTTAAGAACTTTGTAACAGGTTTCCATGTCGGTAAGATTCAGATTGGTCATCATATTGGAAAACAGGGTCAACACTTTATTGCCCACCGAGTGCCAGAAATACAGAACCCGGCGGTATTCGGTGGTTAAAAAACGAGAACCATAGACCACATCGGCATAGCCATTCAGGATGGGTTGAACCAGTTTTGCGTATTCATTGGGGTCGTATTCCAAGTCGGCATCTTGAATGATTAATAGGTCGCCAGTTGCTGCAGAAAAGCCTGTTTTAAGTGCAGCGCCTTTGCCTTGATTGTGGGTGTGATAGATCACCTGGCTGACCAAAGGTTTAATGTCTTGTTCGAGAATTTCTCGGGTGCCGTCTGTGGAAAAATCGTCGACAACAATAATTTCCTTGGCCAAGGGCAACGGGCTTTCTAACACCCGGTTAATGAGGGTGTGAATGGTCTTGCGTTCGTTATAGCAGGGAATAATGATGCTGATTTTAGTCATGGTTACTTTGGAAAACACGGGAGAGTATAACAAACATCAGTCCATCTCAAAAGGATTTTTTTCGAGCGTTGACAAGTTCAATTTTCCCAATCAATAATGCAAAACCATGCCAAAAAATCTCGTTATTGTTGAATCGCCTGCGAAAGCCAAAACCATCCTTAAGTTTCTGGGAAAGGACTACGATATCAAGGCCTCCTACGGCCATGTTCGCGATCTTCCAGACCGAAAACTTGGGGTAGATCTCAAAAAAGAATTTGAACCGACCTATCAAGTCATGAAAGACAAAGAAAAGGTCATTAAAGAAATCAAGGACGCTGCTAAAAAATCTGAAACTGTTTACCTCGCGACAGACCCTGACCGCGAAGGAGAAGCCATTGCTTGGCACATTAAAGAGGCCACACAATTGCCCGATGACAAGGTTAAACGCATTGTGTTTCATGAAATTACGGAAAAAGCCATCAAACAAGCGATTTTGAGCAGCCGAAACATTGATCGCGACTTGGTAGATGCCCAACAAGCCCGTCGCATTTTAGACCGATTGATCGGCTATAAGCTTAGCCCGATTTTGTCCAAAAAGATCCGTCGAGGCCTCAGTGCAGGCCGCGTTCAATCGGTAGCTGTTAAGCTGCTGTGCGACCGTGAAAAAGAAATCCTGGCTTTTGTTCCCAAAGAGTTTTGGCACATTGATGGTGATTTTGTCAGCGGAACCAAAAGACCGTTTAAAGCCCGATTGTTTGCCTTGGATACCGAAAAAAATAAGATCGAGCTAAACAATCAAACCGAGGCCGACGCCGTACTTAAGGCGCTCAAAGAGGCGAATTATGATGTTCAAGAAGTCAAAAAATCCCCTTTTCAACGTCAACCTCAACCCCCTTTTATTACCTCGACTCTGCAACAAGAAGCTTCGAGAAAGCTAAACTGGACAGCCAAACGAACCATGGTGGTTGCACAACAATTGTATGAAGGCGTGGATATTGAAGGCGAACCTGTGGGGTTGATTACCTACATGAGAACCGATTCATTTCGAATCTCCGACGAAGCCAGATCAGCGGCTAAGGCCTTCATCACCAAAACCTATGGCACAGAAAATTTGCCCGAAAAAGACCGGCATTATAAAACAAGCAAAAATGCCCAAGATGCCCACGAAGCCATTCGTCCGACCTATTTGAACTATCCCCCCGATCAATTGGAAGGCAAGTTGTCGGCCGATTTAATGAAGCTTTACAAGCTTATTTGGGCACGGTTTATTGCCTCGCAAATGAGGGCCGCCCAAGGGGAAAGCACTCAAATTCAGGTTTCGGCCAAAACCAGTGGAAAAAACTATTTATTTAAGGCCACAGGTTCCGTTATTACCTTCGAAGGATTTACCAAGGTTTATACCGAAGGCAAAGACGAAGTCGAAGAGCAAGAAGCCTTGTTGCCCTCTTTGGAAAAAGGGGAAAGCTTAAAAGGCTCAAACATTGAAGGAACCCAAAAATTCACCCAGCCTCCTGCCCGATATACCGAAGCAACCTTGGTTAAAGAGATGGAAGAAAAAGGCATTGGTCGGCCATCAACGTATGCCCCTACCCTGTCCACCATTCAGGATCGCGGATATGTAGACAAAGAAAAGCGAAACCTTATACCAACAGAGCTAGGCATGGTCGTAAACGATCAGTTGTCCAAATATTTTAACACTGTGGTGGAAGTCAATTTCACAGCCGATATGGAACGCCAATTGGACGAAATTATGGAAGGCAAACACGTGTGGCAACAGGTGATTGCAGACTACTACAACCCCCTAACCTCCATGATTACCAAAGCCGACCAAGAAATGGAAAAAATTAAAACAGACAAACCGACAGACGAAATCTGCGAAAAATGTGGGTCGCCGGTTGTCATCAAAAACGGTCGTTTTGGAGAATTTAAAGCGTGCTCAAACTATCCGGCTTGTAAAAACACCAAATCGATTGTGGTGACAGTAGACGTTAATTGCCCTGTTTGTTCGAAACCCATTGTGGAAAAAAGATCCAAAAAAGGAAAGCTTTTTTATGGGTGTTCGGGCTATCCGAGTTGTACGTTTGCGGCTTGGGATAAACCCGTGGCTCAAACTTGCCCAACCTGTAACTATGGGGTTATGTTGGTTAAAGACGCAAAAGGAAAAACGGGCCAGCCCTATTGTCCCGTTTGTAATCCTCCCAAAGTGTATACCAAAAAGGCTAAGTCCAGTGGAAAAAAAGCTTAAAAAAGTCATCAGTGGGTTGGTTTTTGAAAACTGGACCATCAAACTGGTTGCTGGGATTGTGACCGCCATTTTGTGGTACATGGCCCGCATTCAATAAACCATGAAAATGGTTACAACGGCGGCAGAACTTCGGTCTGTGTTGGCAGGCCTGGCCAAGGGTTCGACCATCGGGTTTGTCCCAACGATGGGTGCTTTACATGAAGGGCATTTGGCTTTGGTACGGCAGAGTTTGCAGCAGTGCGACACCACGGTAGTTAGCATTTTTGTAAATCCAACACAGTTTGGTCCCAACGAAGATTTTGATCGATATCCCAGGGTTTTAGAGGCTGATTTGGCCCTTTTAAAAACCGAAAAAGTCGATGTTGTTTTTACCCCATCTGTGGCCTCCCTCTATCCAAAAGGCATCGCAAATGCCACGCGCATCGAGGTGCCCAAGTTATCCAAAAAACTCTGTGGCAAAACCCGAAAACATTTTTTTCGTGGGGTTGCGATGGTGGTGATGCGGCTGTTGTCTATTGTTCGACCCACCCAGTTGTTTTTGGGCGAAAAAGACTTTCAACAATGCCGGGTGCTTCAAACCCTGGTTAACGATTTGTTCTTGCCGGTTTCAGTAGAAATTGTGCCCATCGTCCGAGAGCAAGATGGTTTGGCCATGAGTTCCAGAAATCGGTATTTATCTCAGGTAGAACGCGAAACTGCTGCTCAGATTTATGCAACCCTCGTATGGATGGCCCAAGAAGTTCTGAGTGGAAATTTAGCAGCCGGACCCATTACAACAGCAGGAAAAATGCGTCTGTCCTCTGCTGGGGTTGTGGTGGATTATTTGGCGATAGTGTCGGACAAAACCCTGAACCCCTGTGCTCACCCAACGGCAGAATCTCGTATTGTGTTTGCCGGCTATGTTGGAAAAACCCGGTTAATTGACAACCTAAAAGTAGCCCATGTTAGCCGCTAAAGATAAGTTTGAGTTGTTCAACCATTTATCCTCGATCATGCAGCAAAACCTGTGTTCGGTAGAGCCCTACCAACTGATCCAATACGGCCTACAATTTTATTGCCATCACCAAGGCAAAAAAGAGCTGGTTCGAATCTATGAAGGTAAAAAAGGCATCCGTCTAGACCTATCGATGGTCGATGCCGAACTAGCCCGAAAAATTGGCCTTTGGATTGGGGACCCCAAACTATTGCCTTTACCAACTGTGGCACCCAAAGGTCAGGCCATTAAATTCGAATCCATTGCAGATCCAGAAACTTTGATTGGCATCGACGAATCGGGAAAAGGCGACTATTTTGGCCCCCTAGTTATTGCGGCGGTGTATTGTGACGAGGCCAAAAAAGCAGAGCTCAAAAAAATGGGGGTCCGAGACTGTAAATCGCTGCCAGATGCAAAGGTTATTGAACTTTCTAAAAAAATTCAGTCCGAAACCCTGCATTCGGCCATTGTGATTGGAAACCCCGTGTATAACAATGTCTATCAACATTTTAAAAACCTGAACCTTATTTTGGGTTGGGGACATGCCAAGGTTTTGGAAAATGTGTTGTATCAGACCCCTTGTGCCTTTGCCTTGTCCGATCAATTTGGGGATCCCTCCATTATCAAGCGTTTTCTGATGTCCCAAGGGAAAACCGTAACCCTATTACAAAGACACAAAGCCGAGGATAACATTGCTGTAGCTGCGGCAAGTGTGTTGGCAAGAGGCCAATTTTTGCTTGAACGAAACAAGTTGGAATCTCGGTTTGGCATGTCTTTTCCAAAAGGATCTTCAGAGCAAACCATTGTGGCGGCCAAGCAATATGTCGAAAAATTTGGAACAGAGGCTTTGGATCAGATCGCCAAACTACATTTTAAGCAAACAGAAAAAATTCTAGAAAGCCTAAAAAATGACGAGGGCTAAGCTCATTTTTTATTGACAGCCAAACGTTGTCCCGGTAGGCTAAAGCCATTCCAAATTTGATTGAAAATTGAACCTAAATGAAACTATCTCGCTTTATTCGTTTTTTTGACATTGCGTTCCTGGTTTTGCTCTGTGTTCTTTGTATCGGTACCCCCCTTCTTTTTACTTCTTTAACCCGGTCTGTATTTGAAGTTAACAAGCTGCTGTTGTTGCGGCTGGATATTTTATTGGTTTACGCACTTTGGCTGTTTCGCTATTTGTTGCTCAAAGACAACGGCCAAGATCATTCCCAAGCAGAGTCCTATTCCGTTTTTGGACTTCGATGGAAAAAAATAGGGCTGGAAATTCCCTTTGTTATTTGGCTGATTTTTAATCTGATTTCTACCGTATTTTCCCAAAATATCTACATTGCCATTATCGGCGCCTACGACCGTTGGGAAGGCATTATTACTATTTTTAATTATGCCGCCTTGGTGTTTATGTTTGCCAAATTAATTAAAGACCGTGTTCAGCTGCAGTGGGTGCTCTGGTCTTTGATTGTTCCGGCTGTGCTTTCCGCTATTTATGGCATTTTCCAAAGCTTAGGGGTCGATTTTATGAATTGGAGTGTGGATCCCACCAAGCGGGTTTTCGCCTGTATTAACAATCCAGTTCACTTTTGTGCCTATATGGGGATGTTGGTCCCTGTTTCTTTGGGTTTTTTGCTGCTTCTTTCCAAAAAGAAGGCAGAGGCCAAAAACAAGCTTAAATATCAAATTGGTCAGGTGTTTTTGATTGTTTCCACAATCCTGATTTATTATGCCCAGTTTTTGTCGTTTTCCAGAGCAACGTGGATCGGATTTGTTGTCTCGATGCCCGTTTTCTATTTACTGGTCACCGATACGTTTAATCAGACTTCAAAAAAGCGCTTTTTTAGCGAATTTTGGTTCTTTTCTATTGCCATGTTTACGTTCTATTTGATTGATATTTTTAAGGTTGCCAAAAAAAGTATGGTGTTATTGGCGCCCCTGCTGTTGGTGATTGGGGCTTATTTGGTGTATCAATTTTTCTTGGTTGTCAAAACGGATCGGCTTAAAAATGGGTTGATGGCGACTGGTCTTTTGGCCGCTATTGTTGTGGGTTATATCATTAGCCCTACGGTTTATGCACCCTATCTTGCTGTTGCAACCACCGGTTTAATTCTGGCTTTTGCTTGGAAAGGGCCTGAAGCACTTAAACAATTTTTTATTCCCCTATTTCTCGTATTGCTGTTTTCGAAACTCATGTACGTTGTCGTTTCGCTTTCTGCCTTTTTTGAATGTGGTGTTTTGGCCTTGGCCTATGGTTGGATTGGGCTAAAACGGAGAACAACTCTATTAAAAGAACAAAAATACATTCTCTTTTTGTTTTTATTGATTTTTTCTTGTGTAATTTTTATTCCCGGCCTTCCTGCCAAAATTGCTTCATTTTCCAACCAAAAACCTGTTGATGAATTGGATGCTTTGGTCAACGTTAATCACCGTGTTAAAGCCTATGATGTTAGCTCTGAAACCAACCCCCGAGTTTCAATGTGGAAAAGTGCCATTCCCTGGGTTCGAGATTATTGGCTTTTGGGCTCTGGACCAGACACCATTAAATACATGTACCCAGTCTATCGCCGCACTGAGTATGGCATTTTGGAAGGCGGACATAATTTTACCCCAGACCGACTTCACAACGAATACATTAATACGCTGGCAACTCGGGGTGTAACCGGTTTCTTAATCTATTATTTAGGCATTATCCTGGGTTGGTATATTTTGGTTTTGAAAGGCTTTTTTGATTTTAAACATAACCCCAACCGGTTTATTTTGGCTGGATTAATTTCGGGAGCCGGAATCTATTTGGGACAGGTTATTTTTAACTTTGGTGTCGTGGCAACCCTGGTCTTGTTTTATACCCTTATCGGGTTAGGGATAGCCGTTGCTAAGAACCCGACGATGACCCAAGGAGACGCCGAATGAGCCAGCGGACTTTGTCTCAGGACCCAAAAATCGAGCTTAAGAATCTAAAAACAGGAAGCTGGATTCTGCTTTTTGTCTATTTAACCATTTCTATGATAGCGGCTTGGCAATTTGTGTTGCCCTACTTGGCAGAACGCCACTACAGAGAAGGCTTTAATTTGTCGGCCATGGCCCGATATGCCTACGCCAAAGATGAACTTGAAGAAGCGGTTCAAGATGCACCCTGGGAGTCGTTGTACCAAATGGAATGGGGCAAAAACCTAGAACTCTTGGCCGGAGAGACCCAGAATCCCACAGAAAAGGTCCAGTTGTTGCTAAAGGCCGAATCCATCTATTCCCGTATGATTCAGTTGGATGATCAAAATCCTTGGTATAGAAACAGGCTTGCAACGGTGTATTTTTCTTTGTCTGAAATGATTCCTGCAAAACGCACCGAGTATTTGTCCTTATCTGAACAATGTACCAAAAAAGCGGCCGAGGTTGATGCCAAAAATCCGCTTTTCCAATTAAACTACGCCTATTTTCTCCATCGTCTGGCCCGATTTGATGAGGCAGAAGCTTATTATCGAACCGTCATTCGCATGGATACCCGCATCTGCGAGGCACACTTTAATTTGGCCGATATTTTAAAGCGTCGCGGCGATACAGCAGGCATGATTCAAGAATACGAAACGATTTACGAAATCAATCCAGATTTTAATGGCATTCGACTGGCCCTGGGCAGCATCTACATGCAAAACAAAGACTACGATAAAGCCATTCCCCTTTTCCAAGAAGAACTGGTGCAAAATCCATCAAATATACAGGTGTGGGACGCACTGATTGGGCTCTACCAACACCAAAATGCTTGGACCGCTGCCCTGCCTTTTTTGGAAGCGCAAAACAAGGCGAATCCGGCGAACGTCAAGGCCATGGGGGCTTATGCCCAAGCATTGTTGGCCACGCAGCAGCCGTATAAAGCGTATACCGTTATGGAAGGTTACTTGCGTTTTGATCCCTACAATCAAGCGGTTATTGAGCAAATCAATCGCCTTAAAAAGGGTTTAAACATCCAATCATGAGTCTGCCACGCGCACTCTTGTTGGGAGCCAATTTATCCAAACCCTCGCTCTGGAGCATTGACGATTCGCTAAACGAATTGGCAGAGCTGGCCAGAACAGCCGACATTGAGGTTGCAGGAAAAGTCTATCAAAATCGGGAAGCCCCACACCCAAAATATTATCTGGGGCCAGGAAAGTTGGACGAAATTTTCCAACGATTGGCCCAAGAAAATATCACCTTGATTATTACCGACGACGAGCTTTCGCCCAGCCAAAACAAAGCCATGGAAAGTTTTTTTAAAATCAAAGTGATAGACCGCACAGGCCTAATTTTGGACATTTTCGCCAAACATGCCAGAACCCACGAAGCTCAGCTTCAGGTCGAGTTGGCCCAATTGGAATACCTTTTGCCTCGATTAACCCGCATGTGGACACATTTGTCCCGATTGGGGGGCGGCATTGGAACCCGAGGTCCTGGCGAAAAGCAATTGGAAGTGGATAAACGCCAAATTCGAACCCGCATGAGTGCCCTTAAAAAAAAGCTCGAAGTTGTCGCCAGAACCCGAAAAACCAAGCGCGAAAAGCGTAACCTGTTGCCGGTCATCACCGGGGCTATTGTGGGCTATACCAATGCGGGCAAGTCGACTCTTTTAAATGCCCTAACTTCGGCAGAGGTGCTCTCTGAAGACAAACTTTTTGCAACCTTGGATCCAACAACCAAACAGCTTAAATTGGCCAGTAACGACTCGGTTTTATTAACAGACACCGTCGGATTTATTCAAAAGTTACCCCATCAATTGGTGACGTCTTTTCATGCCACGCTAGAAGAAGTTGTTGATGCCCAGTTTTTATTGCATGTCGTGGATGTTTCGCATCCCAGCTTTCCGGTTTTTATTCAAACCTCTCAAACCCTGTTAAAGTCCCTGCACGCCGACCACGTAGAGCAACTTTTTGTGTTTAATAAAAGGGATAAATTAAAGTCAGATGAACTGGAAAGTTTGCAAGAAACACTGGCACCTTTTAAGCCCTATGTTTTATTGTCCGCACTTCAACCCGAGTCTCTGCCTCAATTAAGAGAGGCCATTGAAAAAGTGCTGTCCAAACACCACAAACAGTTCAAACTTAGTATTCCTTACAATCGAATGGAAATGGCGCATTTGTTTCATCAATTTGGAAAAGTGCTTGAAGAATCTTATGAAGAAAAAAATCTTCATCTGACGGTTGATATTCATAAAGTTATTGGTGAAAAGCTGATTGCCCAGTTGTATGAACCCAAAACCTAGGATTATTTTTTTAGGAACCCCAGAATTCGCCGCAACGGTGCTTGCAGAAATTTTACTCGAGCACAACCAAGAGGTGGTGCTTGAGGCTGTTTTTTCCAGGCCAGATGCCCCCCAGGGCCGTGGCCAGCATTTAACCCCATGCCCGGTTAAAACCCTTGCCATCTCGGCTGGAATTCCTGTGTTTACGCCAGATACAAAAGCAGAACTTGCTTCGGAAATCGAAGCCATTAACCCAGACCTTGTGGTGGTCGTGGCCTATGGCATGATCATTCCAAAATCCATCACCGACGCTTATTTTTGCATGAACATCCATGGGTCCATTTTGCCCAAATACCGAGGTGCTGCACCCATTCATGCGGCCCTTCTTAACGGCGATACCGAAACCGGCATTACCCTAATCAAAATGAATGAAGCGCTTGATGCTGGGAATATGTTGTCTATTCATCGATATCCAATAGCCGAGCACGATAATTTTAAAACCCTTCATGATGGATTGGCAGAACTTTCTGTTGCGGCTTGGAAGACGTTTATTGCGTCTTTTAAAGCTCAATGCTTGATTGAAATCCCCCAAAATGATGCCGAGTCCAGCTATGCGGCCAAACTGTCTAAATCGGATTCAGAATTGCTTAAAACCGACAGCCCCCAAGTCTTGCTGGGTAAAATTCGGGCTTTTTCACCGACACCTGGTGCTTGGACTTGGGCAGAAGGAAAGCGCATTAAAGTTTTATCCGCCCAACTGAACAAGGACCACTTGACCGTTTTGACGGTAAAGCCAGAAGGAAAAAAAGAAATGTCTTACCACGACTATTGTCTGAATCATCCCCCACTGTTTTTCGAGGAGACCACCCCATGCTAGCAAAACGTATTATTCCCTGTTTGGATGTAAGCCAAGGCCGTGTTGTTAAAGGCACTAATTTTGTTAATTTAAGAGATGCCGGTGATCCAGTCGAGTTGGCCAAGCGATACGATTTAGAAGGCGCAGATGAGCTTGTTTTTTTGGACATTACGGCCAGTTCTGATAAACGTGCCATTCTAAAAGACCTGGTAGAAAGAACGGCGAAAGAACTGTTTATTCCTTTTACAGTGGGGGGAGGCATCAACGATTTAGAGACCATTCAAGAGGTTCTCAATGCAGGTGCAGACAAAGTATCGATTAATACAGCCGCCGTTAAAGATCCCGATTTAATACGAAGGGCCAGCACCCGATACGGGAATCAATGCATTGTAGTGGCCCTTGATGCCAGAGCCCTGCAAGACGCCGAGGCTTCTCCGGTTTACCCCATCGAATCGGTGCGATTGGATGCCGACTCTCGCTGGGAGGTTTTTACCCATGGCGGTCGAAACCGAACTGGAATCGACGCGGTAAAGTGGGCGGTGTACATGAACACCATGGGCGCTGGGGAACTCTTGGTCACATCCATGGACCGAGACGGAACCAAAGCCGGCTACGACTTACCCTTAACCCAAGCCATTGCAGAAGCTGTTGGTATTCCCGTAATTGCCTCGGGTGGAGCTGGAACACTGTCCCATATTTCTGAAGCTCTCAAAATCTGCGACGCTGCCCTTCTGGCATCGATGCTACATTTTAGAGAAGTAACCGTGTCCGAGATCAAAACAGAATGCCAATCCCAAAACTTGGTCATGCGCCCACAAACCTGCTGAAATTTTTGAATTTAAATCTCGATAATTATGAGTCAGCTGTTGACCGCGCGATGCATTCTTGGCTTCTTACCGAAGCATTCATACCCTAATTTCTGCCCTTTTTCACGCTCGTATCCCCCACCTTTTGTCCCCCATGGTATCGCGCCAACAGCTAACAGAAAAAGACAGCCCTATTTTTTTGCGGCATAGAGTTTGATCTTTTTGGACTCCATGGCATATTTGCCTTTGCTTTGAACTTTCAGAGGGTATTTCCCGGTAAAGCAAGCGGTACAATAGTGGTCGGGCGCATAGGCACTTGCAGCTTCGAGCATGCCATTTAAGCTAAGGTATCCCAAACTATCGGCACCGACATAGTTCAAAATGTCTTCCACATTTTTTTGGGCTGCAATCAGTTTGTCTTGATCAGGCGTGTCGATGCCAAAGTGGCAAGGAAATCGCACGGGTGGCGAGCTAATGCGCAAATGCACTTCCTTGGCACCGGCTTTACGAATGGCGGAAATCCGTTGTTTTGAGGTGGTTCCGCGTACCAAAGAATCGTCAATAACAATCACACGCTTGCCTTTTAAAACTTCGCGAATGGGGTTCAACTTTACTTTTACGCCAATGTCCCGAATTTTTTGCTCGGGTTGGATAAAGGTTCTGCCCACATAGTGGTTTCGGGTCATACCAAACTCAAAAGGAATACCAGAGGCTTCGGCATAGCCCAACGCCGCACTGTTGCCGGAATCGGGAATGGCCATTACCAAATCGGCATCTACGGGATATTCCCGGGCTAAAATCCGTCCCATGGCCTTCCGAACCAAGCTGACATTGGCCCCAAAAACTTGACTATCGGGACGGGCAAAATACACGTGCTCAAATACGCAAAAGGCTGGTTTTACTTTTTTAGGAATTTGGTGCGTTTCTAGGCCAGCTTTGCTGATAATGACAATTTCGCCAGGCTGAATTTCGCGAACATACTCTGCACCGATCAAATCGAAAGCACAGGTTTCGGAAGCCACCACAAAGCCCTCTGCACTTTTACCCAGCACCAAAGGCCTAAAGCCAAAGGTGTCTCGAGCTGCGATTAAACACGTTTCAGTCAGGGCTACCAGTGAAAATGCCCCTTCAATTTTGGCCAAAACTTCTTGCATGACAGAGGCCATGTCCTTTTTGGGGGAACGAGAAATTAAGTGAAGAATAACTTCGGTATCAACCGTAGATTGAAACAAAGCCCCTTGTCGCTTGAGGTCGTGGTAAATGCTATAGGCATTGGTTAAATTCCCGTTGTGGGCAACCGCAATTTTGCCTTTAGAGGTTTTGGAATACAGGGGCTGAATATTGGCATGGTCGTTAGAGCCTGTGGTGGAATACCGAACGTGTCCAATACTGGCCATCCCTTTTAAATACGAAATATTGTCTTCATTAAAAACTTCGGAGACCAAACCTTGATCTTTGACCACATAAAAATTTTTGCGATCCAAAGACACAATCCCTGCGCTTTCTTGCCCACGGTGTTGTAACGAATAGAGTCCCAAATAGGTTAGCCTTGCGGCATCCTTTACATTCCAAACCCCAAAAACACCGCACTCGTCCTTAAACCCCATCACTGACTCCTTCGAACCGGTAGTAATGCCCTTATTTAAGCACAATTTAGCCGAGAGGACATAGCCTAAAAAGTAAATGCATGTTTTGATCTTTTAGAGTCGATCAGATAGACTATGACAATGCTTTCGGCCAGGGGTCTTTTTAAGGGAATAATAATGGGTTGGGTCGTGGCCTTATCCTACTATTCTTTCGTGTTTTCTGTGCCGGAATCTTATCTATCGAATACAGAATTGGTTGTAAGTTCAAACACCAATTTAATTTACACCGGTGGAAAAGTTGGGGTTGGCATTGCTGCGCCCAGCAATACATTGGATGTGGTTGGCACCGTCAAAGCCAGGGCCTATAAAGTATCTGTATCCACCAGTTCCCCAAGCAATGCAACGACGTATCCCGGAACCACATTTACAGATATTCCAGGGTTAACCCAAAATATAACAATATCCCAAACCGGGACCCCAGTCATTTTAAATTACGGGGTTACTGGTGCGGCTGCGGCTCATTATTATTTACGGCTCTTAATCAATGGTGTGGAACAATTGGCCGGACGGTCTCAAAACATAGGGGCTTCTGCTGGCACGGGGGCTCCTTCTGGGAACGTCAATGTGGGGGCTACCTTTATGACCACCAGTTTGGCGGCTGGCACCCATACTATTCAAGTGCAGGGGTATAGCAGCGATACCCAGGGGTACGAGGACCCAGCAGTAGATGGCCATGCCCGCTTCTTACAGGTCACGATTTTGGGAGTGCCCTAGATGCTTAAAAAACTGGCTTTGATTGCTTTCTTTATATGCTTGATCCATCTGCCACTATTCGCAGCCGATTCTTCCTATATGGATGCCACGGAGTTTGTGGTTGGAACCTCAGGTATTAAATACACTGGCGGAAAACTTGGAATCGGCACCACTTCCCCTACCGTAGAGCTAGAAGTCAGTGGCGATATGCGGGCCAAATCGTATAGTTTTGTGGTGCAAAACTATGCTGGAACCAATGGATCTGCGATTGGTACATCTCTGGCTGTTTTTCCTGGGCTAACAACTTCGGGTATTACCGTTACAAAAACAACCCTAGCCTTGATTACCTATCAGGTTAGCGTGGGGGTTAACTCTGGTTCTACATATAACCAAAAATACGTCGTTAGCCAACTCAAATACAGTACAGACAATAGTACCTTTAGCGATTTAACAGGATTGGGGGCTCCTAAAGCAGCCGATATTTCCGGGTTGGTGACCAATGCCAATACCCGTGCGTCTGTGGTGGTCACTTTGACGCCCGGAAGTACTTACTACTTTAGAGTAGAGTGCCAAAGCGGTGCTGCCAGCGGTGCAACCTACGACAACACCCAAGCCGGACAACAAGCAACGATGACGATCTTATTATTTGGAAACAACACCTAATGTTTAAAAAAATCTTGTTTTGTTTGGTACTGGCTGTTCTTTTAATGGGAGGGACCCGTTTGTATTCGGTTTCTAAGCTGGGCCCAAAATCTTTGATTATTGAAGATACGGGATTGGTCTATAAAGAGGGCTCTGTTGGGATAGGAACCTCGCTGCCCCTATCCACCTTGGATGTGTCGGGGAACTTTAAAGCCAAGGCCATTCAGATGGACATTACACAATATGCCCGCACAACGGACTTGCTGGTCCCCACTTCCTCGACCTGGAGCCAACTGGGAAATGCAGGGGTTACATTTAATGTGCCTGTTGCAACCACCGTTTTGCTGGTGGCTCATGTCAGTTTGGGAAATACAGCAGCCAACACAACCAGCTATTGGTTTGCCACACGCCTTAAAATAAATGGATCGGAAGTGGATGGTACCAAACGGTTGAGCGGCCCCTCCTATTATTGGAATACCGACTGCGTGTATTTTAGAGATTTTAGTGCCGGCACCCACAATGTCCTGATCGAATTTACAACGAACCTGCCGGCGGCCAATCAACCAAGCTTTTTATCAGCCGCAGATTATCAGTCGATTTATTTGCAGGCTGTTCCCCTTGGCAAACCCTAGTGGCTGTTCGCTCTAACCTGAGTAAATCCCTTTATCTTCGGGGCCTTCAGTGTCACAAATCGTTGTGGTTATACAAACATCAGCCCGATAAACGCAAACCCGCAGACGACCGTCAGCAATGGCTTTTTGACCAAGGCCACGATGTTGGCGCCCTGGCTAGAACGTTGTTTCCAGACGGGCTGAATATCGAACAATTCGACACTTTTCCTTTAAAGCTTTTTCAAACCAAAAAAGCCGTTTTACAAAAGCAAACACTGTATGAAGCAACCTTTAGCGCCCAAAATACGTTGGTGATGACCGACATTTTGGTTCCAATAGCGAATGGATGGCATTTAATTGAAGTGAAAAGCAGCACCGGTGTAAAAGCCGGGCATTTGTACGATATGGCCCTCCAACTGTATGTGCTGCAGTTGTGCGGCATTCGGGTTTCTAAACTGTCGCTTATTCATATTAATCCCCACTATCGGCGTGGAAGCCGTTTGAATAAGCAGCGACTCTTTGTGAAGGTGAATGTTGGCAAACGGGTTAAAGAACATTTGCCCAGTATCGAAAAAAAGTTGGCCGAGTTTCGTGCGGTTATCAAAAACCCAGCCATGCCAGACATAGCCATTGGCCCCCACTGTTCTTCTCCCTACGATTGCGATTTTATGGACGTATGCTGGCCCAAAATGGATGTCTCTTCGGTGTTTTATTTAAAAGGAATGGATAAGCAATCCAAGTTTGAGTTGTTTAATCAAGGCATTAAAACCGTAAACGATTTGCCCGAGCATTTTCCGTTGAATCAAACCCAAGAAATTCAAATTAAAGCGGTTCAGACAGACAAACCCCATGTGAATACCGAGGCGTTATTTAGCTTTTTGTCCAGGCCGCATTTGCCCTTGTTTTTTTTGGATTTTGAAGCTTTTCAGACGGCTGTTCCGCTGTTAAAAGGAACAAAGCCCTATCAGTCCATTCCTTTCCAATTTTCTTTGCACCGCATGAACAGCCCGTTTGATGTGCCTTCCCACAGCGAATTTCTGGCCCCGGCTCGTCATAATGGAAAATTGAACGACCCCAGAAAGGCTTTTGTTAAACAGTTGCTTAAACAGATTCCCGAAGGAGCCTGTGTTGTGGTGTACGATAAGGGACTCGAACGCCAAACCCTGCTGTCTTTGGCCGAGGATTACCCCAGCGATGCCGAACGGCTTAAAGCCATGGCCCACAACTTGGTGGACCTGATCGAGCCCTTTCAGCGACATGACATCTATTTTCCAGCCATGAAAGGGCGCCTGTCGATTAAATCGATTTTACCGGCCTTAATCCCACAACTCAGTTATGATCACTTAAGCATTCGCAATGGCGAAATGGCCATTCAAGCGTTTTTAACCCTTCAGCAAACCGAAGATCCCATTGAAATAGAAATGCTAGAAACGGCTCTGAAGGCCTATTGTCGACTGGATACGTTGGCCATGGTCCGTATTTGGCAACGGTTCTACGGCCTCCTGTCTGGATCGGCCTGATCCAGGTATAATGCAGCCATGAACTTAAGGACTTGGGGATTTTGTTTGTTAATGGGACTCTGTTGTGGCAGCATCACTATGGCCAAAGACACCTATAGGCCCGGAGAAATTCTGGTCAAATACAAAGCCAATTATGCGCCTGCAAGCATAAAAAATGCCCTATCAACTTCAGAATCTGTGCCCACACCCAATGAATTCAAAAAAATAAAAGGGTTCAAATCGTTTAAAGAAGTCCATTTTGTTAAAGCCAAATTGTCTAGGCGCCTTCAAAGAAAAGGAATTCAACAACAGGCCACCGATGCGCTGGATGGCATCTATCACCTTCAGCTGACCACCTCTTCGGATGTTCTCGAAACCGTTCATCAGCTTAAACAAGAAGCCTGGGTTGAATGGGCCCAGCCCAATTTTGTGTACTACCCTACCCTGGTTCCTGACGACACCTACTACGCAACCTACCAATCCAATATGCCAACCATTAAAGCCAACGAGGCTTGGGACATAACCATTGGCAGTCCCAACATCGTGGTTGCCATTATCGATACCGGCGTACAGCTAAATCACCCCGATCTGGTGGACCGCATTTGGACCAATCCCGACGAAACCCTAGATGGGTCTGATGACGACGGAAATAACCTGATTGATGATATTCATGGATGGAATTTTGTTTACAACACCAACGACCCTAGCCCAACACACGGTC
This sequence comes from Candidatus Margulisiibacteriota bacterium, assembly GCA_050250935.1. Classification (GTDB taxonomy): domain Bacteria; phylum Margulisbacteria; class Marinamargulisbacteria; order JBFWNS01; family JBFWNS01; genus JBFWNS01. Next base: position 222,028 of record JBFWNS010000003.1, on the reverse strand, counting down.
ACGGAACCCATGTCGCAGGCATTGTTGCCGCTACCATTAACAATGGAAAAGGGATTGCGGGTGTCGCTGGCGGAGCCACCATTATGCCCCTTTGTGCAGGCACAAAAGATGGCTTTGATGACGTTCCTCTTGTCAATGCCGTGCATTATGCCGTAGACAAAGGCGCCCAAATTATCAACATGAGCTTGGGCGGTTATTCAAATACAACCAGTGGAGATATGTTGTTTCAAGCAGCGGTGGGCTATGCCACCAGCAATGGGGTTGTGGTTGTTGCGGCTGCTGGTAATGATGCAAGGAATTTAAACACTTTTCCGATCTATCCCGCTGGTTATTCCGGCGTAATCGCCGTTTCGGCAACGACCAAATCGGGTACCTTTGATTCATCCTACAGCAACTATGGCAATCGTGTGGATATTGCGGCTCCAGGAACAGACATTGCGTCTACTTATACAGAAAGTAGCTATGCAGCAGATACTGGAACATCCATGGCCTCGCCACATGTGGCTGGGGCTGCAGCGTTGTTGCTTTCAAAATACCCTGTCTTAAACCCAAGCGAGGTCTACACCGCTATTACCCAAACAGCCACCGATAAAGGAACCTTGGGTAAAGACCCCTATTATGGATATGGTTTATTGAACCTTCAGGATATGTTGCTTTACTACTATTTAAATGACACGACGCCCCCTACTTTAAACGCCATTACCTATTCGGAAACGGCAACCATGAATGCAGCATGGGTACTTCAGGTGACGGCAACAGATAATTCGCCGATCAGTGCACTTCCCAAAGTATTTTTGAATACACGACTGGTACCCACAACGGGTTCGGCCGGAGATTGGAAGGTGCAGCAATTGTCTAAAATCTCCAACACCAATACCTATACCACAACCTTCACACCGCCAGATACCGAAGGACGATTCGATTTTTATGTCACACTGGATGATCTTCATACTGAAAATTTTGTGAGTTATCCCACAGGAACGCCAACCAGCAATTTGATTTCTGTTACCTTGTTGGATAAGACGCCACCTTCCATTACCTTTCCGTCGGTGTTGGACAACGACTATCTGTCGTCTAAAAAAGTGTTGTCGGTCAAAGTTACAGACAACATTGCGGTTAACCCAGCAACGCTGGTTGTAACCCTGAATGCCGGGTTAACCACCCTTGTACTGAACGCAAGTTCTACAGGGATCTCCTATTCTGCCCCCACCTTGAACATCGATTTTGCCAGTGTCAGTTTGAATGTGTCGGATCAAACGTCTGTACAAATTCAAGTTGGCATTGCGGATACTTCTGGAAATTGGGGCCAGAGCAGCAGCCTCAGCCTTAAAAATGCTCCCTTGGCAGCAACGGCATTTACCATTTTTGGCCCCCAAGGCACGACCAGCCCCATCATTAACACCCCCAACCCGTTCAATCCCCAAAAAGAAAATACCGTGATTGAATTTCAAGTGAACCAGGACGCTGTGGTGACCTTTTTGCTCTACGATTTGAACGCCAATCTGATTCGAAAATGGCAATGGTCAGGGGTTGGATACCGTGCAGAACCTTGGGATGGCAAAGATGATGCAGGCGCATTTGTACCCAATGGGGTTTATATCTGTGTTTTAAAAGCCGAAGGAAATGGACAAGCCATTCTAAAAAAATTCAAAATAGCGGTGATTAACCGATAAGGAGACCCCATGAAACGAATCTTAATTTTAACGGGTGGGGGCGATTGTCCTGGGTTGAATGCCGTTATTCGGGCCATCGTTCGTGCTGCCTTAAACGAAGGTGGGTGGGAAGTGTTGGGCAGCAAACGGGCCTTCAATGGCCTGTTGCAAGACCCCCAGCAGGTGGTGGTTTTGGACAAAGCCGCCGTGTCGGGGATTCATGTTAAAGGCGGAACCATTCTGGAAACCACCAACAAAGGAAACCCCTTCAGCTTTCCAACCCCTCAGGCTGATGGCAGCACTACTTTGATCGATCGATCTGACGAGCTGATCGAAACCTTAAAGAGGCTTAATGTTGAGGCTGTGATCAACATCGGGGGCAATGGCTCTCAGCAAATCTCGCAAAAACTGTTTGAAAAGGGACTCCATATTATTGGGGTACCCAAAACCATCGACAACGATTTGGCCGGAACCGACGTGTCGTTTGGATTTGAAACCGCCGTTCAAATTGCCACAGAAGCCGTCGACAAATTGGTGTCCACAGCCGAAAGCCACAACCGGGTCATGATTGCCGAAGTTATGGGCCGCGATGCGGGGTGGATTTGTCTTCATGCCGCCATTGCAGCGGGGGCTGATGTGGCCATCATTCCAGAAATTCCCTATCGCATTGACTCTGTCATCGAAAAGTTGAATAACCGCTTCCATCGGAAATTGGGATTCGCCAACATTGTCATTGCCGAAGGTGCCAAACCCCTTCATGGTAAAACCGTGCAGCATGCCAGCACCGAAGCTGGGTATCAAAATGCGATGTTGGGAGGGGTTGGGTATCAGTTTATGGCCGAGTTAACCCAAAAAATGGATGTGGATGCCCGGGTGACAGTCCTTGGTCATACCCAGCGTGGTGGCATTCCCTGCGCTTATGATCGCATTTTAGCAACCCAATTTGGCATTCGGGCCTTCGAGGCTGTTCTAAACCAAGAATACGGAAAAATGGTGGCCTTAAAAGGCGCTGGTTTGGACATGGTGCCGCTTCAAGTCGCAGCGTCTTCAGATCGGCTGATTCCCTTGGATCATCCCCTCATTGATACCGCAAAACGACTCGGAATTTGTTTGGGTGACTAAGCCGATTTAACGTAGAAAACTGCAAAAACAAAGCCGATTAAAAAGGCCAAAATAATCAGAGCCCAGGTAAATTGGGTTGGGGTTAACCAGCTAAAAAACAGGCTTTCGTCGGCTTGAATCTGATTCCTTTTTTTCTGAAGTTTTGCATGGGACGACTTTGTTTTGGATTTTGATAAAAACGACGCTTCGATGTCAAATTCAAAAGGATTTCGAAGCAGTTTGTTTAAGACTTCTTTTAAGCGACTTTCTTTTTGGAGTCCAGAAATGCTTTCTTCCAAGGTTTTGAGGCGTTTTTCGGTAAGGGTTTCGGCAGAAACGAAGGCCGTTGGTTTGGGTTGAGAGGCGGGGGTGGACTCTTCGCTGAGCACGGGTGTAGATTTCGTGGCCATCTGCGCTTCGCGTTCCTGGTGGTGCTTTCGAACCTCGCTAAGAATGGTCATTTTTTCTTGGTATTCGATAACCCGATCTTTGAAGGCTTGAACCGTTAATTGTTGGGTATAGTCCTTGCGGTCTTGTGCCGATTGTTTGGATTCCGCAGAGCTCTCTCCCCCATCCGTAAACTTGGGTTGATACAAATCGCTGCTATGACCGCCCAGGGTTTTAACCGTAATCGGTGTGTAGGTCGGCGAAGGTGCGGGGGCAGGTTTTTTGGTTTCTAGCGGCGCAAAACTACGGGCCGGTTCGGGCGTTTTGGGGGGATTGGGTTGAGGGGCTCTTAAAGGCGTTGGACCAACGCCGCCTACTGACATGCCCTATAGCATACACCCCAACCATTAAGTCTGTGTTAAGTTCAAATGAGGGTTTCGTGAAAAGCCTTGAAAAACGCATAGGGAAAAATAGAGGAATGGCCATCGCTCCAGGTTAAGCCCACCGCATAATTACCAATGGGTTGAAGGGCTGTCACCCTAATGTCGGGATCAATGGCGACTTTATCCAGCTTCTGCTGACCTGTAAATTCGTCTTGGCAATGGGCACATCGACACAAATAGCGGGCTTCCACAGCTGGAATTGCAAGGGTTTGTCCCGAAGAATAAAGGGCAACCAAACCAAGGCCCTCATCAAAGGAAATGGTGGGATGAATGGCGCCCAAAGCATCCAAACGACTCACTTCTCGGACAACAGTTTCGGCCAAATGTTCAAACGCACGGTGAGACGAAGAGGATTCTGTTTGTTTTACCAAAGGAAGCCCATTGTCCCCAGCAGAGGCGACTTTGGGGTCAATAGGGAGTTCGATGACATGTTCAAAGCCAAATTCGTTAACCAATTTTTTGGCAGCACCTTGGCCATAAATACGGTGTTTTTCTTGGCAATTCCCGCATTCAAAATAACTCATGTTTTCCACCACGGTGACCACTGGAATTTTTAAGGAATCAAACATCTGAATCCCTTTGATAACATCCACAAAACTTAATTCTTGGGGGGTGGTAACCACCACAGCCGCCGTAATGGGCACCAACTGCGAAACAGTAATGGCAATGTCTCCTGTGCCAGGAGGCATGTCCAAAACCAGATAGTCCAAGTCGCCCCAAGCGGTTCCGGTGAGTAGCTGGTTGATAATCTGAGACACAATAGGACCACGCAAAATTGCAGGGCCAGTTTCGCCCGAGGTGGCTTGGGTATAGCCAAAAGACATCAGTTTGACACCCTGTTTAAGCAAGGGGGCAATCAACCCACCTTTCATGAACAGCTCCATGGAATCCAGCTTGACCATGGTGGGCAAACTGGGGCCGTAAACGTCGGCATCAAACAACCCAACAGAAGCGCCCAGAGCAGCTAAGCTATAGGCCAAATTAACCGCAACCGTAGACTTGCCCACCCCACCCTTGCAGCTGTGAACTGCAATAATACGTTGCACCCCTTCAAGTCCCTTACCTTGTTGGCGAAGGACATTGCGTTTTTGAGCACTTAAACTTACCCGAACGTCTTGGGGCCATCCCAAGGCCTTAACCCGGTCCGTAGCCTCTTTCACAAAAAGGTCTTTGACCGGGCAGGCCGGCGTGGTGAGTTCCAGGGTAAAAGAAACATTCCCTTCGTCCGAAATCAGCAGGTTTTGAACGAATCCAAGACTGACAATATCTTGGTTTAAATCGGGATCAATAATGGCAGAAAGTGCTTCTAAAATTTGATTGGCTTGGCTCATAGTCTGGAAAGTTTAACACCTTTTGGCTGCAAATGGGTAATCTGATGTTGGTCATCCACGCGAAAAAGCAGGTCTGCAGTTAAAGGCAACGTGGAGAGCTGATATTGGGTAAGCCGTTCAAACAGCGCAATAAAATTTTCAACCTGCGCTGGGGTCATGGCTCCGGCTGTGGAATCCGAGCTCCCAGAAACACTTAAACGCAACTTGGCTTCTTGTTCTTCGCGTTGGCGATAGACTGTTTTCATGCCAGGAATTTGTAAAACAATTAATCGATCTAAAAAACCAAAGAGGGTTTGATAGTCCGTTGCAAGTGCTTGGTTCCAGTGCTGTCGCCAAATCCCTTGCGGGTCTTCAAGGGTTTCTCGGCGGTTTGGCGATGCCATCAAATCTGACTCCATTAAAGGGGCCGCCCCCACAAACCAGCCTTCGAACAACACCACTTGTGTGTCCTTTGGCACACGAGTCCACTGCGCTTCTGGCAATCGATCCCCAGAGCCTTGTGCCGCTTTTTTATCAAAACGGGGGAAAACCGCGTCTTGCCTGGCCTTAAGCTGGGTAAAAGCCTGGCACCCCAAAGCCGTATCGTGGGTTCCCGGAACCCCTCGGTTTGCAAACAAGGGATGAGTTTTTACCGCCATCTGCTGTCGATCGGCATGGGATTTGTACAAATCATCCAAAGACAAAACGGCGGTTGGGGTTTGAAGTCCTCGTTCTAAAATCAATTTCAAAAGACCAGAAAGGGTTGATTTTCCTGACCCTTGTGCCCCATTAAGTCCAATAATAACGGGGCGTTGACACATAGAAGCTTGTGCTTGAACCCAAAAAGCCAACGGAATATAGATGGTAACCAATGTTTCTTCGGAAAGCGGCAGAATTTGTTCTGCCCTAGCCCAGGTAGCAATGTCCGGGGCTAGCACTTTAGCAACAGAAATAAGATTTTCCTGCTTAAGACCTGGCAACAGCTGCTGCCAAGTCGAAAACCATGGAAAGTCCGCAGACCGAAAATCAACACTCATCCGCTTAAAAATCACCGCACCTCAAGAAGTGCTTTTTGATACAACGCTTCCAATGTCTTGGCATCTTGAAGCCCTTCTTTTAGGGTGTGTTGCTTGGGTTCTTTATTGTGTTGCAAAACAGGTGCCTGGAGCTCCGCAAGTGCAGATGTTGACTCCTTGCCAGCCAATCCGATCACATCGGCCAATAAATCTTCAATTTCCAGGCCTTGGGCATAAGCATTCAACGTGGTGCAGATGTGGCCGGTTTTAACATAGGCTAAAATGTCGCGCATGTAGTCGCTGGAGGATTTCGGTAACTCAACACCTCGAGACCTAGCAATGCCTAATAATTCGTCCAAAGCAACTTGCACTTGGGCCCGGACTGGGGCGGCATCGTCTGCCAACAGATCCCCATAGGTTTGGCCTTTTCCAACCAAGGCCAGTTGCAATACTGCAAAATTGGCCAAGTTGCGAATCAGCTTTTCCCAGGCTGCGGTTTGCATAGGTTTGGGATCAACCGCTTCGGTGTTTTTAAACCCGACACCACGAAGGGCCTGGGCCAAATCTTTCAAGTCCGAGGCCTGTTGATCGGGACGTTTTGGCCCCATTTTCCAGCCCAATTCTTTGGGAATGGTAAACGCGTCCCCATCGCGACGAATTTGAACCGAAATCGAAACTTGGGCCACGATATTGTCAGGGAAAGCCTGCTGGTAGGCATCTCCTGCCGTAATGCCGTTTTGCAAACAAACAATTTGGGTTTGAGGCCCCACCAAATGGCGAATCTGGTCTCTGATATCATCGGTAACTTTGTTGGCAATAAAAATGACATCCAAAGGACCCGTTAATTCGCCTGCAGTTCGAACAACCTCCGGCTTAGACGTCATTGGAACGGGTAAAGTGACTTGAACCCCATGATCCTGAACAGCTTCATAGGCGTTGCGGGTAACCAGAGTGGTTTGAACGCCAGCCAAGCTTAACCGGTGTGCAGCCAGTTGCCCCACAGGCCCTGCCCCAAAAACCGCCACTTTTTTGTCTTGAAAATGAACTTGTGCAAACTTACGGTCTTCAATCCATTGTTTAAATTTCACCATGGCTGTATCAATATCTTCTTTTGTGATGCCCGAAAACGCAAACCGCACAAACCGTTGATCGGGATAATATTTATCGGTTTCGCCAAAATGGTTGCCCGTACAAAAGCTAACCCCTGTGGCATCCAAAGCTGCTTTTCGGAACGCTTCAACATCTTTGCCAAAGCCCAGATCTGCAATCAATTGGGTAACATCGGCAAAGACATAAAACCCAGCATCTGGTGTTGCCGCCTTAACCCCTTCGATATTTCCCAAATGACCCATCAAGACATCCCTGCGTTCTTTTAAAACAGCATTATTGCGTTTCACAGTTTCATCAAATTTATCACGCGCTTTCAACGCAGCCAAAAGCCCAATTTGCTCAAGACTGGGTGGGCAGGACTCTAAATTGCCAGTGAGTTTATTAAAGGCATCCATGAGGGTTTTAATACTGGTATTATCTGTTTTTACAGCGCGGTTCGGCAAGATAACACACCCCAGTCGAGCCCCAGTTGCAGCCCCAACCTTACTGAAGGTCCAGTCAAAGGCCGCTCGATTTTCCCTAAACAGTTGCTGAAAGAGCCCCATAGCAGCGCTGGGTTTTTCAGAGAAGCGACTTTGGCTATAAGCGATATCAAAAATCACAAAAACCTGAGGAAATTCGGCAAACAGGGCCTGTAATTCGGCTGCAACTTCGGGGGTCATGCTAGAGCCTGTGGGATTGTGGTCGTCGTTAATCACCACCACAGTTGCTCCCGCTTCAAGTGTTTTTCTAAGCGAAGCAATATCGATCCCCGGTGTCTCGGAATTTAGATTGAGTGTATAGGGCTGAGCCATATCGGCTTGATTAAAGAAAGATGCGGCCATCGAAGCCCAAGAGGCATAAATGGGGTATCCAGGAACCGGATAAGAAAATTTTGCTTCGGGCCCCATTAACATCATAAACAGTTTAGCCAGTGTTTCTTTGGACGGAGAGACCGCAATATTGTCTGCTTTGAGAGGGATCCCATAAACGCTACTCAAATAAGCAGCCAGTTCCTGACGAAGTTCAAGCGTACCAGCAGTTGGGGTATAGGTGATAGCCGCATTTAATGCAGCCTCCGCAATGGCAGTACGAAAAGCTTGAGGAACTTCCAAACCCTTTACATCCCCAAGATGAAACGGATAAATGGAGATACCTGATTGCGAAGCGGCACCAGCTTGAAGGGAAACCTGGAAAGCAGATTCGCCTCCCAATCCATCCAAAAAAGGGCTTAATGCAATGGGTGTTGTTAACCCAAGCGGCGCACGAAGGGCAATCAGTTTACGCATAACGGAAAACTCCCTTACTTAAATTTTATAGCTGACTTTACAGGAAAAGTTGGCGAATCCTATCACGGATTTTTGGGTTGTGAAAGTGAAAAAAAATGACCTATACTACTGGGTTTAAACCTCAGCGATAACCAAGGAGATTCCCATGGACTTACAAGCCGTTTTTGACAAACAAATCGAACTCAATAAACGTATTAATCCCGACCTCTACACGGACATTCAAGACCCCGAAATTCGTAAAAAATGGTTCATGCAATTCGAATTGGCCCTGCGCCAGGAATCGGCAGAAGCCATTGATAGCCTCGGTTGGAAATGGTGGAAAAAAGGCGAAGACGATTGGGATAACATCAAAATCGAGCTGGTGGACATGTTACATTTTTGGGTGTCCATGTGCACCATTTCTGGGATGAACGCCCAAGAGGTCTTCGAGTTGTACTTCAAAAAGAACGACCTTAATCATAAGCGCCAAGAACAAGGCTATAAAGAAGGCAGCTACGACAAATTTGCCACGGGTGTCGAAGACAATCGGCATTTGCTAACCAAGGAATCCTAATGCCTACACGATTGCTCGATGGGTCTGTGGTTTCAAACCATGTTTTGGATAGCCTGAAAACCGACATTCAAAACAGCGTCCAAACAACAGGAAAACGCCCAGGGTTGGCTGTTATTTTGGTGGGCGATAACCCCGCTTCCCAAACCTATGTTGGGGCCAAAAAAAGGGCCTGCGAAGCCATTGGGATCGCCTCATTCGAGTTTTTGTTGCCCAAAACAGCCTCCGAAACAGACATCGAAAGCCTTATTTTAGAACTGAATGCCAGGCACGATGTCCACGGAATTTTGCTGCAACTGCCCCTGCCAAAAGGGCTTAATGAAAGCCGTTTATTGCGTCTTATTGCACCGGAAAAGGATGTAGATGGCTTTCATCCCATTAATATTGGAAACTTGCTATTGGGAGAACCCTGTCTAAAATCCTGTACACCTTATGGGGTAATGGCCCTACTCTCGTTTTATAACATCGACCCCAAAGGAAAACATGTGGTGATTGTTGGGCGAAGCAACATTGTGGGAAAACCCCAAATGGCCATGATGCTGCAAGCCAACGCAACCGTAACAATTTGCCATTCTCAGACCCAAAATCTGGCCAGCATTACCCAACAAGCCGATATCTTGGTGGCAGCCATTGGGAAGCCTCGATTCATTACTGCCGACATGGTAAACCCAAACGCGGTTGTGATTGATGTTGGCATTAACCGAATTGAAGATCCAAATTCACCCAAAGGGTATAAACTAGTCGGCGACGTGGATTTTGACGCGGTTGTAAATCATTGCTGCGACATCACCCCAGTCCCCGGCGGCGTTGGCAAAATGACCATTGCCATGCTGATGCAAAACACTGTCGAGGCGTTTCAAAAAAGCCAGAGATAGAACGGTTTAATAGCCAATAACCACAGGCTCGTTTACAGACGGGCTTGTGGATTGGGCACTGGGGGTTGAAACCACGGGGTTGGCAGTTGGCGTTTTCTTTGCGGATTCCACTTCTGGTTTTCGCAAAATCGACATGCTTTTAATCACCACATCTTCTTCGGGCACGTTTTCGTAATAGCTAACCCGGGTTACTTTGACTTTGGCAATACGATCAACCACGTCCATCCCAGAAATCACTTCGCCAAACACCGCATAGCCAAAACCATTTTGGCTGCTGTTTTGAAAATTAAGATGGGCATTGTCGCGCAAGTTGATAAAAAACTGAGCCGTTGCACTGTCCACCACCGAGGTTCTGGCCATGGCCAAGGTACCCCGATTGTTTTTAAGGCCATTTGAGGCTTCGTTTTTAATCGGGTCCAAGGTCTTCTTTTGCTTCAAACCAGGAACAAAACCGCCACCTTGGATCATGAAATTATCAATAACCCGGTGAAAAATGGTGCCGTTGTAAAACCCTGTTTCGATATAATCCATAAAGTTTTTACAGGTAATGGGGGCTTTATCCGGAAACAACTTCACAATAATATCGCCCATGGAGGTTTCGATGCGAACAATAGGCTCATTTAGAACAGGAGCCGCTTGGGCAATACCCACAAAACCAAAAGAAAACACAAGGGCCAAAACAAACCATTTTTTAAGCATAAAAACCTTCCTTTTGGGGGTTATTTTTTAAGGTCATGCGCACCAACAATAATATCGAAGAACGAGTCTGGATCCAAACTGGCCCCACCAATAAGCGCCCCGTCAATATCGGGCTGGCTTAGAAGCTCTACAGCATTATTGGGTTTAACAGAGCCGCCGTACAAAATCTGAATGGTTTCAGCCAAGGTCGAAGACAAACAATCGGCAAGAACTTTGCGAACAAAAGCATGAACCTCTTGAGCATACTCGGCCGTGGCCACTTTACCCGTACCAATCGCCCAAACGGGTTCATAGGCAATAATAAACGGGTTGGCCAGACAAGCCGCTTTGATGGGTTCTAGGCTTTGTTTCAATTGAGACGCCAACACAGCCTGAGTTGTTCCCGCTTCGTATTGTTCTAGGGTTTCTCCGATACACAGGACAGGGCATAGACCTGCAGTAAAGGCCGCTTCTAGCTTGCGAGCTAAAAAAGCAGGGTCTTCATGAAAGTACTGGCGCCGTTCGGAATGCCCAATTAATACATGGCTACACCCCAGCTCGACGAGCATGCCCGGCGAGATTTCGCCTGTAAAAGCCCCTTCGATAGCCGGATAGAGGTTTTGCCCACCCAACTTGACCATGTTGGGCAGTGCTTTTCTAGCCGCAGAAAGACTTGTAAAAGGAGGAAAAACAATGGTTTCAACAGAGAAAGAGCGATTGATTTTTTGAGAGAAAGCCGACGCAAAAGCCTCGGTTTCTGCACAGGTTTTTACCATTTTCCAATTTCCAGCAACAACCAACTTACGCATTGAACCGAACTCCTTTATCTAAAAAATGCTATTGAAACAGATAGATCACCATCAACGACACAATGGTCACCGATTTCATGACAATCCCCATGCTGGGACCAATCAATTCTTTGGCGGCTTCCCCTACCCCGTTGGCTGTCGAAATATGCCCATAGGTTGCACTGGTTTTCCCACCAAAATGCCCACTGCGAATGTGATAGGCCGCATTGTCCAAAGAATCGCCAATATTGGACCATTGAAACGCCTGGCTAAAGCAAATTAAAAAGGTCCCCGAGGCAAAGCCAATTAACATTTTTATGCCAAAAATATAGCCAATGCCAACTGGCAAGGCAACCAACAACAACCCTGGAATAATCAAGGCATTCATGGACACCCGAGACAGGGTATCCGAAGCTGTGGTCATATCGGGCTTGGCCTTTCCTTCGATTAAAAAAGGAATCTCTCTGAACTGTCTTTCAAGTTCATTAACCACGGTAAAAGTGGCTTTATTAAGACCCTTAAGCACAAACCCCGAAAACAAAAAGGGCAAGGCCGTTCCCATGACAACGCCAACCACCCAGTCCAACGTAACGAGTCGGAATAAATCAAAGGACAGTTGTCCCATCACAATTAAAGCGCAAAAAAGTCCCATCGTAGACAAAATCGCAGCTCCGGACGAAAACCCATTGCCCAACGATTGGGTGGTGTTTCCAATGCTGTCCATTTTGGCTGTGTTTTTTTGAGTGGTCTGATTCAAATCAGACAACGCAGCAACCTTATGCAAATGTCTGGCAAGCGCCGAAAAACCCGTAATCGAGAGCAACATGGCTGTAGCCGAAAGCATGCCCATGCTGGCCATCGCAAAGCCATAAATGCCAGCCAAATAATAAACGCTTGCCCCAATCGCAATCAGATAAAGCCCGTAAATGCCCTGACTTCTAAACACCAAAGAAATACTATTAATCAAGGAAATAGCGGCGCCATTTTCGGCTTCTTTGGCCAATTTTTTGGCGGGCCGAAATCGGAACGAGGTTAAATATTCGGTGGTAAACGCAATCAGAACTGCTCCGACCAAGCCAATAAAATAGGCTGGGAAAAGCGAAATATCCCCAACTTTAACCAAGGACAATCGAAGGTTTAAATGAAGCATCCGAGAAATACCATAGGTTAAAACCGCGCACAAAATCACGGCGCCATAAAGCCCTTCTAACAAAACATTGTTAAACATTTTTTGTCGAATCCGTAAAATTGCAATGCCTGCCGCCAAAACTGCTGCCAAAAATCCTGCCGCAATCACCAAAGAAGGAAAAGACAGCAACGCACTGGTAAGTGGATGTCGGCCAAAAACGGTAAAGCCAAGCAGTAAAACCGCTGTAAAGGTAAAAATAAAGGACGAGGCAATATCAGAGCCAAACCCAATCAGTTTGCCGATGGTATCGCCGGCCAAGTTTAAAAGCGTTGCAGGGCTTCGTTTATCAAAGGCCGGCAGTTTGGGGTCTGTAATGGTAATGGTCAAAGTTGCAATTTCGCTGCCAGCCTTGTAAAGGCCTCCGCCAATCCTCATAAAAAAAGCGGCCAAACAAACCCCGGCACTAAACCCAATCGTAGCAGTTGTGCCCAATATCAAGTTGCAAATTAAAAAACCAGCGCCGATCACCCCAATACTTAAAAAACCCAAAATAACACTAGACTTATACAAAACCTCTAAACATTCGGTTAAAAAGGCCTTGCTGTTGCGAAGGATATACAACGAAAAGCGAGGGGTTGCATAGACCAAAATCGCAGTCGAGACCATCATGACAACACCGCCAAGAACAAAGGACCCGATTTGAATCCAAGCAACGGGCCGGTGGGCTAAAAAGGAAACCAAAATCAACAACAAAGACGAATACAAAATCAGCTGACCGATACTGCTTAACAGCCTGAACAAATAGGCGTTTAACCCATCTTGAACCAAGGAAATGGTTTCAAAAGCGGGATCTTCTTCGGTTTGAATTTTGGAAAGGGATGGAGAGGATCTTAAACTAAGCAGAAAATAGGTAGCGGTAAGAAACAAAATACCCAAAAGAACAAAGGGAATAGCTGTAAGGGATAACATGGGCAGACACTGTACTATAGTTCTTCAAAAAAAGGAATTTCAGACCCAAAATAAAGGGGAATCCGAGGGTGGCTCAGATTCCCCTACCAAACTATAAAACGGCTAGAGCTGCGTCGTAGTTGGGTTCTGTGGTGACCTCAGGAACCAATTCAACATACAAAACTTGATTGGCTTCGTTTAAAACAATCACGGTTCTGGCCATGAGTCCTTTCAATGGCGAGCCTAGCAGTTCCAATCCGTAATCTTTGGCCAAAGATGAGCGAAAGGCAGACAACGTTTCGACTTTATCAATACCCTCTGCGCCGCAAAACCGTTTTTGAGCAAAAGGAAGATCTTTGGAAATACAAAGCACAACAGTGTTTTCCAGGCCAGCAGCCTTTTGGTTAAACGCGCGTACAGAGGCGGCGCATACCCCGGTGTCTAGACTGGGGAAAATATTCAATACTTTTTTTTGTCCAGCATAGGTGGCTAAAGTCGCTTCAGAAAGGTCGTTGCGAACCAAGGCAAAATCGCCAATCTGAGTTCCAACAGCAGGAAGAGTTCCTGATGTTTCGGTTTGATTTCCTTTAAACAATGTCGTAGCCATGGGGTCTCCTTAAAAAATGATGATGTCCTTACTATACCTGATTTAGCGGGCTATTTTCTAGTTCAAGAAAAATAGATTGACGTCAGACTATAGATAAATTATATATTTTATATGTTATCAAAAATCAAAAGCGCATCATTGGTGGGTATTACAGCCATAGAAATAACTGTCGAGGTGGATTGTCACCCCGGAATTCCCACAGAAATTATCGTGGGCTTGCCCGATATGGTGATTAAAGAAAGCAAAAGCCGAATCAAATCGGCCATTAAACATTCGGCTTTAAAGTATCCCCACCACGTGTTTACCATTAACCTGGCTCCGGCAGAAATTAAAAAAGAAGGGCCTTCTTTTGATCTTCCCATTGCATTGGGCATTTTGAATGCAACGAAGCAAGTTAAGGTGCCTTCTGACGTTTTGTTTGTGGGAGAATTGTCGCTAAATGGTGACCTTCGCCCAGTACGCGGCATCGTTTCGATAGCCGATATGGCTGCAAAACAAGGAATTTCTAGCCTATTTGTCCCCCAAGAAAATGCCGCAGAAGCTGCCCTGATTCCTGGGCTTGAGATTATACCCGTGACCTCGCTTCTTGAGGTTATCGCCATACTTGAGGGCGAAAAACCCCGCTTAGCTGTCCAATCAACCCCCATTTTAAAAAACGTGTCAGGACCTGATTTTTTGGATGTCAAAGGGCAATTGTCAGCCAAGCGAGCACTGGAGGTTGCGGCTGCAGGCAACCACAATGTCTTGTTTGTAGGGCCACCAGGATCTGGAAAAACCATGCTGCTCAAACGGTTGCCCTCGATTCTTCCAGATCTAACCCACGATCAGGCCATCGAATCATACAAAATTCGCAGTGTGGCCCAGCGAGTATCGCGTCCGACACTGTCTTTGGAAAGACCGTTTAGAAATCCACACTATTCCATTTCCTATGCCGGCCTGATTGGGGGTGGCAGCAATCCCATGCCCGGCGAGATCAGTTTGGCCCACCATGGGGTTTTGTTTTTAGACGAGTTGCCCGAATTTCAGCGTCAGGTCATCGAGGTTTTACGCCAACCCTTGGAAGAAAAAACCGTAACCATTTCAAGGGCCAACGCTGCGGTTACCTATCCGGCCAACGTGTTGTTTGCGGCAGCCATGAATCCTTGCCCCTGTGGGTATCACCGGGATTCTGCCCAACGGTGTTTGTGTCGGCCAGAGCAAATTCAAAAGTACTGGAAAAAACTGTCCGGCCCCATTTTAGATCGCATCGACATTATCCTGGAAGTTCCAAGGCTCAAAAAAGATGACTATTTTTCGGTCAACCCAGATTCAGATCCTTTTGCATCCCATGCCATTAAAACCCGCGTGGAAACGGCCAGAACCCTGCAATACAGCCGGTATCAAGCCAATCGCTCGAATGCAGACATGACACCCAAAGATATTCGACAGTTTTGTGAACTTACTACCGAAAACAAAGCCCTTCTAGAAAACGCCATCGACAAAGGACTACTCAGTGGCCGTTCCTTTGATCGGGTTTTAAAGCTTGCCAGAACCATTGCCGACTTGGCAGGTGCATCCAACATCGAAAAAAATCATTTGCTGGAGGCCCTGCAATATCGAAAACGAAGCCAACAAGACGGCTAGTAAGATTCTTTTCGGTGCTTTAAGACCGGAAATTGCTCGCGGATTTGACGCAGCGATTCAAAGTCCAGGCTAACCACCAAAACTTCCTCTTTGGTTTCAGACCCACAGCAAATCACTTCGCCCCAAGGGCCAACAACCATACTGTGTCCAAAGGTGGGGACTTTTCTGGCCCCTACCCCAACTTGATTCGGCGCCAAAACAAAGGCTTGGTTTTCGATAGCCCTGGCCCGAAGCAAGGATTCCCAATGAGAACGACCGGTTGGCGTGGTAAACGAAGAAGGTACACAGATCATCTCGGCACCTGCTTTAGAATAGCCTTGAAACAAGCCAGGAAAACGCAGGTCATAGCAAATGGACAAGCCTGTTTTAATGCCTTTTACAGAGGTTAAAACGGGTTCTTCACCAGCTTGAAACGTCTGGGATTCACGCATAATTTTATTGCCAATTTCAACATCAAAAAGATGCATTTTGGAATACTTTGCCACCATTTCGCCTCTATAGTCGATCAAGGCCGAGGTATTGCGAACCTTGCTGTGATTGGACAATTTCTCGCTGAAACTACCTGCCAAAATCCATACCCCATGGTTTCTGGCCAATTCCATTAGCGGAACCAAGGAAGGCCCTGGAACAGATTCCCCTTTGGTTAGGGGATCCAAGTTGTCGCCGCGCAGGGAATAGTTTTCGGGTAAAAGGATAAATTCTGCCCCTTTATGAATGGCCTCTTGAACCATCTCCAAGACTTTGGACATATTTTTTTCTCGGTCCGGTCCACTGTTCAATTGAATAAGGCCAACAGACAAACGGTCGATCATGGGTGAGTTCCTTTCGATATGCGGTACAAAGGGGATGTGCCCTATTTTTTGGGGCTTTAAACAACGGGGTTAATAGAGCAGATGGCCTCCAATCACGAGGTGACGACAATACCCCTTAAGGGGACGACCCACAAAGGGATTGTGTTTTCCAGCAGAAGCCAGCATCTCCGGATCTGCTGTGATGGTTTTTTGGGGATCAATCACCACAAAATTGGCCAATGAACCCAGTCCAATACCCTTGGGTTTTTGGCGAATAATGGCATGGGGATTCAAGGTGATTTTATCCAAAATGGTTGCCGGAGCCAGCTTATGCTCGTGGTGTAGTATCGAAACCAGAGCCGGCAAAAACGTGTCCAGACCCGACATACCAAACGAAGCGCTGATAAAATCCTGACGCTTTTCATCAAGGCTCGAAGGTTCGTGGTCGCAAGACAAAACATCAATGGTGCCGTCCTGAACCCCTTCGATCAGAGCCAGGGTATCTTCTTTGGTGCGAAGCGGTGGATGAACCTTAAAGGTGGTGTCGTAGTGTTCGATGTTGTCTTCGGTAAAGGTAAGGTATTGCAAGGCTGTTCCGCAGGTAATGGAGAGTCCAATACTTTTGGCCTGGCGGACCAGTTCCAGCGACCACTTGGTTGTGATTGGAAAGACATGCAAATTGCCACCATAATGAGACAATAAGGTAATGTCTCGGGCCAAAGCCACTTCTTCGGCAGAAGATGGCAGGGATGGAAGGCCCAGTCGGGTGGCCATCGCCCCTTCGTTCATCACGCCCCTACCGGCCAACCCGGCATCGTTGGGACGAACAAACAAGGGCAAGTCCATCATGCGACTGTATCGCAGGGCTTGGACAAACAATTCTGGTCTTTGAACACTGGTAAAATCGGAAAACGCCACAGCCCCGGCTTGCTTCATCAGGCCCAACTCCGACAATTCTTGGCCTTGGCGACCTTTCGAGAGGGTTCCAATAGGAAAGACGTTGACGGGGCCAACGTCTTCAGATCTATTGATTAGTGCAGTAATATCCGCTGCGGTATTGAGGCCTTTTGGGGCATCTTGTATACCAACAGCGGTAAGTCCCCCCATGGCGGCGGCTTGGGTGAGGGTCTTAACGGACTCCACACCATCCTTAAGGTTTCCCTGCTGTCCGACTCGGGTGTGTAAATCCAGGGTATAGGGAACCACCCAGCACTGACCAATATCCTGAATCACAACATCGTTGCCTTGTTCAGGGTCGTCATCTGGCAAATAGCCCAATCCAATAATCTTCCCCTCAGAAATCAAAATATTTTGACTGTCTAGGCTCTTTTTGTAGGGGTCATAGACTTTTCCATTGATAAAAACAGTTTTAGACATGGGCATTCTCTTTTCCAAACAGACTCGAAAGCACGGCTGCCCGAATCCAAACCCCGTTTTCAACCTGATCCAAAATAATATTTTGAGGTCCATCAGCAACACCAGAATCCAATTCAATGCCCCGATTGATCGGTCCAGGATGTAAAATAACCACTTCGGGTTTTGCTTTTTGAAGGCGCCCTGCTGTCAGGCCAAAAAAAGTTCGGTATTCGGTTGCCGAAGGGACAGCTCCCAAGGCTTGTCTTTCGTATTGCATGCGCAACACATTAATGGCATCGAAGCGGCCAATGGCGCTATCCAAATCGATCACCACTTCGACTCCCAAGGTTTCGATATGCGAAGGCATTAAGGTTAAAGGACCACCCACCGAAACGGTGGCACCCATTTTTTGAAGGGCCCAAATGTTGGATCGGGCAACCCGAGAATGGGCGATATCTCCCCAAATAAGCACCGATTTTCCATCTAGTGTTTCGGTTTTAAAGTGTTTGAGCAAACTATAGGCATCCAGAAGCCCTTGCGTGGGGTGCTCATGGAACCCATCCCCTGCGTTAATGACAGGTACGCCAACGTGTTGGGCCACAAAATGGGGAGCCCCTCCGTTTGCGTGTCGAATAATCAAGCCATCCACACCCAAGGATTCTAGGTTTTTAATGGTGTCAAACAGGGTCTCTCCTTTTTTAAAGGAGCTGGTGTCCACACTCATGTTGATCACAGAGCCGCCCAGACGTTTAATGGCCATTTCAAAAGAAATTCGGGTACGGGTTGAAGGCTCACAAAACAAATTCAGAAGTGTTTTTCCCTGAAGCCGATTTTGGGCTACAGCGGGGTCTGCTTGGAAAGTGCGTGCCAAAGAAAAAATCGCTTGAATGTCTTTGGGCGAAAGTGCGTGCAAATCCAACAGATGACGGTGGGGAAAAGTCATAGGTCTTTTGTATAACATGATTTTGGCTTTTGAGTCTACGAAAAACCCGTTTTAAGCAAAAAAAAAAAGCCCCAGCCAAACGACTGGGGCTTTAAAGAATCAAAACATCAAACTCTAGGCGTTTTGCAATTCCAATTTCATATTCACAAACGGTGCAAAGCGAGATTCAAATTGAGAGAATCCCCCAATTGTGGCGATCAAACGAGCGGATACCACATAGGGATCGGAGTTAGCACCAGGTCGACGGTCTTCCAAATAGCCATAGCCTTTTTGGGCCACACCCAAGGGAATGCGAATAGAGGCACCACGATCGGAAGTTCCACTTCGGAACTGACGAATCGAGCAGGTTTCGTGTTTACCGGTCAAGCGTTGGTCGTTATTGGCACCATACACGGAAACGTGTTCAAAATGTTTGGCTTCAAGTGCTTTTAAAGCATCTTCAATGGCTTTTTTACCGGCTTCTTTGTTTCGAATGGTGTTGGTCGAAAAATTGGTATGGCAACCAGCGCCGTTCCAGTCCCCAGTCTGAGGCTTGTTTTCAAAACTCACATCCACACCATAATCTTCTGCAATGCGCTCTAACAACCAGTTGGCAACCAAACGTTGGTCGCACATGGCCAAAATATCGTTCTGATCGCCATCAAAGCCACGGTATCCCACTTGGTATTCCCATTGGCCAGGCATAACTTCGGCATTGATGCCATAAATGTTCAAACCCATGTCCAAACAGGCTTGGGCATGATCTTCTACAATATCACGACCCTGAATTTGTTTGTGGCCAACGGCACAGTAGTAGGGTCCTTGGGGAGCAGGCTCTTTGCCATCAGGAAAGCCCAATGGAAGGCCATTGCGATAGAAGGTGTATTCTTGCTCAAAACCAGCCATGGGTTCCAATTTCGCACCGCCAGCATCCAAAACATCCCGCAACAAAGCCCGGGAGTTGGTTTCATGAATGGTGCCATCAGGATTTAAAACTTCGCATAAAACCAAATAATGCCCTTCTCCGCGAATTGGATCAGAAAAAAAAGACACTGGTTTCAAGGCCAAATCCGAATTATTCCCAGGAGCTTGGTAAGTCGAAGAACCATCAAATCCCCATTCTGGAAAATCAGAAATTTTGGGTTCCCCTTTGATGTCAACTACCCTCGCTTTACTTCTCAATTTTGGCGACGGTTTCGCTCCATCTGTCCAAATGTACTCAGCTAAACTGGGCATGCTAACTTCCTCCGGGGATAAAATGGTATAAAAATTAGCTTTTAAGTTTAATGTGCTTTGCTGGGTTTAGGCAAGTGGGATTCTGCCATTGAACTAGATCAAAATGAAAAAATAACCCTTAGACACCGATAACTCTGTAAGAGGCCAGAGATGTATATAAAAAAAATCGTCAGTTTAGCGTTATCACAACTTCCAAATTTATCGACTTTAAAGCAACTTCAACACGCTGTTGTTCAGCTGAATTCCTTAAGAAAAGAACAACGAGAACTTGGAAGAAAAGCCATTGCCTCATTCATTGCAAAAAAAACGCCTGCTCACCTGAAGGAAGTGGAAACCGGACTGCTACTTCGAGCAGCCCAAAAATTGTTTTCGACCCAAACCAAGCATTATCAAATTTACATAGAAAGAAAGGGTTTGGCACTTCGGATTTTCGAAATGTGTTCGATGTCTCCATGTCGGGAACATGCAGCAGAAGCACTAAGAAGGTTACAAGAATGGTCAGCACAACCCAATAGTGGCCGTATAACATGGACTGAAAAAAGAAAATTCCTTGCCCAAGCACTTGAACACCTTAATGAAGCCGTTGCCGATTTAATTCTTGCTCAAGACCGACGCCTGGTTATGCGAGATTTGGTGAGTACTGATGCTCAAATTCGTATAGCCATCGTTAACGATAGAATGGCGTTTATGGTTGAAGGAAATCCAGACAATCTTGGCTTGGTTTATCTGGAAAATCTCGACACTTATTATTTTGGCCCGCTTTCTTCGCACCTACTGCCACACGGAAATGGAACCATTTATCGTCTCGACGGGAACTACAAAACCACATTCGAAAATGGAATTCCTGCCAATCAGGGTATTTTCGAGTTTCTAGGTCGTTGGCATGGTTTGCGCTACGAAGGAGAGTTTAAAGACTGTAAGCCCCATGGAAGAGGGACCGTTTATTTTCGAACAGGCAACCACCTGGAAATTACATGGCACGAAGGAACACCCAGCCCTTACGGTACCTTTTATTATGAAGATGGCAGTCGCTTTGAGGGAGCAATTGTTGACTACCAGCCTCATGGCGCTGGAAAGCGCTTTTATGTGGATGGAAAGCATTATGAAGGACACTTTATACTGGGGCGCGAACACGGCCTAGGGATTTTATATAGTCAGAGCTATTATACGATAGGCGAATGGGAACAGGGTGCAATTAGGGGGCTCTATAGAAATCAATTTACCAATGGAGCACAAGAAGGGCACGATTTAGGCAGTCATACTACGGTTACCCAGATTACCCAAGTGTATCAGGACGGACTCTTTATTGCCGGGTTACGGGAAGGCCATTTCGTTCATCGACTTCATATTTATGGATGCAGAGCTTTAATCGTAGAAGCCATTTTAAATCAAAAACGTCTCGATGGACCTGATAGTGGTCTATTTGGCGAGGGTGGTCGGGTGGTTGTTGTAGAATGTCTTGCAAAAGAATCCCGAGACCCAACATTGAACAGACAGCAACATCGAATCCTAGACAAAGTAAGAGACCATATTCTTCGTGCCTATGATGCACTCTATTTATCAGCCGACACCATTCAAACCATTTTGAGAAACAGCCAAACAGCCCCACAGGTGGTGATGGGCGGTTGGAGCGAACATAGTGTTGGGTATGTTATTTATAAAGACACCGTTTATATTTGTAATCGAGGAGAGGGGGCAGGAACATACGATACAAATGACCGTCTACGGGTTATTCGAGCAGCCACTGTAACAGATATGAGGACATTCTTAGAACAAATGGCTGCACAAACACGGTTAAAAACAGAGGATGTAGAGGCGCTACAAACAACCCTACGGCCCCTTTTACGCCCTATACAGCTCCCAGATTCACTCGGAAAATTAAGAGGTCGACAGAAAATGGGCAATTGTTGGTTTCAATCCACACGAACGGCAGCCATGGTCGTTATGGGATTGTATGCTCAGGATGCAGGCATAGCGTTCGAACCATTGTATCAAGTCTCTTTATCAAAAAGCGCCATGGTAACCGCTCAAATTCAGCTATGGGTAACAGAAAGGCGTCAAACAGACCCTCGCTATGTCCCAGAACAAGACAAATTACTCCAAAGATTATTGGTTGGGAATCATGCAAAATTTCAATTTGTGGCAAGAGCTGCTCTGAGTCAATCTCCCACCATAAAACCCTATGAAAAACGTCTTAAAATCGCGCTAAAACTTCTAACCTCTTTGTTTAAAAACTGGAGAGATATTGGTGTTAAGGAATTAGAAATACTACACAAAGAACTCGAATTTTTACCCCTTTTACCCAAACATAAAGACTTGCTGTTTAAAGCAGCCGTACACCTTTTAAAATCCAAAAAACCAGAAAAACAAGAACTTGGGGCTAAACTTTTGGAATGTTGTTGCCGAGACACAACCAGCGCGATGATTCGAGACTATGTCGAACTGTGGATCCAAAAACAGCCCAAACAATCTCTTGCACTTAAGTGCTTCAGTCAAAAAGCCCTTCGACACAAAAACATCCTTGCTTTGGAACGAATGATTAAACATGCAAGAGCCAGTCTAGATTGTCTTCAAGGAATTCCCAGAAATGTAGATCACATGGTTGTTCAGGTCGATAACAAAAAACAATGGATTGCATTTCGCTATTTAGACCACTCAAACGATGATGAGTTCGCAGCCTACATTTTTTTTGATAATGGGGATCGGTATGAAGGCACGGTTAACAGAAATAGCAAGCCCCAAGGCTACGGGACACTTTTTTGCATTAACGGCGAAAAATACCAAGGACACTGGGTTCTTGGAAAAAAAGAGGGTGTTTTTACTGTTTGGAATCACCTGGGGGTTAAACGCCAAGTTATTTTTAGAAACGATACCGAACAAGGGAGCATTGACATGAGTACAGCAGCCTCTTCTTCAGGTGGCTACACAGCTAGTCTTTTAGCCATTCCTGGATAGGCACCGCCGACAAGGGCGTTTTCTTTTCTTTCAGCGACACAATGGCCTTAACCCCAGCAATAAAGGCCGCAGCTGTGGTGACATAAGGTGTGCGTTGCAAAAGCGTGGCTCGGCGAAGGGCAAAGCTTTCCAATACATCCACCCCAAAACTGGTGTTCACCACCAATTGATACAAACCGGCTTGAATGTGTTGAACCAAATGATCTTCGCTGTTTTCTTTTTCTTTGTTGACCGCAATGACAGGAACCCCATTTTGCTTTAAGAACTTGGCCGTGCCGTGGGTGGCGTAAATGGTAAAATCAGATTGACTGAGGGTTCGAACAGATTCCAAAACGGTTTGTTTGTCTTTATCTTGAACCGTGACCAAAATATTGCCTTTCAATGGCAAGGGATTTCCAGAAGCGGCTTGTGATTTATAAAACGCCAATCCAAACGAGGTATCAATGCCCATCACCTCGCCGGTGGAGCGCATTTCGGGCCCTAGCAAACTATCGGTATTGTCAAAGCGACCGAAGGGAAACACCACTTCTTTAACGGAATAATGGGTTGGAAACGCGGTTTTTAAAGAGAAGTCTTTTAATTTTCGGCCCACCATCAACTTGACAGCCAACTGGGCCAAGCTGTTGCCGGTGGCTTTGGCCACAAACGGCACGGTTCGAGACGCCCTTGGGTTGACCTCGATAATGTACAAAACCCCTTGTTTATAGGCATATTGAACATTCATCAACCCCACCACACCCAAGGCCTTGGCCAATTTGATAGTGGTTTGGGTGACTTCGTCGATTTGAGCTTGGCTAAGGGAAACGGTGGGTAAGCTACAGGCCGAATCACCGGAATGAACCCCGGCTTCTTCGATATGTTCCAAAATTCCAGAGACAAACACGTCAGTTCCATCGCAAAGCGCATCCACATCCAATTCGGTGGCATTATCTAAAAATTTATCTACCAAAATAGGACCATCCAAAATAAAGGCTTTGTTTTGCTTTAAATAAAGATCCAAGTCAGAGTCGTTAAACAACACATTCATGGCCCGGCCACCCAACACATTGGAAGGCCGAATCACCACTGGATAGCCTAGGCTGGCAATCGTAGGCGCAATATCCTCGATTGTGTGACAAATGCCATTATCCGGTTGTTTTAGACCCAATTCATCCAGCAGTGCTTTAAACCGTTCACGGTCTTCGGCCAAGTCAATTTTATCGGGGGAAGTACCAATGATGGGGATGCCAGCCTCTTGCAAGGCAGCGGATAATTTAAGCGGGGTTTGTCCGCCAAATTGAACCACCACACCCAAAAGATTGCCATTTGATTGTTCTTTTTTGGCAATTTCAATCACATCTTCGGCGGTTAAAGGCTCAAAATACAGTTTATCGGAGGTATCGTAGTCGGTGGACACGGTTTCGGGATTACAGTTCACCATAATGGTTTCGATGCCTTCGTCTTTTAAGGAAAAAGCGGCATGAACACAGGCATAATCAAATTCAATCCCCTGCCCGATTCGGTTGGGACCGCCGCCCAAGATCATGACTTTTTTGCGGTTACTGGGATTGGATTCACAGTCGGCATCTTGATAGGCATTGCCTTCATAGGTGGAATACAAATAGGCAGTTTCAGAGCCAAATTCAGCTGCGCAGGTATCTACTTTTTTATACACAGGCCGAACACCCAAATCCCAACGCAATTGGCGAACCGCTTGCTCGGATTTACCCGTTAATTGAGCCAATCTTAGATCGGAGAATCCCATTTTTTTATAGGTCAAAAGTCCGTCTTTGGTGGTGGGTAACCCTTTGGTTTTGAGTGCATTTTCGGCTTGAAGAATGCCATCTAATTGATCGATAAACCAGGGATCAAAATGGCTGAAAGCATGAACATCGTCTTTCGGGCATCCCAGGCGCATGGCCGAAGCAATTTCTAAAAGACGAACATGGGATTGACGCTTAAGGGCCACTTGAATGGCTTTTTTATTTTCAGCATAGGACTTGGTTGGATCAACACCTTCAATCTCAACTTCATGAAGTCCGGTATAGCCTTTTTCGATAGACCGAAGCCCTTTTTGAAGACTTTCAGCAAAAGACCGACCCATGGCCATGGCTTCGCCAACCGATTTCATTTGGGTGGATAAAACTGGATTTGAACCCGGAAATTTTTCAAAGGTGAACCGTGGAATTTTGGTGACGATGTAATCAATTGTTGGTTCGAACGAGGCTGGAGTAATTTTTGTCATGTCGTTTTGGATTTCATCCAAGGTAAAGCCAACGGCCAATTTTGCCGCCACTTTGGCAATGGGATACCCGGTTGCTTTGGAAGCCAAAGCCGAAGACCGAGACACCCTTGGGTTCATTTCAATCACAATTAAACGGCCATCTTTGGGATTCACCGCAAATTGAACATTAGAGCCACCCGTTTCTACCCCAATTTCGCGAAGAACGGCCAAAGACGCATCCCGCATAATTTCGTATTCTTTGTCGGTGAGGGTAAGGGCTGGCGCAACCGTAATGCTGTCGCCGGTGTGAACCCCCATGGGATCCACGTTTTCAATCGAGCAAATAATGATGGCGTTATCGTTTTTATCCCGAATTACTTCCATCTCGTATTCTTTCCAGCCCAAAATTGATTCATCAATTAAGACTTCTTGGGTTGGAGACAAGGCCAAACCGGTTTCCACAATGGTTTCAAATTCGGCCTCGGTTTCGGCAATACCGCCCCCACTGCCGCCCAAGGTAAAAGAAGGACGGATAACGGCAGGTAACCCAATGGTTTTGAGGGCTTTTTTGGCTTCTTCCAAGGTGTGCACAATGGCGTGACGCGGAACATCAAGCCCAATTTTTTTCATGGCTTGGTTAAATTGCTGCCGGTTTTCGGCTTTTTCAATAGCTTCTGGCGTCGCACCAATCATTTCAACGTTGTATTTTTTCAAAATACCCAATTGATGAAGCTGCATGGCTGCGTTTAAAGCGGTTTGCCCACCCACGGTTGGCAACAGAGCATCGGGCTTTTCATTGATGATAATTTTTTCTAAAAATTCAGGGGTAATGGGTTCAATATAAATGCGGTCTGCTGTGCTGGGATCCGTCATAATGGTGGCCGGATTCGAGTTAATCAAAATAACATAATACCCTTCGCTTTTAAGCACTTTACAGGCTTGGGTACCGGAATAATCAAATTCGCAGGCCTGACCAATCACAATAGGTCCAGCGCCGATGACAAGAATTCGATTTAAATCAGACCGTTTGGGCATTTAGGCTTCCTTTTTGTGACTGGCAATGAGGGTTTTAAAAGCATCAAAAAGTTCACGGGTATCATGGGGACCTGGGGAACTTTCGGGGTGAAATTGAACAGAAAACGCTGGCTTGGAAGTTAACCTAAGCCCTTCAACCGTACGATCAAACAAAGAAACATGGGTGATTTCTACATCCTTAAGGTCTGTGCTGGGAAGTACAGAAAACCCATGGTTTTGACTGGTGATAAACACACGTCCCGTAGTTAAATCTTGAACCGGCTGGTTGGCGCCGCGGTGACCTTTTTGCATTTTTTGGGTTTTAAGCCCAGCGGCCAATCCCAACAACTGATGCCCCAAACAAATCCCAAACAAGGGGATGTTTTTTGCAAGAATGCCCCGAATAACAGGAATGGCAAATTTACCGGTTTCGGCAGGATCTCCAGGGCCGTTGGATAAAAAGACGCCATCGGGTTTTAAAGCCAGAATTTCATCAAAAGAAGCCGTTGAGGCAACAACCGTTACTTTAAATCCGGCATCCACGAGCAAGCGTAAAATATTGTGCTTAATGCCATAATCGATGGCCACAACATGATAATCAAAGCCAGTTTGTTTTTGAAAAGCCGCTTGGCCCAATTTAAACGTGTGTTCGGTCCAGGAATAAGGGTTATGGGTTGTTACAGATTGGGTAAGTTCAACCCCATTTAAATCTTTGGTGCCGGCAACTTGTTTTTGCAGGGCCGCAATATCCAATGTTTCGCCCGGTTTAACGTGGGTAATCTGCACATGCCTTGCGCCTTTGTTTCGAACATTTTGGGTTAAAGCGCGGGTGTCTACCCCGGAAATACCCACCAGTTTATGGGCAATCAGCCAATCGCTTAACGACTGCTGAGACCGAAAATTAGACGGTGCCGTAATGGCTTCTCGCACCACAACCCCTCGACAAAAGGGTTTTGAAGCTTCGTTGTCTTCAGCATTGGTGCCAACATTGCCAATATGAGGGAAAGTAAAGGTGATAATTTGCCCAGCGTAAGACGGGTCTGTCAGGGTTTCTTGATACCCGGTTAGCCCCGTGTTAAAGCAAATCTCGCCTTCGGTTTGTCCACAAATACCAATCCCATGACCTAAAAAAAAATCCCCATCAGAAAAAACCAGTGCAGCATTCAGCGTATCGGTTGCCTGTAGGGTTAAAGGCACAGAGATCTCCTTTTTGGATTTATGGAATTGGGCTTTTTAGGCCAATCGAAGAGTGTAGCAAAGGTTGCTTAAAGTTTAAAGCGGTTTTCTGATTATGCCGCTAAAACGACACTGTCCAACGCTTGGACTTTCGTTGCTATAACTTCAATAAATTCATGATATTTTTTTGCGTCACTCGGCTCAAGGATTAGTCGAGCTATAATTTTCCTTGCCAACTGTACTTCTGATTCAGTGCAGGATTCCCCCTTGCTTTGTAGTGCGTCTAAAATTCTACAGCGTAACTGATAAATTTTCAGACCATTCGATCCCAAACTCATTCCGTTTGAATAATACTGGCATAAAGCCTGAATGGCTCTATTGGCCTGTTCGTAGCAGCCCGCATCGAGACTGGCACCAATAGCCCCTTCTAATACTTTAATTGCTTCAGGCAAATCCCTTAGAGAAGAGCAAAACAACTTACTTTCTGCCAGTAAAATAAGGGCATCGTGATTTTGATTTGCACAACAGGCTTTAATAAAGGACGAAACCAGTTTTTCAATAACTTCATGCTTAGGCCTTCTATTCGATTTATCTTGACTACAATATTGAACCAATCTTTCTAAAACCGAAACATCTTGAACTTGATTAATAATTGAAGACAAATTCAATACCAAACTCGAAATAACTTTGGGCTTAATAATCTTTCCTTTTCCAACCAGAAGGGCATGTACAAGAGATACTCCAGTGCCCGGTGAGTTATTAAATGAACAGGTTTCGGCCATTAAACACAGTAAATGCCCTCTATTTTGAATGGGTTCAAGAAGGAGTTGCTCAATATCAGTAGGCGTTAAAGACAAAAGTTTATCTCGGATAGTAGCAATGCTTTTAGGGAAGGTTTTACACAAATCAACAATGCAATCGATTTCGCGATTTTTAAACTCAACGGCTACCAGTTTGAACATGTAGAGCTCCTTTGCAGAACAATCTCAAACTACCCTTTTATAGTTTTCGGTTTTTTTGAGCAAATTTTGCAAAATAATTTAAAGGAAGCGACATTCTATAAAGAGCCTTCCGCAACTTCTCGCATACAAATTTTTGTCTACCGTCAAAATTTTATAAAAAACAGGGCTATTTCTCTTTAATAAAACCTGTGTTGTCAACAAGCAAATAAGGAACCAAATCTGATTTTGTGGTATTTGACTGAGCAGGAAAAACCTTGGTGCACAGGTCTGTTTGGGGGGCTTTGGGGTGTTGGGTGTAGCTCGAAAAATAAACGGGGACAAAGTGACCTAGCGTCCTTGCATGATCTTCTATCCGACAGAGAGTCACAACAGGTTTTGGAACGCGGTTAAGGCTCAGGATCAGCGGATTTTCCTCATGGTCATACCCCATATAAAAGCCAACATGGGAAGGTGTTCCGTCGCCAACATCTCCAATAAACACACTATCACCAATTTGAATGGGTGTTGTTTGGGGATTAAATGAGTTGCAAAGATATCCCGGCATCCCTCGATAAGTCCTATCGGTTGCGGTTGGTTTTTCCCAATTCATAGAGGTTCGATTGGCCCACCCCAACTTCGTGTATAACCGCTGTTCACAATCTACATAGGTCGCTTCCTCACAAAAAAATTGTTGGATTTTATCTGGATTTTGCAGGCGGCACCACGCCATAAATTGCACGCAGTTCATTTTGCCTTTTCCAGACTTCAGGGCATCCACTGCTTGCTGGTATGAAATCGAACCAGAATCTTCGCACAAGCAAAGAACATCAGAGACCACACACCGTACCAAGCTGCCGGAAATGGAAATCTGAATATCCCCTTCCGGATGAAGCAGCAATTTGGAATACCCATACATCCCATAAAACCCCTCAAATACCAAAGCATCTCCCCAAGTGTGCTTCCCCACTTGGCTTAAGGCGAAGGATAAAAAATTGGGCAGATTGTTCACTGTTTTGCGGCACTCCGGATGCAGCATTTGGAGCCACACACCCAGACTGGATGCGCCCGAAAGCCCTTCTGCTAAAAAGCCGCCAGGAATTTGAATTTCTAAATTAAAAATGGACAGCGTTTTTTTCACTTGTTTTACCGGGTATATTTTTTAGTGAATTAAATGCCGATGCCGAACAATGCCAGAAATGTGATCGTTGCGATGGACCAGCATCAAAAAAATGGCCGCGGTCCACATAAATTCGGGCTGATTTTTATAATTATCTGGAGCCCCTTGCTTTTCTAAAAAGGTTCCCTCTTTTACATAGGTTCGAACCAAATTGTTTAAATAGACCAAGGAGATTTGGTTGGCAAATTCGTCAACGGAGAGGGTTTCGTTCCCCACCGTAATCATCAACGGGTTGCCGTCTTCGTCAAACCGATACATGCGGGCTGCTTTGTTGGCGAAATAGTTCATAATGGGCCACATAAATTCCCATTGATCAACCTGGGGATCTTCGGTGTTCATAATGCCATTGGGATTTAAGAAATAATCCACCACATACTGAAGCACTTGTTGGCCTTGTGTGGCTGTCGCAGAGCCGACCATAAGTGGATACACCATATTAATGAAGGTCCGTTGGGTAAACGGTCCCAGCTGCATATCGGCCGTAACATAGCGATTTTGAAAACAGTTGTGCTCGTTGTTCCATAACAAATCCATGTCGCATTTAATGGCCTCGGCTTGGGTAGACCAATGGGCTTTAATCGCCCCATGTTGAATCTCGTCGGCCAGGGTACGAATGTCGTCGGCGAGTTTGTACAGCAACGCATTCAAAGAGACGTCCAAAATATCAGCACAACGATATTCGTAGGCCGCATGACAAGAATCTAGGCCCGATGCACGTTGGGCCGTATCGTGTCTTGGGGTTGTTTTTCGGGTTTTGGTTTTGGCCTTAAACAGCTTGGTTAGCACAGGATTTCCAAGGGCCTCAATCGCCTTGAGCTGGATTTTGCAATCAAAATACCAAACACCCCGAACTTTAACGGCAACCTTACGCCGTTCTCGACCAATGTGGGCCAAATCGAGTCTAGACAAGGGCTCTCCGAACAATTCTTCTTTGTATCGAATTTCGTCACAGGCCTCTGGAGAAGCCAGACTAAACCGATCAAAATAAGTTGCAAGGCGAACGGTTCTGCCTTGGTGTTGCAGGGTACGAAATCCATGGGTTTCCCAGGTTTTAAATTCTTGCACCAAAAAAGGAATGGCACGGTTCGCAAAGGCCAATGCCTGGTCACCACGGTGGGTTTCGTTTAAATGCCGATAAATGGCCATGACCATGCTCGACAGCAAGGGCGGCTGGCTGCGACCCAGACAATAGGTTCGATTGGCATTTAAGGGCATCCCAAAATGTTCGATCTCGTAAAAGAAATTGCTGACAATCCCCATCGCCTCTTGCACATGATCCATGGTCAAGAGCGCCAAAACAAACATATAAGAATCCCAATAATACTGCTCGTTAAACCGAACATCGGCTGCGCCCAACCGACGGCCAGAAAGACGTGAAGAGGAAATGTAGTCGAAAGGCAGGTGCAAAATGCCATGTTGGAACTGATTCAACCACGCATCCGTGCTCATGGCCGAAAACCGGTCGGCATAATCGAGGGGTAAAATCCGAATTTTTGTACGCAGTGCCTCCAAGCGCTCGTGAAGGGGCATTTCGGTTTCTAGGAGTGTTTGGGGAACATAGATAACCCCATGGCCTTTTCCGGCCAACTTGGCATCTTTAAGGCTTTTTTCGGAGTTGGTAAAACTGCCAAACAGCATTTCTCTGGCTTTGTGATAGGCCTCGACGTACCAATTTGCCGGAAGATTGGGCTGTCGAAAAAAACGCTGCACATGCTCTGTTTTATTGGCTAAATCGTCGCTGATTTTGGATTTTCGCATTCTAAATAGTGTAGGCCGAAATACCCGAGCTGTCACCCGTAGCCTCACCTAGAGCATACCAAGCTACGTTAATTAATATTTGCCAATAATAGGGATTGTTCTTTAATCTAGATCCAAACACACACCATTTGGAAAGAAAAAAGAGACGCCATGAAGAAACAGTTTTTGAGGGTTTTATTTAAACAGATGGCCTACACCGAAATATCCCAGACCCGCCCCGGTGTGTTTTATTCATCCACTCGAAATGGCTTTGTCAGCGAATCCACGTTAACGGTTACAAACGAGGAATTTGAAAGAATTAAGCAGGAATTACAACGTACGCTTGGCATTGATCTGCAAAGACAAGAGAAATGCCCCGTATTAACCCTAGAAGCAACTATTTCGGATCGCCAAGCCACACTGAAACTAAAAAAAATACAACCCCTTACGCTTCATTTTATTGAACAAAAAAGCCCCACTTTTGGTGGTGGAATGGTCAACAACGTCTGTACCCAACGCCGCCTCGAAGAAGCCCTAGGCCCCTTTCCCTTAACAGAACAAACCGTTACCCTGATTGGCAGAACGGGCGAAACTATTTTGCCAGGACTCTTTCCCCTTCAAACGCAATTGACCAGTATGAAGGTCCAGCTTCGTGTGCTAGAAGGTTTGCCAAGGTCGTCTGTCGTGATTCGCAATGAAAACGGTAAAGAGATCAACATTGTTTCGTCCTTTCCTCTGGGTGAAAAAGAAGTTCCCGATAGCCTAGCCGCACCCAGAGAAGCCCTAGAGGCAGGCAAAACTGCTCGGTTTGTGAACAACAACATGAGGCCCTTCCCCTGCCGAAACATCGAAAGTCTTTTTGCCATTCTGGATTTAAAAAACGAGTACCGAATAAACGGTGAAAAATCGAAACTCGAAGTCGATTGGCGGATTGGCTCGAATCAATTGGGATTGATGCGCCAATTTAAAGCCATGGAAACCCAGTCAGATGATCGTACATTAAGGGCAAGTTATAAAAAACTCTTTCCAAACGACAAAAACGACATGACCCTCGCAAAACTTCAAACTTACGCAACAAAAGCGAACATTAAAGCCCCGCTTTTTGATCGATTGGACAACGATTCTGAAAAAAAACTAAGCCAATTTGATGATCCCCAAGACATTCGAGAGATTGTCGCAGTCTTTTTGAAACTATATTGCCACGTTTTTTCTGGTGTAGATCGCTTGTTCTTAAATGCCGAAGAAGCCCAAACCTTGGTCGAGACCGTTTTGTCCCCATCCAAGACCCAAACCCATGCAACAAGAGCAAACACTGTTTTGGGCCTCTGTCGGGAATTTCGGGCTTTGGGTGTCGACATGGTTTTTATTACAGATGCCGAACATGGAGCCGCCTTGGTAGAACCCCCAGAAAAAGGATCTACTGAAACAGACAGGGCCTACTATGTCCCACAACCCGCAGACTCGATTGCCGACATCAAAGATATTTTGCGAAAGCACAACTGTGCTGTCGCCGAAAATGGCAATTCGAAAGGCTGCGGAGACGCCTTTGCCGCAGCCCTGGATTTTAGCCTTCATCACACCCCTCATCTGGGTTGGCCACGAACCCAACACCTGGTTTTTGCCCAATATGTCGCCTCGATAGTCTATTGCCTCGACGAACCCAATCTGCTGAACGTTCCTCCTGCTGCTATACAGGAGTTGCTAGGGGCTTGTCCAAAATCTTGATAAAAATGCAGCACAAAATTTTATCGGTTCCAATCCCATATAAAGAAAAGGAAGAACCCCTTGCTGCTTTATTTTTAAAAATGCGCCATCATGGGGTTGTCCGACCCTCTTGCTTAGGGCGCTCCAACGTGACTACGACCAAAAAACTCATGAAAGAATTTGGCCCAAGCACTGAACTCCTAAAAAGCTTAATGCCTGACGAAAAAGAAAAGTTCGAACTCGACCTCTTGATTTTGTTTAGATCCATAAAAATGGTTTCTTACAAAGAACCAACCGAAACTTCAGGCTTTCAAACAGTATGTAGCAATCTCCAAAAAATTGAAAAAAAATATAAATCAAATACAACCATAAATGGCTACCTTAGCAGCCTTCGCCACAAAATTTTGGTTGGATTAATGGTCGCCTACCCTCGAGAGGCTCAGGTTCAAATTGAAGAAATGCTTAAAAACCCCCAAAGCGATCAAGTGCAACCACTCTCTGCTGGCCTATGCAGATGGTATGTGTGGCACATTTCTTCGAAGAAGACACAACAAGAAATAGTGGCTTTTGCTCGTAAGATTAAAACCCCCACTGAAAATCTACCCTATTTATTGTATCAGAAAGCCTTTGAAAAAGAACTTCCAAGAGCCGGAACCAATTTATTTTGGGAGTATGCACATCTTGCAGCGCACCATCAAGATGCACTCTGCTGCACAAGGCTAGCCGATCACTGTAGGAAACATTTTATACCCAAAGCTGCACCCAAAACCGTTGATTCAACAACTACGCAAAGCGCTGGAGGCTCGGCGAGCCAGGAAGATCCAGAAAAAGACAGAATAATAGTACTTCGCAACGAAAGTATAGATGCGAAAGAAATGCTTAGAAATCAACGCTTATCTGATGAACTAGCCGTACACAAGAGGCACTGTATTTTAGAATACCTTAATCAATACGCCGACCAACCAGAAGCGTTCTGCGAAAAAATCGCAGAACTTTACGAGTTTGTAATTGAGGATTCAACTTTAAAAGACACCTTTATCATCACATTTATCCCAAAATTAAACCCAGACTTGGTCCGATTAATAGGATTGATTAAGCGACTATTTGAGTTGCCATTAGACCACAACGAATCTGCAGAGGCTTGGGAAAACACAGATGCATCAGGAATTTCTCTGCAAGAAACTCGGCGTGTGCTAAGAACCCAAAAAGCTGGTGCGACAAGAGAATTGACTGCTAGAGAAGAGGACTGTATTGCCCACTATGAACCTTTAGTAAAGAAA
This sequence comes from Candidatus Margulisiibacteriota bacterium, assembly GCA_050250935.1. Lineage (GTDB taxonomy): Bacteria > Margulisbacteria > Marinamargulisbacteria > JBFWNS01 > JBFWNS01 > JBFWNS01. Next base: position 188,051 of record JBFWNS010000003.1, on the reverse strand, counting down.
ATAGAAATTGTAGAAACTGAACGAGCAGCCCAAGCGGCACGAAGTACACCAAAACCGCCACTGGAGAGAAGACCAGTCGTAATACAACCAGCAAGTAGTTCTAGCTCGACTGGTGGTACTAGAATAACAGACGAAGCACTTACCAGGGAACTAATAGGCGGAATTAGGGAGAAAGGAATCCCTTTCCTAGTGAGGCGACTCTACGTACAAATCCAAGGAGATCCCACAAGTGAAATGTGATATACCACTAAGAGGGCCGATATCGACCGAAGCGAAAATTGGAAATATCAGTATCTCTGGCCCAGAGCGAGGGATTCGAGTTTAATCGGAATTAAACTCTCTAAGAATCCTATTTTAAAACCGTTCGCTGACGCTCACTGGTTCGAGGCTCATTGTAAACAAAAATGACAAGCATTTTTGTGTCGCGGCCTTGGAGTAAATCCAAAGCCGCTCCCCCGCAGGGGCCAAAATATAACCGTACAGAGACGAAGAGAGATACTGAGATTTTCAATTTTTCGCGAAGGGAGTTATCTTCAGGGCCCCGACCAAAGGGAGGGCCGATATCGACCGAAGCGAAAATTGGAAATATCAGTATCTCTGGCGGAGAGCGAGGGATTCGAACCCCCGGAACCTTTCGGTTCAACGGTTTTCAAGACCGCCGCAATCGACCACTCTGCCAGCTCTCCGTTGGGGATTCTAGCACGAAGATTTACATCCCTTCAATCAGGGTAAAACAGGTTGGTTAAGCCCCATCTGTCTGCTAGACTAGTGGGCACATGATTTCCCCTGTTTTTACACTTTTTTGCACCCTAGCAGCTCTGGGTGTCTTGGTGTTACTCATGCTGTTCAAATGGCGAACATTTGAAGGGCGTGTGCTGATCAGCCGATCGGCTGCATTTGTGATCAGTGGACTTCTTTTTTCGACGGTGTGCTTGAGCTTTATTTTTGCCTATCATTATCTCTTTTTGGCCCACATCGATCTTAAATTGACACTCCTGGTGATTGCCGGAGGGTGGTTTACCGTTTTTCTATTTGACCCGCTTCGACGACACCTGCAAACCCACACCGATCAATTTTTTCTTAAAAAAGACCAGCTATTCGAACAACTGCTTTTACCCTTAAGTAACGAGCTGACCAAATGCAGCAATCTAGAAGACTTGGTTTATGGCATTAACACCCGAACCCAAGAATTGCTGGGATTAACCAATTGTCAGTTGTTCTTAAATGCAAGTTATTTCGAGAATTTTGCTCCCTACAAAAACGAACTTTGCGCAGTACAGCTAAGTAATGGCAAAGTAAGCCTAGACCACCGTCGCGTGTTTAAGCACAACAGCAGCGTGTTACACCAGCATGCGATTTCCGAATCTCCAGTTGTGGCCTCCGAAGAATTGTTGAATCCCCTACCAGACAAAACCACAGCATTGTTTTGTGTTTGTGCCACCAAAGCCCATTTGTATGCGGTTGTGTGTTTAGGTCACAAACTATCTGAAGAGCAATTCAGCTTACCCGACCTTCATGTCATTAAACTGTTAACCCTGCAACTAACCACGGTACTTCAGCGACTTCGCCCCTTTGCACTGGTTAAAAAAGAAATCGAACACAACGTTGAAATGGCCTCAAAAATGAACCAGCAAATGGCCTATGCCAGCATCACCCAAGGTATTGCCCACGAAATTCGAAACCCCTTGGGCATGATACTTTCTGGAAACGAATTGATTTTGGACAACCTCGACAATCCAGAAAAAATTGCTGAATACGCCAATTTAAATATTAAAAATATTTTAAGGCTTAATACCATTATTACCACCATGCTCAAATATGTGCATCCCAGTTCACAGCAAAAACAAATCATCCATTTAAACGAGGTTTTAGACGATATTTTGTTGGTAGGGCTTGGAAAATTCCGGCAAAAAAATATTCAAGTCGAAAAAGAAATCGACACCACCCTCCAGCCAGTCTTTGCAGAGTTACATGCCGTCTATCAAGCGCTATTGGCTGTTATCATCAATGCCATCGAAGCCAGCTCGGCAAATGGCGTGATCAAGATTCAAACAACCAAAGAACGGTTTATAGATCTTTCTGGTGCGGAAAAAACAGGGGTCAAAATCATTATTCAAGATTTTGGAGACGGCATCGAAGACACCATTCAACATAAAATCTTCGACCCGTTTTTTACCACCAAATACGAAAACCCTGGCCTAGGGCTTTCCACAGCGCAACGCATGCTCGGGTTGATCAATGGAAAAATCGATGTCCAATCCAAGCGCCAAGAAGGAACAGAGGTTTCTCTCTATATTCCTTTTGAATAGCTAAAAAGGATTGTTTGAAATGCTTTTTTGAACCAGAAGGCAATCGATCAAAACCAAGGCAACCATGGCTTCGATAACCGGGACGGCTCTGGGGCAAATACAAGGGTCATGGCGCCCATGCACCTCGATGGGTGTAATGGTTCCCTCTACAGTTACGCTGTCTTGGCTTTTGGCGATAGAAGAAGCCGGTTTAACCGCCGCACGAATCACAATTTCAGAACCGTCAGAAATACCACCCAAAATCCCCCCAGCATGATTGGTTCGGGTTGAAATACCCGTTTCTGTCGGAATAAACGCATCGTTATTTTCGGAACCCCGTCTTTTGGTGGCTTCAAAACCATCCCCAATTTCGACCCCTTTGATGGTTCCAATCGACATAACCGCATGGGCAAGCAAAGCATCGAGTTTGTCAAAAGCAGGATCACCCAGGCCAACCGGACAGCCTCTGACGATGGTTTCGACAACACCACCGACAGAATCGTTGTCTTTTCTTGCGGCCTCAATAACCTCGATCATTTTCGCGGCTTGAAGGGCATCTGGGCATCGTACAGGGTTTTTTTCGATTTCAGAAAAGTCGATGGTATTGGCTTGAACATCAGCCACCGAACGCGTGTACCCCACAACAGACACGCCATGCAGGGCCAAAAACTTTTTGGCAATGGCACCAGCCGCGACACGAGCAGCTGTTTCCCGGCCAGAGGAACGTCCCCCGCCACGATAATCGCGAATGCCGTATTTTTTAAGATAGGTAAAATCCGCATGACCCGGCCTAAAAATATCTTTAATGGCCGCATAATCCTTGGATTGCTGATGCTCGTTTCGAATCAGCAGCGCCAAAGGCGCACCCGTTGTTTTGCCTTCAAAAACACCAGACAAAATCTCAACTTTGTCGGCCTCTTTACGGGGCGTTGTTACAGAGCTTTGACCCGGTCTTCGACGGTCCAAATCGTGTTGAATATCGGCTTCAGAAAGGTCCAGAAGCGGCGGCACGCCATCAATAACAACCCCAATGCCTGGGCCATGACTTTCACCAAAGGTTGTTATTTTAAAGAGCCGTCCAAAAGAGTTGCCTGGCATCTATACTTGTTTTCTGTACGAATCCAAGCGGCCACGACGGGCAGGATGACGCAATTTGCGAAGCGCTTTTTCTTCGATTTGTCGGATACGCTCTCGGGTTACATTGTAAACCTTACCCACCTCCTCTAGGGTTCTTGGGCGGCCATCGTCAAAACCAAACCGCAATTTCAAAATCATTTGTTCCCGTTCGGTTAAAATATCCATAGACCGCAACAACTCTTCTCTTAAAATGTTGCGCATTGTCACGTCTTCAGGGGCATCGAAATTTTTGTCCTCGATAAAATCCCCAAGCTGAGAAGATTCTTCGTCCCCAATGGGCATTTCCAAAGACAAGGGAATTTGCGAATATTTGCGAATAGCCACAATGTTTTCAATGGGAATTTCTGCCCGGTCCGAAACTTCTTGTTCCGTGGGTCTTCGGCCAAATTCTTGCATCAAAACGCGGGTGATTTTCTTAACTTTGTAAATGGTTTCAACCATATGGACAGGAACCCGAATGGTACGGCTTTGGTCGGCAATCGCACGGGTAATCCCTTGTTTAATCCACCAAGTGGCATAAGTCGAAAATTTAAATCCCTTGGTATAGTCGAACTTTTCGGCAGCACGAATAAGGCCTGTATTGCCTTCTTGGATCAAGTCCAAAAACAACAAGCCTTGGCCGGTGTATTTTTTAGCAATGGAAACCACCAAACGAAGGTTGGCGTTAATCAGGCGCTGCTTGGCTTCTTCATCGCCCATTTCAATTTTTTTGGCCAAATCGATTTCTTCTTCTTGATTCAAAAGGTCAATGGTCCCAATTTCACGCAAATACATTTTGACCGAATCATCAAGATCCAATCCTTTTTCAATGCCTTCTACACTGACTTCTTTGGTAACTTCCTCTTCATCGGAAGTAGAGGCCTGCGCTGGGGTATCTGTGCTTTCATCCAGAATTTCGTCCATATCATCCAAAATGGATTCTGGACTGTCGACAAGGGATAAAATTTCATCTGGGGATAAGAAACCGGTATTTTCGCCCATTTCTTTTAACTGATCCAATTTTGAATTGCGATTTTCTGTGTCAAAATTCATGAAGACTCCTACTCAAAAACGCTGCTCTGGGGAAGATGGAGGCGTAGCATTGGTATTTCTGGTGCGTAGACCAAGCACCATTCTAGCTTATTTTCAGGGATATTCAACTAAATCAAAAATTAATTTTGAGTTAAGCACCTGAGGCAAAATGGTTTTTTTTCCAGATCGATCCACAAAAATATAAAGCGGCACCCCACTGCGCCCATACTCCCGCAGGGCTTCGGTGATCGCAGGATCCTGCTTGGTCCAATCTGCTTTTAATAAAACAACCTTGCGATCACGTAGGGCTTTGACGACTTCTGGAGACGACAACACCCATTTTTCGTTAACTTGGCAGGTTAAACACCAAGCTGCTGTAAAATCCACCAAAATTAAACGTCCTTCTTGAATATTTTTATCAAAGACGGCTTTGGAATAAGGCTGCCAATCCAGGGTTGGTTGTGGAATAAAAAGGGGTTTAGCCAACCAAAGTCCGGCCAAAACCACAGCCAAAATAACGCCCCATTTCCAAACAGATTTTAATTGCCCATAGGCCCAAAGCCCCACACCCAAAAGCAACAAGACCGTCCAAACCAGAAACAGAAGATGAATATCTTTTTGTTGAATCAAAACCATCGAAAGCCACAACACGGTGGCCATCATTAAGAATCCAAAAAACTGTTTTAAATGAAGCATCCAAACACCACTTTTCGGCAACTGTTGCAACGTCTTTGGGAAAAGCGCCAACACGATATAGGGAAAGGCTATGCCCAAAGCCAAGCCCGTAAAAATCAGCAAGCCGACTGGCCAAGATTGAAGAAAGGCAAACCCAACCACAGCCCCCATCACCGGAGCCGAACAAGGGGTAGCAACCACTGTGGTTAAAACGCCATTTAAAAAAGACCCTAGAACCCCAGTGGTTCTTTGGGTTTGTACACGTGTCAAAAACAAACCGATTTCAAACACACCAAAAAACGACAGGGCTATGGTAAAAAACAGCCCCATCAAAAACACCACAAAACCCGGTTGTTGAAGCTGAAACCCCCATCCTAAACCTTTGGAAGTATTTTGAAACGCAACAACAACGCCAAACAAAACCATCATGCTGGACCAAATGCCAAAAGCAAACGGAAGCGTGCCCACGAATCTGGATTTAAGAGACCCGCCCTTTTGTGCAGAAATAAGCTGTAAAACCTTGATGGATATCACCGGAAAAACACAGGGCATAGCATTTAGAATTAACCCACCCAAAAAGGCCAAAACAAGATTTTGAAGTAGAATCCCAACGCCAGGCCAAGTTGAGGGCTCTTGAGGAAACGGAGTCAAAGCGTTAACGCCCTTTTCCCCAACCTCGATAGGCAAGGCCAAAGACGCTTTTTCTGGGATACAGGTGGTATTACAAGCCCCCCATTTTCCAAGAAGATTCAAATCGGTTTTACCCAGAGTATCCGGAGCAGAAAGGGTATAAAATACGACAACACGATCCTCGTATCCCCAAACCGAAGCCTTTTCATCGCCTACCTGCTTGGGTTTTGGCCAACGGCCAGAATCAATCGCAAACCCTTTGGGGAGGGTCCAAGTTAAGCGAGTGGGCAGAGCCCCTTCTTGAGGCGTCGAGGCTGCAATATGCCAGCCTTTTGGAATCGACAAAACGACTGCAATCTCAGTTTTCTGACCGGCTTGAATCACTGATTTTTGAGTTAAGATCTGCAACTGAACCGTCGAAGCGCATACGCTTCCGGCTGTAGCCAGAATAAAACCCAGAACCCCAAAAAAAAGACTAAGCCGGCGTCGCATCCACTTCCTTGGCCAAAACAACAGAAAAGGGATTGCCTTTAGAAACAAAGACAATATTTTCGGCTGCTGTTAAGGTTGTTTTTGAAAGGTCCCCCATCATCCCCATTAAAAAGGCATGTTGCGTTGGTGTAGCTGGAATTTCCAAGCGATCTACTCCCCATTTTAATGACCGTTTTTCTTGGGTTTTTTGACCGCGAACCACAGACAATACCTCGGTTACAAATTCAAAATCCTCGGCACAAGCAATCCCATCAAAGGCAGGGAATTCGCTTTCGCTGGGCCATTGAGCTTGATGAACAGATTGACTCTGTGACGCAAAAAACCAACTCCAGATTTCTTCGGTAATAAAGGGCATGTAGGGCGCAAAAAGACGCAAAAAGATACCCAAAGTCAAACGCAGCGTAGCCAGGGCAGATCGGGATTCTGCATCCAACGTCTCGCGATAAGACCGGCCCTTTACCAGCTCGACATAATAATCACAAAAATCCCAAAAACATTTTTCGGCAGCTTCTAAAACCGTAGCATAGGCAAAAGCCTCGAAATGCTTGGGCGATTCAGTAACCACATCCAGCAATTTTTTAAGAAAAGCTTGGTCGAGGGGATGGGTAATGTCGGCAACGGATAGATTTTGGGCACGGTCCAAATTGGGGCCCATAAATTTGGCAACATTAAACAATTTTGTGGCCAGTTTTTGGCCGATTTTAAAGACAGATTCATCAAAAATGGTGTCGTTGCCCAATCCTGCCCGACAAGCCCAATACCGAACCGCATCGGCCGAATAACTGTCCAAAAGGGCTGCCGGTGTAACCACATTGCCTTTGGATTTACTCATTTTTTTGCGGTCTGGATCCAAGATCCACCCGCTAATGGCCACATGTTTCCAAGGCAATTGATTGTCGTGCATCCATGCCTTGGCCAAGGTATAAAAGGCCCAGGTACGGATAATTTCGTGGGCTTGGGGACGCAAATCCATTGGAAACAAATGTGTGTGACGGTTGGGATCATCCACCCAATTGCTAATCAATTGAGGGGTCAACGAAGAGGTGGCCCAGGTATCCATGACATCTGGATCGGCCATAAAACCAAGCGCCTGATTACGCTGAGACTCGGAATATCCTGCAGGCGCAACGGTGTTGGGATCCAAAGGCAGCTGGGCTTTTGTGGCAAAAATAGGCTTGTCGTAGCAAGGCTCGGCTTGTTCGTTCAGGGGATACCATACAGGAAAAGGAACCCCGAAAAAGCGTTGCCTGCTAATACACCAATCCTGGCTCAGACCTTCAATCCAATGCTCGATGCGGTGCACCATATGGGCCGGATGCCATTGAACTTGCCTCGCTTTTTCCAATAGCTCTGCTTTATGTGGTAGCAACCGAATAAACCATTGCCTTGTGGTCAAAAACTCGATGGGCATAACCCCTTTTTCATAAAACTTAACGGGTCGTTCTGTGGATTTAGGCTCTCCAACCATAGCCCCAGCATCCAAAAGCAATTCAGCAATACGCTTTCTGGCTTGCTTGGTTGATAATCCTTGAAGTTCTGTATAGGCCAAAGTTGCCTTTTCGGGGTTCAAACTCAAAAAAGGCTCAACCGAAAAATCCAAAGGCTGCAATCGGCCATCACGACCCAAAATGGCCTTCAAGGGCAACCCCGAGGTTTTCCACCAGTCCACGTCAGCACCATCCCCAAAGGTACAGACCATCAAAACGCCGGTTCCCTTTTCAGGATCAGCATGGTCCGATGCCAAAATGGGCACCTGGGCTTCAAACAAGGGTGTAATGGCTTTTTTACCGAAAAGATGGGTATACCGAGCATCCGAGGGATGAGCAACAACTGCAATACAAGCAGCCAGCAACTCGGGTCTTGTGGTCGAGATCATCAGCGGTTCTTGCTGGCCTTCCACTTGAAACAAAATATCATGGTAATGCCCAGCCAGTGGACGATCTTCCAACTCGGCTTGAGCCACTGCGGTTTTAAAGGTCACATCCCACATGGTTGGCGATTCGGCCTGATAGATATGGTTTTTCTCGACCAAATCCAAAAACGACCATTGTGCCGTTTTTCGGGCATGATCCCCAATTGTGGCATAGGTTAAGGACCAATCCACCGAAAGCCCTACCCGCTTCCACAACGATTCGAAGGCCTTCTCGTCTTCTTGGGTCAATTGGTTACAAGCTTCAATAAAATTGTGTCGGGAAACTGGCTGTGCGGGCGCCTTGGCATCCGTTTGCAAGGTTGGTTTCCACTGATCCACTGTGGGTTGATTCGGATCACAGGTAATGCCAAACACATTTTGAACCCGGCGTTCGGTGGGCAATCCGTTGTCGTCCCAGCCCATGGGATACACAATGGCCTTCCCCTGCATTCGCTGATAGCGAACCACCACATCGGTTTGGGTATAGCTAAAAATATGCCCCATATGCAATTCGCCCGAAACAGTGGGCGGAGGGGTATCAACAATAAAGGTGTTGGATCTCTCTGCCGTTAGATTGGCTTTAAACACACCAGAGTCTATCCAATGTTTGGCCCAAAAAGGCTCTCGATCGATCGCAGAATACGCAGCAGGAAAACGGGATACCAACTCTGACACAAGGAACTCCTGTTATGGTTTTTTTTGAAGGGCAGGCTGAATAGAGGGTGTCGTAACATTGGGGGTTACAACTGGACTTGGCGTCGGCACTTTCATATCCGACAACAAAGCCGTGTACTGATCCCCAGAAATGGTTTGACGAACAATCATCAGATAATCCAGCTTGGCGGTTTGAAGATCTCTGGCTGTTGCAGCCAGCTCGCCTTTAAGGGTTGCAATTCGGGTTAAATCCAACTCGGATTCACGCAAAAGGGTGTTCACCTCTGCTTGTTTTTCATTAAATTGGTCGCTTCTGGCTTTAAATATTCTAAAAATACGGGCACGATAGTCCATAAGCCTATTCACTTGATCTTGATTTAATTTGAGAACCGTTTGCAGCCCCTGAACCCGGGCATCATCCAAACGTTGGATATCCATATCCTGAGTTGGGCTTCCAAGCAACTGAGGGAAAACAGGCAATGAAAAAGCACACATCAGAGCCAAAATCATCATGAACTGTTTCATAAGAATGTCCTTTCAAGCCCAGGAAAAACTAGAACTAGTTATACCGTCTCGAAGCCAAATATTAAAGGTCTTGAATTCAAAAAAGACGTATTAAAACCGAATTTCTGACTCCGAAATAACCACTTTTTGTTTCCCCAGAATCGTTTGGGTTTGTTTCCAGCGAATGTAAAAAATTCGGGCCGACTTTTGAGAGATTCCATAGGTAAGGTTAAGATGATGTTTTTCAGTTTGACTTAAAGGTGGCAGTGCCGAAACAGACCGAGAAAAAGTACGCAATATCTGATTTGCAACAGACTCTGATTGACGGTTAAACGATGTTCGGGCACCCGCCGAAACCCCTTCTTCAACAACAGGGTAAGACAGCTGGGCAAAATACGTATCCCCACGCTCTCCCTTTTGAACCGTTTCAAACTTGGGATGAACACTAACCCAACGACTGGAAAGCCCTACCCCAAAACCCAGAGCAATACACCCCAAAACAGCGGCGATTAAAACCCGCTTGTTAAGCCGTTTCACGGCCTAGTTCGAAACCCAACGAGAAACAATCCATCGCCTGGCAATGGCATCGAGCCCCAAAAAAGCTCCGGTATAAACAAAATCACCTAGCACAGCGTTTTGAAAAAAGGGAATTGCCAATGCAAAGCAGGACAATAACCCAGACATTGTATGGGGATACATGCCACTAAACACCCAAACCCCAAAATTGGTTACCATAAAAAACAAGGTGGAACAAAGCAGGACCAATCCCCCACACTTAACCCAAGAAAAATGAGCCCTCAGCCACAAGCCTGCAGCAACATTTAAGGCTATGCACCCATAGACCAAAACTTGCAAAGAATGAAACCCTAGTACCAGATCGCTTAAAAACATCGCAATCAAAGGCAGTCCAAAAGCTAGGCTTTTTTGTCGTGTTTTAAGACCTGCATAAAGCCCCATGGCCCCAATGGGGGTAAAATTGAAAGGATGGGGTAAAATGCGCAACATCACCCCAAAGCCGATCATGGCAACAATCAGAAAAATCGAGTGGTCTCGTTGAACGTGTTGAGTCATAGCCCCCTACTTTAAAGGATGTTACCAAGCCTCGCAAGAGGCCAAACAAACAAAAAAGAGGCCATTTCGACCTCTTTTTTGTTAAAATAAATAAGAAAGAAATTAAGCGTCTTCTTTCTTTTTGCAACACTTGCAGATGCCAGAAAAAATCATTTTAAGACCAGCTAAAACGATTAATGCCGGCCAAGCCAAATCCACAGCATGCTGACTAATCACATGGGCATGTCCCAGCAAAAAGACAGCACCGAACAAAATAACCAAAACTGCCAAAGTCTTATGGCAGAGGCAAGAACATTTGGAAGAACAACACCCATGGTCACCAGAACAGCACTCTTCATGATGAGACATAAAGACTCTCCTAACATCGTAAAATGTGGGGGAACATGAAGCCGCCCCTTTGAACCCAGTATACCACGAGTATTAACAATCTGCCCCGAACCTGATACTTTTTTAGCATCCATTTTTTAAGGAGAATCCATGTCAATCAAGACCATTGAAACCATTCTAGGCGACAAAGCCACATCCCTCTTGGGCCATACCTGTAAAACCATTTCAAAAGACCTTATCCATGTTCCTAATGGGCAATGGGTCGATCAAATCTTTGCACAAAGCGACAGAAATAACCGGGTTTTAAGAAGCCTTGAAACCTTATTTAGCGCTGGACGACTGGCCAACACCGGCTATCTTTCTATTTTGCCCGTAGACCAAGGCATCGAGCACTCTGCTGGCGCTTCTTTTGCCCCAAATCCGATCTATTTTGATTCTGAAAATATCGTTAAGCTGGCCATCGAAGGTGGCTGCAACGCGGTAGCAAGTACCTTGGGTGTTCTGGGCAGTGTTTCTCGAAAATATGCCCACAAAATTCCATTTGTGCTTAAAATCAACCACAACGAACTACTCACCTATCCCAATGCTTTTGATCAAGTCATGTACGGTTCGATTAAACAAGCCCACGACATGGGCTGTGTTGCCGTTGGGGCAACCATTTATTTTGGATCTCCAGAAAGCACCCGACAAATTGTGGAAGTCAGCAAAGCCTTCGAACTGGCCCACGAATTGGGAATGGCCACCATTTTGTGGTGCTATTTGCGCAACAATTCTTTTAAAGTAGATGGCGTCGACTATCACGAAGCCGCCGACTTAACAGGTCAAGCGAATCATTTGGGCGTCACCATTCAAGCCGATATCATTAAACAAAAGCTGCCAACCAATAATGGTGGATTCAATGCCATTAAATTTGGAAAAACCAGCTCTAAAGTCTATAGCGATCTCACTACAGACCACCCCATCGATTTGACCCGATATCAAATTGCAAACAACTACATGGGCAGAATGGGCTTGATCAATTCTGGTGGACCTTCAGGCAAAAACGACCTTCAAGACGCTGTTTCCACAGCCGTTATTAACAAACGTGCTGGCGGCATGGGATTGATCTCTGGCCGAAAAGCCTTCCAAAAACCCATGAAAGAAGGCGTGGAATTGCTTAACGCTATTCAAGATGTTTATCTGTGCAAAGAGGTAACCATCGCCTAATCGCGGGGTTTGGAGTATCATACCCCTATGTCTGATTGCGGTGACGTTAAAAAAGTATTTGTAGCTACAGCCCCAGCTCCCACTGGGGTTGATAAGCCCATTTCTGGCATTCAGATTTCGGATAAAGCCGCAGAAAAAATAACCCTATTTTTGCAAAATGAGGGCAAGTCGGTTGCTGATTTTGGACTTCGAGTGGCCGTTAAAAAAGATGGCTGTTCCGGGATGTCCTACGACATGGCACTTTCCGATCTAGAAACCTCGAAAGCCCAGGGCGACAAAATATTTGAACATAACGGTGCCCACGTGATGATTGAAAAAACCAGCTATTTTTATGTGATTGGCTCGGTTATGGACTACGTTGAAGCCTTAACAGGATCTGGATTTACGCTAACCAATCCGAATATCAAAAAGACCTGCTCTTGTGGCAGTTCTTTTTCAGTGTGAACTTTAAAAGCAGATTGCTTTTTTTGTACAAATCCCTATACTGGAAATGTAAGTCTAAAAATTGCTTGAAATTTTTCTTCTGCTCTACCCGATAATTGTAAAAGAAAAATCTTCTTCTCACTCCACACACAGTCCGATATGAGGCAACAATGGATTTTGGCGGTTTCAACCCACGACTCATTAACCCACTAGGCAACTCTTCCTTTGGCGGAGGAGGCTCTAGTCCTGGGTATGGCGGTGGTGGGGGTCAAAAGAAAAAAGAATCAACAGGCGGCCATTTTGGGTCTGATGCCTTTGTGCCCGTGATTGCCCCATTTGATCCCAACCAAATTCAGTTTATCCGGATTGCACCGGACAACAACTTTAAATAACTTCGAAATAATCCAAGTCTTTTCCGTGGGTTTCTTCAAGATAGACTGCCGCACACAAAGCAATTACCAAACAAATACCACCCACCCATGCGGCGGCATGAACAACGCCCAGGCTTGGTTTTAAAGCCATAAAGGCCAAAGAAATAGGCACCAGCGCTCCTCGTACAAAATTAGGAACCGTCGTTGCCACAGTCGCACGAAGATTCGTCCCAAATTGCTCGGCTGCAATCGTTACAAAAATGGCCCAATACCCACAACTGAGGCCCAGCATAAAACAGAGCACATAATACAACTGTGGGGTTAACCCAAAGACAACCATATTTAGCGCAACCATGGCTGAAGAACCAAGCAAAAACAAAAGCATGGTTTTTTTGCGAGAGGCCAAAAGTTGACTAATAACGCCACTGGCAACATCACCAACCACCAAGCCTGCATAGGAAACCATAATGGCCGTTGCTGCATGCACAGGACCAGTAGTACCCAATGCCTGGGCCAGTTCTGGTGAAAAAGTAATTAAAATACCGATGACAAACCAATTCGGCATTCCAATCAAAATACATTTCAAATATTTAAAAAACAGGTCTCGTTTGGTAAAAAGCTTAAAAAAGTTACCTCTGGAAATATTGCTTTTCACAGACCGTTTAAAAAGTCCCGATTCGTACATGCTGATGCGTAAAACCAGTAAAGACAGACCCAGTCCACCGCCAATGATAAAATTGGTACGCCACGAAAAATATTTCGCAATAAGGCCTGCAAAAATGGCGCCAGAAACACCAACGGCTGCAACCAACATGGTGCCATAGCCCCGTTTTTCTTTGGGAAGTGTTTCGGCAACCAGGGTTATCCCAGCCCCCAATTCTCCGGCCAAACCGATGCCAGCCAAGGTTCGCCAAAACGCATAAGCGGGAATGGTATGTACAAAGGCATTGGCAATATTGGCAACAGAATAGAGCAATATCGAACCAAATAAGACAGAAAGACGGCCTTTTTTATCGCCTAATACACCCCACAAAATACCACCAATCAGCATGCCAAACATCTGCATATTGATTAAAAAGACACCATGATCAAGTAAGGCAGCTCCAGAAAAGCCCAAGGATTTTAAACTAGAGACCCGAACAATGCTGAATAAAACCAGGTCGTAGATATCCACAAAATAGCCAAGAGCCGCCACAATAACGATGGAATTAAGCACAGAAGTGTTATAGGTATTTTTCATGGGCCTTATATAACGACATCTTTGGGTTTTTTGTCGAGCAAAAAGGTTTTCCTGAAGACGGCTTTCAAGTACAATGACGGGCTTATGTCACTTCAAGCAAGATTGGCCAATCATATTCTGGTTCTCGATGGCGCCATGGGAACCTCGCTTCAAAACCAAAACTTAACCGCAGAAGATTTTGGCGGCGAGGCCTACAATGGCTGTAACGAATATTTAATTTTATCCAAACCCGAGGCCGTGGCTGCAGTTCATGAATCGTATCTGAAGGCCGGAGCCGATATTATTGAAACCAATACCTTTGGGGGAACACCACTGGTATTAAACGAGTATGGACTGGGTCATTTGGCCCACGAAATCAATTTAAAATCGGCGCAATTGGCCGTGGCCTTATGCAAACAATACAGCACCCCAGATAAACCACGGTTTGTCGCAGGCTCTATTGGGCCGACAACCAAAGCCCTTTCCGTGACGGGCGGGATTTCTTTTGATGCCCTTGTTGACGAGTTTGAACACCAAGCCATGGCCTTGATTGAAGGCGGGGTTGATTTTTTATTGCTCGAAACAGCACTGGACACCCTGAATTTGAAAGCAGGCTATTGTGGACTTTTAGCTGCATTTGAAAAATCGAACAAAACACTGCCCATTGCCATTTCCGTGACTATCGAAACCATGGGATCGATGTTGGCAGGACAAGGCATCGAGGCTCTGTATACATCTGTCGAGCACATGAATCCGCTGTACATTGGGCTGAATTGCGCAACGGGCCCCGAATTTATGAGAGATCATATTCGCAGTTTGGCGGCCATTTCTCGCTTTCCTATTTCTGTGGTTCCCAATGCCGGAATTCCCCTAGCCGACGGAACCTATCCCGAAGGGGCTATTGCTCTTTCTGCAACCTTGGCTTCGTTTATGAAAGAAGGCTGGGTGAATTTGGTCGGTGGCTGTTGTGGCACAACACCGGATCATATCGAGAAACTTGTAGAAGCGGCTAAAAACCATACCCCTCGTACCGTTTTACCGCCTAAAGATACCCGCATTTCGGGCATAGATCCCCTGGTGATTGAAGAAGGGGGTCGGCCTTATATTGTGGGTGAACGTACCAACGTGATTGGATCTCGAGCGTTTAAAACCCTGATTACCGAAGAAAAATTCGAAGAAGCCGCAGAAGTTGCCCGAAAACAGGTTCGTGCCGGTGCTCATGTGATCGACGTTTGTCTTTCCAACCCAGACCGAAACGAAATAACAGACATCGCCACCTTTATGGGTTTCGTTGCCAAGATGGTTAAAGTACCGTTTATGATTGATTCTCAGGTCCCTGAAGTGGTGGAAACCGCTTTTAAACTGACCCAAGGCAAATGCATTTTAAACTCGGTGAATTTGGAAGATGGGGAAAAAACCTTGTCCAAATTATTGCCCATTGTCAAAAAATACGGCGCCGCAGTGGTAGTAGGCTGTATTCAAGATGAAATGGCTGTAACCGCTCAAGCCAAATTAAAAGTTGCCCAAATCGCTCACAAACTGATCACCGAAAAATATGGCATCCCCGAAGAAGATCTGATTTTTGATCCCTTGGTGTTTCCCTGTGGAACTGGCGACGAAAATTACTTTGGATCGGGCAAAGAAACCATCGAAGGGGTTCGCTTAATAAAAGAAGCCTTTCCGAAATGCAAAACCGTTTTGGGGATCTCGAACGTGTCGTTTGGATTGCCCGGTGCGGGACGCGAGGTTTTAAACTCGGTTTTCTTGTACTACTGCACCAAGGCAGGGTTGGACTATGCCATCGTCAACTCCGAAAAACTGGAGCGTTTTGCAGCAATCCCCGACGAAGAAAAAAGGCTATGCGACGATTTATTGTGGTATCGAACCGACAACAACAACGACCCTGTTGCCAATTTTGCAGCTCATTTTAGAAACCGGGTTACCACCCAAAAGGAAACTTTTGATCGCTCCACATTAAGCACCGAAAAAAAGCTTGAAATCAATATTGTCTCGGGGACCAAAGAATACTTAATCGAAAATCTGGACGAAGCCCTGACCCAAGGAACTCCGCTGGAAGTGATTAACGGGCCCTTGATGGCCGCCATGGATATTGTGGGAAGAATGTTCAACGAAAACGAGCTGATTGTGGCCGAAGTATTACAATCGGCTGAAGTCATGAAATCGGCTGTTGCCTATCTGGAACCCATGATGGAAAAAACAGAGACCACCCTTAAAGGCACCCTGTTATTGGCCACCGTCAAAGGCGATGTTCATGACATTGGTAAAAACCTCGTTGAAATTATTTTGGGAAACAACGGCTTCAAAATTATCGATTTGGGCATCAAATGTCCGCCAGAAACCCTAATTGAAGCCTACAAAACCCACCGGCCCCAATTAATCGGCCTTTCGGGACTGCTGGTTAAATCGGCCCAACAAATGGTGATTACGGCCCAAGACCTGAAAGCCGCCGGCATTGCTGTGCCCATTTTGGTGGGTGGAGCGGCGTTGACAGAATCCTTTACCAACACCCAAATTGCCCCCAACTATGACGGACCTGTTTTGTACTGCAAAGATGCCATGAACGGACTATCCGTGGCCAATGCCTTGGTTAACCCCGACAAACGGGACGCCTTCTTAGCCGAACACAAGGCCAAGGTAGAGCAAGCCCCAACAGGCGCCGTTAGCAGAGGCGATTCCAAACGCAGTTTTAAAGAACAACTGGTCTTCGATCACAGCCTGGCGGTGGCAAGGCCGCCTCATTTTGACCCGGTGATTGTCGAAGGGAATCTGTCGGACATTTGGAACCACATTAATCCCCAAATGCTATATGGCAACCACATGGGCCTTAAAGGCAATGTCAAAAAAATGCTGGAGACTGGCGATGCCAAAGCCCTGTCGTTGGTTCAAAAAATGGATACGCTAAAGCAAAAAATCTTGACCGAAAATTTAATGTCGGCCAAAGCGATGTATCAGTTTTTCAAAACCCGAACCGAGGGAGACGCCATCGTTATTTTGGATCCTGTAACCTTGAAAGAAAAAACCCGATTCCGTTTTCCCAGACAAAGCGAAGGGCTCCAACTTTGTCTGAGTGATTTTGTAAATCCCGAAGGCGACACCATCTGCCTGTTCATCGCCACTTGCGGCGACGGTGTTATGGAAATCTCCAGAAAATTGTTAAATGAGGGCCAGTATTTTGAGGCCCATGCCCTATCGGCCATTGCGCTTGAATCGGCAGAAGGATTTTCGGAATGGCTTCACCAAGATATTCGAAAACAATGGGGCATCCCAGACCCAGCCGACACCCATTTGGAGGATTTGTTTAAGCTCAAATACAGCGGGGTTCGGGTTTCGTTTGGGTATCCCGCCTGCCCACGATTGGAAGACCAAGCCATTTTATGGGAGCTGATGCACCCCGATTCCGCCATTGGAGTAACCCTTTCTGAAGAATTTATGATGCATCCCGAGGCCTCGGTTTCGGCCATGGTCTTTCACCATCCCCAGGCCCGGTACTTTACCGTAAGCAACGACGACGTTGCCGCCTTCGAAGCTGGCCTATGAAAACCCATCATCACGCCAACCTATTGAGTATTTTGACAAATCTGGGCCTGGCCATTGTCAAAGGGGCCGCTGGTTTTTTTGGCCATTCTTATGCACTGATTGCGGACGCAGTTGAATCGCTTTCTGACGCCTTTTTGTCTGTGGTGATTTGGCTGGGCATTACGGTTTCGACCAAACCCCCAGACGAAAATCATCCCTATGGCCATGGAAAAGCAGAACCCATTACAGCCCTGATTGGCGCCACAGCCTTGTTGGTGATGGCCTTTGGGATTGGGTGGCATAGCCTCAGCCAACTCGGCACGGAAAAACCAGTACCACATCGGTTTACCCTGTTTGTTTTATTGGGGGTTATTTTAATCAAAGAGCTGGCGTTTCGATATTTGCACAAAACCGGTAAAGATTTACACAGCACCGCCTTAAAAACCGATGCCTGGCACCACCGCAGTGATGCGCTGACCTCGGTTGCCGCTTTTATTGGGATTGCCGTTGCCATTGTGGGAGGCCCCGAATATCGCTCTGCAGACAATTGGGCTGCGGTTTTGGCCGCCATCGTTATTGGGTTTAATGCCCTGATGCTAATGCGACCCGCTTTTTCTGAATTGATGGACGAAGCCCCAGACCCCTTGTTACGAGAAAAGGTCATAAAAGCAGCCGAAAGCCAAGACAACATTAGGGCTGTTGAAACCTGTCATCTTCGCAAAGCAGGGTTAACCTATTTTGTGGAACTTCATTTGGAAGTTGACCCCGAGATGACGGTTTATGTGAGCCATGCGTTGGCCCATGCCGTCAAAGAAAAGCTACTGGGTCAATTCCCCATGATTGCAGATGTTTTAATCCATATCGAACCGCATCATTCAGCCGTCTAAATGTCGCTTAATCAGCTGTCTATCGATATTGAGCACTGCCTAAGCAATCACCTAGGACGCATTCAAAACCGCCCACATCCCAACTGGCTTCTGCCCAAAACGCCCCAGGCATTTTTAGGAGACTATTTAACCCTACAACGTCTTGGAAGAACCCCTTGGCAACAACGTTTAAACCGCCTATTAGGGCTATACCCAAAACTCTGGGGAAAATGGGTTTTTCCAAACCACATCGCATTTGGCATGATGATTTTGGACAAACTCTATTTGAACACGGTTCCAGCCACCCACAAAACCGAAAAAAGTTTCTTCAAGCAAGCCCTGTCCGACACCCTTAAAAAGGCCCCGCCCAAAATTATGAAGCACGCCACTTCTGTGGAGTTTTTTTTGTTCCTTAGCGAAAGTGTGGGGCTGTTTTTTAAACATAGCGGCCTACCCAACGACCCCTACTTAAAAGAAAAGCAAGCCCATAACAACCTCTGCTTGGGACTTGTAAAACAATTTAAAGAAGAACTTGCCTTAACCGAAACCCATTTCGGACTAGCCTTATACTTTGCCACAAGGGCCAATTGGATTGATTTGGTTGAAGGCAAAAAAGCAGTTGATGGTTTTTTGATGGGCTTTCGGGAAGAGTTTAATGAATTGCTTTCTGACCCCTCCCCCATCCAAACCCAATGTTATTTTAACCGCTTTTTTCAGTTATACGCAGTAAAAGACCAATTACTTGGACGATCCAACGGCCATATTTTGTATGAATTGGACAACAACGGTGAAGTCGTTTTTGATCTGTTAATTGCCGAATTTTTATTGCAAAAAAGCCATCGCATTACCTTTGTGGTAAAAAGCCAACCGGTTGTTAACGATGTAACACGATTTGACTTGGAATCCTTGTTGGTAGGAGGTGGGCTAGACGCGATTTCTGAAGCCTATAAACAAGGCCAAATCCAAATTGTAGAAAGCGGTAGCATCATCGCCGGAAAATATGTTTTCGAAACCACAACCGCCTATCAAACGGCCTATCTATCTGCAGATGTTGTCATTCTAAAAGGGCAAGGCAATTTCCAAACCCTACCGATGGGCTTGAGGACCTTTCGAAAAACACAGCAATTTTATTATGCAAAACCCCACATTCATTTGATGGGCATTAAATCGCCGATCATCATGCACTGTTTTGCAAGATGGCTTAAGCCAGAAAACCAACCACGGTTTCAGTCTGTTTTTGCCTATTTTCATGGCTAGCTTTTCCCTAGTTACAGTGACAGTCCAGCGTTAAAACTGCGTCCCCAAATTCGGCAGTAAAAACCACCAATTTTCCCTGGCGCGTTTCCACAGCCTGGATTTCTTGAACATGAATCTCGTCAAACATGAGAGGTCCCCCTTACGGTCTGATCTTGATGACTCCCTAATGCCACCCAGACCCAAGCCATCAAACATTCAAAAAATCAAATGTTTAAAGCCCAAAATAAAAGGGAAAAAGCACCTTAACACGTCACCAATAAAAAGGAGCCGCTATGCAACCCTCTGGCATTCAAAATCCCGAATCAAACCTCGATATCGAGTGGATTTTGTTTATGTAAAAACGGCTTTTGAGAATGCCAACGCCGGGCACAAAATCGGCATGGAATAGGTGTGTTGCCCATTTTGAACAGCAACATCAACCAAGTTTTTTGCAACTGCCACATTGGCCTCAAAATCCAGGGAAAAATCCTTGGGAAACACCGCATGATTTTTGGTAATCCAATAATTTTTTGATTTTTCGCTCATCACTGGGGAAATACCCAGAAAAACAGAGGTCCCTTCCAGTTGATCCAAATAGAGCTTGGCTAGCCCAGCATCAAAAAATGGTTGGGTAAAAAATCCATCTGCACCAGCCTGACGTTTTTGGTCAATATAAGCCAACTCTTTGGCAAACGAGGTGCGATACGGATCAATCGCACAATAGACTTTCAAATCAAATCGGGCTTTTAAAGCAGCAACGATATCAACCGGATGAACAGGGTAAGTCTGACGCAACCCATCTGGGATATCGCCACTGACAATTAACACATGAGCTCCGCCTGCTTTGACAAACGCATCAACCAAAGACAAGGTCTCGTCAAGGGGCCTATCGATAGCCCGAATGTGGGGAATAGCAGGAATGCCCACCCGCAACAAAGCTGTTGCCGCATCGTGGCTTCGGTTCGAAAGACGCAACACATCGGGGACGTTAATGCCAAACAATCCCAACCCCGCGCTCATCAGCGCTTGTGCTTCGGCTATAAACGTTTCCATTTCTCGGGGAACCAGTTCAACAAGATGCATGGGTCGAAATCCAATCTTTTAAGGCGTCTGGGCTGCTACACTCTGCCATACAGACCGTGCCACGGCAAATGGTAACACAGACAGGCTGAGCATGGGAGTCAGGATCATGGTGCCAAAATCCGGACACGAAAGTCTGAGAACGAAGCGCAGCAAACAAAAACTGGAAATCCTCAGAATCTGGATTGCCAGAAAGGGTAATATCCCAAGTATTGGCTTGCAGAGTCAGCGCGTAAAGCCAAAACCCATGACCCAAAGCATAGTGGCCAATACGATCTGCGAAAGCCTGCTTGGCCTGGTCGGCTAGCACGATCCAGTCTTGGCGATGCAAAAGACGGCCCAAGGCACCCCACAGAAAAAAGGCAACGGCATTGACGCTGGGAATCGCACCATCATAGCCCTCTTTTTGGCGGATGGGCATGGCACCAGCGATACTGCTGTACAAACCACCGCGTTTTTCATCGCCAAATAAATCCCAAGTCTCCTGCATTAACAACACGGCTTTGTTCAAATACCTAGAATCCAAGGTTGTTTGATACAGCTCGAAACATCCCCAGGCCAAAAAGACTCGATCCGAAGCCGTCTGGGTTGTATTCAAAACCCCATCGCACCAGGAATGGCACACCTGATTTTTTATACAAAGGTTCGATTCTAAAAAGGACAAGGCTTTTTCGGCCATCTGCAACCAATCCGGTCTAGAAAAAACCCGAGACGCCTTGGCCAAAGCCGCAATCATTAGTCCATTCCAATCGGTAAGGACTTTGGAATCCAAACCAGGGTGAATACGGGTCTCTCGCAGATCGTACAAAGTCTTTCGAGCAGGCTCAAATTGGGTTAATCGAGACACAAAATCAGATTCCGAACACCCCAAATCGACATGTAAAATAGAGGTGCCGTCCCGGTGGCCAGTGGCTTCGTGCGCAAAATTTCCAGCAGGATCGATCTGCCAAAAGGCCTGCCAATCTTTGGGGAAATCGGCGGCATTCCACACATAAAATTTGCCTTCTTCGCCCTCGCTATCGGCATCTTCTCCGCAATAAAATCCACCCTCTGGGGCTGACAGTTTTTGGCGGATATAATCGATAATTTGTTCAACCGTAAGCGAAAAAAGAGGGGATTGGGTTTGTAAAAACCCTTCGGTATAGGCCAAAAGCAATAAGGCTTGGTCGTAGAGCATTTTTTCGAAATGTGGCAAAAGCCAATGGGCATCGGTCGAATATCGGTGAAAACCAAACCCAATCTGATCAAAAATACCGCCATAGCGCATGGCTTTTAGGGTATGAACCGCCATAGCCTTGCAGTCGGCATCTTGGGTTTGAAGCAAAAACAACAGTTGATGAGGCGACGGAAATTTAGGGGCAGGTCCGAATCCGCCATAAGTGGCATCGAACTGATCTTTAAAAGCCGAAAGCCCGGTGGTTAATAAGCGCGAATCTGGGGCATCACTTTGTCCCAACACCGAATCGTGGGCCATCGAAATCATCAATTGGTTGGCGGTACTCAAAATATCTGAATGGGAATTTTGCCACGCGTCAGAAAGATAGTGCATTAAATCCAAAAACCCAATGCGCCCCGAACTGGACTGCTTTGGGAAAAAAGTCCCAGCAAAAAAAGGCCGTTTATCGGGCAGGGCAAAAAGGGTCAAAGGCCATCCGCCGGCACCCGTCATGTATTGGCAGGCTGTCATGTAAAATTGATCGACATCAGGATGTTCTTCCCGATCCACTTTAATGGACACAAAATGGGCATTTAAGAAGGCCACAACAGCTTCGTCTTCAAAAGAATCATGGGCCATCACATGGCACCAATGACAGGTCGAATAGCCAATCGAGATAAACACAGGTTTTTTTTCGGCCTCGGCGACTTGAAAGGCCTCATCGCCCCATGCATACCAATGAATGGCTTGCTGGGCATGCTGGCGTAAATAGGGGCTTTTTTCGTTAATTAACCGATTCATTTTTGGGCTCTTGCGGGATTGAAAACGATTTTACATACATGGCCAACTGTTCGATATCCACCGGTTGAAGCCGCCCGCCAAACCGGGGCATTCCGATCCGGCCTTGGATGATGCTCGCCTCGATTTCAGAAAGGCTGCCCCCATATTTCCATTCAGCATCTCGAAAAGAAACCCCTACCCCGCCATTGCCCGAAGATCCATGGCAGGCCGCACATTGGTTAATAAAGAGTCTAGCCGTTTCTTTTTGAGCAGAAGGGTTATTCAAAAATGCAGCAAAATTGGCTTCGGTCAGTGCACTGTGCGGTGCTTCCGGAAGTGCATTTCTTTCTCGAACAGTTTTATAAAAATACCCCATGACCAACACACCAGAAACCCCCAAAACAACCAACGTTGACCAAAACAAGGCATTGCTTCGTTTAAGCATTTTTTTTCCTTATAAAATCAAGCTTTTCGCTTTTTGAGATAGACCCAAAAAGCCCTAAACGCCACTATAAAAGGAAACACAAGACACAACAAGATAAATATCCAAGCCTGTTGGATTTCGGTTAAGATAACCTGAACTGAAGTTCCCAAAGGTTTTTCAATGACAGGGGCTGGCAAAGAAAACCCTTCGGCTATCGCCCCAGAAAGAACCTCTTCGCCTTTAAAAACAGGCATTCCTTGGGCAACAGAAACTTGGAAAAAAGATTCCAGCGGCAGTCGAAATCGGCGGTCTTTAATCTGAATAATCACAACTCCCCGACGAGATTCCCCCCAAGCCAACGCCTGATTGGGCTCCCGTACAGGGTCTATAAAGGTATACAAAAACTGATTGTTCTGCGCATGATAAGCTGAAAAAAGCCCACGGAGCATGCCTTTTTCCACTGTATTTTGTTCAAAAAAACCTGCAACTCGAATGGGGGAATCAATCGCGTGAAGCAGAGATTTCGAAGCTGGGGTTAAAGTATAAGTCTGCCAAGACGTCAAATCCCAAAACCATTCTTGAGACGCTATCAAACCATAGAGCCCAGCACCAAGAAAAACAACAAAAAAGCCCACAAGAAATTTTGTCCACACAGATTGTTTTGGCATAGCCTAGAATACTACCGCCTCGACCCCACCAATGCTAGCCCCACAGATCGGAAAGTGATATCCTGTGGCCAATCCCATGCAAACCACATCCCTCTTAAACCTGCTTCAAGCGCATGTAGACCTGACTGCAGATCGGGACTTTTTGTATGCCAAAAAACAAGGCCAGTATCAAGCGCTAACCTATGCCCAGGTTGCCGAGCAAATCGATGCCCTAGCCGTTTGGCTGCTCACAGCTGGCATTAATCCTGGGGACCGTGTTGCGCTGTTAAGCCAAAACCGGCCAGAATGGGTCATTTGCGATTTTGCTTGTCAAAAAATCCAGGCTGTTCTGGTTCCCATTTATCCCACCTTAACCACCACCGAAATCGAATACATTTTAACCGACTCGGGCGCCTCTGCTGTTTTTTGCGAAACCCACGACCATTTAAGCAGACTCATGACGGCCCAACAGCACTGTCCTTTGGTGCGTCACATCGTATCCTTTGACGCGGCCGATGCCCATGGGGTGATGTATTTATCTTTTGAAGAAGCCTTAGAAAAAGGACGCAAAGAAAAGCAAGCTCATTGGACCGTTGTTTTGGAGCGTCAGTCTCAAATTAACCGAAATACCCTGGTCAGCATTGTCTATACCTCGGGAACCACTGGAAATCCCAAGGGGGTCATGCTGAGTCATGGCAATTTTTTAAGCAACATTGAAGACATCATGGCCATTACCCCGGTCAGCAGCACCGATATTGCCCTCTCGTTTTTGCCCCTTTCCCACGTTTTTGAACGCACCGTCGGCTATTATGTGATTTTGGCTGTGGGCGGCAAAATTTATTATGCCGAATCGATCAATACGGTTTCAATTGATATTCAAGAGGTTCGCCCAACCATCGTTGTGAGCGTTCCCCGATTATACGAAAAAATTCAGGCCAAGATTTTGGACGAAGCCCATGGCCTTAAAGAAAAAATTCTCTACTGGGCCCTTAAAATCGGACAACGCTATCAGACTGCAAAAAAGAGCAACACCCTCACCCTCGGTCTTCGCATCGACAACGCCATTGCCAAAGCGCTGGTTTTTCGAAAAATAAAGGCAAAAGTGGGTGGCCGACTTCGATTTTTTGTCTCGGGAGGAGCCCCATTGGCCCGAGATCTAGGCCGCTTTTTTGAAAACATGGGTCTGATTATTATCGAAGGGTACGGCATGACAGAGTCCGGACCCGTCATCGCCTGCAACCGCCTGGACGACTACAAATTTGGCACCGTTGGAAAAGCCCTGCCAAGCCTAGAAGTGGGCCTTAATAACGAAGGCGAGCTGATTTGCAAAGGTGAAAACGTGATGCTGGGCTATTGGAATCTCCCCGAAAAAACAGCCGAGGTAATCGACGAAAAGGGATTTTTACATACCGGCGACATTGCCGAAATCGATTCGGATGGCAGCATCCGCATCATCGACCGAAAAAAAGAAATCATTGTGCTGTCGAATGGCAAAAAAATTCCGCCTCAAAACATCGAAAAAGCCCTGGGTACCAGTAAGTTCATTGCGCAAGTGGTGGTTATTGGCGAAGGGCATAATTTTCTGACCGCTTTGGTGGTGCCCCAATGGAACCGTGTTCGAAAGGCCATGGGATATAGCAAAGAAACGTCAGAAGAACAGCTCTCCAAAGAATCTACAGTTTATGCGTTTATGGACCGCGTGATTCAAAAAAAACTGGAACCCTATGCCAATTATGAAAAAATCAAAAAATTTGTTATTTTAGCCCATGAATTAAGCCCAGAAACCGGGGAATTAACCCCGACTTTAAAACCCAAAAGAAAGATTATTTATGAAAAGTTTCAAGCAGATATCGAAGCCCTTTACGACGATCATTCCCACACCCTGGAGGTTTCCGACGATGAAAACTAAATCAACTGCTTTTGTGTTAAGCCTGGTTCTTGCAACTTCGCTTTTAACCGGCTGCTACAGCGAACAGGTCAAAATCGAAGCTCAAAAAAAATTGGCCATTGCAGAGGCAAAAATGCAACAAGCCACAACCCTAGAGGCCCCAACACGGGCAACGACGGTTTTTGCACAAGCCCAAGCCAAATATAAAGAAGGAAAAGCAGCCCTGGAGAACACCGACTATGCCTTGGCTCAACAGTCTTTCGACGCCTATATTCCGTTGATTGATCAAGCCATCCATGATGCCGATTTATCCAAACAGAAAGACCAATTTGCTTTGGACGAAGCCAAGCGCGTTGCAGAATTGGCCCAAAAAGACACCGTAGAAGCCGAGAAAAAACGACTGGCCCAACTGATGCTTGACGATGCAACCCAAAAAGCACAGGCCGAGCTTGATCGAATTAAAAAAGCAGCCCAAGATGCAGAATCCCAACGCCAAGCAGCTCTACAAGAAAAACAAGACGCACAAAAAGCTACAGATGACCTAAGAACGCAAATTGACGCCCTAACAATACAAAAGTTAGCCCTAACCCCAACCGAAAATACAAACCCGACACCAAACCCAACCCCTTCAGAAAATGTATTGACCGTAAAAGCAGGCGACACCCTCAAAAAGCTAGCCAAAGAATTCTATGGAAGCGAAGAACAGTGGCCAGAGTTGTTCAAAAAGAACGAAGACAAAATCAAACACCCCGACTGGATCTACATCGATCAAGTGCTGAACTACTAAAAGGAGCCCCTCATGAAAGAACGTTTGGCCATTGTTTCTGGAATTCGTACCCCGCAAACCAAAGCGGGAGGTCTGTTTAGTGCTATTTTGGCCGACGATTTGGGCGCAATACCCGTTAAAGAAGTTTTGGCCAGAACAGGACTAGACCCCAAGTTGATCGACGAAGTAATTTTGGGAAACGTGTCTCAACCCGCTCATGCCGCCAATATTGCCCGTGTTGTAGCACTAAAAGCAGGACTTCCTGTTTCGACACCAGCTTTTACGGTCCATCGCAATTGTGCTTCTGGCTTTGAATCCATCACCAGTGCTGCCAACAAGATTTTTGCCGGGGAAGCCGAGATTATTTTAGCCGGCGGAACCGAATCGATGTCCAACATTCCCTTGCTGTATAACCCCGCAGCCACGACTTGGTTTGCGCAAGCAGCAAAAGCCAAAACGACAACCCAAAAATTAAAACACTTCTTAAAGCTTCGACCTTCCTTTTTTTTCAAACCCAAAATTGGGCTGGTTGAAGGCTTAACAGACCCAACCTGTGGGTTGATTATGGGCTTAACTGCCGAAAATCTGGCCCGAGATTTTGCCATTCCTCGCGAGGTTCAAGATCAATTTGCCCTAGAAAGCCATCAAAAAGCCAGCAAAGCCCAGAGCGCGGGAACCTTTGATGCTGAAATGGTCCCCGTTCCAGTTCCCCCTCAATTTAAAACCACTCAAACCCAAGACGATGGACCAAGAGCCACCCAGACCTTGGAAGCCTTGGCCAAACTAAAACCCTATTTCGACCGCAACTATGGCAGCGTAACCGTTGGAAATGCCTGCCCCATCACAGACGGTGCCGCCGCTGTGATTGTGATGAGCGAATCCAAGGCCAAAGCCATGGGCTATACCCCACTGGGCTATGTTCGAGCCTATGCCTATGCGGGGCTGGATCCCTCTCGAATGGGACTGGGACCTGTTTTTGCCACAGCAAAAGTATTGAATCAAACCGGGCTATCGATGCAAGACATCGATTTAATCGAGCTCAACGAAGCCTTTGCTGTTCAGGTTTTGGCCAATATCAAAGCCTTTGAATCGGATAGTTTTGCCCAAACCCATTTGGGTCAATCCAAAGCCGTTGGTGCACTCGACCCCTCACTTTTAAACGTCAATGGTGGCGGTATTGCCCTGGGACATCCTGTGGGCATGACAGGCACCCGGTTGGTCATTACCCTGCTACACGAGCTTCGCCGACGTGGCAAACACCGCGGATTGGCAACCCTGTGTATTGGTGGCGGCCAAGGCGGTTCGCTAATTTTGGAAACGGAATAAACCATGAGCGCCTGGCACTACGTTGTTACAGAAGATATCGGCACCTTAACCTTCAACTTGGAAGGCGAAAAGGTTAATAAACTCACCTCGCCCACCATGGCAGAACTCTCGGAAAAGTTGACCCAAATTGCTCAAACCCCACCCAAAGTATTGGTCATCAAAAGTGGAAAACCGGATTTGTTTATTGCCGGGGCAGACATTGCTGAGATCAAAGACATTACCACTGCCGCAGAAGGCAAAGAAAAAGCCCTTTCTGGCCAGGCCATTTTAACCCAGCTGGCCGAACTGCCTTGCACAACCATTGCGGCCATTCATGGCGCTTGTTTGGGAGGAGGCTTCGAATTGGCGCTGGCCTGTAGTTTGCGCATTGTTTCAGACTCGCCCAAAACTGTGGTTGGCCTCCCCGAAGTAGGCCTGGGCATTATTCCAGGCTTTGGTGGCACCCAACGACTCCCCCGCTTGATTGGCCTAAAAAACAGCTACGACGTTATTTTGTCGGGTAAACTGTTTAAAACAGACAAGGCCCTTAAACTCAAAATGGCGGATTTTGGGGTTAATGCCGCTTTTTTTGAACAAGGAATCAACAAAATTGCCAAGCAAGCAACCGATCCAGTCTGGCTGAGGGCCCACCTTCAAAAACGAAGCAGAAGATCCATTGTCGACATCGTTTTGGATCGTTCTTTTATTGGATCTCGGCTGGTTAAAGCGTTGGTAACCCGACAACTCAACAAAACCACCAAAGGCCATTACCCTGCACCCTATCAAGCCCTTCGGGCTGCATTTTGGGGATACCGTCGCAGTTTAAAAGCAGGGTTGTTAAAAGAAGCTAATTTGTTCTCTGAATTGGTTCCAACCCCGATATCGAAAAACCTGATTCAACTGTTCTTTACCCAAGAAAAACTCAAAAAAGAAACGGGTATCACAGAACCCTATACCCCCAGAGCCTTTCACCATGCAGGTGTTTTAGGCGCTGGCCTGATGGGCGGTGGCATTGCCTGGCTTCTATCGAATGGCGGCCTTAGCGTTCGCTTAAAAGACCTCAAATGGGAGGCCATCACCAAAGGATTCCAAGCCATTCAAGCTGTGGTTAAAAAAGGGCTTCAAATTCGAAAAGTAAAACCCTACGAAGCCAATATGCTCCTCGACCGGGTTTCGGGGACCACCACCTATGCTGGCTTTCAACGCGCCGACATCGTCATCGAAGCTGTTTTGGAAAACATGGCCATCAAAAAACAGGTGTTTGCCGAACTAGAATCTGAAGTTTCGGATTCTACGATCATTGCAAGCAACACCTCGTCGTTGTCCATCACCGAAATGGCAACAGCCCTTAAAAATCCAGAACGCTTTGTGGGTATGCACTTTTTTAGCCCAGTCCACAAAATGCCCTTGGTAGAAGTGATTCCTGGCGACAAAACAGCCCCACAAACCATTGCTGCCACCATGGATTTGGCCAGAACCCTCAAAAAAGTTCCCATTGTTGTTCAAAATTGTCCGGGATTTTTGGTAAACCGCATTCTAATTCCCTATGTTAACGAAGCTATTCGATGTCTTGAAGACGGCGGCAATTTGGAGCAAATCGATCGTGTTGCCGAGCGATTCGGAATGCCTTTGGGCCCACTTGCTCTAGCCGACGAAGTAGGTCTTGATATTGGCTACAAAGTGGCTAAATTGCTTGAAGAAGCCTATGGCGATCGCATGCAACTGTCTTCGGCCTTTGAAGCCATTCACAGCCATGCAGAGTGGCTGGGTAAAAAAACGGGACTGGGCTTCTATCAACACAACAAAAAATCCAAAACCCCAAATTTTGCTTTGTTGGCCACAATACCCAAATCCCACAAAACCTTATCGGACGAGGACATTCAAGACCGCCTGATATTGGTAATGGTCAATGAAGCCGCAAGGTGCATCAAAGAAGTCGTTGTGGCCTCACCAGCCTACTTGGACATGGCCATGATTATGGGCTGCGGATTCCCACCATTTCGTGGCGGATTACTGCGCTATGCCGATCAATTAGGACTTAAAACCTGTGTAGAAAAGTTGGATCATTTGGCTGCCCAATTTGGAGACCGCTTTAAACCGTCAGAATTTTTAATTCAAAAATCCCTACAAAACACCAACTTCTACCCATAGTTTGTAAATTTATTGATTTTTGAAGCCCGTTGAGGTATACTCTTCGGCTATGTCTTTTTTAGCCTCTGCCAGAGCTGTAGCGCTGCGAGCCGCGGCATTACCCTCTGCACACCATCTTCGACGACTTGCTAATACAGCCACAACATCCAGCACTTCCCTTGTGTCCGCATTGCGAAACAGACGTATCACGCCCTTACAACTCGCTAGACTTTCTGAAGTTCGAGAGTGGCGAATTACTGGCTGCGGCAACGAAACCTATGAACTTCCAGGCATGCCCATGCTGGGCGATGCCTTTACCCAAGTTCAAATTCCGAAAGCGCCTAAGTCAAAGGCTCTCCCCTTAGCACACCGGTTAGCATCGCTTGCTCTTTCACGAAAAGACGGACACCTTACGTTTGAAATTCAAGGAGAAACCTACACCCTTAATCCAAGTCGGTTGCAGGTAAGGGGTCGAACCCTGACTTTTGAAGACGACCAAGGGCAACTCCTTTGCTTTAAATTCGCCAAAAACATGGAATGCAGCAAAACTTTTGACCAGGAATATGGGGTTACAGCCGCTTTCCCAGAGCTTTTTGGTGGTGTTAGACCTTTGGGGATTGTACACAACTGCCACGTCATTCGTGATTTGTCACCCCAAATATCACGTTTACGATCCGATGCTCTCGTCTACAGAGCGCCAAAAGAATATTTTTACAACACAGAACCTCAAAAGCACTTTGGAACAGTGTCCGAATATAGAGACAACATGAAAACTATTGCCTACAAACTCTGCGCACTTTATGGCCATGGTCTAGTACTCCCCGACGTAACCGATTGCAAAGGCAATTTACACTCAAAAAATCCTTATGACGAGCCGTGGCTTCCAAGAAAAGGCGAAGGAAACAGAGCCAATGACCTGGGGCGCTTTAACCCCGTCTTGCTGTTTATGGAACGTTTTTTTCCAGACTATGCACTGAGAAGCGAAACAGGCCAATTGGGCATCGTACTTCTTGGAAATCCAACGGGAAAAAGCCATGATAATTTTTTTATTGCATCTGGCAATAAAACTGGGTTGCGGGATGCTGGTGACACCCTGAATATAGAAGACTACAACAAAGGTTATAGGGACGAGGGGCTACAGGGCCCACATCTGGATTTATACCAAACACTTCGGGTTGTGACCGATTACGCAGAGCAATTAAAAATGGCCACTCTTTTCGATTTTAGGCAACAAGGAAGACTTGGCCCACAGTCCCATCAAAATATTCGAACCGTTGAAGAATTTTCAGAAACCCTCTTTCAAGTCGAAGGAACGTTGATCTCCAACCTGTGCGGAATTCCACTTGAACAACTAAGATCTAACCTCGAGAGAATGGGATTCGAACGCTACTATACCCGGGGCGCAAGACAATTAATTGCGGCAGCCACAGGCGATTTACATGAGACAATAAAAGGCTTACAAAACCAGACCACCCCAAACCTAGCAGGGTTATTTCCGAACTGTAACTTTAATATTATTGGCAGCACCTTTTATAGCCCTACTCACCTTGGCGTCGCCTGTGCACACGGTGCGCCAAACAGCGTCATTAACACCCTTTTTCTGACCTTGAACGCCTTTATTCTACGCTCGGAATTGTCTTAAACCCTTTGACAAACCAGCAAGAATCGTGCTAAACATCTGAGGTCCATTTAGAAATTCGGAGGAAAATTCAATGTCCATCGCCGTTATTGAAACTGGCTCTAAACAGTACAAAGTTGAAGCCGGTTCTGTGATTAGTATCGAAAAATTAGAGCTCGAACCCAAAGCATCCGTAACCTTCGACAAAGTATTGTTGGTTTCTGGCGAAAAAGGTCTTCAAGTAGGAAAGCCCTATTTGGAAGGGGCCAAAGTGGTAGCCACCGTTTTGGGTCAAGAACAAGCCGATAAAGTATTGGTTTTTAAATTTAAGCCTAAAACTGGGTACAAAAGAACCCAAGGCCACCGTCAAAAATACACAACCGTAAGAATCGAAAGCATCACCGCCTAGTCTAGGCATTACAAAGGAGCAAACCATGGCACACAAGAAGGGTAAAGGGAATACCAAAAACGGCAGAGAAAGCCATTCCAAACGTCTTGGCGTTAAACATTTCGCCGGAGAATTGATTCCCGCAGGCAGCATCATTGTTCGCCAACGCGGCACCGAATTCCATGTGGGCAACAACGTCGGAATCGGTCGCGATTTCACCATTTTTGCCAAAGTAACGGGCGTTGTGAAATTTGAACACCTCGATAAAAAACGCCAAAAAATTTCAGTTTATCCCATCGCAGCTTAAGACGTTTTTTTAAGAACGTCTTTTTTTACACCAAAATACCTCCACATCGGAGGTATTTTTTTTAGGACCACCACCCCATGAAATTTGTAGACCATGTTCACATCACACTAAAAGCCGGAGACGGCGGCCCCGGAAAATCCAGTTTCCGACGCGAAAAGTTTGTGCCTTTGGGAGGCCCCGATGGGGGCAATGGCGGTAAAGGCGGCGATGTTGTATTCATCGCCACAACACAGTTGAACACCCTAATGGACCTAACCCTTCGCAAAAACTATATGGCCCAAAACGGAGAAGCCGGAAAAGGCAAAAAACTCTTTGGAAAAGATGGAGCCGATTGCATCATTAAAGTGCCTTGTGGGACCCAGATTTTCGATGAAAACGACGAACTCATTTGTGATTTAACCGAACCCAATCAAACCTTTATTGCAGCCCATGGCGGAAAAGGGGGGCAAGGCAATGCCCTGTTTGCAACCTCGGTAAACCGTGCCCCAACCTATGCCCAGCCTGGCCTTCCCGGCGACATGCGAGCTTTTCGTATCGAACTAAAGCTGCTGGCCCAAGTGGGGCTTTGTGGCCTGCCCAACGCCGGTAAATCCACCCTCTTAAAAGCCCTAACCAACGCCAACCCCAAAATTGCCAACTATCCCTTTACCACTTTGCATCCAAACTTGGGGGTGTTAAAACTCTCGGACAAAGAAATCGTCATTGCCGATATTCCAGGTGTGATTGAAGGCGCCTCCAAAGGCGTCGGATTGGGCTTGGATTTTTTACGCCACATCGACAGAACCCATTTGTTGGTCCACGTGGTGGCCGCAGAACCTGAAAGCGATTTGATCTTAAAAAACATCAAAATCGTCGAAAATGAACTCAAAACCAGCGAGTTGGATTTAACCCAGAAAAAGAGAATTGTGGTCCTCAATAAAATTGATATACTTTCAGAAACTGAACTTAAAACCACGCTAAAAGCCCTAAAAGCAAAAAAATACACCGTCATACCCATCTCGGCCGTTACACGACAAGGCCTTTCTGATTTGATCCAAGCCATCACTGCCGAACACTAGAGGACCCTTTATGCTAACCATCGTCAAAATCGGAACCAACTTGCTAACCACCAACGAAGGCCGATTGGATCTGAACAATCTACGAGGTCTTATCGATCAAATCGCCGCACTTCACAAGGCCGGTCATCGGTTTATTGTTGTCACCTCCGGGGCCATTACCTGTGGATCGGAACGCATGCACATTTGCGCCACCAGTATTCCCCAAAAACAAGCCGCAGCCGCCGTTGGCCAAGGGCTTTTGATGCGGGAATACATTGAGTTTTTTGGACGTCATGGGCTGGAAGTGGGCCAGATTTTGCTAACCAAAGATGTCTTGTCCCATCCCATCGCCAAAGAAAACGCACTCAACACCATCAACACCTTGCTGATGTGCAACGTCATTCCCATCATCAACGAAAACGACAGCGTGGCCACCGACGAAATCGGAGCCAAATTTGGGGACAACGACGAATTATCATCTTTGGTTGCCAAGCTGATTCAAGCAGGAAGACTCTTGTTGTTAACCGACATTGATGGGGTGTTTAGCAGCAATCCCAAACTCGATGCCAAAGCAACCCTATTGCCCGAACTAAAAATTGGTCCCAACACCCTAAAATTGGCCGAAGATGTTTCCAATGGCCGAAGCCGCGGCGGCATGACCTCTAAACTGAAATCGGCCAAAGACGCCACCGATGCAGGTATCGAGGTCTATATTGCCAATGGCCGAAACGCCACGGTTATTGCCGACATCTTCGCTGGAAAACCCACTGGAACAAGGATTTTACGCTCATGAAAACCGTTTTGGAACAATGTCAGCTGGCCTTTGAAGCCTCAAAATCCCTTCGAAGCTTGGGTGCCAACCAAAAAGAAGCTGGATTAACCGCCATGGCCGCAGCCCTTTTGGAGCACCAAGAAGCCATTTTATTGGCCAACAACCTCGATATTGAAGAGGGGAAATCCAAAGGCCACTCCGAGGCTTTATTAGACCGATTAATGCTGAACCCCAGCCGCCTAAAAGCCATTGCAGACAGCATTTTGGACATTCGCGACTTACCCGATCCCATTGGCGAAATCATGGGGGGATGGAAACGACCCAACGGATTACAAATCTTAAAAGTCCGGGTTCCAATGGGCGTTGTTGGCATGATTTACGAAGCCCGTCCCAATGTAACAGCCGATGCCGCCGCGCTGACCCTTAAAACCAATAACGCTGCCGTTCTTCGTGGCAGTTCCACTGCCTATCGCTCGAACCGGGCCATTGTCGATGCATTGCGATCGGCCTTGTTTGAAACTGGCATCAATCCCGATTGTTTACAATTACTCGAAGACACCCGCCGGGAAAGTGTGGTGGAATTTTCCCGCATGAATGGGCTTTTGGATGTGATTATTCCCAGAGGCGGCGCAGATTTGATTCAAAACGTAATCAAGCAAGCCACAGTACCCGTGATTGAAACCGGCGTCGGCAATTGCCACGTTTATGTTGATGAATCGGCCGACCTTGAAAAGGCCATTGCCATCGTTTTGAACGGAAAAACCCAACGCCCTTCGGTTTGCAATGCCTTGGAAACGGTCTTGATTCACCAAAGCATTGCCTCTCGATTTTTACCCACATTGGTTGCGGCACTCAAAGAACAAGGTGTTACCATTCGTGCCTGCGACCGCAGCCGAGCCTTGGATGTTAGTCTTGAACCCGCCACAGAAGAGGACTGGAAAACCGAATATTTGGACCTGATCATTGCCATCAAAATCGTGGATTCGGTAAACAAGGCTATTGCCCACATCGACCGCTATGGCACCCGACACACCGAAGCCATTTTAAGCAAAAATTTGGACAGCATTGAGCAGTTTAAAAACCAAGTGGATGCAGCGGCCGTCATGGTGAATGCCTCGACTCGTTTTACCGATGGCGGGGAATTTGGATTTGGCGCAGAAATTGGGATTTCCACCCAAAAACTTCATGCCCGAGGCCCTATGGGCATCACCGAAATGACAACCTACAAATACATCGTAGAAGGCCAAGGACAAATTCGCTAGCGTGATCCAACTGTCGACCTTTTGTAACACTCAAGAAACCCTCCAGGTTGCCTTGGCATCGGGAGCCACCCACCTTATTTTGGAAGATTCCAAGGTTTCGGTTCGCAGCTTCCACAACGATTTTGCCTGCCCCAACTTCGACAAATTCCTGGATCTTGCAAACATCGCTCGTGCCCAGCATCCCGAAGTCGATTTGGCCATTAACATCGACCTGATGGCCCATAACCGGCATTTTGGCTCCATCGACCAAGCGCTTCAAACAGCCCAAAAAGCAAGCATTTCGACTGTTCGGGTTCAAGACATTGGTGTGATGACCTACGTTCAGCGCCATCACCCCTCCTTTAAAATCGATTTGGCCACGGAAACGGGAAACAACAACATCGAAAGCCTCGGACATTATGCAAAGCAGGTTCAAACCCTGGTCCTAACCAACGAACAGCCAGCCAAAGCCATTGCAGCCCTTCCCCCTTTAGCCTGCCATTTGGAAGTTCAAGTTCATGGCCCCATGCTGATTCAATATTCCAATCGCCGATACATGGCTGGCTTTCAACCGCTTAGGGGGGAAAAACCCATCGATGCCGATACCCCAGAAACCCTTCGCGCTTTGGCCGAAGATCTGGACTATCCCGGCCGTGCCTTTCCCTTTTACGACAATCCCCATGGCCATTTTATGTTTTTGTATTTTGACCGGTGCTTGATTGGACAAATTGACACCCTAAGTCAACTACCCCTCCAAAGATGGTTGGTGGACGCCAGAGGCGAATCCTTGGCTTATTTGGAAACAGCCCTAAACGCCTACCGCATTGAACACGACCGTTGGCAGCTTAGCCCCAACACTTGGGAGCCCAATGCATCTTTAAAAGAACAATTGGAAACCATAGCCAACCGACCACTGCGCCCTGGATTTTTTAAGGCCAATCAAACCGATCAAATTCGACAAAAACCCATTCCCATCGACGACGCTTTGTTAATGGGCGAGGTGGTGGATGTCATCAAAAACAAGCAAATAACGGTTCAGGTCAAACGCCCACTCGCAACGTTGAATCTTGAGGAAATTGTCTTTTTAACCCCAACCCAAGAACACCATCACCACACCCCCATTTGGATTCGAACCTTAACGGGACAGGACTGGGATCAAAAAAACCAGGAAGCCTTTTTGGTGTTGCCTTATTTCAAAGGGATTTTTTCCAAAACCAAGGTTTACGCATCCAAGCTAAGCTAGCTTCCCCTAAACCCTACTTTTTGCTATTCTTTGAACCCGAACCTTACCATCTTTTTATGCTTGGAGATTCCCTGTTATGTCGATTAAAAAAGTTGTTCTTGCCTATTCTGGCGGCCTTGATACCTCGGTGTGTATTCCCTGGATCAAAGACAAATATGGCTGCGAAATTATCGCGTTTGCAGCAGACCTTGGCCAAGGCGAAGATTTCGAGGCTCTCAAAGCCAAAGCCCTTAAGTCTGGCGCATCCGAAATTATTGTTGAGGATTTAAAAGACACCTTCATTAAAGATTTTATCTATCCAGCCCTCAAAGCCAATGCCCTTTATGAAAACAAATACCTCCTCGCAACCGCACTGGGACGCCCCTTGATTGCCGAAAAAATGGCAGCGGTTGCACTGGCCAAAGGTGCCGATGCCCTGGCCCACGGCTGTACCGGAAAAGGCAACGACCAAGTTCGCTTCGATTTAACCTTTATGGCCAAAGCCCCAGGACTCAAAATCATTGCCCCCGTTCGCGAATGGGAATTCAAGTCCAGAGAAGAAGAAATCGACTATGCCATGGCCAAAAACATTCCCGTTGTGGCCTCGAAAGCAAAGCCCTTTTCCATCGACATTAACCTCTGGGGTTGCGCCATCGAATGTGGCATTTTGGAAGATCCTTGGGAAAAACCCCCAGCAGAAATCTATTCTATGACCACCCTACCCCAAGAAGCCCCAGATCAAACAGAATCTGTGGAAATCACTTTCGAACAAGGCTTGCCCGTAGCCGTGAATGGCGAAAAGCTCTCTCGTGTAGATTTGATTGCCAAGCTCAACACCATCGCAGGCAAACACGGCATTGGCTTGGTGGATTTAATCGAAGACCGATTGGTCGGTATCAAATCCCGGGAAGTCTACGAGTGCCCAGGCGGTACAGTGCTGTATCTGGCCCACCGCGAGCTAGAAAATATGGTGTTAGACCGAGACACCATTGCCCTAAAAGACACCTTGTCTCAAACCTATTCGCGCCTGATCTACAACGGCCAATGGTTCTCGCCATTACGGTCTCATTTGGACGCCTTTATGAACGCAACCCAAGCCTATGTATCGGGCACCATTCGTTTGGAGCTCTACAAAGGCAATTGCACGCCCGTGGGCCGAAAATCCGACTACTCGCTGTACAACAAACACTTGGCCACCTACGACAAAGAAGACACCTTCAATCACGGTGACGGCGAAGCCTTCTGCAGATTGTGGGGTCTACCTCAAAAAGTAGCCTCTCAGGTACAACACCATGGCTAATTTGTGGGGAGGTCGTTTTAAAAAACCGTTGGATGCTCGTGCTGTAGCCTTCAGTTATTCGTTTACCATCGATTCTCGACTTTATCCTTACGATTTGGCCTTGAATCTGGCCCATGCCAAATCCTTGCACCAAGCAGGGTTTTTGACCGACGATGAAATCGGTCATTTGGAAACAGCCATTGACGCCCTCAAAACCCGATTCGACAACCAAGACCCCACTTTGTTTAAAAACGACGAAGACATTCACAGCTGCATCGAACGCAATTTAACCGAAACCTTGGGCGATTTGGGCAAAAAAATTCACACCGGAAAATCCCGAAACGATCAAGTTATTACCGATAGCAGGCTGTTTGTTAAGCATGCATCCTTAACCGTAATGGCCAATTTGAAAACCGCCATTCATACCCTTTGGCAATTGGCCAGCAATTACAAAGACGCCATCATGCCCGGGTTTACCCATTTTCAAACGGCTCAACCTGTGGTGCTTGCCCATCATTTGTTGGCCTATGTCGAAATGTTAAACCGAGACTTAACCCGATTTAAAGCCGCCCACGACAGTGCCGATGTCTGCACCCTGGGTGCTGGGGCATTGGCCGGCAACAACTATGGTTTGGACCGCCAGTTTGTGGCCCGAGAACTGGGTTTTTCAAGCCTCTCCCACAACAGCATGGATGCCGTGGCCGACCGCGATTTTATGCTCGATTTTATGGGTGCCGCTTCTGTTTGCATGACGCATTTAACCCGGCTTTGTGAAGAGCTAATTTTGTGGAGTTCCCCCATTATGGGCTTCATCGACATTGGCGACGAATTCACCACCGGCAGCTCGATTATGCCCCAAAAGAAAAACCCCGACATCGCCGAATTGATTCGGGGAAAATCAGGTCGTGTTCTGGGGAATTTGACGGCCCTAACCCACATCATCAAAAGTTTGCCTTTAACCTATAACCGGGACCTTCAAGAAGACAAACCCCTTTTGTTTGATGCGTTTGACACGGTATCGGATTCTCTGGAATGCCTCAGTGCCATGCTGAAAACCGTCCAATTCGATACCCAAAAGCTTCGACAAGCGGCCTCTGCAGGCTATAGCTTGGCCACCGATTTTGCCGACTATTTGGTCAAAAAAGGGACCCCCTTCCGAGACGCCCACGAAATTACGGGACACGTGGTTCAGTATGCGGTCGAGCAGAACAAAACCCTCGAAGACCTCAGCTTCGAAGAGCTCAAAACCCTTGCCCCCACCATCGAGAACGATGTGATGGGCATTTTTAATTTAGAAGCCGCTATTGCCAGTAAAAATGGCTATGGCGCAACCGCCTTTACACAGGTGCAATTTCAACTGAACAGACTTAAGGAGCAATTTGGATGGTAGAACAAACATTGGTATTTATTAAACCCGAAGGGGTTGCCCGCGGCCTTACCGGACGCATCGTTAGTCGATTCGAAGACAAGGGTTTTAAAGTCGCCGCCTTGGAAATGCTAACCATGACCGACGCCATGGCGGATCTGCATTATTATGAACACCTACAAAAACCCTTTTACCCTGGCTTAAAAGCCCATTTAACCTCGGGACCTATTGTTGCCATGATTATTGAAGGGGACAATGTGATTGCCGCTGTTCGAACCATGGTTGGGCCCACCAACCCACTCGAAGCGCAACCTGGCAGTATTCGTGGGGATTTTGGAAGCCATATTTCTTTAAACATTATCCACGCCTCGGACAGTCCAGAAAGCGCCACCCGCGAAATTCAAAACTTTTTTAGAAACTAAGGAAAAGCCATGTCCAAACTCATCGAGTCCATTTCCGGTATTCGCGGGGTGGTTGGGGACACCTTAACCCCACAAGTTGCCTTGGAAACAGGCATTGCTTTTGGCCGCTATTTGGCTGGCGGAACCCTGATTGTCGGTGGCGACACCCGAACCTCGCATGATGTCTACAAAAGTGCCGTCATTGCCGGGTTAACTGCGGTTGGCTGCAAGGTGATCGACATTGGCAAAGTCCCCACCCCAACCGTCCAACAAATGATCCGCCACTATTCGGCCCAAGGCGGCGTCATCATTACAGCATCGCATAATCCCGCCATTTGGAATGGGATAAAGTTGATGAACCATTCCGGCTCTTTTTTGACACCCACCGAATACGAGGCTTTCCAAGCGATTGCCAAACAACCCAGCACCTTCCAACCGTGGACAGCCGTGGGCAGTGTATCCGTGGACACAACAGCCTTGGAAAAACACATCGACCACATTCTCTCGATCATCGACCCCAAACCCATCCAAGAGGCAGGCCTTAGCGCGATTGTGGACCCCAACAACGGCACCGGATGCTTGGCCAATCCGATTCTATTCGAAAAGCTAAAGGTTAAAGCAACCATCATCAATGCCGAAGGCAACGGTCTGTTTGCCCACGACCCCGAACCCCTTCAAAAAAACCTGGGCCAAATTCTGGATCAAGCCCAATCTGGACGCTACGACATCGGGTTTATCCAAGACGCCGACGCCGATCGGTTGGTGATTTTGGATGAAAAAGGACGCTTTATTGGGGAAGATTATTCCCTGGGTTTTTGCGTCGACTATTTGCTGAATACCCTGACCACCGAACCCAAAAAAGTGGTGGTGAACCTGTCCACTTCTTTGGTGATCGAAGCCATCGCAAAACGACACGGGGCTAGTGTTCACTATACCAAAATCGGCGAAACCAACGTCACCCAAGGCATTCGAGACCTTCAAGCCCCAGTTGGTGGCGAAGGCAACGGCGGGGTTATTTTCCCCAAAGTTGGCTGGGGCAGAGACAGTTTAACCGGCATGGTTGTGGCCCTCAGCTATCTGGCAACCTCTCAAAAAACGGTTTCCGACATTGTGGGCACCTATCCCGCCTATACCCTGCTTCGGGAAAAAGTTGCTGTAGAAACCATGGATCAAGTCAAAACCCTGATTGCCAAAGTAGAAGCCAACCTGGCCGCAGAACCGGCGACCATCGACCGACAAGATGGCCTAAAGTTCAGCTTCGACAAAGCTTGGGTTCAAATTCGAGCCTCCAATACAGAGCCCATTGTCCGAATTTTCGCAGAAGCCCCAACCCCCGACCAAGCCACATCGTTACTGAAAAAAACAGGGCTGTTTTAGCTGCTATTTCAGAAAAATAGCGTAGGCTGGGTTATCGCTTTCTTCGGTAAAGGGATAGGCCAGATTTTTTAAAAAAGTTTCGAAATGGGGGTTGTCTTTGGCCGGCACTTGAATGCCCACCAAAACACGGCCATAGGCAGCCCCTTGATTGCGATAATGGAACAAGCTGATGTTCCAGTTCTGTCCCAAATGATTCAAAAAGTTCAGCAAGGCGCCCGGGCGTTCTGGAAACTCAAACCGAAACAATCTCTCGTCTTGAACCGGAATACGTCCTCCCACCATGTGTCGAATGTGCAGTTTGGCCATTTCGTTGTCCGTCATATCCAAGACGGGATAGTCGGCCGCTTCCAAAGCCTGAACAATCGCATCTTTTTCCACATCTCCTTTGGACAATTCAACCCCGACAAACACATAGGCATTACCCGGATCCGAGAGCCGATAATTAAATTCGGTTAAAGCTCGTTTTCCCAAGGTTTTGCAAAACGATCGAAAACTACCTGGCTTTTCGGCAATGGTAACAGCCAAAAGGGCCTCGCGACGTTCGCCCAACTCGGCCCGCTCGGCAATGTGGCGCAACCTGTCAAAATTCACGTTGGCCCCACTGTCGATGGCCACCAGGGTTTTGCCAGCCAATTTATCGCGATGAACGTATTTTTTAAGACCGGCCAAAGCCACAGCTCCCGAAGGTTCGGCAATGGATCGGGTATTGTCAAAAATGTCCTTCACTGCGGCACAGATTTCATCGGAACTGACCAAAATCACTTCGTCGACGCATTGCTTGGCAACCCGAAACGGTTCTTCGCCAATTTGTCTAACGGCAACCCCATCGGCAAATAAGCCAACCTGATCCAAGGCCACACGCTTGTTGTGTTTTAAGGCTTCATACAAACAAGCCGCATCGACTGGTTCAACACCAATCACCCTAATTTCGGGTCTGACATATTTAACATAGGCCGAAATACCGGCAATCAGACCACCGCCACCAACCGGGACAAAAATGGCATCGATGGGATCAGGGTGTTGTTTTAAAATTTCCATGGCAACGGTACCCTGGCCAGCAATGATTTCAGGATCATCGTAGGGAGGAATAAACACAAAGTTTTTTTCTTTGGCCAAGGCCATGGCATGGGCATAGGCTTCGTCAAAGGTATCCCCTACCAATTCGGTTTTGGCCCCAAACCGTTGCACCGCTTTTACTTTGATCGGCGGCGACGTTTTGGGCATTACAATCAACGCATGAACGCCTAGTTTTTGGGCCGCCAAAGCCACACCTTGGGCATGGTTCCCTGCAGAGGCTGCGATGACACCCTGCTTTTTTTGAGCTTCGGTTAAACTGGCCATTTTGTTATAAGCACCTCGGAGTTTAAACGAAAAAACAGGCTGTAAATCTTCCCTTTTAAGAAACACCTTGTTGTCCAATCGGGTTGATAAAACCGGTGCAAAATCCAAAGGCGTTTCTTTGGCCACATCATAAACATGGGCCTTCAAAATCTTATCCACATACTGGTTTGGCATAGCCAAGTTTAACATCCCCTTGAGAGGCTGGTAACCACCCAGTACACTAGGACCATGATTCACCCCCTACTCTTAGCCTGTCGACCCAAAACCCTTTGGGCAGGAATTTGCCCGGTTATTCTTGGCGGTATCCTGGCCTGGCACCACCATGTTTTTGCGCTTTGGCCTTGGTTGGCCGCCGCGTTGGCTGCACTGTTTATTCAAATTGGCACCAATTTTGCCAACGACTATTTTGACTTTATCAAAGGCGCCGACACCGCCGATCGCATCGGCCCAACCCGGGCCACCCAAGCGGGACTCATCAAGCCCCAGCACATGAAAAACGCCTTTATTGCTGCCTTTGGAATCGCAGCTTGCTTTGGTTTGTATTTGGTTGCAGTGGGCGGACTCCCCATTTTAATGATTGGCCTGCTGTCCATTGTCTGTGGAATTTTGTACACCGGCGGCCCCTTCCCCCTGGCCTATATGGGATTGGGAGATTTGTTTGTCCTGATTTTCTTTGGCCCGATTGCCGTTGCCGGGACTGTGTATGTTCAAAGCGGTTCATGGAGCCCCGAAGCTTGGCTTTTAGGATTGGCCCCAGGCCTATTTTCAGTGGCTATTTTGGCGATTAATAACCTTCGAGACCTCCAACAAGACCGTATAGCCCATAAAAAAACCCTGGCTGTGCGATTCGGAAAAAGGACAGCAAGACTCGAAATCACCCTGGCCTTGGTTCTGGGCAGCGCCATTCCTTTTTTGATCCATCCAACCCCCGTTCATGCGCTACCGCTTTTAACCCTGATCCCCGCCCTTCCCATTTTGAACTGGGTTTGGCGACAAGAAGGGGCTATTTTGAACCAAGCGTTGGCCAGAACAGGGCAATTGTTGTTGCTCTTCACAGCCCTGACCAGTATTGCCTGGGCACTGCAGTAACATGATGTCGCGGTTTTCCATTCCTTTGCCCCAGGCCCTGCCGGTGGGAGGTCACTGGATTCACCACCGCGAAGGACTGTATTGGCAACTGAACAAACATCTGTTGGAACTCTCGCCTTTGCCAGGGTTGTCCCCAGAAACGCCCGAACAGTTGTTGGAGCTGATCCAAAACCAGGGCCCCCTTCAGCATCCAAACAGCTTGTCCAAAGCCTTGCCATCCACCCTTCGATTCGCTTTGGAATGGGCTTGGATCAACCATCAGTCTAGCCTCGCCGATTTTTTTGAGGCCCCACGCCAGACCCAACCCGTTCCCATTCATGCCCTACTATCTGGCGACGCCGAATCCATCCAAAGCCAATTCAAAGCCAAATGGAAACAGGGATTTCGAACCTTTAAATTGAAGGTGGGACGGCTTGACCCTCAAACAGAAATTGAACTCCTCAAAAACCTAAGCACCCAACATCCTGCCCACTTTCGTCTGGATGCCAACCAAGGCTGGACCTATGAAGAGGCCTTGTTTTTTTGCCAAAAGACCCTCGATTTAAACATCGACTATATCGAAGAACCCACCCCCAATAGCACCGACACTCTGCGACTTTATCGGAAAACCGGACGCCGTTTTGCCCTGGACGAATCCCCATTCCAACCCGAGATTTTGAACTCGGGTGCCATCAAAGCCCTTATTGTTCGAGCAGCACTACAAGGGGGGCTTCAAGAACTCAAAAATAAACTTCCACATCTCAAAAACAATGGGATAGACCCCATCATCAGTTCGGGGTACGAAACCCAGGTGGAAACGGAATTTCTGCTTCAGATTGCCCAGGTGTTGGCCCCAACCACTTGTTCGGGACTGGGCGCCTGGATCCACAATCCCGATCATCCCCCATTCATTGGAGAAACACATGGACATCTCGACAGACTCTCCTAATCGTATTCTCGAAGAAGCCTGGTGCCCCATTGCGTATTGGGCCAAAGAAACCCCTTTGGCGACTGCTCTGATTCACCAAAACCAACCCATTTCCTACAACAAATTTAACGAAGACATTCTCGCCACCTGCGACACCCTCAAACACCAAACCGAAGCAGGGATGACAGCCTTTTTAACAGCAACACCAATTCCCTACACCACTTTTGTGGGACTTTTTGCCAGCTTTAGGCTTCGAAAATGTGCTTTGCTTTTAAACCCTACATTGGGACAACAAGCCTTAAGCGACATTCTCGAAAAAACAACCCAACTGCCACCGGTGCATTTTCCCTGCGACCCCTTGCATCAAAGTGTTTCTTTTACAGAGACCGAACCAGCCCTTTGTTTGACCACCTCGGGAAGCACAGGATCCCCCAAAGCCGTTTTACTGAGCTGGCAAAATTGTCTCTACAGCGCTTTGGGAGCCATTCCCGTTTTAAATATTAGCCAGAACGACACGACCTTGCTTTCTTTGCCGCTTTATCATGTCAGCGGTTTAGGGGCTTTGTTTCGTACGTTTTTAACCGGAGGAGCCCTCATCGTCCCAGCCCAAAAAGAACCCATAATTGATGCGCTGGCCCGATACAACCCCA
This sequence comes from Candidatus Margulisiibacteriota bacterium, assembly GCA_050250935.1. Lineage (GTDB taxonomy): Bacteria > Margulisbacteria > Marinamargulisbacteria > JBFWNS01 > JBFWNS01 > JBFWNS01. The sequence goes on along the minus strand of JBFWNS010000003.1, from coordinate 143,321 downwards.
ACCACATTTCGATTGTGCATCCGCAACTGCTAGACCTGTTGGCCAACCCCGATGCCCCCTGGAAAACCCCTTTAAAATCGGTTTTGGTTGGCGGAGGCCCCATTGTGACCCAACGCATCGAAGAAGGGGTACGAGCAGGGTTTCCCTTGTTTACCACCTATGGGCTCACCGAAACCACGGCCTTGGTCAGCTTAGAACAATCGGCTCTGGCCCACCCCATTACCAGCGGCACGGTGCTCGAACACCGACACATTCACCGATACGAAGATGGTGAAATGGGCGTCAAAGGCAACACCTTGTTTCTGGGATATCTTCAAGATTCCGGAAAAATAGACTGCCCAATCGACGAAAATGGCTGGTTCAGAACGGGAGACATGGGACACTTTACCCATTCTGGCCGCTTGGTCATTACGGGGCGAAAGGACAACCAGTTCATCAGCGGGGGCGAAAATTGCTACCCAGAAGAAATCGAAACCGCCCTCTTGGCCCTACCCGGCGTTCAAAAAGCGGTTGTCCTACCCGTTCCCCATCCCCGATACGGACAGGTCCCGGTAGCTTGGGTGTTACAAACCCCCTTAGACAGCCAAGCCCTTAAACAAGCCTTGGCCAAACACCTGCCTCCCTTTAAAATCCCCAAACACTTTTTTCCTTACCCCGAAGAGCTGGCATTCGGACTCAAACCCAAGCGCGAGTGGTTTCGCGCCCAATTACCCAAAGACCCCCTGTTCTGATATACTTGGGCCCCATGAAACGGTTTATAATTGCGCTTTTGCTACTTTGCCACGTCCCACTCTTTGCGCTTGGCTACAAAGAACCGATGGCCGAAGCCAATGCGGCCCCGCTTCAATTCTCTGTTTTTGATGGCATGGCCATCCCCCAACCCCAAATGGTGAAGGGGCTAAGAATCAATTTACCCTATGGCAAAGTTGGCTTTATGACAGGAATCGACCTGGGCATTTACAACGAAACCACCGAAAAACAAGTGGGTATTGAACTGGGTTTGGTCAACATCGCTCCCAAAAGTTTTGGATTTCGGCTTGGCTTGTTAAACGCCTCCGAAGACACCTTTGGCCTTCATTTGGGCTTGATTCAACTTGCAAAAAACGCCAATTCCCCCAGCCTTAGCCTCCTGTACAACAGCGCCACAAACAAAAGCCATGGCCCCCAATTCGCCGCCTGGAATAGCGCGGGGGACAACCTAGGCCTCCAAATTGGCCTTCTGAATACGGCCATTCAAACCTATGGCATCCAGTTTGGCCTGATCAATTTTTCCGAAAAAAAGCTGTCTGGCATCCAGATTGGACTTTTAAATTTTAGCGAAGGCGGCTTCATTCCGATGCCGATACTGAAACTCCCATGACCCATATCCCAGAAATTTTAATTATTGGCCGACCAAACGTTGGCAAATCTACCCTCATTAACCACATTACCAAGTCCAAAAAAGCCATTACCCTGGACCAACCTGGCATTACCCGTGACCTGGTGTCTTACCCCGTTTCTTGGCAGAAAAAATCCTTTTTCTTGGTGGATAGTGCTGGCTTAATGCTGGAAAAACACAATCCCAAATTGCAAGATAAAGTTGAAGAAAAAATTGTTCAAAAACTTGCAGAAGTGGACCGTATTATTTTGGTGGTAGACTGCCAAGCCGGGCTTTTACCGACAGACAAAGACATAGCCAAACAGCTGTATCCTTTTCAAGACAAAGTCACCTTGGTGGCCAACAAGGCCGACAGCAACACCGATCAACTGGCTTTAAGCGAATTTTTGAAACTGGGTTTTGGCGAAGCCCTTCCCATTTCGGCCACCCAAGGCAAGGGTGTGGCGCTATTGCTTTCTAGCTTAACCCAGGGGTTTCCAGAGCCCGAAACCGACGTCTTCAAAACCACCTATCGCATTGCTTTGGTGGGAAGACCGAATGCGGGAAAATCGTCTTTAATCAACGCCATTGTCCGAAAAGACGTCATGATTGTCGACGAAACAGCGGGCACCACCCGGGACAGTGCTGATGTCTTTTTCAAAACCCACGGCAACACCTATGTCTTTGTGGACACAGCAGGCATGCGCAAAAAAGCCAATGTTGAAGATGGCTTGGAATTTTATTCGGTGGTTCGGGCCAGCAAAGCCATTGCTGCCAGCGACATTGTCGTGGTCGTGCTTTCCAGCGAAAACTATTTGGAAGAACAAGACCGAAAAATCATTCGCAAGGTACTAGACGAACACCGCAACATGATTGTCTTCATCAACAAATGCGACCTGATTACCCCCGACAAACAAGCCCACATGAAGGCCGAAGCCGAGGCCTTGTTTCCCGCCCTGGTAAACTATCCCATGGTATTTGGATCGGCCAAGGACAGCAAAAATATTTCGAAAGTTTTGGACTTGATTCCCAGCATCATCACCCGCAGCCAACGCCGCATTCCCACCCCCCAGCTGAACAACTTCGTCGAGCAAGTGGTTAAGCGAAACCCACCGCCAGCCAAATATGGCAAAAAAGTCACCATCTATTACGCCACCCAAACCGAGGTAGCTCCGCCCAGCTTTGTGTTTTTTGTAAACCATACGGAAAACGTCAAAGACGACTATTTGCGGTTTCTAGAACGGCGTCTTCGCGACTATTTTGGCGAACTCGAAGGGGTGCCCATTCGGCTCTTTTTCAAAGGTCACCGAGACAAAAAAGCCTAGCGCCCCTTGGCCATCCAAGCCAGCACATCTTCGGCTTTTTGGGCTTGATTCAGCTTTAAATAGCAAACCCCAAGTTTACCCAAAAGCGACCGCAGATTTGCAGCAGAAAAACCCATCATTTTTTTGATGAGGGGAACGCAAGCGGCATGGTCTTCTTTTTCCCACAACACCCGAAGTAAAGCATCAAGCGCGGGAAAAAAATCTGGGGCAGCACCCGAGCATTGTTTGTAGAACCATTCGGCATTTTCCAATTGTTTGTTCTGCTCGTGGCAATAGCCCATCAAAAATAGGGCCGAAATCGCAAAGGGTTCGTGGTCACGAATAAAGGGTTCAAGCAACGACAACGCCTCGTCATAGCCTTGTTTGGCGATCAAGTCGCAGGCAACACTAACATGAAAAGCATAGTCTTTGGCCAACAGCGAAGGCAACTTGGAAAATTCAATCTCCAACTGGGCCAAATAATCTTTTTTAGAGGCTTTCGCAGACAAGCGTGCCAAAGCCGTCACCAAAGGACGAATTCCCAATTCAGAAAAAGCCTGTTCAAAAACTGGTGTCATTTGAGGAACCGAAGCAGGCGTTAAAGCCAAAACCTGGGCACTACCTGCGCTGTTGTGGGTTGCCCAAGACTGATAACCCCGCGATTGCCCCCAGTGTTTGTACAACGGAAACCAAATGGGGAAAAAGATCGTCGATCCCAGTTGCGTACTGGCCCGAAACGACTGATTCGCCGATTCCAACACAAAACCAAAATCTTGGATCAAAATCAAGCTGGTATCCAAGGCAAAAAATTGATCCAACACATTAAGCGCAATTTTAGACAAACTAAACCGAATGGGCTCGTCCCGGTTCACCAGCCACTGTTTTAGCTCTGGTGGAATGAGCAAAGTTGCAGGCACTGCATAAAAATGATCGGTCAAATAGGGCATCACCTCGTCAATAAACGACCGGCTTTGAATACGATCAAAATGGCTTAAGCGTTCGGCAATTTCAAAAGCATCCAAGGATTTGGGGAATCCCCCTTCCAACTCGGTGGCCATGGCATCCTCGTCCAGTTCTGTTCGAACATGCAGTTCAGACAAAACGCCATCCTGAACCTCGAACAACGACGCCGGCCAACTGCTGATGCTCCCATTAAAAATAACCAGGGTGGGCTTTTCCAAGGGACTATCAAACACAAATTGTTGAACCCGAACCTGGGGATAATCCCGCAACACCGTCTTGCAAGCGTCCACCAACGCCCGCCGTGGCTCCAAAACCAAAATATCGGTTTGGGCCAAAAGCAAGGGATCTTGCTGCTTTAGCCCTTGAACAAAGGCCTTGGCCAAGAGCCCATTGCCCCCGCCAACCAAAGTCACCAAAAATCGTTCATTGGGCCAAGCATTTCTAAAAGTTTGCTGCACATGGGCAACATAGGTTTTCACAAACCGATCAGCCATATCCAAGCCATTCACATAGGAAAACGGAATTTTATTTAGAACATAGTTCTCGACGCCACTGCCCCAAGACAACTCGGACAATAATTGGCGGCAGCTTTTTAAATAAGAACCTTGTTGATTAAGGGTAATTCCCATATATTTTCTTTCCCTGAAATGAAAAAGTTGAAATTCTTTCTCTTATTATACCGATAATTATAAAACCTTAAACCATCCCCAGTTTCCCTTACAAAAACCCCACCCCGTCGCAAGGAGATCGAATGTTAGCAAGAGTAGTAAGAACGGCCGCAGCCGTAGCAACAGTAGGAGCCCTTGGCACCGCCGTTGCAGTGTCTAGACAACCCAAAGACAAAGCACCTACACCCACAGCTTCGCCAGCACCCGCAAAGACACCGGCACCCATTGCGCCACCACCTTCCCTTCATCACGCTGATCTAAAACACCCCCACCCTTTAACCAGAACAGAGGCCGACGCCCTCGAAGCGGCTGGCATCCCTACAAACACACCAGCTTCAAAAACCAGAAGAACGCCTTTAAGCATCACGGTTGCCGCGGCATCATGTGGGGGTATAGCCGAACTTTTAGCCACAGGGTCCCCATTCAACAATCTCCAAACACTCCGACTTTTAGAAAAATACCGCACTCTTTCTATGCCTCAAATTGTGAAAAAGGAAGGCATTTCGGTGCTTTACCGAGGACTTCCTATCCAACTTTTACTGCGCCCAGCTTATATTTCAGCCATTAAAGCTTCACAACATGCAGTGGAGCATTTACATGACTCCTTATACAAGGACAACAGGCCAATGACACCCCAATGGAAACTTGCGTCGGCCTTTTTTGCAGGTGTCGGCGGATCTGCGTTTTCAACAATCAGCGAATTGGTCAACACCATGCAATTGCTGGACAAAAAGGTATCCGCCTGGACCACACTGAGGTCTCAATACAAACGCATAGGTGTCTCTGGACTTTTAGTGGGAGTAGGCCCCATTCTAGGAAGAGAAATCCCCTACGGGGCAGCCGCAGCCGTTCTTGGACCCGAGGTTGGAAAAAGGCTACCCATTCAAAATTCAACCCTTCAACACTATGTCCCTTTTCTAGATCCACAAACAACCCGAAACGCACTGGGTGGAGCCATTGCTGGACTTGGCGCAGCCACCATCACCCAACCCTTCAATCGAATTAAAACCATTCTACAAGAACTTTCAAGGACAAACCCTGAACCCTGGAAAAGGAACTTCTTATTGGCCGAATTGAAAGAATCACTCAAAGCGTTCAATAAAATTGTTAAAGAAGAGGGGCCTCTGGCACTCTTAAAAGGATTAGGCTGGCGCGCAGGGCGTATTGGCGCTGGCCTAGCTATTATTGTTCCCGTTATCGAAGAAGCAAAAGCGTTATTATCCAGCCTAGATAGCTAAAAATTTAGATAGTTAAAGCGTCAACAACCCTCCCCGCCAAATCCTCTCCAGAAATGGCTTCCATTTCTCGGATACAGGTTGGGGAGGTCACATTCACTTCGATTAAATAGTCGCCGATCACATCGATTCCCACAAAATAAAGCCCAAGTTCCAACAGCTTTGGTTTTAGGGTTTTAATAATTTCCCAATCTCTGGGGGTAATACCAACAGGCTCGGGATGACCGCCAGCAAAAAAATTATTGCGGTGCTCGCCAGGGGCATGAACCCGTAACACCGCCCCCAAGGGCTCGCCGTTTAAAAGCAAAATCCGTTTATCGCCGATATCAGCCTCGGGAATGTAGGGTTGTAGAATCACCTCTTGGGTTTCGCCAGCCGACAAGGATTCAAAAATAACCGAGGCATTGGTTTCGCCCTGTTGAACCTTAAACACAGCAGACCCGCCATACCCACCCGTGGGTTTCGCAATAATGGTTTTATGATGGGCCAAAAAATCGGCGTAAACCGCTTTTTTACAGGTCACCGTAGTCTCGGGAATCAAATCGGTAAATTGAAGCGCCCAGAGCTTTTCGTTGACGGTCCGAACACCAGTGGGATTGTTAACCACCTTAACCCGGTCAGGCAGGCGATCCAAAAGCCAGGTATTCATCAAATAGCGGTCATCAAAGGGAGGATCGGTTCGAATAAAAACCACATCCACCGCGTCTTGTCCCAGATGCTGTTCGGGGAAAACCTCGAAGGGATTTTCGGATCTATCGATGGGAACCACCCGATTCACCCTAAATTGAATGCCTTGATTGGCATAATACAGGTTCGTATTGCCCAAGAAAAAAACCGAATGGCCTCTTTTGTGGGCAGCCAACATCAAGGCAAAACTGGTGTCTTTGTTTGGCTTAATGGTAGGGAGGGGATCCATTAAAAAAACGATATTCATTGAGCAGGAGGGGTGGTTTCTAAATCTCGAATTTCGCGAGCCGCCGCAATGCCAGCAATTTTGGCCAAAATGCAATACCCATCCAAAGATTCGCTGGGCGGCGCACCACAATCTTCTTTTAAACAGTGAGAATCGGTTGATGACGCACACATTTTCTTAAAAAACATACCCTGAGAATTCAAATTCTCCCGCCCCGATTTTTGGGAATTAACCCGATAAAACCCACCCACAAACTGATTGTCGATCTGATAAATACAAGGCTCGCTAATGGCATTGTCCACCGAAGACAAGGTCGGAATCCCTTCTTGAAGCAAAAAGCGCTGAATCACCTGGGAGCCCTTCCCTTTGTACAGCTGGTTTCGGGCTTTGCGATTTAAGTCCAAGATATCATTGGGATCCTCGATGGGCATCACACCCATGCCATAGGTGCCAGAATCGGACTTCAAAAAAATCAGGGGTTTATCGTCGATGCCATGTAAAGCATGTTTTTCGCGGATTTTAGCAAATAGCCCCGAAGCTTCGTCTGCCAAGCGCAGTCTGTCTTGGGACTCATTCACATTCACATCGGCCACGGATGCGTGGAAACAAGAAAAAAACCAAGAATCCACACCCAATTTATAAGCCAATTCGTCCAGCATCGTGTTCGAATAGGTAAAGTGGGTGGATTTTAAGCGGGAATGCCAACCTGCCGATTTTGAAGGAAACATGGGAATTTCCAAATCGGCCAACATTTCGGGAATCCCAGCGGTTAAATCGTTGTTCAGTAAAACTGCATCAAAATGAATCTCGCCAGAACGGTGTTTGGCCAGCAGTTGTTTCAGGCAAAACATTTCAAAGGGTTGCCCACTGGCCCCATCCAACAAAATAGACTCACTGGTTTCGCAAAAAGCAAATTCCGAATCCATGAATGTTGCCGCCAAACAATCGAAGCCTGCAGCCGAAACCATGCCCACCAAACTGCGTACATTTTCAATATACCAAGGGTTTCGGGTATGTTCTTCGGCCACAACCAAGACCCGTTTTGCACCTGGAACACGGCGCAACATGGCTTCTTTAAAAACCTTGGCCCCAAATTCCAAAGACAAATGGCACAAATTGTTAAACCCAGCCGGAAACAAATTCGTATCGATCACCGCGGCTTTATAGCCGGAATCGCGGATATCTACCGACGAATAAATGGGCAAGGGGTTGTGTTTTTCCAACTCCAAAATCCAATGAATAATATCATCTTGGCGGTGTCTTATTTTGGAAAGCCAGGGAGAAGAATGTGTCATGGGAGTTTGTAAGTTTAGCCCAGCACTGCGTATTTGTTCAACAAAGCCCGAATTTCGTCGGGTAAAGACTGCTTGGCTCGGGACGCTTTGCCAATGCACACGTGCACCGTTTTGGCCCGGCCCGTCAGCACCTCGCCTTTAAAAACGTCATAGCTAATATGAAAAGAACTTTCGCCAATATAAGAAATCCAGGTTTTAACCTGAATTCCATCCCCCACCTTCAAAGAAGAAAAATAGTCGGATTCTGCGTGCACAATTACAAAAATATAGGGCTCGTGGTCAAACAGTCGTTGAAAAGACAGCCCTTCAGAAGCCATCAATTCTTCGAAGGCATCATGGGCAAATCGAAACTGATTGGCAAAATACAAAATTCCTGCCGCATCCGTATCATACATTTTAACCGTTTGGCTGGATAAAAAGTGCATACGAGAAAGCATAGCACAAAAAACAGGCAAAATAAAACAAAGATTTAGATCAAATCAAAAACAGAGACTTGAAAATCAAGCATAAAATGATAAACTTTATAGCAACTGAAATTTCGAGGTTTAAAAATGACAAAAAAACAGATAAATGGCGCAGAAGCTTTAATTAAATGCCTAGAAAAACGCGGTGTCGATCATATTTTCGGATATCCAGGCGGCGCAGCGATTCCAATTTTCGATGCTTTATATGATTCTTCCATTAAATTGGTTTTGGTCCGTCACGAACAAGGGGCAACCCACATCGCAGACGGCTATGCCCGTGCCAGTGGAAAACCCGGCGTGGTTTTGGTAACCAGCGGACCCGGAGCAACCAACACCGTCACCGGTATTATTACAGCACAAATGGACTCGATTCCCATGGTGGTTCTGTGTGGACAAACCATTACCCCCGCTTTGGGCAAAGACGCCTTCCAAGAAGCCGACGTGTTTGGCATCACAGCGCCCATCGTTAAACACAGCTATTTGGTGAAAGACCCCAACGACATTCCCCGGGTTGTTGAAGAAGCCTTTCACATTGCAAGCTCTGGCCGACCTGGACCGGTAGTCATCGATTTGCCCAAGGACATTACCAGTGCGCCTTGTACGGCGTCATTGGTGGACGTCAAAATGGATTTACCCGGCTACACCTTTCCAGAACAAGGCAATAAAAAAGACATCCTTAAATTGGCAGCCCTGTTAAAGGGATCCAAAAAGCCACTCATTTTAGCCGGCCATGGTGTTTTAATTGCCAACGCCGAAGCCGAACTCATGACCTTGGCCGAAAAACTGCAAGCCCCCGTTGTGAACACCTTGCTTGGCAAAGGTGGCTTTCCCGAAAACCATAAATTGGCCTTGGGCATGTTGGGCATGCACGGAACGGCTTATGCCAACAAAGCCGTGTCCAATTGCGATTTGATTTTTTCTATTGGCTCTCGTTGGGATGACCGCATTACACCGGCCAAAATCGAGCGGTTCTGCCCCAACGCCAAAAAGCTGCACATCGACATCGATCCTGCCGAAATCAACAAAATCGTGGTCCCCGATGCCAGCGTGGTTGGCGATGCCAAAGTGGTTTTACAAGAGCTTCTGCCTTTGGTTGAAAAACTCGACACCAAAGAATGGCTCAAAGAAATCGAACAAAATAAAAAGCGTTATCCGCTCTCTTATAAGATTCATGGCGGCTTAAAGGCCCAACACGTTTTGGATGAACTATACAAACTCACCAAAGGCGAAGCCATCATCACCACCGATGTGGGGCAGCACCAAATGTGGGCGGCCCAATTTTGCAAAACCCATGAACCCAATACCTGGATTACCTCGGGTGGCGCCGGAACCATGGGCTATGGATTTCCCGCTGCCATCGGAGCACAGTTTGCCAAACCCGATGCTACGGTTGTGGCCGTGGTTGGGGACGGCGGTTTTCAGATGACCAGTTTTGAACTCTCCACAGCCGTCATTCACAAACTACCCGTTAAAATCTTGGTGATTGATAACAAATATTTGGGCATGGTGCGCCAATGGCAGCAATTGTTCTATGACGACCGACTCTCTGGCGTAGATTTGGAAGGAAACCCCGATTTTGTAAAATTGGGCGAAGCCTACGGCATGAAGGGCTTTCGCATTAAACGACCCGCCGATGTTAAAAAAGTGCTCTCCAAAGCCCTGGACTACAAAGGTCCCTGCATCATTCACGCCGAGGTTATTAAAGAAGACAACGTATTCCCCATGATTCCCGCCGGCGGTACCACCGACGACATGATTATTGATCCCCCTAAAATCAAACTTGAAAAACCCAAAGGGAGCACCTAGCCATGACGAGCCTACTTAAAGCAACCCCAGACATCCATACCATTAGCTTGCTGGTGGCCAATAAACCCGGTGTTTTGCTACGTATTTCTCTGATTTTTTCCCGCCGTGGCTTTAACATCGAATCGCTGGTGGTCTCCCCCACCTTGGATGGCCGCTTTTCACGAATGACGATTACCGCCAAGGGCAACCCCGGCATTTTGGAACAAATTATCAAACAAGCCAGCAAATTGGTCGACGTGGTCCATGCCAGCGAACACATCAAAGGCCATTCCGTTGAAAAAGAACTGGCCCTCATTAAAGTGCAAACCACCGACGAAAACCGGTCTGAAATCCTTCAAATCATCTCGCATTTCAAAGCCCAAACCGTGGACCTAACCAACAATTCCTTGGTAATCCAAGCCACCGGCAGCACCGAAAAACTCGATGCCATGATCAACTTTTTGCATCACTACGGCATTTTAGAACTGATTCGAACCGGCAAAGTCGTGATGGCTCGGGGCAAAGAAAAGACCTAATATAAACAAAAATGGCAAGCATTTTTGTATCGGGAAGCCAAATCAAGTTTGGCTTCCCTCCCCGCTGGGGCCTAAAGGTTTTGAGCTTAAAAAATATTAAGACAGCTTCTACACAACCACTTTAAACCGATTGTGAATGTAGCTTTCCAATAGCTCCAAAAATAGCGTCTTCACATCGTCCGACGATTTATAGTTAATGTGCAGTTTGCCATCCACAAACACCGGAATCGAGGGTTTTTCGGAACTACCTGGCAAGCTGATACCAATGTCGGCATATTTGCTTTCGCCGGGGCCATTCACCACGCAGCCCATGACAGCCACCGATAATCTTTCAACACCAGGATATTGGGTTTTCCAAGTGGGCATGCGTTGTTCGATGTAAACCCCAACGTCTTTGGCCAGATCCACAAACTTGTTGCTGTTGGTGCGCCCGCAGCCAGGACAGCTGGTAACGGCTGGCATAAAATAGCGAAGGCCCATGGATTGCAACAGGGCTTTACAGGCCTTTACTTCCAATTCCCGCCCCACACCAGGTTCTGGCGTCAACGACATGCGAATGGTGTCGCCAATGCCTTGCTGAAGCAAAATGGCCAGGGCAGCCGAACTGGCTGCAATGCCTTTGGTGCTGCCACCGGCTTCGGTTAAACCCAAATGCAACACATAATCGCATTGTTTGGCCAAAACCTGATACACCTGCACCATGTCCTGCAATTCAGACATTTTCACACTGAGTACAATTTTATCTTTGGGCATTCCCAATTTTTCGGCATAGGCTGCGCTGTCCAAGGCACTTTTGACCATGGCATCGATAATGACTTCTTTGAAGGTTTTGGGCTCTTTAAGTTTGGCATTTTCGTCCATCATGTCGGTGAAAAGCTCTTGGTCAAGTGAACCCCAATTCACCCCAATACGAACAGGTTTATTGTGGTCATTGGCAATGCCAATCATGGTGGCAAAGTTGTCGTCGTGGCTTTTGCCTTTGCCAACATTCCCTGGGTTGATGCGGTATTTGCCCAAAGCTGCAGCGCCTTCAGGATACTTTCTTAATAGAATGTGACCGTTGTAATGAAAATCCCCAACAATGGGGACGGAATACCCAGCATCGGCCAAGGTTTTGACGATGGTAGGAACAGCAGCCATGGCTTCGAAATCATTAACCGTAATCCGAACCACTTCCGAACCAGCATCAGCCAGATCCCGAATTTGCTTAACCGTGGTTTTAACATCTGCAGTGGGGGTATTGGTCATGGATTGAACCATGACAGGATGATCGCCTCCAATCAAAACAGAACCAACAGCAACAGACGGGGTTTTACGGCGAATCGGAAGCATCATATGGTATCTCCAGAGTCCAAAATTAAGAAACTTAGAGCTCAGAATAAACACAAGAAAAATTTCATGCAAGTTTTAATCCCGTTTGGCCGATGAAAAAGATATGTTTAAGGGATTCTCCAGCGGGGAACACCCTATGCATGGGGGTTGCATAACAGCCCACCAACTTTTAGCGGTTTGAACACAAACAGCACAAAAGGAGAGCAAAATGGCAGACAACGATGACGAACTCAAAGTGCGTTCCATTAAAATGATGGACATGGACAATGCCTGGGGTTCGATGTTTCAGCAAAAAGTGAATCAAACCATTAACAAGGCCGCACAAGACCAGCAAAATCTGGGCAAAATGGCCAGTCAACAACTTCAAAAAGACAACCCCCCCGCAGCAAAATCCAAATAATGTGAGTTCGAAAAGGCCCTGTAATTAGGGCCTTTTTTTATGTCAAAAGCTGCGCTAATATAAGCGCAACTTAGTTTATGTCCATACAACGAATTCAATTTATTTTCGAATTCTTCTTTGGACGATCTGGCAAGTTATTCATTCCTGTAGAAGCGGTTTGGAAAGACAAACCCCTTAACTTGTCCTTGTCGTCCTTGATGACATTCCTCCACCAAAACGAAACGGCTCTCCACCCCAAGGATGCTGACTTTTGCTTTTCGCTTGCGAAATTCCTAAAGAAAGTACAATGGGACGAGCGCTATATCTTGGCTGTTGCCACGGATTCAGAGATGGCATTGTTTTTCAAGCGGGCCAAAGAATTGGGCATTACCCTTAAATGGAAACGCCACAATTTGGTTCAGCCCCTGCGAACCCATCCCCCGCTGCCCTTGGAAGTCATCATCAGCCAACGGGGGAAAAATTTAATCTGTTCCATGTCGCATATCGACCGGTTTCGCCAAGACCCGCTGAGCTGGCTAACCTTTAAATTTGAACGAGATCTATTTTGTTTTTGCCAGGGCGCTTTGATTCACAATCCGCCATCGGCCCTCGAAAACTTCTTGATGCGCTTCATGGACAAAGACATCATTAAATACGAGCAAGAAGCCGCCATTCAGTTTATTCAATCCATCTATCAACCCAACAAGAAAAACCTAAAATGGGTTCTGGAAGCCAAAATCAGCAGTATTTTGCCCCAAGAAACCCCACCCGTTCCGCTGATGAAAGTCGAAATGGCCGGCACCATTATGCAGCCCACCTTGTACTATCAATACGGACGAGCTGTGATTGGGTCCGACTACAACCAGCCCTGGGTCGAAGATTTGGGCAAACGCCACGAACGGATGACGGATCTTGAAGCCATTTATCAGCAAGATTTAATTGCGCTATTTAACGAAAACGAGCTGCCCTTCTTGCTTCAAAGCCCAGGCGATATGGCCCGGTTTTTGGATGAAGTGGTTCCCGTTTTAAAAGAACGTGGCTGGATTATTCAGATTAACGCCCCCGAATTGGTGGTGTTGGACGAACCTGGAAGCCTTGAATTTAAAATCGACAGCAGCGAAAAAAATTGGTTCTTCTTCGAACCCAACTGCACCATCGAAGGCGAAACGTTTTCACTTCAAGAAATCGCCCGCTTGATGATTCAAAACCAAGGCTACATCGAAACCAAAAAAGGCTATGTTCGGTTGACCCAGTCCTCTCAAGATCAACTGAAAACCCTTCAAGCCTTTGGGGCCCTTAAAACCGGAAAATCATTTTCAAAAGCCGAAATTTTACCCCTGTTGGCCAGCACCCAAGCCAAAACCGAAAACAAAGACCTTCAGGAACTCATTGAAGGGCTCAAACACGGCAAAAATCAGTATTTACCTGCAAAAGCCTTTAAAGGCGAGCTGCGGGATTACCAACAATTTGGGGTCAACTGGATCGGATTTTTACACAACGCTGGGTTTGGCGGCATTTTGGCCGACGACATGGGCTTGGGTAAAACAGTTCAGGTTCTAGCCTTTATTTCTCGAATTCAAGGCAAGGGCCCCGTCCTGGTGGTAGGACCCACCAACGTACTCTACAACTGGAAAAAAGAATCCCAGCATTTTTTACCGAATCAAAAATGTGTGATTTATAGCGGATCCAATCGCAGCAGTTTGGTTAAATCGTTTAACACCGCAGACATTGTCGTCACCTCGTTTGGGATTTTGAAAAACGATTTGGAGCTGTTCAGCGCGATTCCTTGGCAGGCCATGATTATCGACGAAGCCCAAGCCATTAAAAACCCCGACACCCATGTTTCCAAAGCGGTTAAGGCGGTTCCGGCCCCCTTTAAACTGGTTATGACAGGAACCCCCATCGAAAACCACCTCCAGGACATTTGGAACCTGTTTGATACGGTTATGCCCGGCTATTTGGGCACCCGATCGGCCTTTGATGTAATGGTTAAGCAAGAGCAGCTGGATCAGTTAAAACTCAAAATTAAACCCTTTATTTTAAGACGCGAAAAACGGGAAGTTTTGGATTCTTTGCCAGAAAAAACAGAAATCATTGTGTCTTGCCCGCTGACGAAAAGCCAAGAAATGTTGTATCAAACCGTGTTGGATGCGGTTCGCAAGGGCATTCAAAATGGCAAGGGTCAACGCGAGCGGCTGCATGTGTTAACCTCGTTGTTAAAATTGCGCCAAGTTTGTATTCACCCCGGCTTGTTAACCGAATTCCAAAACCAATTTACCGAATCCGGAAAATTCGATACGGCCACCGAAACCATTCTCGAGCTGTTGGATGAAGGCCATAAAATTGTACTCTTTAGTCAATTTACCAAAATGCTCGACATTCTGGCCGACTGGGCCAAAAAGAACAGCGTTCGCTACGAGCGCATCGACGGTAGTGTCACCGGCAAAAACCGAATGGATGCCGTGGACCGCTTCCAAAACACCGAAGACCCTACCCTGTTTATGATTTCCCTGAAAGCTGGGGGAATGGGCATTAACTTGACCTCGGCGGATTACGTGATTCATTTGGATCCCTGGTGGAACCCCGCTGTCGAAGCCCAAGCCACAGACCGGGTTCACCGCATCGGACAAATGAACAAGGTTTTTGTCTATAAATTTATCAGCGAAGGCACCATCGAAGAAAAAATCCAAGAGCTTCAAGAATCCAAGCGGCAACTCTTGGGCGAATTGGTTGATGTGGATGGCTTAAACGAAAAAACCATTAATTTTGAAGATCTGAAAGCCTTGTTGTTTTAAAACACAGCCAGCCTTCAGACGCCGTTTGATCCATCACCCCAAGACCGGCTTCGCCTATTTTTTGAACAAAAGCATCGGCCCACTGTAGGCCAACACCGCTTAAAATCGCCACGCCCCCAGGCTTTAGCCGTTGGGATATCTCTGGCAACAGAGGCTCGAGAATCGCGCTGTTAATATTGGCCACAATGGCATCGAAAAGAACCTCTTCAGGGACATCGGCAAGCAACTGACACCGAAAATCGGGGGTATGCCAACCATTAGCTTTTGCATTTTGAAGGGCACGTTCAATGGCCTCAGCATCGCAATCCAACCCCACTGGGTTTTTCACCCCCAATTTCCACCCCAAAATAGACAAGATGCCTGTTCCAGTTCCGACATCCAATAAGCCAAAGTTTGAAAGACTATTGCGACCTTCCAAAACCCCAATCAAAGCAGCTGCGCACAAGGTTGTGGTGGGATGTTTGCCATCCCCAAAAGCATCTGCCGCGTCAATCAAAAGGGTCTTGGGCGCAGATACAGCTGTTCCTATCGAACAAACTTGCCAGCCCTCTACCCAGTCAAAGGATTCAAAATGTTTACCCCACACGGTTTTCCAATCGGTGGGATTAACTGTCTCGATTTGAGGCTCGCCAAAAGGATGGCCTTCTGGGAGGGCATCAAAAAAGGCCATTAGGCTATTGCCGGATTCTTCGGTCCATAGGGCCCCCATCGCCTCGCACTGGGCTTCGAGGGTCGCTTTTTCAAGCTCGGTTTGGGGGATAAAGGTCAGTTTAATCACCGGGATTGGGTATAGTGGACCGAGACCTTGGCGTGGGCAAGGGCTTTGGGTTTTTCGACGACGACTGCAACTTGGGTTAGGTTTGGGCAAGTGGTCAAAACAAAGTCTGCCAAGCGCACCGCAACGGTTTCGATTAAATTAAAATGGGTTTGGACCAGCCAAGAACCAATGGATTGGGTCAGGGCATCATAGTCGAAGGTGTGGGCCAAATCGTCGGTTTTTGCGGCCTGGGTAATGTCCAGATCCAAGCCCAAACTCAGGATCAAGGGCTGGGGCTCGGTGCGTTCGTGGGGATGAACCCCCACAATGCAAGACACCGTAAAATCTCGAATCCAAAGGGTACTAGACACGGAACACATCCTGGGGCCTGGCAGCAAACCGGTTGTTAAAGGTTTCTTGGAATCGAAGCCGAACCGGCTCTCCCAACTCGGAAAGGGCACTTTCCCACAGTACCGTCACAATCGATTCGCAGGTAACCATTCGATTCGAAAATTCAGGCACTTCGTCGCCCAAATCCCGACCCGACCAAGACAAGGCAACCGCATCCACCCAATCCGATACCCGGCCCGCATCCACCCGATCACTGTCGAAAGTGGCTTCTACATAAAACCGGTGACCATGGGGCCGGCTGCACTTTCCAAACAGTTGGCCATCCTCTGCCTCGGTGCAGCCGGCACGGTGCAAATGGTGGGTGGCCGAAAAAAACCGTCCTGCCACACAGAATCGTTTCCCATCTGCAATCCCTGTCCCTTGGCGTCCATCCCAGTGCACCATTCTCAGCGGGACAACACAGGCAATCAGTCCGGTTTGGGCATCTGGCGTCCCTAAAAACGTGGTTCGCTCAATCGCTCCACCGATTTGGTGGGTCCAATGTCGCTCTACCCGCCCATCAGCATAGGCCGTGGCCGCCAGAGAACCGTCCTCGTCCACATGACAAGCCACCACAGCAACGCCCTGCCCCACCAAAGCCCGCTGAGCATCGGCCAGAAGCCGCTGGGCAAAGCGCTCTGGCGTGGGGTTGCCTTCGATCAAATCATTCAAAAAATGATGGTCATAGACCGAGATAACTTCGGCTTCCAGACGCCGTTTCAAAATCGACAATTCTTGAACCATGCCGGTTTTCGGATCCACAGGCCCATGAAACACAAAATAAACCCTATAATTTTGCCCAGAACCATAGCGGCCTGTGGTATCGCTGGGCAACACATCGGGATGCGGCGCATACCGACGCGAGGCCGACAATTCAAATTTACGATTCAGGGTTAAAAACATCTACTTGAGCAGGTTTAAAAATTCATTGCGGGTGGCTTGGTTGCTGCGAAAAATCCCCAGCATACACGAAGTGGTCATGGAGGCATTTTGTTTTTCCACACCCCGCATCATCATGCACAGATGCTGGGCTTCGATCACAACCCCTACTCCCAAAGCCCCAGTGGACTTTAAAATTGCATCAGCTATTTCTCGGGTCAATCCTTCTTGAATTTGGAGCCGCCTTGCAAAAACATCCACAATTCGGGCCACTTTAGACAGCCCCAGCACCTTGCCATTGGGAATATAGGACACATGACATTTGCCAAAAAAAGGCAACAAATGATGCTCGCACATCGAATACAGCTCGATGTCTTTAACGATTACCATCTCGTCCATGTCAGATTCGAAAACAGCCTCTTTAACCACAGATTCTACGGTTTCCCCATACCCTTTGGTCAGATAAGCCAAGGCTTTTGCAGCACGAACAGGCGTATCTTCCAACCCTTCGCGGGACGGGTCTTCACCCATTTCGGTTAGTAACTGTAAATAGCTGTCTGCGGCTTTTTCCAGATTCATGCGTGTCGTTTAACTTCGGCCAAAACAGCCTCAACATGGCCATCGACTTTAACAGAAGACCAAACCTTTAAAAACTGGCCTTTTTCGTCCAAAAGCACCGTGGTTCGAACAATGCCCATGCTGGTTTTGCCGTAATTCGTCTTTTCTTGCCAAACCCCGTAGGCTTTGATCATGTCCAAGGACTCGTCGCTGAGCAAGGTCACCGTCAGGGCGTGTTTTGTACAAAAAGCACCGTGGGATTTAACACTGTCTTTCGAAACACCCAAAACCACAGCGCCAGCGGCTTCGAAATCGGCTTTGGCTTGGGTAAATCCGATGGATTCCCGGGTGCATCCTGGGGTGTCGTCTTTGGGATAAAAAAACAAAACCACTTTTTTACCCTGAAAATCGGACAAGGACACCGACTTACCCGTCTCGTCGGGCAACACAAAAGCAGGGGCGCTTTGACCAACCGTTAACATAGGGGGACTCCTCTTAAAACATTGGGGGTTGCTTCGGTGATACGCACTTTTTCGTAGGCACCAACCGCAAAACCGGCCTCTCCTGGCAAAATAACCAACTTGTTCGAATCGGTACGCCCTTGGATTTCGGCAACGCCTTTTTTGGCGGCTTTTTTGGTGGTATCGGCCTCGATTAAAACCTCTAGTTCTTTACCAATATACGCCGAATTTTTGGCCAAACAGTGGCGCTTTTGAAGTTCGTTTAAGCGAACGATACGCTCGGTTTTAATGGCTTCGGGCACATCGTCTGGAAAACGTCGAGACGCCAAAGTGAGCTCGCGTTCGGAATATTTAAACATAAAGGCAGAATCAAATTGGACCCGCTCCATCACATCCAACGTGTCTTCGAATTCAGCATCTGTTTCGGTGGGAAAACCCACAATCACATCGGTGGACAAGGCAATATCAGGCATTAAATCGCGAATGTGGGCCACCAGATCCAAAAACTCTTCTTTGGTATAGGTCCGGTTCATTTTGTCCAACACACGGGTACTTCCAGCTTGTAGGGGCAAATGAATCTGTTTACAAATGTTGTCCCGTTCTTTCATGACATTCAAAAACTTGGTAGGAAAATCTTTGGGGTGTGGCGAGGTAAAACGAATGCGCCGAATCCCTGGAACATCGCTGACCCTAGCCATCAGATCAGCAAAATCGTTATCTCCAGAGCGATACGAATTGACATTCTGACCCAACAACGTCACTTGGGAAAACCCTTGGGCCACCAGTTTGCGAACTTCTTCGACCACATTTTCTGGGTCCCGACTGCGTTCCCGACCTCGGGTAAAGGGCACTACGCAAAACGAGCAAAAATTATTACAGCCACGCATCACCGCAATCCAGGCATTCACCCCATCCAAACGGGTGGGCAGAACATCGGAATACGTCTCGAATTCGGACAGCGTCACATCAAACTGTTTTTTACCGGTTCCAGAAACTTCTTCAATCAAATGCGGCAATTGTTTGTAGCTATCTGGCCCTGCAATAAAATCGATCCCCAATTTGGGATTATCCAGCAAGGCCTGGCGAAAATTGGTAGCCATACAGCCCAATACCCCAATCATGACAGGGGCCCCGTGCCTTGCATGCCGAATTTCGTGAATGCGGTTGTAGACCTTGCGGTTCGCATTGTCCCGAACCGAACAGGTGTTCAGCATCACAATATCCGCTTCTGTTTCTTGCTCTGAAAACGTAAAATTTTCTTTTTTGAGAATGCTACGAATCAACTCGGTGTCGTAGGCATTCATCTGGCAACCATAGGTTTCAATAAAAACAGATTTAGACATAAAAATTAAAATTGAATCCTTGAAATCGCCACCGAAAGTGCCGTCAAATCCACAGCCCCCGACTTAAGTTCCTGCAGGGTATCCAAATACCGCTTTAAGGCCTCTGGGTTCGAGGTTTTAAAGGCATGATGAATCTCTTTGACCGTGGCTGCCAGCAAGGTTTTTTTACCCATGGTGTCTTTTAAATACCCAGCCAAGCCCAATTTCGCATTTCGCAATTGCTGGCGAAGGGCTTCCCGTTGGGCCACATCCCATTGATTTTGGGGATGAACCTGATGCAATTTGGCTTCCAACCAATCAAAATCAAACAAGTCATCCAGTTGTAAAACCAACTTTAAGGCTTGTTCGATGCTAAGACCGTCTTCTTCGACCAAGGTGACCACATCCACAGCCGTTGGTAACTGAGACAAACAGGCCAAGGTCTTGGACAAGCCTTCATCAAAGCCCATTTTTTTCCAGGACTTTACCGCAGAGCCTTCTTTTTTAGAAACTTCTTTGTGCAAATGTGAGAAGACCGAAGACAGCTTTTTGATCTGATTAAAATTCAATTCAAATTTACGCATTTGAAGCATTTCCATGACCAGAAGGGCTAACACGGTTTCGTAGTCTACCCAAGCTGCATACAAATCGGCGTCATGAACCTCGCTGTTTAACAAAGACTTGCGCAACGCTTCGCCATTTAACGCGGCATCCACCACCAAATAGGCCCGTGTAATTTCGGCATAGGAACATCCCGTCAGCTGTTGCGCTTGGAAATAGAAGGTAATTCCAGCTTGATTGACAATTTTATTGGTCAAGGCCGTCGCAATAATTTCGTTGCGAAGACGGTGCTTGCTCATGTGGGTTCCAAATTTTTTCAAGAAGGTTTTGGGGAAATAAGATTCATACACCCCATTCAACTCGGGATCTTGAACCACTGTCGAAACCGACAATTCGTTGAAAACAGCCATTTTGACATAAGCTTGAATCACCGCCAAAATCGGCCTTGGAATGGGCTGTTTTAGCAAATGAAACTGCTCCAATTCGGTTGCATCGGGAATGGTTTCGGTTTTGGCATTCAATTGGCCAGAAGCAATCAACGATTGAATCAGCTTGGCGAAAGCCGAAAACTGCTTCACAGACCGCAAAGCATCCATCGACAACAAGCGATGCTGACCTTGATTGTTCAACAGCACCAATTCGGTGACTTCGTCGGTTGCCGCTTCCAAGAAAGCATTGCGATCGTCCATGGATTTGAGTTGTTTTTCTTCAAGCATCCGTTGCAACAAAATCTTGATGTTAACTTCGTAGTCGGACATGTTAACACCTGCAGAGTTGTCGATTGCATCGGTGTTTAATTTGCCACCCAAACGAGAGAATTCGATACGCGCAGACTGGGTAAGCCCCAAATTGGCGCCTTCGCCAATAACCAGAGCCCGGCATTCTTTGGCATCGATTCGAACCGCATCGTTGGCCATATCCCCAACTTCGGTGTTGGTTTGGGCTGTGGCTTTGATATAGGTTCCAATCCCACCAAACCACAGCAATTCGACTTTCATTTTCAGGATGGCTTTAATCACATCCTCACCCGTCAAAACATCTTCTTTGACTTCTAACAGGCGTTTTACTTCTTCAGACAGACGAATTTCCTTGGCTTTACGGTCAAAAATACCGCCGCCTTTGCTAATGAGTTTTTCGTTGTAATCGGTCCAAGACGAGCGGGGCAAATGGAAGAGCCGATACCGTTCATCAAAACTTTTTTTCATGTCGGGGTCTGGATCCAAGAAAATATGAGCGTGGTTAAAGGCCGCTTGAAGTTTCAGCTTGTTGCTTAACAACATGCCATTACCAAACACGTCTCCAGACATATCCCCAATCCCAGCAACGGTGATGGATTCTTTGGCAATGTCCTTACCCAATTCGCTAAAATGCAGGGTCACACATTCCCAAGCACCCCGCGCGGTGATCCCGACTTTTTTGTGGTTATACCCAATCGAGCCGCCAGAAGCAAACGCATCGCCCAACCAAAACCCATAGTCTTGGGCAATATCGTTGGCCAAATCAGAGAAATTGGCAGTGCCTTTGTCGGCAGCAACCACCAAATAGGGATCGGCTTCGTCGTACATCAACACATGGCTGGGATGAACCACATCGCCTTTACCGTTCACAGAATCCGTAATATCCAACAAGGCGCGAATAAAGTTGCGGTATTGTTTTTCAGATTCTGCACCGGCTTCTTCTCGGGTTAAAGGGGATTTTTTAAGAACAAATCCGCCTTTGGATCCAACCGGAACAATTACCACGTTTTTGGTTTGTTGGGTTTTAACCAGGCCTAGAATTTCAGTTCTAAAATCATCCAACCGATCGGACCAACGAAGACCACCGCGGGCCACTTTACCGAACCGCAAATGGGTGCCTTCGAACCCAACATCGTACACAAACATTTCTCTAAATGGCGCAGGGGCGGGCATTTGCTTAAGCTGCTGAGAATCCAATTTAATGGAAATAAACGTATCGCCATTGGTTTTGGGAATATAAAAATTGGTCCGCAGGGTATGATCAATCAAGTTAAACAAGCGTTGTAAAATCAAATCGTCGGTTACATCGCTAACCGCATGGAGGCTGTCCAAAAAGGCCTGTTTAACACGGGGCAAGCCCTTTTCCAACCGCTCTTTTTGAGCCCCAAAATGGGCCATTGTCGAAAATTTATGCTCGAAATACGAAAACAACAGTGCCGAGGCATTGGGGTATTTCAAGATGGTTGCATTGATTCTGTCTCGGGTATAAGGCGAACGAAGCTGAACATATAAGTTGCGATACAGTTGCAAGACATTAATGGCTCGCCAATTCAACTGAGCACTAATCGCCAAGGCATTAAGCGGATCATTGCTGGTTCGATTGCGGAAAATTTCAGTGAGCAAATCCACAATTAGGGATTTCAGAACTGTTTCATCCAATTTTTCTTTGTTTTGATCGGTCACACGGAAACTGTGAATATAGGCAATGGTGTTATCCGTTGCCCCAATTCGGGTTGTAATTTCATCGAACACATACAGCCCCAAGTTTTGCAAAATGGGCATGATGGTAATCAAATCGATTTTTTCGCGGCTGTAGATCGACAGGGTCGAAACTTTGCCGTGCAGATAGGAATGGGGTTGATGAAAAGGCAGCAAATTAAATTGAACCCGATTTTCGTTGGCCAGCTTTTCTAGAAAGTGAATATCGCGAAGTGTTTCTTGGGGGGTTCTGCGAACACGGTGGTGATCGGGAAAGGCCTGAACATAAAAGGCATACAATTGCTTGCCAACCGTACCCGGATAGGCCTGATACAACACATCGCGCAATTTTTCGTCCCAGGGTTTTACCCGCTCTCGAACCTCGTTTTCAATGTGATCAATGGCCAGCGTCGAAGCATCGCCCGACAATTCGAAATAGAACTGCAAACGACCTTGTTCTTCGCCATTCATTTCGATCATTTCCACGGATTTATGGGGAATGGTTTCTAGCAAAAAGGTTTTGATTTTTTGAATGGTTTCAACGGTAAACAGCGAATTGGGAATCACCACCATCAAGGGGAACATGCCGGACTGATGGGTACGGGTAAAACAATAGACCTCGTTGGGGTTGGTAATGGACAGTAAATCTTCGACCATTTCCAACAATTCCGAAGCAGAGGTTCGGAAGGATTCGAACTTGGGAATGGTGGTAAACAGCTTAATAACAGAATTATAGTCGTAGCTGCCAGGCAACATTTGTTTGGCTTTAAAAATAGCCGCCATTTTTAAGTGAATCAGCGGAGTTTCGATGTTTTTAACCAACAACGAAGTCCGTTTAAGCAGCCCCAAAAACACATGGGTTACGGTGGTTTTGCCTTCCGTAACCGTCAAACTAAGCCTCATTAAGTTTTCGAAACGTTGAATTGGACTTTTAACCTGAATCGTATCAAACACAAAGGGACTCGTGGGCACATGGGCTTTCTGGGTATGGGCCAAAAGGTTTTTTTCCAATTCAAATGGATCGGTTTTCAGATAGTCCTTGGCCAAAATACCCAAGCCAGATTTGGCATCAAACCCAACAGACTTACCGGTATGCGAAAAAGCTCCATAGCCATAAAACGAAAAATTATAATCTTTGAGCCAATCCAAGAGGTTTTCCCATTCTTCTTTGGGTTCGGCCAATTTGAGGGTTTTGTTTGCAGAAATCTGCTGTTTAAGAACCTCGATTTGCTTTAAAATCGCCGGTTTGTCTTGGAAGGCCTTTTGAATGGCATTCAAATGAATCCCAATTCGGGCAACGAGGGCATCCAGATGGGCTTCGTCTTCCAAGCCTTCAAATTCGATGTAGGTCACCGAAACCAAACGGCCGCCTTCCTGAGGGGCTTCGATCGCAGAAACGCCTTTTTTATCTTCAACAACCCCCATAATGGGATGCAAACGCCGTAGAATTTTAAGATTGTTTTCGGCAAAAAGTTCTTCGAAAGTCGCCAGCAAAAACATGGCATCGGGACAAACAAATTCGAATACAAATCGTTTTTCGAAAGGATTGTCTCCGGGCAAAGGCACAACCCTAAAATCCCGCCCTTTGGCCAAGGCCGTTTTAAAAAAAGAAAACCGCTCTTGAACAAAATCAGACAACGATTTCGCATCATAGTCTTTAATCCACCGTGGTGCGATGGCATTTAAATAGAGGGTGGCAAATTGGGTTAAGAGGGAATCTTTGGGTAAGGCAGAGAGGGTTTGGTCAATAATTGTCATACGCATCCTTTTCTAAAAAAGAGTAAGGTCAACGAAGGCCTTATTCTAACCCAAGAGAGGCCTCGCGACAATTCGCTTAGAGAGTGCTTTGAACTCCCAATGCCCTATTCAATTCTGATAAACGCAAAAACAACCCATACAACTCGTCAACAACGCTTGGCAAACAGAGGCCACTCGCCCTACGAAGAACCTCTTCAAAATCGAAATTCCAAAAGTCCGCTTCAGAAAACACTGCTGCAAGAGCTTCAAAATCTTCAGGCGAAGATTTCGCCTTGATACGCTCAAAAACGGTCTCTCTTTCTCGAGCTAAATCGGCCATTTTTCTAGCATTAAGCTGTTCATACAATGCCAATTCAGCATCAGCATCGCCAAAAGACGCTTGAAGTTCCGCTAAAACGTCCTTTGTTCCTAGCTCATTTAGGACTCGAGTTAAAGGAGTAAGGAGGTCCTTAATGTAAGCACCGAATTTTTGATGCCCCACATCATCCAACTTTCTATTCAGATGAGTAAATAAAACATCCTCAATATCAGAACAATTTGCAAGCTGAATATCTTCGAAGCAGTCAAGAACAGCGTCTGCACAAACACAACAACGCCTATCACCCTTATAATCCAAATCGGCGATGGAATTTAGCTCGCTTAAAAGCCTGGCAACGGCTTCTGCAAAATCCCTTAATTTATCAGAGGTTAGGGACTTTGCACGTATCGATGTAGCTTGGGTATGAAAAGCCTTAATGGCTGAATCAAGCCTAGAATATCGATCAAACCTTGGCTCCTCACGACTCGCATTGTCGCGTAGTTGGGCTGCAGATCGAACGAAAGCGTTATGTCCAACATCTAGCCTTCTACTATAGGGTCCAAAGGGGCGGGGTGGCGGAACATCAGTTGGCGGACTTAAGGCATCTGGCGGCGTAGAGAGTGAAACCGGGAAAGCCCTAGCCGCCCTTGGCGGCGTAACAGGCACTTGAACCAAAACTGACGGAGATTCTGAAACAGCTTCTTGCCGAACACGGGCTGCGATACGCATAGAATTAAGTTTACACCCAGGGCAGTTATCTGCCGCAGAATGAAGTACTCGGTCTCCATCTTCCGTAAGGCGGCGCATGTTAGCCCTAGCCTTAGTAAGAACCGAAAGACAAACTGGATGAGTGGGACTATAAAAATTCTCATGATCGAAAGCATTCTGAACAACCGTTTTTTTTGATTCTTCAGAGCGGCGCCAAATAACCGGGGAAAAGGAGTTCACACCAGTAAAAGAGCCACGAGTTCTCTGGGGACCCATCGGATAGGGAGACTGTGCCAGCACCAAAACTGGGGAGGAAGAACCGGCTTGCACCGCACTCGGCGATTGGGCTGGCTGAACCACCGTAACCGGGGAATCTGGCATGGTTGGTGACTGCCCAACCTGATCGAGACGCCTGCGGGGCTTGGCCTGGGCAGTCGTCTGAGCTTTCCCAGGCTGAAGGGAATACCAACTCTCAATAACCCCGTTAACTCGGCACGGTTCTTCAGCATTCATCATCGCCAATTGAGCCCACAATTTATCCATCGCACACACCAGGCCATTGTGCTCTTCAACCGTTACAGGATCTTTCTTTTGACCCACCCGAAGCGAAGGAAACACCTGAAAATGATCGTTATTTGTGACTGGGGGCGCAAAAACAATCTGACATCGATACACTTCTTCCAAAAGTCGACAAACACCTGTTTCCACTAACAAATTTTGAAGATCAATACTTTTTTGAGGCCCTCCAGAAAAAGCCAAAACAACATATGATCGATTCGATTGTGTAACGTCTAAGACCCCTATCATTACGGGAACCTGAAACAAGGTATGGTGATTGGCCATGTAGGCCATCAGCGCAATTAAGTCATTTTGAATGTCCATTGTTCGTTTCGAAAACCCACCAAAGGGCATTTCAACATTATGAATCCAGTCTCCAATTGCCCTAAAAAACGATCCCCAAGTTTTTTCAAGTTCATTAATATGTTGCTGTATTTTTGTCAGTTGTTGCTTAGAAAGAACAACGGAGTCTGAACAAAACCCAGAAAAAGACAAAACCCGACCGCAACCCGCAACAAAATCCATTAAGGCATGTAAATCGACCCTAGAAAATTCGCGGGCCGGAAGCCCATACAGGGCCATATCACAGCCAGAATGACCCGCCAAAACCCCTGCCAAATTCCCAAGCCAAGCCTCTTGGCGGACTCGAAAATCCAATCGGTAGTCATCAAACGACGTATCTGGAAATTTGTGAAAAAATGCCCTAAAAAAAGCAAGGACTGCACCACATAGTTGGCTGCGGATATCTATTGGATCTTCAGACTTCAAACTTGTATCTAAAACCTCTAAGTTTAATGCATTAAGCCCAAACCCAACGTGTTTCAAACGTGCTTCCAGCGTTTTCAAAATTGAAGTACATTTTGCCGTTTGTTCACTAAGCTTCACTTTTAAATCAGACACCATTCTGCGATTCCGAGTACTATTTTCCAGCAATCCCGAACCGCAAGCATGCTTCATTTTTTGAAATTTCAAATTACAGGCAAGCCACTCCACCAGCTCCTTTCTTTGAGAAGGGGCAAGAGAAAGATCCGGCAAAATCGCCCAAGTCAGGAGGGTAACCATTTCAACCAGATATTCTGGTCGCTCACAAACAAGTGGCAGTTCATCGGTAACCTGGCCCTTAAAGCCCACCACACATTTTTCAAGCTGCCTTAATAAATCGGGATTAATATCAAAGTTCTTTGGAAAGTGAGTCGCTATTTTAAGCCTTAGCGTCAAAGTTCTTTCAAAACCGGGCTCCAAAAAAAAGCGATCTGCATTTCGAAATATAAGCTGAACTGAATTCCAAGCTTCGGTGAACCGAGGCAGTGAATCATGAAGCAATTGGACAGCAGATTCAATTTCGGGCCCCTTTTCTTGGAATAACCGTCTGGCCTCGGTTTTAGAATCTTCATGAAATCCAACAGCCTTTAATTGCCGAGCTATGGTCGCCACACGAGCTACAGTGTTGCGAAGATAGCCCATACAGGGCAAAGAACTCGTCGTTGCCAGAGCATCCACAGAAGTCGAAATCAGTTTATGCATTTATATTGATAGTCATTTTTTATTTAATATTAATAATAATTATCATCAAAATATAAATGAGACAAGCATAAAAAGCCACATGGGTGTGCGGCTTGTAATCAAGACTATTTCAATAAACGATTACTTTGAACTAGCTTTGAGGGTATAAAAAAAGACTATTTTGATTGGAAATTAAAATAACCCCATTATCAGACAGATGCAATTTCGAAGGTTCATTAGACAACCTTTCTCGCGTTTCAAAACAATACACGCCAAATTCGTCTGCGATCAAAAGCCCCTTTCGCTCGTAAACAAGCCCAGAGGCAGCTTTAACAGTAATGGATCCGGTTAAGTTCAGATTGTCCAATTTGTACTGGAGTACGGACTCCCCTATCCCTACTGAAATTTCATTTTTTTCCAAAGAAACAGCCAAGCAAGTCGGACTTTCACCCAAAAACAAACCAATCGGCGTTTCTTGAACACGACGCTCCTTTGCAACAAACAACGAATATGAGGAATCGTCTTTACGAACAATTCCAACCACTGTGTTTTCGTCCGGCATGGCCAAAAATTGAATCCCCCCCAAAGAAACTGGAATACGATTTTGTTCAGCAGCCGAACAATTGTTTAATTGGTAAAGCACAACTTCGTCACGACTTCCCAAACAAAAAAAATCCCCATGAGATGCAATCGCAGTCGGATTCGAAATTACACCCAAAGCTCCTTTGTACCGCAATCCATTGTCTTGAAACTTATAACAGCTTGCTCCTTTAGCAGAAATAAGAACAACCCCATCCGAAACAGAAGCCATTCCCAAGGGTCTATCATTAACACGCCGAACAAAATCCATTTTTGCACCACTTGTTTTAATGTAAAAACCGTCTGTTGCAACCACAACACTGCCGACCTCAACACTAAACAGAATGGGCTTGGTCATCGTTAACACAGGTTTAACTACCACAGGCAAAGCCGGCACAGAGCAACTCAGAAACTTTTTTTGAAACATAAAGGTTTAATTTCCTTCAAAAAATGGTATATATATAGATAATAATAACAATTAAAATAAAGGCATTTACTATTATCGGTCAATACTTAGATTGTTAGCTTTTATTTTTATTTCGATTTAAACGAACTTAATAAAAAAAGGGACCCCCGTGTTAAAGGCATCTCGGTTTGGATTTTTAATTTGGCAGTTGGCCAATTTATGGAAAAAAGACATCGGCAGGGCCCTTAAAAAGGTCGAGCTGACCTTCGTGCAATATGTCGTACTTTCCACGCTATCCGAGTTGGATAATCCCCAAACCTCGATCACCCAAAAAACGCTGGCAGAAGTGGCCCATTGCAGCGACATGGTCCTGTCGCAGGTGATTCGAACCCTCGCCCAAAAAAAATGTGTCAAAATTGGGACTCACCCTACAGACACAAGAGCAAAAACCGTCAAGCTAACGCCCAGCGGCAAACGCCTGGTCAAAGACGCAGCCCAAATTATGGATGGGTTTAACCAGCATTTTTTTGCAGCCCTGGAACAAGAACAGGGCCGTATGGAGCAAGATCTATCCTTGCTATGGACCAAAAAACTAAAAAAGCGCTAGCCTGCAGCTTTCAGTTTTAAAATGGCTTCCCGGCACTGTTCGGCCAGGGCGATGGTAAGGGGCTTTTCTTCGCTTTTTTGGGTGGCCTTGGTATAGGGAATAGGCTCGCCAATACTGACGGATACAGACCCCCGATGAATAACCAGACTTTTTTTACGAAGGACCCGATTTGTCCCATTCAAGTAAATCGGAATGACAGGCAACCCTGTTTGAGCCGCTAACACAAAAGCACCCCGCTTAAATTCCCCCAATTCTTCGGTAAAAGACCGAGTACCTTCTGGAAAAACCAAAACCACCCCACCCCCAACCAAGGCCGCTTTAACAGCCGCCAACTGCTCGGAGGCCTTATGCGGATTGCTACGATCCACAAAAAAATGCCCTTCATGGGCCATATTGGCCCCCAACAACGGTACTTTACGCAATTCTTGCTTGGCAAAAAAGAAAAACCGAATCGGAAGCCCCACCATCAACACTGCAATGTCCAACAAGCTTTGGTGATTACACACCAAAATAAAGGGCGCTTCTTTCGGAATATGCTCCAACCCCTTAAGACTGTAGCGAAGACCCGAAAACCGCAGCATCATTTTCAAAAACCATTTGGCAAGGGCATAGTCCAGCGCCGCATGATCTTTAATAATAAGCCGTAACGGCACCATGATGAGGGAGTGACACACAAACACAAACACGATCAAAAACCAAACATAGGCCGAAAAAAAGAGGGTCCTGTATTGCATAGGCCCAGCATAACACATGGGCCTAAAAGCGGGAAAAGGTTTGCAAAACCGGTTCTTGGCCCCCTCCATACACCCCCTTCCAAACCTGAGTCGCTACCCCACTTTGGGCATGGGCATAAACCACATTTCCTTGTTTATACAACACCACACGACCCTCAAACCCCGGCAAAACAAGCCCAGCCCCATCGTTTGCATAAAGCCAAGGCTTGGTAACCATGCCATTGGCCGTGGGTATGGATTCCCAAACATCGGGGGCCACCTTTAAACCAGAAATGGCCAATAATTGAACCTTACAGGCCCAATAATGGAGAGACACAATTTGGGTACCTCGTTTGGCCAAAAAGACCAAAACCATCGACTGAATCGACAGAGCCGCCACAAAAACCATCACCCCAATCAAAAAGAAGCCATTAGGGCTGTGACGGTGACGCAACGATCATCTCCCCAGAATGTTTAAACGTCACCTTAAACAGAACCGAATCCATTTGTGTCGAAGCTGTAATCGCCACCACCGATTCCAGTTGGGGATAGTCGAAATTAAGGGCATTATTTTTATAGCGCTTTAACCTATTTTCCATCACCCGATACTGAACCGAAATGGGTTGCAAGGAGTCGGCATGCAGGTCTTCCAAACAATCATTTTTTTCGATCAATTGAACCCAAGATAGCTGGGATTTTCGAACGGTTGTTACCACTTGAATAAAGGCTGTAAGACAGAGGGGCAGCACCACAGCAGTCAGGACCAAGACCACCAAGATTTCCAAGAGCATATACCCATTTTTTAGGACTGGCATTTTCATCACCTTACCCATTCTAAGTGACGTTTATTAAATGTCACCCTTATGATTGGCCGAGAACCCAAAAACGAAGTGGACACGACCATTCCGGGTGATGGTGAAACGACACCCAAAACCACAGCATGTGCTGTTTCGATGTCTTTTTGCTGGGCGGCTGTCTTGTGTAAAACCGCATTGGAGGTGGCCACAACCATCACCGTAAGGGCTATGGCAGCACTGAGCAGGACAAGCGACACCAGCCATTCCAATAGCAAAAACCCGTTTCTAGGGGCCAACATAGGTTTTGAGCCGCAAATGACCATCGCCAACATCTTCGGAAAGCAACGACCGATCGTTTTTAAAGAGGGTGCCGGCAAATTTGGCCGTACGCAGCGCTTTATACCCCAATTTCCCCTGACCATTGATCTTGAAAACACCAGTGTCGGTAGACGGCACCACAATAGCGGTTCCACCGCAGCTGAGGGTTAAGACATTGTTTTGAACCGAAACCTCCGCATCCGTATCGGTGGTGGTTGCCACTTGCTTGGCGTGATGCAAAAGCCCAAAGGCCAGCAACGCAGACGAGGGTGTTTGAGAAGCGTTTGTGCCCGAACTGAACATAACCATCCACAAAACACCAAAAAGCGCTAAAACCACAATCCATTCCAACAAAATATATCCAGTTTTGGAACTAGAAGCCGCCATAGACCACAAACCACAGTCGGGTTAGGCCATAAGCCACCATCAAAAAAGGCCCAAAAGGAAGCGCGCCGTGCTCGGGCAGCCGCTTCGTAGCCCAAAGCCCAACGCCAACCACAGCCCCAAGCACAAAAGACAACTCCAGCATGATGCCCAAGGACATCCAATCCAAGGTCAGGGCCAGAACAGTGGCCAAACTGACATCCCCCCACCCCATGGCTGGTTTTTTCAAAATCCACTGCCCCAGAAGCAAAATAGCCGTCATGCCAAAAGCTGCAACAGCCATACTTAACGGATAAAAAGGAAGCCCCTTGACCCATTGCGAAGCCCCCAAAAACAACAAAAGACCGACCTGCGGGACATAGGGCAAACGATAGTCCCGCAAATCGGTCCAAAACAAATAGCCCAAAATCAGAAGACTACAAAAATCCAGGACCCAGACATAGATATCCATGACGACTATCTATATCATTTCTAAAATAATGACGCAAGATATAAGAAGCGGACTAGTCCCTGCTACTGCGTAATTTGGTCAACAGACGCAAAATTTCGATGTAGAGCCAGATCAAGGTCACCATCAGGGCAAAGGCCCCGTACCATTCCATATATTTGGGGGCACCGTTGGCAGCACCGGTTTCGATCAGATCAAAATCCATCACCAAATTCAACGCGGCAATCACGACCACAAATACGCTAAATCCAATGCCAATAATGCCGTTGCCAAACAAGGGCAAGGGCATCCCAAAAAACTGCAACACAAATCCAACCAAATAGACCAAGGCAATCCCGCCTGTTGCCGCCAATAAACCCAGCTTAAACTTTTCATTGACCTGAATCAGGCCAGAGCGGTAGGCACCCAACATACACAAGGCCGTCCCAAACGTCAGGCCAACTGCTTGAATGACCAACCCCGGGTATTGCATTTCCAACATGGAAGAAACAGCACCCAAGAACAACCCTTCAAACAAAGCATAAATCGGAGCTGTAATGGGAGCCATGTCTTTTTTAAAGATGGTCACCAAGGCGGCAATAAAGCCACCGATAACGCCCAACAACAACCAAACGCTAACACTGGCAACCCCACCAGCCAAAAATTTGCTCCAGGTAAAAGAAGCCGCAGCAATGACAACCAACAGCAAAATAAAAGTCTTATTAATAGAACCTTGAACCGTCATGGCCTCGCCAGAGGTTCTTTCTAAAAACGCATCGTCTTTGAGCGCCGGATTTGCAGAACGCAATTGCATAAATGTCTCCCTCGTAATATGGAATGATGATTCTATAGTATACAGGAATTGTGGTAATTTATGAGGATGGAAATGGCCATGGTTTTGGGACTTCTATGCCTGATCGTGTTAATGGCCTTGCCCTTTGGGTATCGACCCACGTCGGGCATTGTCCAGCTGCCAGAAACACCAGCCAAAACAGAGCCACCCGATTTCTTCTCTATTTTGAACCTGAATTTGGGATTTTGCGCCGGACTTTCGGGGCTGATTGAACCTGTTTCAAACACCACGCTCAATCAAAATTTATCCCAAATGATTCAAACCATTCAGACCGAAGACCCCGACATCGTGTGTTTGCAAGAAGTGGATTTTTCGGCAAAACGATCGGGATTTATAGCCCAACACCACGAACTTCAGCGTCGGCTAAAGTATCCCTATATGGCCTTTGTAACCACCTGGAATCGGCTTTGGGTGCCCTATCCTTTAACAGTCAAAATTTGGCGACACTTTGGGCCAACCTGGGGTGGGCAGATTGTGTTGTCCAAATTTCCCATCACCAACCAAACCCATGTTGTTTTGCAAAAGCCCATCAATCGTCCCTTTTGGTACAACCATTTTTACCTGAATCGGGTTTTTCAAAAACTAGAGATTCAGATCAGGAACAAAACCCTGATTCTTGGGAATGTTCATTTAGAAGCGTTTGATAAACCCACCCGAGTGGCCCAAGCACAGGCTTTGACCCCAAAACTAGACCCCTGCGACTTGTTGGCCGGCGACTTCAATGCCGTCGAACCCACCCAGGCCCAAACATACCCTGACGAACCCGATATTGACTATTTCAACGACGAAACACTCGCTATTTTAACTGAAAAGGGGCTCCAAAAAACGTTTCCCCCAACCCCTGAGTTTTTGGATTTTCCAAGCAATTCACCCAACCGCGCCCTCTGCCAAATTCTCTACAACCCCCAACACCTGAGCCTTATACAAAAACATCGCATCGATACCTTCCAAACAGCCTCGGATCATTTGGGGCTAGAGGCCATTTTTTCTTTAAACACCTCGCTATAGCAATACGACGTTATGTTTTTATAAAATGAATATCTATTTACAGACAGTTACTTAAAATGATACGATCCTCCAGCTGATTCTTCATCAGCCCTCTGTCCTTACTTCACACACACAAAATGGAATTTGAGTGAACCTTTTAATCCAAAAAAACCGCATAAAATGGGCTTTATCCCTTTGTTTTTGCCTGCTGTGGAGCACAGCTGTTACTGCGCTTTCAGCCTCGGTTCACGATCTCGATTTGATGGGACTTGGCTATTTTGCCGGGGCATTGGGCCTGCATGAGGCGGTAACGGCAAAACCCCAAAACCCCTCTGCTGGCCTTTACAATCCCGCTGGCTTGCAGGGTATTTCAAAAACCACCGTGCAATCCATGCAAAACGGATTGGGAGATGGCATCGGGCTATTTGCTTTAAATGGCGTTCTGCCTATTGGTAAAGACTGGACCCTTGGCCTGACCTGGATGGAGCTGCAGGTGACCGACATTCCTTTAACCCCAACCGAAAATGCCTCGTTGAATACAGACATCGCACCCAACGCCTGGTCCACCTATGGCGCCCATGCTGTGGTGGGAAGTGTGGCCTATGCCGTGAATGCCCAGTGCAGTGTGGGACTTTCTGGCATTGGGTTTATCAAATCCATGACCAACGTCGAGCAGGGCCGAAGCTATGGGTTGGGACTAACCCCTGGCATTCAATATCAACTGGCTTCGGAAACAACCTTGGGAGCCCATTTAAAAAACGCCTTGTCCTATACCCACTGGGAAACAGGTACGGCTGAAACATTCGAACGCATCGCTGTTGTGGGGCTGGCCCAACAACTTGGCGATTTTACGGTCTACACGCAATGGGACATGGCACTTTCGAACCTTCGGGGCATTACAGGAAGCATTGCCGCCGACTATACCTTCGCCAACATGATCGTGTTTCGTGCAGGCGCTGGGGCCACCCATTTAACCGGGGGCTTGGGGTTAACTTGGCAAGGCTTTAGCATCGACTATGCCTATGTGGGCAGCAGTGCGGTGCGGTATCAAGATGGATCCCGATTGATGGTGGGGATACAACTGTGAAACTCAAACTGACACTGGCATTGCTGCTATTGGCACTTCCCATTCAGGCAACCTGGCGAATCGCCCAAGAGACGGGGCGGTATGGCACCACACAAACCAGTCTCAATGCGCCCAGTGGTATTACAGGGGACAGCTTCTATTTGTACGTGGCCGACTCTGGCAATAACCGTATTTTGCGCCTGGACCAAGACCTGCGGGTGATTGATCAGTTTCAACGATTGCCCGATCGATTGTTTAATCTGGACCATCCCACGGGCTTGGCTTTGTTGAACCGCCAGTTGTTGGTAACCGATACCCACAACAACCGAATCATCACCTATACCTACGAAGGGGTGTACCTTAAAAGTTCCGGTCAATTGGGGATTTCGGCAGGGGACTATGACCATCCTCAGGGGATTACCCTCGATGCCTATGGGCGACGCTATAGCTGCGACACGGGCAACCACAGGGTTCAGGTTTTTGACAGTACGGGGGTCTTTTTATTCGAGTTTGGGCAATGGGGATCGGAAAAGGAAAGGCTGTATTTCCCAAAAGATGTGGTGGTTTTGCCCGATCAATCGATTGTGGTGGCCGATGAATCCGACACCAAGCTGAAATGTTACACGCCCTATGGGGTTTTTCAAAAAGCCTTCTCGACTGCCCCAGAGGCTCAAAATTTGGTTGGCCCCCAAGCCCTGTTTTTGAATACCGATGGCACCCTATGGGTGGCCGACAAACCAGGACGGGCCCTGCTGCAGTTTCAAACCTCGGGCGACTATTTACAAACCGTTGCCATTCCCGGAGAACCCAGCGATTTGTTTGGGTGGGGATCGGTCTTGTTTGTCACCGATTCTTTAAACAACAAAGTCCTCAAGTTGATCAATCAATGAAAGTTTCAAAAAAGGGGCTTTTGATTGGTGTGCTCTGCATATTTTTTTGGGGAACAGCCCTGATCGCCCAAAACTTCGAAGGGCAGAAAAAACAATTGGTCTATAGCATTCAAAGCCTCGAAGCCCAAATGACCACGGCCAACGAAGCCGAGGTATTGCCCAGAATTTTGGAACTCAAGCACCAACTCCACCACGTTAATGAACATTTAAACGCGTCCCAACAAGTACACATCGAAGAAAGTCCTCTGGAAATGGCCGCAGACAACCCCACCCCGCCAACCGTTTCGGCTGCCTTGGCCCCAGAACCCCTTTCCCCTTTATTTGCTCAAAAAAAAAACGCTATTTATGGCTATGATCTAGACAATCGCTGGGAAACACTGGGGTTGGTCCCTCGACCCAACCTACCCAACGCAGAAGACTATTGGACGGCAGAGCCAGAACCCCTCAACCCCATTGCCTACATCCAAAAAATTGTGTCGGCCAACATGACCTTTTCAGGCTACAAAACCGTGGAATTTCAGGGCAAAAAAAGCAGTGGCCAGGCCCCAGATGGATTTAGCAATGGCTTAACCCGGTCCGAAACCCTGAAATTTCTGGCTATTGGGCAAGCCCTTGGCACCAGTGTGAATGTGGAAATTAACCAATCATCGGTGGCCAGCAAAGAGGAAAACAAAACCCGAATTGAGCTTGAAAACCAGTTTGCCCATGTGATTTTTGGGGAATTTTTAGCCGATTTTAGCCGACTGGATCTGATGCCCTATCAAGAACAAATCGACGGGATTCAAGCCAAACTGAAGCTGGGGGATCATAATGCCAAGCTGATTTTGTCCAACCCCCGGGGACAAGGTAAAAAAGAAGTGCAGTATGGTAACAACAGCCAAGGACCCTACGAAGTTAAATTTAAACCCGTTGTACCCAACTCTCAAAAAATCTATTTAAACCGGGTTTTGCAGCAAAAAGACGTGGACTATGAAATCGACTTCACCACTGGTCGCATTAAATTTTTAAAACGGATTTTGATTCCCGAAGACGAAATCACCTTAACCTATGACAGCGAAAACGCCTTGTACAAAGACCAGGTAATCGGGCTTGGC
Organism: Candidatus Margulisiibacteriota bacterium; assembly: GCA_050250935.1. Taxonomy (GTDB): domain Bacteria; phylum Margulisbacteria; class Marinamargulisbacteria; order JBFWNS01; family JBFWNS01; genus JBFWNS01. The sequence goes on along the minus strand of JBFWNS010000003.1, from coordinate 106,986 downwards.
TATGGCTATTCGTTTTCACCATCGATCAACAGCAGCATCACCTATTTGCAGAAACGGGCCTCGCAACCCGATACCCAAGCCTATGCCCAAAACGATGTACTGATTGTGCACCACAAACACAGCTGGGAGCGATGGACAGCGGAAGGCGAAGTCGGCCTAACCCATTATTTACCCGATACCACCAGCACCAATGTGGTTGAAGACGGGCAAGCCGGATCCATCAAATTGGGCTACACCGGCGATACAGTGCGACTATTCGTTTTCGGGAAAAGTTATGGCACAACCTTTCGACCCATTTCGGCCGGGCAATTTAGTCCAGGCGACACCCACTTGGGAATCGAAAGCGACGCTACAGCAGGACCGGTTCAACTCTCGCTGAAAAGCTTCGCCCAATCCCAAACCCTGGGCGGCACCCCACAACGGGAAACGGAATCTTTGGCAGGGGTATCTTTCCCCCTGTGGCAGGGACAGCTCAAAAGCGCGGTGCGGGTTTTTGACCATATTGAACTTCCCAGTACGGGCAACAGCACCTTTTACACAAGATCTACCGAAACCCTGGCCCTGACCCACCCCATCGGTCCTGGACAATGGTTGGCCAACACCAGTCTCGAGCAAAGGCAGGGCATTAGCCCCCAAGACAGCTATACCTTTGCCCAAATCGAAAGTGGCTATAGTTTGCCTTTGGGCGATCAAAACACCGTCAGTATGGAGGGTCGGTTTAAAAACCAAGAAACCCTGGCCCATGTCTCGGCCAAAGAAGCGGGGGCCAAACTGTCCAGCCGCTGGAAAAGTACGGCCTTGGATCTGGATGGCTTTATCGAGTCTCGGCGGCAATCGAATGTCCTGCCCATTACCGTGATCAACGCCAACACCCAATATCGCCCCATTGGGGGATTGACGGTGGATGGCAGTTTGAATTTGGAAAGTTTGAACGAAAGCTACAACAATCAAGCCACGGATACCGAAAAATGGGATTATCAGGTTCGAACATCGCTAGACCCCCTTAAAACCCTTCGATTAAAATACAACCTGAAGGCCAAGCAAGAAAAAATCAAAAGTTCGGGTCAATTTGCCTATAACAACACCGAACAGCAATGGGATTTAACCTCGGGATTTGGCGCTTGGGCAACCACGGCCTTTTCGGCCCGGCTTCAGAACCAGGATCGGCTTCAGCTGGCCTATTTTCCCCTGGCGACGTTTTCGGAAGCCACCCAAAAAACCACCACCTACATCGCCAAAGCCCAGACCTCGTTAACCCCACAAACCCGAATTCAAGTGCAATACGAAACCGAACAAAAATGGGACTGGGCCCTGGCCAGCACCCAAAACGCCACCTACACCCTAACCCACAGCCAAGCCGATCATTTGAAAAGCGAGCTGACCCACCAATGGGGCTTCATGCTCTTCGGCTTGGGCGCAGAGTCTGAAAAAACCATCGTAACCGAACCCAGCGCCAACAGCCTACTAAAAAACACCCTAACGGTTTCAGACCGCATCGAATTGGGAGGCGGCTCTGCGGTTCGGCTGGCCTATAGCGAAAGCCTCAACACCGAAAACAGCCTCGATTTTAGGTCTCAAAAACCCGAAATCGAAGTAGATTTACGCCTATTTGGCGCCCTACTACTCAACTCGAAATACAGCCTTCTGACTGAAAACCGCCCCGAAGCCATCACCCTTACCCAAACCTGGAACAACAGCGTCAGCCTCGATTTAAACCGCCGGGTTCTGGTTAGCCTGACCCTGAACCATGAATCCAAAAACAACCCAGGCTATGCCTTATGGGACGGGACGGGGCGGGTTCAGGTTAATTTTTAGTAGAGTTCTGGGTCCTTACCGTTTAGATCTACCTCCAGGTCTAGAATCAGAAGGGGGTGAATCAACACCATTCCTCCTGACATGAAGCCGGTCCAATTTTTGAGCCATTTGACTTCCTAACCGGGTCGAAGAATTCCAACCATCTCGTTCTCGAACAGCAGGCGGTGGCGCAAGACGATGGCCAATATGATGGCGTGCCGCCGCAGCCATCGCAACACCTCGGGTTGCAGCCGCTGCACTTTGACTCGAGCTTGGGCGAGCAGAAGAGGCACCGCTAGACCGGGTTTGTTCAGGGTCGCTGGATCGTATTCGTCTACGATCCTCTGTAAGAACCCGAGCAGCAGCATGAGTATAATAAAGATTCTCGTAGGTCTGGGGAAGCTCTCGACCCGCAAGAGACGCCGACAAATATCGTTCTGCCATCTCCATAACAACCGCTTCCCGTGGTTCTCCACGAAGGCTATCCACTGCACTTCGTGCAGAATCAGCGGGTTGTTCTTGCCTATGACGGGCCACAGAGTCTCTGACAATTCGAATCATCTCTTCCCGAGAAAGACTGCGTACTCGAGCAGAGCTCTCAGAACCTCTGGGAGATGTCCCTGCGGATCGTCGGGGATCGCCATCCGATACACTTCGTCTCCGAAATGTAATACCTGGGCTGGCTGGAGCAGTCCACTCGCCCTCGTCGCTGTCAATCGAAAGACGAGACTCATCGGTCAAGCGCCTCGCCTCTGCAGCGGCCTGGAGGCTTTTAATACGCTCGTCCGAAGAGCCATCCAGCGGTTCCAGGGAATATCTAGTTGGGTCCTGAGTGCCATCAGCAGCCCTTCTATCCCTTGCGGCTGAAACTTCTTTAGAACCCCGAGTAGCTTGCGCTTCTGCTCTACGCAATTGGAGTGCGTGAAAAGACTGATAAACCAAAGAAGGCCGACGAACCAAACCAGAGCTTTTACATCCATCTTCAGACGCGGCAGAAGCCGGACTTTCAAAAACAGACCCCAAAGACCGTGGCGTTCCACGATCTGGAGTCCCATCGGACGGAGAAGCGAAACCAGAGGATAGTCTACGAGATGCATAGGGCGAAGAAGGGCCAGCAACAAATCTAGCACTTTCACGAAGCGCTTCGAGCTGTTCTCGAAGCTGACGCTTTTCGGCAGCAGCAGAATCCTCGGCTGTACGGGCTACACGCCAATCGCCTAAAACAGGGGAAGAAGGTGGGGTTGTTGCATCTCCGTCAACAGATACCGTGCCTGTTGCAGCAGCAAGAGGCGAAGGCTGGAGGGCACGTTTCTGAGCAGCCTCTATAGCAGCCGTTGCTCGGGGACCTAACGCAAAAGGCGTCAACTCTCTTGGAGTCGTCGAACTGGATGAGGCTCCACTCTCATAAGATTCAGCCCATCCTAAAAAAGCATCCAAGCCATTGGCCATCAAATTAAAGACACCATCGGTTAACCGTTTGTCGCGCAACTGAACATGACTAAAACCAACCTGTTCTTTTACCCCCAAAAAGCAAACAAAAGCACAAAAAATATACTGTTCAGCCCTTTTCGAAGTTGCAACACGGCACACCTCTTCACGACTAACCCTTTGGGGAGAAAGGCCAACACGCAGCCCATCTCGAGGGGACAACAAGGCTTGAGCATTTGCCGCAGCTTCAGCCACTCGAGCTGAAGCTCTGGGAGAAGTCCCAGAAGAAGCCGCAAGCACCACCTCTGGCATGGACTCCTGTAAAATCTCCAAAAGCGGTTTGTCCAAAGCCCTCTCCAACCGGTCAAGAGCCTTAAGCTCGAAATAAAGATCGGTTGCATGGGCAACTCTACTTGCAGCAGAAGTAGCAGCAGCAGCAGCAGCAGCGGACCTGGGCATTGACAACCGTTGATTATGACGCTTACAAGAATCTATCCTATCGCGTACATCTTCAAACAACTGGCGTATACAACCATCAGCCTTTCCAACCAAATGCGCCACTTGAGCAACGCTGTATAAATCCGTAGGCTGGGAAAAATCCTTAGGCTGAACACTAGGATTATCTTCAACCAAAGAACTCAAAAAGGTCCTAAGGTTCTCCTGCCCCGCTAAACAACAACGTAACCCCTCTGCCACATAACACACGTATCCCAACCTAAGACGATCAGTTTCATGGGACATCTTAGTAGAAGATATCAAGCAGTCAATCTTGATAGTACGATGTTCTGGAATTCCTACAGACTTCATTAGAGCCTTTAACTGTCTCAAAAACGCTTGATAACTAACCGAAATAAGGTTCTTGTCAAAAGTGGCCAATTGGTTACTCAAATCTTCAAAATAGCGATCCTGTTCTACTGGGGAACCAAGGTCTTTCATTGGAGCGGTCGACGCTAGTTTATTTCCCAATCCCGACAACAAATCAAAACGACTGTTAAGGTCTTCGAACAAAGCCTCAAACGCTTCTAGGCTATTCAAACCATCTGGTATAAGACCCTGGCGAAACGTCAAAAATTCACCTTCAAATTGTTGCAACTTCTCAAACAAAGCCGAGTAATGAGATCCAGGCAAATGAGTGTCTGTTTCATCCTTACTAAGTTTACGACACAAGTCCTCATAGCGTGCCATAACCCGCGCTTGCATATTCTGTAGTGTTCTTTCCAATTCAGCAACGCGTTGTCTAAACAAAACAGGACAATCTCTTTCAAAACCCTCAAAAAATTGACCAACTTGAAGTCTATTTTTAGGCGAAGAAAAACGACCAAATGTAAGCGTCGCCTGTCTTTCGTGGCTGGACAATTGTGCCACCGAACACGCACACATTTCGGAAGATAAGCCTTCAAAGGCATTAAGCGCATGATCCACAAGCCGTTTTAAAAAGTGGCCACTATCTTGGACGCTTCTAGAAGGTTCATGGATTAAAAAAACCGCAAGATGCCGAAGAATAGCCTGCTCACTTCGATGACCAATCAAAACCTGATGCCAGATATCATCAGGTGAAATTCCAACGATACTACGCCTGTTGGTTCCAGATGCTTTTCGACACACTTGAATAAAGGTAAGCAAAAAATCGACAAACAGAATCGGATTGTCGCCAACACAAAATTTAAGTCCAGACAACCTGTTTTCCGCATAGTTGTCCATGTGGCTCAAAAGACCTTCCCAAAGCCTGTGTATTTCAGCCTCAAAATGAGCCGATTCCGCAGAAAAATCACGCCCAAGACCATATTCTACATAGCGCGCCACAGCTTGCTGATTAGCGCGAAAACAAGTTGCATAAACATCCCCAGACACCCCTCGAGTGGCCAACGTAAATTGAATCGCATCCAAGTTCCTCGGCATCCGAGGCGTTCTTTCGGCACGGGCAACCCCAGCCACGGCCGCAGCACCTTCCTCGACAGCATCTGGAAGGGTCAACGACAACACGCTTTGCAGGCTGTCAGGTTTTAGGGTTTTGTTAAGAAACCAGGTTAGGACGTCGATGGCGAGCATCATATGAACATCAACCTGTCCTAAATACTCAATACTTTTAGGTTCATCATCAGCCTCTATCCCAGCCCAAAAACTGGAAGGAGTCTCGGGTTTTGGAATCTGGGTTAATTGGTCTAAAAGAAATGCATGAAGATCGTGAAAGGTTCGCTTGTCTAAGACTGCTTGAAAAAGATCTAAACGCCCATGAGCTTTCAAAATTGCAGCAAGCTGGCCTGCTTCCCTTCGAACAGGAAGCAGACCGAAAGAAGATAAAGCCAGCTGCTTAAACCAAAGCATTGTCTTTGCTTATCAAGACAAACTTGGTCGAGCGGGGGAAGCCGCAGCACTACGAGCTTTAGCAACAGCTGCTGAAACAGCAGCTGATGCGCCCACTACCGCGGAAGTCCTTAGCATTACCCGCTGAACGCGCTGACTATGCTGAGTCAGTTTAGCTACCTCTCGAGAAAAACCGCCACAAAGTGAATCAGAGTCGGGGATTTCAAAAAACTCTCTTACCTCTTTCACGTGATGGTTAAGCTCCGTTAACAACGCCATCAAAATTGCTATTCTGGTTTTTGGAACTTCTGCTACCGATCCAAAAGTGGATCTATACAGCGTTTGCAGATTAGCAAGGATAGCTTCATAATTTGATTGTCCTTCTACCAATTGTGCTGGGGTTACCCCAAACAAGCTTATTACAGCGGCTTTTTGAACACCCAATTCTTCAAGAAGTGGATCTATCTCGCCTTGTGTTTTATCTGCAAGTACTTTCAGCTTAATCGTGATGTCTGTTAAACGGTCTTCTAGTTCTTTTAGCTTAGCATTGACTTGTGTAGCAAGAGCAGGTGCATCTGTATTATCAGTTTCATCTTTATGTAATGCGGATCTTAATTCAGTTTCAACGCTTTCCAAGGCAGTTTCGGCTCGAACCAGCTCTCCTTGAAGAACTTGCAAATCAACATCTTTCTGGTTCAACAAAGTAACGACTTCCCTAAGAAGTGGGGTCAGACCTTTTGCATCACCTCCTCTGGTAAGAATGATTGCATACCTAACCAAATCTTTAAGCCCTCTGATAGAATCCCTTTGCTCAAACGTGTCTTTAGACAAATGACCCCTTACAGCCTCCAATGCCGCTTGAGACGCTTCTGCAGAAACCTCTGCAGCCTGACGCGCTATAGTAGGCTCACTATTAGCACGTTCTTTCGCGACTTGGGCGTGCACCAACGCATCAACAATTTTTTTGGCGGCAGCAGCATGTGTTACCCCAGCAGCGGTTTGAACACCTGCATCCAAACTCGCTTGAACAGCACTACGTTCCACTATTCCAGCATCAGAAAGCCTCGTCTGGGCAGCCTCTAAATTAGCGCTAATAGCGGCACTTGATTCATCAGCATGAAGACCCCTTAATTGGGCTTGCAATTGCTCAATCTCTCTTTCTGCAGATATCATTTCCAATCGAGCATTTTGAGCACGAACACCGGCCGCCACAGCTTGATCGATTTTTCCAGACAGCTCAGTAGAACCCACTACTTCTTCAAGCACGGCCCTCAGAGCAACGGCTGCTTTTTCTGCGGTAACCGCATAAAGGTCGGCAAAGTCTTTATTAACCCCTGTCACCTGGCCATCAATTTGGGTGGCAAGATTCGCCACTTGGGCAGCGGGAGTCTCACCAGAAGTTTCTAAGCCCAAACCAGCAGCGATTTTTTTGATTGTTTCAAGACCACCTAATAAGACGGTTACCTCACTCTCAACACCTTCAGCATCGGCCCTCACCTGTTCTGCACGTGTGAAAACTCTATCTGGTTGCTTAACACCAAGGACTGCAGCGATTTTAGATGTGCGTGTAAGTGCAGCATCCAACGCGGTTAAATCCGAAGCAACCGCATCAGGGTTTGTAAAAAAGTCATTTCTTCCCAAGACTGTTTCCAAACCACCGCTCCATTTACTCAAAGAAGTCAAAATGGTTTGAAGGCGTTCAAGAAGTTCAGCTCGTTCAGCTCCAGGGGGCAGCAGTTTATTTACCAAACCAGCTATATTATCAACCACCGTCTGGAGAAATTGCTGCGCTCTTTTAGCAATATCCTGAAAATCGGGCGATGTGCCAGCATCACCAGAAGATCTAGAAACATCATCATCGCCATCAACACGCTCTGCTGAACCCGCATCAGAATCGTCGTCAACAGACTCAGCGTCTGCTGAACCCGCAGCAGAATCATCGCGAGTCGTTATTCGAGGAGTAGTCAAGCGACCTAACACCCGATCCATATCGCTCAAAGCAGTTGTGATTTTTGCAACGTTTGTAGCGACTTCAGCAGCATCTGTTGTTCCAAAGACCTCTTGCATCGCTTCTAAACTTTGCATAAGGGAAACTACAAAGACTAACAACTCATCATATTTAGGTTGTAAAAGCCCCTGCGCGTGTTCATTAAGATCAACATCTACAAATTCGACTTTAGATTGAACCAAGCTCCCAACCGCAATAAGGCTAGCGTAAGCACCATTAAATAACTCCAAGACCGTTCGAGACTGAGCAATTGCAAGTTCATAGTCGCTCTCCAAATCGTCTCTGAATTCAAGAACCGTCTGGACCGTCGGACTCGCAATTAATTTTCGAATGAACATTATGTATGTACTCCTCTAAAACAAAATTTTTTACTCTAAAACAGACCTTACCAACACGTACTTAACACTATACTTCCTTTAACGCCGGGCGGCGGCGGCGGCGGCGGTGGCAGCGGCGACAGCGGCCCGAGCAACAGCAGCAGATTTTGGTAACTGATTCAAAGGAGGATGTACACCCATTGCTGGCAAAGTCGCCGCGGCAGCCTGAACCTGCGACTGCGGAATACGCATCCACAATCCCAAAATTAGTCCCTGTGTCACTTGCCAAATATCACTATAACTTGCATCACGCGGTGACTGCGCTAATTTTAGTTTATCTAACGCCTCCTTTTGGACTACTAATTGTCCTAGTAACTCAATCAATTCAGACTCAGACTTATTGCTTAAATCGATATTTTTTGTTGTAGAAGAAGCAATGTATTTATCGGGTACTTTCAACTCAGAAAATTGACGATTTAACCCATCAACATTATCCCTAGTCATATAACCTTCTGAATCACTCAACTTGCCGACATGTTCTCGAAGGGGCAAAAGCTGAGCTAAAAGCGAAGTCTCCAAATCATACTGAGCTATCTCTTTCTCCAAACGCTGTATTTGGTTGATGAGCGAATCAATGTCACCTTTTAACTTACGATTTCTTTCCAGTAGTCCCATGCACACACAGATTTTATCCCCCGACAAAACCCCGGCATAATCGGTAAGATCATTCACAGAGTACCCCGCATCGACCAAAACTCGGGCTAGCCTCATCAAAAAATCAGTGCTCGTTTCAAAACAAATATTTCTCAAAAGGAGTTGGAGATTTCTAAATCGTTCTGACACAACCTGTCCATGTGCAGAATCGGACTGTAACGATGGTTCAGATGATGTTTGCGAAGTAGCATCCCCATCAGCAGGCGCAGCAGCGGCAACTGTAGCGGCTACAGCTGGCGGGCTGGGTGGTGCATCACGGTGTAAAGCCCCAGCCGCTTGTTCACTAGCAACGGATACGAGAGCTTCCGCTTCTGGAATACCAAAAATTGGCTGAAGGTTTTCATCCAGCCTCACCAACGCTTGGAACAAGGGGTTGGCTAGGAAGGCATCTGAATCCATTTTAGTACAAATAAGCTCAATGGCCCGTTCCAAACGCAACAATTCAGACTTAGCATCTCTAATATCCTTCGCACTTGATTCATAAGCAAATTTCGCTGCTTCAAAGGCTGTCAGCACAGATTGTAGGCGAGTCGTATCTTGTTCGGTAACATCAACATGAAGCAACTCTCTACGAACATCAAAAACTTTACGGGCAGCTTGACTCATTAAAATACTCAAATGTAAAAGACCCCCATTTAGTTTCTGAGCCTCCGCTTGCAGTTTTTCGTGCCTCTCTTGAAATTCCAAAAGACGTTGACCGAATAAGATTGTCCTGTCAAGGCGTGCAGTGCCATTGGGGAATTGAAGTTCAAAATCGCAGTGATTAGGGAATTCAGAAGCCAAAATCAGCCTACGTTCAGCATCAATTTGGCGCTGAACAAGTGCATTAAAAATCTCAGGGTGCCTTACTTTAAACGCTTGAACAGCATCCCTTGTAAAAATTGTTGAAAAGTTTCGGTCCGGCAATTGTGCAAACAAAGCGAGTTCAGGTTGTCTCGCAGAATGCCCACTCTCTAGAAAAACGCTCACAAATTGATCTAAGGGAATTCGATTAAACAGAGGCCCAGTTCGAGCGAAAAATGGTTTAGCAAGAGGACTTACTGTACACTCCTTCAAAAGAAACATCAGGACAGCTCCAATTTTATCCTGATCAGTCATTTGATTCGTTTTAATCAAGTCACATAAAACAGTTAAAACCGACAAGGTCTTACCATTCTTCTGAAGCCTATTTAAAGAACCAGCAGGAGGGGCAGAAGACGACTCTATAGTCGAACTTAAATCCCGAGAATCCGAGTCAGCACCTGGGGAAACCACAACTTCAGTCCCAGCAGAAGCCCCAGATTGAGAAACCACAATATCTTTTGTTTTTTCTAAAAAGCTAGCAAGTTGATCTGCTGAACCTTGGGTACACACCTGCAACAGGGCAACATAAAATTCAGCATCCGTCGCAAAGGGAACAAGAGGATTTTCAAGCAACCTCTGCACCATCAAGAATGCCGTATTTGCATCGAAGACTGGGGGATTACAAAACAATAAAACAAAGTGATTAGAATTAGAATCTGAAACATGATGCCAAACTTGATGCAAAGAAGGCCCTAGGTTGTATTCGCTGAAAACCGACTTCGGAAATAAGGGGCAAGCCTCTGCAAAATCTTTAACAAATTTTTTGACATTTATAGAATCCCTCGTACCCAACTCTACCAACAACTTCGAATACTCGTCCCGCTTCAAAATTGAATTAACCATATGGTGAATGAGCCGAGTCAAGGCTTGATAAGGATCTTTTTCAACAGTTGCTAAAAACTGCTTCAAATCCCATTTTTCTGCGCCCTTGGTTTCTCGACGATCAAAAAGTTCAGCTGGATATTTTTCAGCAACCAGACCGAGGTACTCACGCCTAAGCAAAGAGTCTTCAGCAAAAACCCTAGTTGTAAAACCAGAATACGGGCCGTGGCTTCTCAACGAATCTGAAAGACTAATCACCGAAGCATCATCCCAACCCATGGGTAATACCCCAACCCGAACACCCGCAATCAATTTAAAAGCTATCGACATTTTAACGTTGGCTCCTTTTTATTTTAAAGCTTCGTTCGGGCTTGGTTTTTCGGGCAGTTTTTCTGAAAATTCGAAATGGGTTAACACAGAGATTTTTTTAGGTTCAATTTTAAGGGATTTGTTCAGGGATTTCACCGCAATCAATTTGGAGGCATTCCCAGGAACAGACAGTTTGATGGTGGTTTGAAGGGTTTGGGGGCCAGGAAATTCGAATTCGGGTCGGTAGAACCGGGCAATATCCACATCGGCGATGTGAACCTTGTTGCCAAACAACTCGGTATAAACCCCAACAATGGCTTTGCTGAGTTTGACCGTAATGCGATTCGTCTCTTCCAAATAGGCCACAGCCATTTCGCCTTCTACCCGCGATGGATAGGCCAGCCCGCCAACTTTGACGACAGCATCGGCTTTAAACAACGCGCGATCCTGCAACAATTCCACCCGAGGGTTGGTTACGTCCCAGGTATAGGCCAAATTCATCACCGCTTGGCTGAATTTACCTTCTCCGTGGACAGCACCAATGGCAGCCATCAACTTGTTTAGGGTCGATTCATAGACCACCACAGACGCATCGGGTTCATCACCACAATAAACAGGTGTAGCCGGCAAAAGCAAAGCCCAACTACTCACTATCATCAAACCTACAAAGAACTGTTGTCGTGCGCGCATGTTTTTAGACTCCCTTTTTTAGTGTGATTCTTTATCTTTTTCTTAAGTGATAGGAAAAGACATCATATCAGTTCATTAAAAGAATCTAAAAAGCACAGCAAACATAGAGTTATCGACCAAACTCAAAAAAAATTGCAGAAACCTCGAAGGATCGCTACACTGACCGAAACATGAACCTCTCAAAACCAGCTTTTCCACATGTTTGGGTCATCTCCGGCCCCTCTGGTGTTGGCAAAGGTACGTTGATCAAACGACTTTTGGCCCAAAAACCCCAGTACCGCCTTTCGATTTCGGCCACCACCCGCGCACCCCGTCCCGGCGAAGTCAATGGAAAAGACTATTGGTTTTTATCCGAAGCCGCTTTTGATGCCGCGGTTCAAAACAACGACTTTATCGAATGGTGCCCCGTCCACCAACACCGCTATGGCACCCTAAAAAGCGAATTTACCCCCAAAACCCCCGACGAAATATTGATCTTAGAAATCGACACCCAAGGGGCCAAAAAGGTATTTTCGGCCTTTGATGTTCACAGCATCTTTATCGCCCCACCTTCGATGGAAGCCCTTCAACACCGTCTTCAAACCCGAAATACAGAAACCCCAGAAGCCCTAAACAAACGCCTCGAGGCAGCCAAAAACGAGCTCCAAGACCAAGTTTTTTTTGAAACCAGTTTGATTAACGACGATTTGGAAACCTGTTTACAAGACTTAATAATAACGATCGATTCTTGTCAGAGACCCAGCAACTCGCTATACTAGCCCGTTCAGTCGTTACCATCAGGAGGCTAAACCCACGCTATGTCAAATTCAAAATCCCCAAAATCCGAAGCCAGCATCACCAGCTTGCTAGAAAAAATCCCCAACCGTTTCATGCTGGCCATGGCCGCAGCCAAGCGGGCCCGCTTCCTTAAAGAAGGCGGCAAACCCTTGGTAAGCACCGACGAAGATCCGGTTCCTGTATTAACCGCCCTTCGCGAAATTGACGCAGAAAAAATTCACATTGCCGTTCGGGACGAACACCAACCCGCCGAAGAATTGTTCGAAGACATCGACGATGTGTTGTTGGAAGACGCGATAGCTTCAGAAGTAGCCTCTGCAGGCGCTGAAGACGACGACAAAAAATCCAAAGACAAAGACAGCAAAAAAAGCAAATCCAAATCCCTGGCGGCCTAATGTCGCCACGGATTTTGCTGGGCATTTCCGGTAGCATCGCCGCCGTTAAAACCCCAGAACTGATTCGCCTTTTGCGAAAAAAGCAGTGGGACATTACCCCCCTGCTAACCGATGCAGCCCTTCAATTTGTTACCCCCACTGCCCTACACACCCTGGCCGAAACGGCCCCCATTACCACCACCCATTCGTTTGAACATCCCATGGCCCATTTGTCTGTAGGGCGGGAAGCCGCCATGATGGTGGTTGCCCCAGCCACGGCCAATTGTCTGGCCAAATTTGCCCATGGCCTGGCTGACGATGTGCTTTCCAGCACGTTTTTGGCTTTTCAAGGTCCGAAGCTGGTGGTTCCGGCCATGCACTCCGAAATGTGGACCAATCCCATTACCCAAAGCAACATTGCCATTCTTCGCCAACACGGCGTCCAGGTTTTGGGACCCGATCGGGGCGACTTGGCCTGTGGCGATACCGGCGAAGGTCGGATGGTCAGCCCAGACCTGATTGCACTGGCCATCGAAGTGCTTCTAGAAACCGATCCCCCACACACGCTGGCCGGACAAAAAATCCTGATTTCAGCAGGGGGCACCAAAGAGCCCATCGATGCCGTGCGATTGATAACCAACCGAGGAACCGGCCAACTCGGCGAAACCTTGGCCCATGTGGCCACCGTTTTTGGCGCCGATGTGGTGTTGGTCTCGACCACTCCCCCACGCATTCCCAATCCCAAGGTCCAGCATCAGGCGGTGGAAACCGTCGACGACATGGAAAAAGCCCTGGGACTTGCGTTTGAAACCGCCGATATGCTGTTCATGACGGCGGCAATATCCGATTTTAAAGCCGAGCCCTCGTCTCAAAAACTCAAACGACAAGCCAACCTAACCCTGAATCTACACGGCACTTCCGATATTTTGGCCAAGCTAGGCCAACGTAAAAAAACTACTCAAACGATTGTGGGCTTTTGCCTGGAAGACCAAGACCTTAAAACCGTGGCCCTTCAAAAAATGGCAAGCAAAAACACCGATTTTATGGTGGCCAATCACAGCCAAAACATTGGCAGTACCCACCGAAGCTTTACCCTTTACAACAAGGCCGGCGACACGATTGTCGAAGGCAAGAATGGCTCTGTTCTTCAGACCGCCATCCTGCTGCTAAGAGTACTTTCCCCCCCTAAAAAACCCTAGGCCTTCTTTTCTTCGTCTTTTTTGGCGTCTTTTTCGTCGTCTTTAAGACCCGATTTAAAGCCTTTTTCAAATTCAGATTTGGCTTGACCCAAAGACCTTGCAAATTTTGGAATGGCCGCAGAACCAAACAAAATCATAACAACCACAACAACGACCAATATTTCCTGAGTACCCATCCTACAACTCCTTTACTGGATTATTTTTCGAACGAATCTGTATCCACCATGGTCTCGAACTCGTGCAAGAAGGCATGATACGCCCGATAACACTTTCCGTACAACTCCCCAGCCTTTTTAAGGGCAATAGGCAGGTCTTCGGGCTTGATTAAGAGCACAGCCACCATCACAATCACCAAGATTTCCGAACCACCCAGTCCAAACATTAGGTCGACTCCCCAAACCCAAAGATTTTAGCAATTAAAATGGTCAAATAATAAAGCGCGATCATGGGCACGGCCAATCCCAATTGGGCCACGGCGTCTGGGGTCGGCGTGATAATGCCTGCCACCACAAAAATCAAAACAATCACGTATCGACCCGATTTCAAAAGGGCTTTTCGGGTCACGATATTCAAATACAATAAAATTTCCAAAACAATGGGAAATTGGAACAACACTATCGCCCCCAATAGCAAATCCAAAATATAAAAAATGTTTTGGGTAAAATTCAACAACAAGCCAACATGATTCGGAATAAAACTGGCGCTGGTCACAAACTTTAAAGAATAGGGAATGAGTTTAAAATAGACCAAATAAAACCCAAAAAGACCCAGTAATAAGCTAGCAAACAGCGAATAGCCAAACAATTTTCGCTCTTTGGAGGACAAAGCAGGGAATAAAAACCGAATGGCATTGTAAACATGCACCGGAATGCTAATGATACACCCAAAAATAAGGGACAATTTAATTTCGGTGACAAACCCTTCAAAAATCGAAGTAATGTAGAGGCGGTATTGGTCCATGGCACCAGGCAAGGTCCGAAAGGGACGCATCAACATGGCAATGATGGTATCGTAAAGTAAAAAGGCCACCACACTGCACACCAAAACAGCCACCACGGACAAAATCAGTCGTTTTCGAAGCTCGCGAATGTGGTCGATCAGAGTCAGTTCTTGGGCCATGTTAATTCAACCCAATAAAAAACAGCGGCAGCTTCAGCTCGTTTGCAATGGCTGCGGCACCCTCGGAATCCAAAAACGGAACATAGGACTTGGCATTAACCTGACTGGGATGCAAAATCGAAACCTTAACCCCTTTATTCAGGATGCCGGCTACGGTTTTTTGAATCACTTGAACGGCTTCAGGCGGAATGGCTTGAGAGGTCTGAATTTTTGAAAAGACATTGGGAATTAAATAGGATTGCGTTTGATTGGGGCTCAAAATAATGGCACAATTTTTATAGGGGTGAAGCCATTCGGCCATGTCTTCTTGAGGGTTTAAGGGTTGAGGAGGGGGCGTCATGACGGGTTTTTCGGGTTCAGCAGGAACTTCCTTGGCTTTTAGGCGAATTAAAAGGGTAACGATGACGCCTACCGTCCAAATCGAAAAAACCGATAAATCGAAAAGAGCAAACACCGAAGCCCATCGCCAGTCGAACCATTTAAGTAAAATCAGGGACTGAATAACCACGATTGTACTTAAAAATTTAAGAAAAACCCGCGGTTCAGAAACTTTTAAAAGGTAGTACCAAAACATGGCTGCCATTATGACAACTTTTTAAAGCCTTTGCCATGCCCAATCCTGACGCTTCTCACAATGGATTTAAACTTGTATAATAAGTACTTGTTTAAAAATATCCCCAAGCAAGAAAATCAAGCCAAAGGATGTTAATCGCTGTTAAAAGCCCCAGCCAAGCAAAAGCCCTTTGAATTTTATTCTTTACTAGGAAATCGATCTCTCAAAAAAAACCGCGCAGCGGTAGCACCGTAACAAAAGGAAATCGACCTCTCAAAAAAAACCGCGCAGCGGTAGCACCGTAACAAAAGGAAATCGACCTCTCAAAAAAACCGCGCAGCCGAAACACCATAACCAAAGGAAACCACCTCTCAAAAAAACCGCGCAGCGGGAGGAAGCTTGAATTTACTTCAAGCTTCCGACCCACAAATGCTGTGCATTTGTGATTACCAATGAAACTAACCAAGTCCGCCGACTTTGCCATTCGAATTGTGACGTATCTGGCCACCGAGGAAAAATCGGTAACCATGCCCTTTTTGGCCGAAACCTTGGGCATTCCCTATAACAACCTGTCCAAACTGGTTCAGGTGTTGGCGAAATCCAGCATCATCCAAACCCGACAAGGTAAAAATGGCGGCATCCAGTTGCTCCAGGACGCTGCAACCTTAAGCCTTAAAAAAATTATCGATGCAATCGACGGTCCCACCCGATTGGCGAATTGCATTCCCAACGAAAAAGCCTGTACGCTTTCGGGAAGTTGCTTGTTTAAAGAAGCCCTTCAAGACATCCAGGTTCAAATCGACGCCCTGTTCGACAACGTTAAAATTGCCCAAATTGTGAGGAGATAACCCATGGCCCAACGCTCGATCGAAGACATTACCAGTCAAGAATACCAATATGGTTTTAAAACCGAAATCGAATCGGACATCGCCCCCAAAGGCCTTTCCGAAGAAGTCGTCCGCATGATTTCGGCCCGAAAAAACGAACCCGAATTTATGCTGAACTTTAGGCTAAAAGCCTACCGGCATTGGCTGACCTTAAAAGAACCCGAATGGGCCTACATCGACTATCCGCCCATCGACTATCAAAACATTCATTATTATGCCGCACCCAAAAAGAAAAAAGAGCTGGCCTCGATGGACGAGGTGGATCCCGAACTTTTAAAAACCTTCGAAAAATTGGGCATTCCGTTGATGGAGCAAAAAAAGCTGGCCAACGTGGCCGTAGACGCCATTTTCGACAGTGTTTCGGTGGCCACTACCTATAAAGAAAAACTGTTGAAAGCCGGTGTTATTTTTTGCCCCATTTCTGAAGCCTTGGAAAAATATCCCGACAAAGTCGAAAAATACATGGGCTCTGTCGTGCCCTTTACCGACAACTATTTTGCAGCCTTAAACGCCGCTGTTTTTAGCGATGGGTCTTTCGTTTTTGTTCCCAAAGATGTGGTCTGCCCCATGGAGCTTTCCACCTATTTTCGGATTAACACCGAAGAAAGTGGTCAATTTGAACGCACCTTAATTGTTTGTGAAGAAAACGCACAGGTGAGTTATTTGGAAGGATGCACAGCCCCCAAATTCGACACCAACCAACTGCACGCCGCTGTGGTGGAATTGGTGGCCTTGGACAACGCCGAAATTAAATATTCCACGGTTCAAAACTGGTTTTCGGGCGACCCCAAAACCGGCAAAGGCGGGATTTACAATTTTGTAACCAAACGGGGGAAATGTTTGGGTAAAAAGTCCAAAATTTCTTGGACCCAAATCGAAACGGGCTCGGCCATCACCTGGAAATACCCCAGCTGTATGCTGATTGGCGACGAGTCTGTTGGCGAGTTCTATTCCGTGGCCTTAACCAACCATTTCCAGCAAGCCGATACCGGCACCAAAATGATTCACATTGGCAAAAACACCAAGAGCACCATCGTGTCCAAAGGTATTTCGGCAGGGGTATCTTCCAACACCTACCGGGGCTTGGTTCAAATGAACAAATCGGCTACAGGGGCCAACAACTTTACCCAATGCGATTCGATGTTATTGGGCAGCAAATGTGCGGCCAACACCTTCCCTTACATCGATGTTCGCAATGGCAGCTCCACGGTAGGCCACGAAGCCACCACGGTTAAAATCAGCGAAGAGCAGCTGTTTTATTTTGCCCAACGCGGCATTGCAGCCGAGGACGCCATGGCCACCATCATCAACGGGTTTTGCAAAGACGTTTTCAAAGAATTGCCCACCGAATTCGCCGTCGAAGCCACCCAATTACTGAGCCTAAAACTCGAAAATTCAGTCGGATAACTTAAGGAGAAACCATGTCATTATTGGAAATTAAAAATCTGCACGCCTCGATTGGGGACACCGAAATTTTAAAAGGCTTGAACCTGGCCATTAACAAAGGGGAAGTTCACGCCATCATGGGCCCCAACGGATCTGGGAAAAGCACCCTATCGAAAGTCATTACCGGTCACCCCGACTACACCGTAACCGAGGGCGACATTTTGTTGGAAGGCACCTCGATTTTTGATCTGGACCCTTCTGAACGCGCTTTGGCCGGCTTGTTTTTGGCTTTCCAATATCCCGTGGAAATTCCAGGGGTTAACAATGCCAGCTTTTTACGCATGGCCTATAACGCCAAACGCAAACACCTGGGACAACCCGAAATTGATCCTTTGGATTTTGAAACCCTGTTGCAAGAAAAGGCCAAATTGGTCGAAATGGACGACACCTTTTTGGAACGGTCCGTGAACCACGGGTTTTCTGGTGGCGAAAAAAAGCGCAACGAAATTTTACAACTGGCTGTTCTGGAACCCAAATTGGCCATTCTCGACGAAACCGATTCGGGGCTAGACATCGACGCTCTGCGCATCGTGGCCACTGCGGTGAACGAATTGCGAACCCAAAACAATGCCTTTTTGGTGATTACCCACTACCAACGCCTTCTGAACCACATTGTTCCTGACATTGTTCATGTGATGGCCGATGGACGCATTATTCAATCTGGGGACAAATCCCTGGCTTTGGAATTGGAAGAAAAAGGCTACGCAAGGTAATTTTTATGACGACCACCACCCTATTTGAAACCCAAGCCCTCCCCACCCAAAATGCTGCTTTAACCGCCTTTCGAACCGCAGCCCTGGATCATGCCAAAAACATCGCTTTACCCAACGTTAAGCAAGATGCCTTTTTGTATTTCGATTTGGCCGAACTAACAGCCAACCCCGTTAGCCCCGAAGCCGCCACCGTGACGGTTTCTGGCCAACAACCTGGCGTTTCCGTCTATACCACAGCCCAAGACAAAGCTGCCGAAAAACTGGAAACCTTGCGTTTTCATTTGCTGAACGAAAAAAATCCCTTTGCCATTCTGGCTGCCAGCCACTGCAGCGATGTGGTTTTTATCGACATTACCGCCGAAACCCAGGTTGCAGAACCCCTACACATTCGGTTCGAGCACAGCCAACCCAACACCGTGACGTTTCCGGTTGTCATGGTTCAAGTCGAAACCCGAGCCGCTGTTCAGTTGATTATCGAAAATATCCATCCCCATGCTGGTATTCAAAACGCCCTGGTCCACGTGTTTGCGGCCACAGGCAGCGAGGTTACAGTTGTTTCTCAAAACACCACAAGTGCCGAAAGCAAAACCTTGGATCATTTTCGGTTTCATTTGCAAGACGATGTCCAAATAACCGGCATCCGTTTTACAGACAACGGCAACTCTCGGTTTGATGCCCAACTGAACTTTTCGGGTCAAAACATTCGCTCCAGTTGGTCTGGCTTGGCTTTGCTTTCGGGCAACGCCACGGCCCACATCCACACCCACCTGAACCATTTCATTGGCGAAGGGACCAGCACACAATTGTTTAAACAAATTTTATCCGACAACGCCACCTCCGAATTTAACGGCTTGGTTTGCGTTCACAGAGACGCCCAAAAAACAGATTCGTCTCAATCCAACAAAACCTTGGTTTTTTCGGACACAGCAAGGGCCTATTCCCGACCCCAATTGGTCATCGACGCGGACGATGTAAAATGCGGACACGGCGCAACTGTTGGCCAAATTTCGGATCACGAGGTGTTCTATTTAACCAGTCGCGGCCTTTCTGCAGCCGAAGCCAAGGCCTTATTAACCTATGGATTCGCCGAAGAAATCATCGAAACCATCCCCATCGCTGGCGTTCGAGAGGCACTGGAAGCCCGCGTCCATGCCGGACTTAAACACCTATGAACTTCAAAAAAGCTTTCCCCGTTTTTGAACATCACCCTACCCTCCATTTTTTGGACAGTGGGGCCAGCACCCAAAAACCCAAGGTGGTTATTGAGGCACTGACACGGTTTTATGAAAGCTCTTTTGCCAATATCCACCGCGGGGTGTATCAGCTCAGCCAAGACGCCACCGTCGCCTACGATTTGGCCCGTCAAAAAGTTCAACGCTTTTTGGGCGCCGCTTCTGAAAAGGAAATTGTCTTTGTCCGGGGAACCACAGAGGCCATTAATTTGGTCGCCACAAGCTATGCCAAACCCTTGCTGAAACCCGAAGACACCATTCTGGTGACGGCCTTGGAACACCACGCCAATCTGATTCCCTGGCAAGAAGTTGCCAAAGCCACAGGCGCCACCCTGCGCATTATTCCCATTACCGACACCTGCGATATCGATTTGGCCGCCTATGCCCAACTGTTGCGAGACTACCGCCCCAAAGTGGTGGCCTTAACCCACGTTTCGAACGCCATTGGCACCATTTTGCCCATTCAGGCCATGACAGCCCATGCCAAAGCGGTGGGCGCAACCGTTTTGATCGACGGGGCACAAGCCGTCCCCCATTTAAAAGTCGATGTCCAAGCCCTTGGTTGCGATTTTTATGTTTTTTCTGGCCACAAACTCTATGGCCCCACAGGCATTGGGGTTTTATACGGCAAACAAGCCCTATTGGATGCCATGCCCCCCTACCAAGTGGGCGGGGATATGATCGAAACCGTCACCTACGAATCCGCCACCTATGCCCAAACCCCTGCCCGATTTGAAGCAGGAACCCCGGCGATTGCCGAGGCCGTTGGGCTGGGCGCGGCGTTGGATTTTTTGGGGGACATAGGGTTTGAGACCCTTTATGCCCACGAACAAAGCCTGCTTCAAGAAGCCAAGGCCAAATTGTCGGCCATCGAAGGGGTTCGACTGGTTGGCAGCCCCAATCAACAATCTGGGGTCATTTCCTTTACCATCGATGGGGTTCACCCCCACGACATTGGCACCATTTTTGATGATTGTAATGTCGCCATTCGGGCTGGACATCACTGCGCTCAACCCCTAATGAAATTACTCAATCTGCCCGCCACTGCCCGCATTTCCTTTGGGGTGTACAATGATAGTAGCGATTGCGACGCCGCCGTTGCCGCCATTCACCGGGTTAAGGAATTGTTTTTATGAGTCGCCTAGAACAGCTGTATCAAGACACCGTACTGGTTCACAACAAGAACCCCAAAAACTTCAAAGAAGTCGACTATCCCACCCATGTTGCCCATGGCAAAAACCCCTTGTGTGGGGACGATTATTGGCTTTATTTAAAAATAGAAGACAACCGCATTGTGGACCTGGGATTCCAAGGCAGCGGATGCGCCATCTCCAAATCCAGCGCCTCTTTAATGACCCAAACCGCCCTGGGCAAAACCCCAGACGAAATACTGGCCCTTAAAGACCATTTTATTGACCTCTTAACCCAAGACCCCAGCCCAGAAGCCGCCAGAACCGGCGTGGGCTCCCTAAAGATTTTTGAAACCGTCAAAAACTATCCTGTTCGTGTCAAATGCGCGACCCTCATCTGGCGAGCCCTAGAAAAAGCCCTAACAACCGGAGGTGAAATCTCCACCGAATAACCGAGCCGGAAGCTTGAATCCAATTCAACTTTCCACTCAAAAAACCACAAAACCCAAGTTTTGTGACATCTCAAAAAAAGGACGCGCAGCGGGAGGAAGCTTGAATTTACTTCAAGCTTCCGACCCACAAATGCTGCGCATTTGTGATTATAAATGCTAAACATCTCAGCCCAAATTACCCCCAACCCCAACGCTTTAAAATTCGTTGTGGATAAACAAATCATCCCCCAAAAAGCCTTGGACTTTCCCTTTGCCGATTCAGCCAAAGGCTCGCCCCTGGTCGAACAACTCTGGGCCATCGACGGTGTTTGTGGGGTCATGGTTGGGCCCTACTTTGTGACGGTCAACAAAACCAACGACACCGACTGGGCCAAATTGGTCGAACCGGTTACCGATGTCATCAAAACCGTTTTGGACAGCGACATTGCCCCCATTTCCCAAGAAAAACTGGACAGCCTCAACAGCGGCCCCTCTGAAGACGACGAAATTGTTCAAAAAATCAAAGCCATTTTAGACAACGAAATTCGCCCAGCCATTGCCATGGACGGCGGCGACGTCAGCTTCGAAAGCTATGATGACGGTGTGGTTGCCTTGCAACTTCAAGGCGCTTGCAGCTCTTGCCCCAGCTCGGTTTTAACCCTTAAGATGGGCATCGAAAACCGACTTCGCGAAGAGATTCCCGAAATCAAGGAAATCATTCAAGTCTAGTTATGAAACCCTTTAAAACCCAGACTGTCTTAAGCCTCTTGGTGTTTGTTGTCATGCTGGCCCTCCCCATTCAGGCCTTCCATGCATTGCCAGCGCCCCAAGAGGTTTACATCAAAGGCGGATACGGGTTTGACCCCGCGCTGGCACTCGATGGCTATCCCCGATATACCCTAAACATCGGTGTCGACAATCTGGTGGTTGGCTATGGGTGGAACAACTGGGTTTACAATAGCGACGAGGTTCACCTGTTGAACAACTCCGTGAAAACAAACCGAACCTCGTACATTCAAAACACCTATTCGGTGGACTATATTCCCTTTCGCTTCGATTCAGACGCCAGAGAAATTCGAATTTTTGTGCTGGGCAGAACCGGCCAAACGGACATCAAACGCATCGACGGTGGCACCGATATTGTGGTGAATTCGGTTGAAAACCGAACCGTTTTTGGAATCGGCGCACAGATCTTTAACCATCCCTACACCAATAACAAAAAAGAGGGAACCTACCTATCCGCCGCTCTCTTAAACACCACCATCAAAGATGCCGTTGGCGGACAACCCGACCAAAATTTTGTCCGAGTCGCGTTGGGTGCCGGGGCAAAGGTCCCTTTTGCAGAAGCCGGTGTAGAAGCCCTTGTAAATTCCCTGATCCCCAATAGCACGATGCCCTTGGTAGAATTTGGAGCCCATATCTCTTTGAATTTTTCGTTTTAAGTTTAAATACGAATCGGGTCTTTGCCGCTTTGTTTGCAATTTTTTGGACTTAAACCCGATACCTATGCATCATGCATCACAAATGGCTTTCGGTCCCAGAAGTGACGCCATCGGTCTCCACCATGGCCAGTCTCGACAAAACTTTTGCAAGAGCAAGTGCGTATTTTCTGAGAACTTGTTTTAAAACCCTACAAGAGCACCTTAAAAAACAAGAACCTGTGCCAGCAGAGGCGATTGTTGAAACCCTAGATTGGGCCATCGAGCATAAAAAGCCTCTAAACACTTACAGAGAACGTTTACTGGCCACGGCCATCAACCGTTGTGACATAAAAAAGGAAAAACGCTGGGCCCTCTACGTTAAACAGATTCGAAAACTGCCTTGGCAAGAAGCTGCTGCAGGAACCATCGCACTGGTTTATCATTTTTGTGACAAACTCGGAACCCTACACCCTAAACCTGACGAAGTCCTTTTGTTGGAAATCGAGCTGCTTTGTTATCTCAATCCCCAAGACATTCCAAACATCTTAAAAATACTCGATGACAACAGTCAGTTAATTAATACAGCCAATAATGGATTTTTTTTAAACGTATCCAAAGCCATCGTTCTTGGAGCAGCCGCTCTAACAGCAAAAGACTTTAAACTAACCCTAATTTGGGATCCTCTCGTACCACGATTAGAACCCGAAGCCCTTGAAGTACTAAAAATGAAGGTCCCCCCAAAAAAAACACGCCTAGTTCAAGACATCCAAAGAATTATTGAACTCAAAATCCCCATTCAAACCGAAGGGGAGCTAAAAACCTGCCTAGAAAAATTTTCAAAACTAAAAAAACCGGCGACGAATAATGAACTAAACAAAATTGCACTGGCCCTAGAAACTCTACCCAATTTGAAAGATACAAACTTAGCCCTGGCCTACAAAATAGTCTACAAATTTCAAGACAGTGCACAGGAAGGCACTTTTAAAGTGCTTTGTGCCTTGGTAACCCGTCCCGAATATGCTTCAACAAGAGACGATACCTTCAAAGGACTGATTCATCAATTGCTTGTCGTGTCTTTTTCTTTGCTTACAACAGCGTTCAATCAAGACAACGAAGAAACGTTCCTTTGGGTTCTAGATCAACTATCTCTATCTTTAAGACAACTCCAATCACCTGTAGAGACCGAGCGTCAAAATAACCCAAGCCGGGGTGTCTTTATGCTCAGCCGGTTGCTGATTGAATTCCATCCCCAACTCCAACCCTGCGCCCAAGAAGCCGTTCTAGAAACCCTGCTGCTCCTCCCCCAAATTTTCCCTTCCCGAAACAAAGACACCATAGAACCTCATTTAAGGATATTCTTTCTTAAGCAACTCCAGATTTTTCAGGACAGAACAACAAGTACCCAGGATTTATCCGAAACACTCGGCTATTCCAACTACAGAGACGGCTTCAACACGCTGATCGCCTATCTTCGCTGTTCCAAAGAGTCGATGGACATTGCCATGGGACACACCATGATCCCCAGAATATGTGTCCGAACTCAGTACACCCAACTAGACATTGCCCTGCTTAAAAGAGGCTACGATCTTGGCGCACAAAACGAGGCGACCTATAGCACAACGTTTGGATCCTTTGTTCGATTTGCACAAGTTTTAAACGGTGTTGCCCTAATCGAACACCAAAGCCCAAGCGAAGCGGAAGCCACCATACAGGCAACGGCAGCACTGTTGTACAGTATTGGCACAAAGGAACTCTGCCCCGATTTGGTTAGGATGGCACCCACAGTTTCTGAATTTATTAAACAATCCTTAAGTCAAATGATTCAGCTACCACCCAGAAAAGCCTTTGCACTGGGCCTACGAATTCAGCAGGGGTGCAAAGCCTTTCAAGCAAAATACTTTCCAGAAAAGTGCCAAACAGAGTTACTATTGCTTGACGAAACCATCGCCAAACACAAAGAATGGGTTCTAGCAGCAAATGCCCCACCAGCTGCGGCAGAATCAGAAAGTCCTACTGCGCAAACATCACAGGCTGGCCAATCCCATTAAAAACACAACACAAATCCATGAACGCAACCCTTCTTAATGTAACCCCATCGACCTTCATTGCCCCGCTGATGGACCAACAAGTACCAGCTGGCTTTCCCTCTCATGCCGACGACTTTTCCCAAACCAGTCTGGATTTGTCCGCTTGGATAGCCCCAAACAGCGCGGCTACTTTTTTTGTTCGCGCCTCCGGAGAATCCATGAAGGATGCCGGCATTCAAGATGGGGACATTTTGGTGGTGGATCGCAGCTTGGCAGCCACCGACAAACGCATCGTCATTGCCGCTTTAAATGGCGAACTGTTGGTCAAACGGTTGTCGATTTCAAACGGGCATTGGGAACTGCGTTCCGAAAACCCAGCCTTCCCTCCTGTTGTGATTTCTCCCAACGACGAGATGGTCATCTGGGGCATCGTCACCTTTGTGATTCACAAGCCCGTATAGCCCATGTTTGCCTTGGTGGACGGGAACAATTTTTTTGTCTCTTGCGAGCGCATTTTTAGGCCAGATCTGCTTCAAAAACCGGTGGCGGTGTTGTCCAACAACGACGGATGCATCATTGCCCGATCCAACGAAGTCAAAGCCCTGGGCATTCCCATGGGGGCCCCTGTTTTTAAATACAAAGCAGCGTTTACGGCACACAACGTAACCCTATTTTCGTCTAATTTTATGTTATATGGCGACATCTCCAGACGCATGATGCACATTTTAAGCACCTTTTCCCCAGATTTTCAGCCCTATTCCATCGACGAAGCCTTTTTGCAATTCCCCGAAAACACAGATACCGAAGCCCTGGGTCAAACCATTAAAAACACCCTTCAAAAACAATTGGGCATTCCCATTAGTATCGGATTTGGCCCCACCAAAACCCTGGCCAAAGTGGCCAACCATTTGGCAAAAAAGCAGGGTACAGGCGTCGCCGACATAGCCAAAGAAAATTTAGACGAGCTTCTGGGTAGCCTAGAAGCCCGAGACGTTTGGGGAATCGGCCGCCGCATGGCCGACAAACTGTTGGGTTATGGCATTCGCACGGCCAAACAATATCGGGACTGCGACGAAACCCTTTTAAAAAAACTGTTCAAAACACCGGGTCTACGGGTTCAATACGAACTCAAAGGACAAGCCTGCTTCGAACTCGAAGAATCCAGTTCTACCACCCAATCTATCCTTAGCTCTCGCAGCTTTGGGCAAAAATTAAGCCAAAAAGAAGACCTGGCCTCGGCGCTTTGCAACAACCTGCACAGTGCGGCCAAACAACTTCGCAAACAACGCCAATGTTGTGGGGGCTTAACCGTTTTTGTGATGGCCGACCGGTTCAAACCCACCCGACAAGTCCTCTCGGCTGTGGTGACCCTGCCCGAAGCCAGCCAATCCACCCTGGTTTTAACCCAGCAAGCCACACAGGCCCTCGACAAGCTTTTTATACCAGGATTGTCCTATGCCAAATCTGGGGTGATGCTATTCGATCTTCACCCCGAAGACGAACACCAGCAGCATCTTTTTGAGCCCACAAAGCCCTCGGACAAAGCCTTAATGACGGCCATGGATCGCATCAATTCAAAATTCGGCAGCAAAACCCTAGGCCCTGCCCTGCGACTGCTCCACGGTGGGCGCTGGAAAACCAACGCCCAACAACAATCCCCCCAGTACACCACCGACCCTAACGATTTTAGAAGCGTTAGGATAGACTAGCTAGAAATAAACATGCACCCCAACAGCAAGCCCGGTTCCAAAGGTTTTGTCGCCATTGGCTTGCAATTGGTAAACCCCGCCAATTTCTCCAGAAAAATAGACAGGATCAAACGGTGCCCATTCCAGTCCAATGCTGGCGCCATAGTTGTCCACACCCGCGCCATCGCTGACGTTTTTGGCGTAACCCACGGTTGCAAAACCGGTCAAGACCGAATTCCACAACACACGCTTGCCCAAAGGAAGAATCACGCGTCCTCCGGCGCTAGACAGTGTTTTACCCCCAATATTCAAGTTGCCCATGCCCGAAACTTGAACACCCAGAAAATCCAAGGGAAACCACTTTAAGCTGATGCCAGAAGCGGGATAGTTCAAACCACCCGTCACCCCAAAACCCCAGTTGCCTTTAACCTCTTGCAAGCGTCGGGTTTCCCGATCGATAGCACCTCGGCTGGCCACATTGGTTCGCAAATCCACAAAATTATCGGAGTTCACAATCACGTTTTGATCGGATTTAACCGAAATTTTTTCGGCGTACATCACTTTGCCTTGATAGTCGATGCGAATGTAATGCTCACCCACTTCAACCGGATACCGGCGAATGTATTCTTGGGACACCATTTGGCCATCCAAATAAATTTTAGCCTGGGGTTCGCCCGTCACCACGGTCACATAGCCAAACTCAGCCGCAAACACCGACACCGACAACATCCCAACCAACACCGCTACCATCATCATTTTTTTAAACATCTTTTGGTCTCCTTATGCGTTAATAATAAACATGCAAACCCACACTCACACCCGTCTCATATCGATTGGGATCTCGGTTCACGACACTCAACTCCACACTGGTATAAAACAAATTCAAGGCTCCTAAAGCCAACACATCTTTTAAAAAATTGGTTAACGAGTTGCCATCAGAAGCAGTGCTGCCCGCCGCATATTTCCACTTAAACAGTGTATTCGCAATCTCGGCAATTTTAAATTCTACTCCCAGGCCACCTTCAACATATTTTTTGCCATCCCGATACAAAGGCGACATAAATTGCCCACCACCGGCAAAGGCATACATGCTAACCACATCCGACCCAAACACCTTGTCGCCTGGGGAAACCAACAAGCGTCCCGACACAACCCCCAACTGAGCAGGATTACCAGGCATTTCGCCCAAAAACTGGAACTGAAATCCAACATTTTTGGTAAACCACCACTTCAACGAGGCTGCGGGCTGGGGAATCGTAGCGCCCATCACCCCCAAAGCAATATCCCCACGGGATTCACGAAGCCGCCGGGCTTCTCTATCAATGGCTCCACGAGAAGGGGTATTGGTTTTCAAATCCACAAAATTATCCGAAACCACGGTCGAAGTACGGTTGGGATTAATGGCAATGGTCTTGGCATAGGCCACCCGGTTGTCCAACTTCACTTGAACATAATGGTCGCCAACACCCAGGCGGTATTTCACCACCGATTCTTTAGAAACCTCTTGGCCATCCACAACAATCACCGCATCATTCAAATCGGTAAACACATTCAAATACCCATATTGGGTAGCCGAAACAGCCGCCGTCGGGGTTTGGGCGTTGGGGGTTGGCTCTTGTGCAAACAAAGGAACGGCCAAAAGAACAAGGCCCATAAAAAAACAATATCGCCCAAAAAAAGTCATAACCGAACTATAATATAGCGACTAAGCATTGCTCAAGGGATTACAATTAACGGCGTTTCATTTTATGATTTAAAGGGCATAGACAAAAAACAATCCGTTTTATTGCCAATTTAAAGGGAACAGGGACATGGAAAGCGTACAAGAACTTTTAACTTTAACCACAGCACCAGAAAACTTTCAGGATCTGGCTTTGGTTTTGCCACAAGGCACAGTCTATAGCAGTCACGATTCGGTCGAAAAACTCTCTGGCGCTTTGTTTACCAACCCCCACGCTCACCATATTGTGGTGATCGATTCGCTTACTTTCGGTTTGGCAGACTGCATTCAAGCCATCCACGAGCTAAAACAAATTTATTACCATCTGCCCATTTTTGTTTGTGGCACCCTAGACCACAACGACACGGTTTCTGTGCTTCGGGAAGGCGCTGTTGGCACCTGCACGAAACCGGATTGGGACCTGCTTCGGATGCTCTATTTTTATTTTCACAACTACAAAAAAACCCTTAAAGATTATGCCGAACACGCCTACAAAACACCCACGGTTTCTGGATTCGAAAACCCATTGATCGAGCAAGAAAAGAAAAAGCTTAACCTCTTGATCACCCAGGTTTCTCAGCTCCCCAAACAAGCATCGCCGGCACCGCTTCCAAACCATTTTTTTGCCCCCCCAAAACCCAAAATTCTGGTAATCGACGACTACGAAGCGGTTTCAGAAACCTATCGACTTAATTTGCAAGCCACCCACACTGTTTTTTCGGCAAACTCGGCCATCGAAGGCCTAGAAACCCTTGAAAAAAACCCAGACACCGATGTGGTGATTTTAGACATCGAAATGCCTGGCAGAAAAGGCCACGAAATCATTCCCAACATCAAAGCCATTTCCCCCAATACCATGATTTTGATTTTAACGGCCTATCAAGACACCGAAATTGCCGTGAAAAGCTTCGAATCTGGGGCTGCAGACTATCTGAACAAAAGTGCCAGTTTTTCGGACATCATTGAAAAACTTGGGGTTTTGATACAACGAAAACACCTCAAGGAATCGGTGTCGTCCCTGCTGACGTTTCCCGAACGATTCGAGGCGTTTACCCACTTTGCCCAAGCGTCGCTCGAGCGCAATGCGCCGTTATCCCGAGCGTCGTACAAGGTTTTCTTCCCAGAATCCAATCCCCCCAAAACCGAAGATTTATGGCCTGTTTTAACCCAATCCCCCACCCTTGGCGAAGCCGTTAAGGCCACCTTGGTTTCGAAGTGAGTTCGAAGTGAGTCTGACCGGCAAAACAACCGTTCTTGGGATTTTTGGAAATCCCATCGCCCACACCGCTTCTCCGGCCATGCACAGTGCTGGTTTTGAAGCGTTGGGGTTGGACTATGTCTATGTTCCCTTTTTGGTGGATCTGGCCAAGATTGGGGATGCCGTCGCATCGATTCGCACTTTAAACTTAAGGGGCGTCAACGTAACCATCCCCTTTAAAGAAGCCGTTTTGCCTTATTTGGACCACATTGATCCCGATGCCAAGGCCATTGGCGCGGTTAACACGATTGTAAACGACAACGGCCAATTAACCGGCTACAACACCGATGCGCCTGGCTTTTGTTTTGCGCTTCGGCAAGAACTGACTTTCGCCATCGAGAAAAAAACAACCCTACTGTTGGGGGCTGGTGGAAGCGCCAAAGCCATTGCCTATCAACTGCTCAAAGAAGGGTGTAGCCAACTGTTTTTGGTCAACCGAAACCCACAACGGGCCACCGAGTTGGCCGACTCCCTTCGGCAGCACTTTTCGGCTTCACTTGCTGTTTTACAGCCTCAAAACATAAACGAGCACCTGCCCAACATCGACCTGATCGTCAATACAACCCCATTGGGGATGAAACCCGACGATGCCCTGCCCCTCGAGACCCTAACCGGCATTCGCCAAGACGCAATCTGCTGCGATATCATTTATACCCCCCCAAAAACAGCCTTTTTGGCCCAAGCCGAAACCGCTGGCGCCCGCATTTTGAATGGGGCTGGCATGTTGGCAGCACAAGGCGTATTGGCTTTTGAAAAATTTACGGGACACCCCATCGACTATGCACTCTTTAAATCGCGTTTGAAAGGATAACATGGCCATCACCCCTCTGATTTCGACAACCCACCAGTTCATCAAAAAGCATCCCATTGTCCTGACCCCTTTTTTGCTTTCCAGTGTGATCTTTACCTTGGTTGTTTTAATGCACCCAACCTTACTTCCCTCCTCTTTGGCAAACATCACCCCCAAACAAACCGCCTTTGCCTTATTCGCCATTTGCATCACCACATTGGCCAAAATCATCACCCTAGAAGGGGTACAAAGCCACAGCAACGGCATGGCGTTTTCAGTTAAACGCACACTTAAAAATGGGGGTATTGTGGCCCTTAATTTGCTAGCCCTTGCCATACCTTGTTTTGGATTTTTAATGCTAGCCCTATCCAAAGCCGGCGTTTTAGCCCATCTTTTTCCTGGGAATTTGGCCGCTCTGGTTGCCGCTCTAGGGCTAACCGTCCTTTTGATTCCCCTAACTTTAATCGCCGAGCTGATTCCCTGTGCAGTGATTCTGGGTCAGGTTCGGTGGTACCAACCCATTGGGGCTTCCTTGCGGTTTATCAAAACCCACCCCAAGGCAACCCTCATCACCTATGGGTTGCTGTTTACCACCCTATTAATTGGCAGACTGTGGGGGGTGATGCTTGAAAACATTCCCATTGCCGGCCCAACCCTAAGAAGTTTGGTCGAAGGGCTTAGCACGGCCTATGCCTATGTGTTACTGGGCCTGTTTTTTATATCCAAAATCAGCCGCATCCAAACCCATTGCTAGACCGGTTCGAAAGCAGTAATTCCGTTTTGTTGCACAATGCGTTTGTGCCAAGCCGCTTCTTTTTGGGGAAAATCCTCTCTGAAATGAGCGCCCCGACTTTCTTGGCGCAACAAGGCCCCCTTCAATAAAGCTTCGGCAGCCCAGACCATCGCCGTTATTTCGGCCAATTCGGGCTTGAGAGGGGTTAGCTGTTTAATCCAGTCCAATTGCCCCAATACTGCCAAGGCTTGTTGAAGCCCAGATTCCGATCGAATGATGCCCCCATGCCGCCACATCACATCGCGAACCAAGGCTTTTGCGGTCAGAAATTGGGGGATGGGCGTGGCAGTATTGTCATCAAAGTGAGGGGGGGTCAAATCGAGGTTGGGCAAGGAGGGTTGAAGCCGGGCATCTTCTGCAGCCCGAAACCCAAACACCAGGCCATCCAAAAGCGAATTCGAAGCCAAACGATTGGCCCCATGCACCCCAAAAGAACTGACTTCGCCAGCCACATACAACCGGGGAATCGTCGTACGACCCTGAATATCGCAGCACACCCCACCCATGTGATAGTGAGCCGCAGGGGCAACCGGAATAAAATCCCGGGTAATGTCAATTCGGGCATCCAAACACCGTTTGTATATGGTTGGAAAGCGTTTGGCCACATCAAAGGACAAACCGCTCAAATCCAAATACACGTGGGGGGAATTTGTACGCTGCATTTCGGCAAAAATAGCCCGAGACACCACGTCCCGAGACGCCAATTCAGCATCGGGGTGATACCCCGGCATAAACCGTTCGCCTTGAATATTGCGTAAAACAGCACCCTCGCCCCGAACCGCTTCGGAAATCAAAAACAAAGAAATGGGGCGTTTGTCTCCCAAATACAAGGTGGTGGGATGAAATTGAACAAATTCCATATCCACAATCGATGCACCCGCCCGGTACGCCAAAGCAATGCCATCGCCTGTGGCAACTGGGGGATTCGTATTCAAAGAAAACAATTGTCCACAGCCCCCCGAAGCCAAGACCGTGGCCTTGGCCAAAAACAGGGTCAATTCCCCGCGATGCACCCCATAGCAACCCACGCACTGTCCGTCTTGAATGGCCAGTTTAAGCACCGAGCTTTGGGGATAAAACCGTACAGCAGGATCTCGCAAAACAGCATTACCCAGGGTTTTTTCGATTTCTTTTCCGGTGGCATCCCCAGCATGCAAAATGCGCCGATGGCCATGAGCCCCTTCTCGGGTAAAATCAAAATCGTCGCCAGACTTGTCGAACTGGGCGCCCAATTGAATCAGTTCTTGAACCCGAGCCGGACCTTCTTCGACCAAACACCGAACCGCAGCTTCGTTGCAAAACCCATCGCCAGCATTCAAGGTATCTTGAAAGTGATAGGAAGTCGTATCGTCTTCTTGGAGGGCAACCGCAATCCCACCTTGGGCATATTGGGTAGAGCCTTCTTTGACATCCCCTTTGGTTAACACAAGGGTTGTGCCAAAGCGTCCCAAATGGTGGGCGGCAGACAGTCCAGCAATGCCACTGCCAACAACCAAAAAATCGGTGGTGATGGTTTTCATCAGAGCCAAATCTTACTACCCCAAGCTCCTTAAATCAAAGCAATAAAAAAAATAAAAAATACCCCTTAACAAAGTAAAAGGATAAGAGTATAGTCGCCGTTTGTAAGCAGCCTTTTCCGTACCTCACAGCTCGTCTGATCGAGGAAAGACTGGCGCGATCAACACCCCACAAAAAAAGGAGGCTGAACACTTCAGACTCAGCAAACTGAAACCCCTATCGTTTTTTTCGTTATTTAAATTAAAAACAACACAAACCAAGGAGATTTCACCATGAAATCAGTATTCTCAGCCGTTCTAGCCGTTTTGTTCGTAGCCGTAACTTCAGTTTCTGCTTTCGCCAACAACCACGAAGCCAAAAAAGTTGAAGCCAAAAAAGAAGCTGTTAAAGTAGAAGCTAAAAAAGAAGTTAAAGAAGTAAAAAAAGAAACCAAAAAAGAAGAAAAGAAAGCTGAAGCTAAAAAAGAAGTTAAAGCCGAAGCCAAAAAAGAAGCTAAAAAACACTAGTTTTTAAGCGCTTTTCTTAAACAGAAGCTAGAAATCCCCCTCTATAACGGAGGGGGATTTTTTTTGCCTAAACGACTGTCCGTTTATCGAAAAACAGAAACAACCAACCAAGCGTTCAAAGCAGCAATCACAATCGCAATGCCATAGGACGCCGTTTTCAAAAACAGTGAATTTACAAAGGGCCCCATTTTGGCCTTTTCAGAGGTAAATTGAACCAAAGGAAACACCGCAAAAGACAATTGCAAACTCAAGACCACTTGGCTTAAAACCAACAACCGGCCCAACCCATGTTCGCCAAACAGGGCTATCACCACAACGGCAGGCACTACAGCCAACAACCGTGTTACCAAACGCCGAAGCCAGGGTTTCAGACGAATTTGCAAAAAGCCTTCCATAATCACCTGCCCAGCCAAAGTACCGGTAATGGTCGAGTTTTGCCCAGAAGCCAACAAGGCAATGGCAAAAGCCACACTGGCAAAACTGGCCCCCAACAGAGGGGTCAACAAATGAAAGGCGTCGTTAATTTCGGCCACCTGATGCATCCCGCGGGTATAAAAAGTCGCCGCCGCCACAATTAAAATCGCAGCATTCACAAAAAACGCAATCCACAACGCCACCGTCGAATCGATGGTGGAAAATTTAATGGCTTCTTTTTTGCCTTCGATGGTTTCTTCGTAACTGCGGGTTTGAACTACAGCCGAATGCAAGTACAAATTGTGGGGCATCACCGTCGCCCCCAAAATACCGATGGCAATATAAAGCATATCGGGATTTCGAAACAATTCCGGTGTGGGAATAAACCCTTTCATTAAGGGACCAAACTCGGGTTTCGACAAGAAAATTTCAATACCAAAACACACCAAAATGGTGGCAATCAAGGTTACAACCAAGGCTTCGAGATAGCGAAACCCTTTCTTTTGTAAAAGCAGCAACAACAAAACATCAAATACCGTAATCACAACCCCCCACAACAACGGAATACCAAACAGCAGATTCAACCCAATTGCAGAACCAATAACCTCGGCCAAATCGCAGGCGGTAATGGCCACTTCGGCCAGAACCCACAAGACAAAATTAACCGGTTTGGAATAATGATCCCGACAAGCTTGTGCCAAGTCTCGCCCGGTCACAATGCCCAATTTCAAGGCCAAATGCTGCAACACCATGGCCATGATGTTGGAAATCAAGATCACCGACAGCAGGGCATAGCCATAGCCAGACCCCCCAGCCAAATCGGTGGCCCAGTTTCCAGGGTCCATATACCCCACCGCAACCAAATAGCCTGGCCCCGCAAACGCCAACAACTTTCGCCAAAACGACAGGCCTTTGGGAACCGGAATCGAGGCATGAACCTCGTCTAAACTCTTGGTGGACTGCTTGCCTCTCCACCCGAGGGACTCGAACATATTAAGGTGTGTCATAAAAAAAGTTTAAGTATGCTTTAATATATTGTCAAACATAATTAATTTCACAAAATAATTCAACAAAGATTTTGAGCCTGAAATATTCTCAAAGAAGACCATATTAACTGTTTGAATAAAAATTAACTTGAAAAAAAGCCCGAAAATGCTACCCTAGAGACAGTGTACTCACTACCCTCCTCTACGGCTGCTTCAATAGCAGAAGCAACTAGGCTATTTTTCTAACAATGAATTACAAATTTATCTCATTAAACCATCCTCTAGGTTCCGGTAGGCCTGACAGCCTGGAGACCTCATCCGCTCTCTCTGAGGCTCCGAGTCGAGCCGACTCTCCAACTTCCGAGGCTCTTCGCGTCGAGGAAAGGCTCCAAGTACTCAAATTTTTTGAAGAGACCGATAGAATCTCTATTTCTAAACTAATCGAAGGTTTTCCCCTCTTGGCTTTACAACAAGTCAGAGAAGGGCTCCAGATTTTACATGAAAATCTCGGTATCACAGAAAAGGAGTTATTCAATTCCAAAATCTGTTCAATAGCCAAAAGATTAATCACTGTTTTGGGAAAAATTGTACCCATTTATAGAACTCAAAATCTTCCTGCACAAATTAAAGACAAATTTACACCCTATGAAGTTGCAAGATTTTTCACAAACATTGCCAAACAATCAAGTAGAGGGGGGCCATTTCAAGAATTTGCAATAAACCTTGAAGAATACAACAAAAGTGTTTTAGACATAAAAGCCGCCTTATTAGCACAAAACGACGGAAAAGCCATTGACTGGCGACCAAGAAATGCCTTCTTGTTTAGTTGGTGTCGTGTTCTTATCGAAGAGACTGGGCATCCTGCACTTCAAGAGGCAGATGCTCAATCCAAAGAAAGTCTTTTTGATACACTAACCAGTTTTGTTATGCCCCTAACGCAAGCAGACGACGTTGCAGACTACCTACAAGACAAAGAGCTTTTACGCTTCTTTACTGAAGCCTTCAAAACATCTTCCTACACCGCTTTTTTAGAAAAAGACCATTCTGCTCAAATAGCCTCTCTAGAAAGAAAATCTCCTGCCTGTGTTCCATTCTTCAAGCTATACCTTCGACTATTCAAAGAAGGAATGGCCCAATTTGAGAAGCTGGTTGGAACACCTGCGTTATCCGATGCTTGGCCTCAAATTAGCCAAGCATGGGAAAAAGTCATGCTTTGCTTACAACGATCCGTAACCATCAATGAAAGTCTTGGTACTATTCAAAAAGATTTAGACAGAAAAGAAGAAGAACTGGCTCAAAATATGTTAATGTCCTTTTTTAAGGTTTTAGAGCGGTGCTACATCAACGCTAAAGGGATTCAAAACTCACTCACTGCCCAAGCGCCCTCAGAGAGTGAAACCATGTTTGCCGGCGGCGAAATGGTAGGACATGCAGCAAATCACATTGCCACATTTGAACGAGAAATACGGGCACGAGATTTTTCAAATACGATTGTGTGGATTCTTGCAGACCTCATTTCTAGTCAACAACAACTAACCCACACAGAATTTTCTCAACTATGCAAAGACCTAGAGGTTGATAGCGGGATAGAATTACCCGATGACATTCGGACCTTCCCAGAACTTTTAGAATTTAGTAGAACCCTTGGTGATAGGGTTTTAACACAAGCCCTGGAGATTGTAGCCAGCTCTACCGCAACCGATAAAAAAAGCAGATTCGAAGAAAGATTTAGAACTTGCTCCTCTCACTTAGAGGTTGCCACTATAGTATCTGATATTTATGGAGATGATTCAGGCAACGAAGAAAAAATCATAAAAATTCAACAAGATGCCCAACAAAGGCAGGCTATTTCAGAATTGATATTACGCCTGTCACAGAATCCTAGTACAAACGCACACGAAACCTACCTACGCCGCTTTAATAACGGAGTACAAAAACTATCCAGGCTTTCAAATTCAATGCCAAAAAGTGTTGTAGAACATGCAAACAGATATCTAGAAGGAGTTTACCGTTTAGCAGCGATGTATATGCTTCTTAAAACTTCTATTTAGAAGCTTATGCTTTCTGTTTTACAAAGAACTTCACTAACTGAAAAACTTGCAACACTCTGCATTATTCTTTCTATACCCTATTTTTTTATTTTCAATGCCTTAGGATTTTCCTTAGCAGGCAACATGATTATCCTATTTGTCTGCGCCTTTTTTCTTCCTATTATTTTGGGGAAACTAGGCTATCAATCTGCCTCTAAGTTTCTTCTGATAGCACTGGCTTCCCTGCTCTTAATTTTTTATTCACTGATTCTTGGAAAGGCCTCGGGAGCCTATATTGTTATTATCTCTATTGTGCACCTCCCTATCGTTCTTTTTGAGCATGAAAAAGACAGAAAAAAGATCTTTTTTGCCATGCTAATCCCCATTTCAGCAGCCTACTTTCTTCAATTTGTAGACTATCAATTTTTCTTTGCTCAACCCCATTTAAGTGGCATCAAAGAAAAAGTAATTCATACGTGTGCAATAAGCACAGCATTTTTATTCGCATTGCTATCAGTTCACACCTTTTATCTTGCAAATAAGAGGCACATTGTAGAGTTATCCGGTGCCAATGATTTATTAAAAAAACTTAATTCCGAACTCCTCGAAACCAATCAACAACTCGCCGAACTCCACAAACAACTCGATCAGGCCAACGAAGAAATCATGTACGCCCGTCTTACTCAACGGGTATCCCACGAGTTGTTGAACCCTTTGTATTTGCTGACTGGGGCTTTTAGTGCCATTCGCAAACAATTGGATGATCGGGAACTGTTGCTGAAAGGCTTGGACATTGCCGACACCACGCTGGTGAAACTTAAAGACATTCTGAACACCATGCTCTTTAAGGGCAAAGAGACCGTGGAAAAACAACCGGTTTCCCTGCCCTCGATTTTGGACAAAATTGTGTTGTTGGGAACCGCCACTTGCAACCGGCAAGGCATTCGCATCGAACGCGATATTGAAACTGTTCCCACCATTTTGGGACAGGAACGGGGGTTGTATCAACTGTTTACCAATCTTATTACCAACGCCATTCAATTGATGCCGGAAGGCGGCGTGTTAAGTCTAGGCTGCCATCAAACCCGGTTTATGAATACCGACTGCGTGGAAGTTCGGGTTGGGGACACAGGACCTGGCATTCCCAAAGACAAACAACCGACGCTTTTTACCTCGTCCTACACCACCAAAAACGACGGCTTCCAACACGGCATCGGGCTATCGATTGTCAGCCGCATTGTCAAAGACCACGGCGCCGATATTCAAATTGAATCGGACCCAGACACAGCCCCTGGCACCACCTTTATCTTAAGATTTAGACTTTAAATCAACAGATTTTACCGAAATTCCAGAGTAGCAATCGTGGATTTCGCCGAAATCCCATGGTATTGATCGTGGATTTCGGTTAAACTAGGGACATGGACACGATAAAACGTCGATTAACCGATCAACTGAAAGCCGATTTGGCCCGAGACAAAAGTATTTTGTTATTGGGGCCAAGACAAACGGGGAAAACGACCTTAACCCAGTCTCTACAAAGTGATTTAAGCTTGTCATTTCTACTTCCCTCTACCCGAATGCGCTTCGAACGAGAACCAGAGCTATTGCTCAAAGAAATCGAAGCCTTACCCGCTTCCCCAAAATTGCCACTGGTTGTGTTGGACGAAATTCAAAAAGTCCCAGACTTGCTCGATGTGATTCAATACATTATTGACCAAAACAAGGCAAAATTTATTTTAACAGGGTCTTCCGCCAGAAAACTTCGAAGAAAAGCTTCGGTCAATTTATTGCCAGGCCGGGTTTTGTACTACAAACTTGACCCCTTAATCATTCCAGAAAATCCAATTCAAGACCTGACCCACCACCTTACTTACGGCAGTTTGCCAGGCATCTGCTTACTGGAAAACGCGGCCGAAAAAGAAAAAGAACTGGATTCTTATGTCAGTCTCTATATGGAAGAAGAAATTCGCGCAGAAGCTGTGGTGCGCAATATTCAGGCCTTCTCTAAATTTTTGATGTGTGCAGGCTCCGAAGCGGGTCAAGCCCTCAATTTTGCAAAACTCTCCCAGGATATTGGGGTATCCCAAAGTACCATCGCATCGTACTACGAAATTTTGGAAGATTGTTTGATTATCCAACGCATTATGCCTTTGGGTGGTTCTTCTAGAAGAAGACTAACAAAAGCACCCAAATATTTGCTCTTTGATCTGGGTATTCGACGTCTTTGCACCCAAGAACCGGCTCAACTATCCGAAGCCGCACTTGGCGGGTTATTTGAACAATTTATTGGGTTAGAATTACTACGGTTCACACATCAGTCCACCCAGAAAACACAGCTGCTCTACTGGCGAGACCACAATGGCCCCGAAGTAGATTGGATCCTAGAAACCAACAAAACCCTGATCCCCATCGAGGTCAAATGGACCTCTGCACCCACGGAAAAAGACCAGCGCCATTTGACAACGTTTATGCAAGAATACAACTGCAAAGAAGGGTATATTGTTTGCCAAACGCCACGGCCTTTTAAACTGGGGCCTGGTATTACGGCCTTGCCCTGGCAACAGTTGTGGCAGGCCCTCGGTTAAGGTACACTTTTAGGCCATGATGACCACATTTCAAGCCATTTTATTGGGGATTTTAGAAGGGATAACTGAATTTATTCCTGTCTCCTCGACTGGACATTTGTTTTTGGCTGGGCATTGGATGGGCTTAAACGGCGAAGCGCAAGCCACCTTTGAAATTGCCATTCAATTGGGGGCCATTTTAGCCGTGGTGGTACTGTATCGGCGCTTTTTTTTGGATTTATTATCGCCCAAAAATTTGAAACGCGATGGCAAAAATATCGCCCTGGCCATTGTGCCCGCTTTGGTGATGGGCGCCTTGACCCATTCCTGGATCAAACACCATTTGTTTTCGGTTCCCACCGTTATTGCAGCCTTGTTTGTTGGCGGTGTGGTCATGACCTTTATAGAACGTGTGCTGCCCAAACCCAAAACCACCAAAATCGAAGACATGACCTCCAAACAAGCTTTAACGGTTGGTTTTTTTCAATGTTTTGCCCTCTGGCCTGGCATGAGCCGCTCGGCTTCCACCATTATTGGCGGGCTTTTAAGTGG
Organism: Candidatus Margulisiibacteriota bacterium; assembly: GCA_050250935.1. Lineage (GTDB taxonomy): Bacteria > Margulisbacteria > Marinamargulisbacteria > JBFWNS01 > JBFWNS01 > JBFWNS01. The sequence goes on along the minus strand of JBFWNS010000003.1, from coordinate 67,629 downwards.
ACTCGATGATGTGACTGCAGCCCAGTTTTCCTTTATCATCGCTGTACCCGTCATGGTGGCCGCAACCGGGTTTGATTTGTTAAAAACAGCTCCGATTTTAACCCACCACGATCTGGCCATGATTGGGGTTGGGCTGGTGGTGTCGTTTGCTGTTGCCGTGGTGTCGATTGGAACGTTTTTAAAGGTATTAAAGCGCTGGAAACTCTTCCCCTTTGGGGTCTACCGCGTCGTTTTTTCAGGGCTTTTGGCCTGGTACTTTTTTCATTAAAAGGATCAATCTTATGCGTATTTTAATGGCGTTTTTTGTATGTGTGGCCCTGGCATCGCCCTTGCATGCCGACGAAATTGACCGCTGGGTGTATATGTTCGGCGAAAAACCCCTAAAAATGGTTGAAAAAGAATGGTCTTTAAGCGCCATCCAAAGTGTACAAGTTCAGAATCTGCGTAGAGAAAATGCCTCGATTATGAAAGACATTATCGACCAACTCCAAGACAACCAACGGGCCGTCTATATGGCCACCGAAAAAACCCCCATCGACACAGCGGCCATCGAAAAGGCCAGGCAAGAACAAAACGACCTCTCAAGATCTTTGTTTGAACAACGACGTCTGTATCTGGCCAAACTCAAAACCATTTTAAGCCCAGAGCAATTTAAAACCATGGTTAGTATCGAATACGGGACCTGGCAAGGGGTGCCCAGCAAAAAAGAAGCCCCCGCATCCAACAAACCCTTTACCAACCCCAGCATGGACTTGTTTAAACAATCCCCAATGAATCCGGACACAGGACAATAATGCCCAAAATTCGACTGGATGTGGCCCTATTGAACAATGGCCTGGCCCCAACCCGCGAGAAAGCCCAAGCCCTGATTATGGCCGGCACCATCTTGGTGGACGGTCAGAAAAAAACAAAGCCAGGGGACCTTGTCCCCGAAACAGCGGTATTAATCCAACTGGGAAAACCCCTGCCCTATGTCAGCCGAGGCGGGGAAAAACTGGCCGGGGCTTGGGAAGCATTTGGCTTTCCCATCGCCGACAAAGTGGCCCTGGATGTGGGCATTTCCACCGGTGGATTTACCGATTTCTTGCTTCAAAACGGCGCCAAAACCGTCTTTGGTGTGGATGTGGGCTATGGGCAATTGGACCTTAAAATTCGCAACAATCCCAATGTTTTGCTGTTGGAAAAAACCAATGCCCGTCACTTGTCCGCCAAAGATTTGGAAACCTTGGCTACCAAACACCACCACCCGGCCACCCTCTACCAAGACATTCGGTTGGTGGTCATGGATGTGTCTTTTATTAGTGTCACCAAAATTTTGCCAGGTCTTTCCAAATTTTTAAGCCCAGAAACCGACTATATTGTTTTGATTAAACCCCAATTCGAGGCCGAAAAATCGGCGGTTGGCAAAGGGGGCATCATTCGAGACGAAACCGAACAAATCCGTATTGCGGATGCCGTCGTCGCAACCCTGGCCCAATCTGGATTTACAGAACTGCACCGTTGTCCCTCTCCCATTTTGGGAACCAAGGGAAACCGAGAATTTGTTTCATGGCTCAAACAGACACCAGCCAACTAAGTTCGGCGCCTGGCATCATCGCAAGGGCCATTGCCCACAGCGCCTACAAGTTGATGCTGTGGCTCTGGCACATTCCCACCTACGCCAAACACCGACGCCTGCTCTTTTTGGACTTTTTTCTGCCCTATTATTACGCCTTTTATATAACCCCAACCCGCCTGGAAACCTTTAAAGCCAATACGGGAAAACCCCTTAAAGAACTCACCGAAGGTCAATTTACCTTTGTGGGACTCACCCAGATTTTTGATGCCCTTCCCCTAAAACCCAAAAGCGTGTTTTTGGATCTGGGTGGCGGCCATGGCAAACCCGCCTTGTATGCGGCCTTTATTCGTCGAATCCAAGCCATTTCGGTGGACGTGGTGCCCATTTATGCCCGGGTTGGCGAGGCCCTATGCCAACGATTGAACATTCCCAACATCAGCTGGAAAACCGAGGATTTTTTGACAACGGATGTGGCTGTTGCGACGGTGGTGTTGATCAATACGACTTGCTTGGGCAAAAAGACGATTGCTGCCTTGGCCCAACACTTGCAAGGACTCTCGGTGGGGACTTGGCTTGTAAGCCCTTCGGCCAAGCTTCCGGGAACTTGCTTTAAAACCCGAAAAACCCTCAAAGTACCCATGAGCTGGGGATTTTCCACCGTTTATATTCAACAAAAAGTCAGCTAGACTAGACCCATGCTCTCCCGTTTACGCATCAAAAACATTGCTTTAATCGACGAACACGAACTGGAGCTTCAGCCCGGATTTACTGTTCTGACGGGCGAAACCGGGGCCGGAAAATCCATCATTTTGGATGCGGTGCAGTTGCTCTTGGGTGGACAAGCCAACGAAGGTTACATCAAACACGGGGCCGACGAAGCCTTGGTCGAAGGGACTTTTATAGTGCCCCCCAATCCCCTCTGGGAATCGTATGTTGGGGACACAGGCACCCTACTCATTACCCGAAAACTTCAGCGTGGCAAAGACAGTGTCGCCCGCATCAACGGCGAAACCGTGCCCCTAAAAGTGCTAAAAACCCTGGGCCCGCATTTGGTCAGCATCATGAGCCAACACGAGGCCTACAGCCTCTACAGCAAAGACCATCAGCGCCAACTGCTCGACACCTTTGCCAAACCCGACATCACCCCCCTACTCAACGCCTACACTACCGCCTATGACCAGTTCATGGCACTGAAAACACAGCTTAAACACCACCAAGACGCCCAAAATCAATCGGACCAACATCAGGCTTTTTTGAGTTTTCAAATTCAAGATATCGAACAACACCACCTTAAACCCGGCGAAGACGAAGCCCTTGAAACCCAAAAACAACAGCTTAAACAGGTTGCCAAACAACAAGCCGCCCGATCCACATTACTAGGCCCCTTCGAAGAAGCTTTGTCCCTGCTAGAAGGAGTGTCAAAACAACTTACCCCCTTAAATTTACCCGAACTCGAACCCGCACAAGCCACCCTAGCCGATGAACTGGACACCTTGCACGCCCTGTATGCCACCCTCGACAGAAACCTGGCAATCCCAAACTTGGACCTGGATATCGACACCCTTGAAGCCAGACTGGACACCCTCTTTAAACTCAAAACCAAATACAAAGCCCAAAGCATCGATGCCCTATTGAACCATTGCACAGCCCTCAAAACCGAACTTCACAACCTGCTGCATGCCGAAGAAGTTTCCCACAACCTCGAAGAGCAACTTCAAAAAGCCAAGCAAACCTTGCTGGATCACGGCAAAAAACTTCAAGCATTAAGGGCTCAAAAAGCCTCGATCCTGTCCCAAACCATTCAGCGCACCTTGGTCGAACTGGATTTTGAAAAAGCCAAATTCACCATCGAACTCAGCCCAACCCCACCCACCACAACAGGTCTGGATGCCGTGACCTTTATGATGAGCCCCAATCCCGGAGAACCCCTAAAACCCTTGGACAAAATCGCTTCTGGGGGCGAACTGTCCCGAATCATGTTGGCCTTAAAAGCTGTTTTTACCAGCGATGCCCCAATAGAAACCCTGATTTTCGACGAAATCGACACCGGCGTCGGCGGGCTTACGGCCAACCGCATCGGCGAAAAACTGCGGGCCATTTCCCAGCAAGCCCCCAACACCCAACTGGTGGCCATTACCCACCTTGCCCAAATTGCCACTGTCGCTGACCACCACATTGTGGTTCAAAAGAAAGTCAGTGGCGAAAAAACCATCACCACCCTACAAACCCTAAACCCCAACCAAAAGCGCCAAGAGCTGGAGCGCATGATCGGTGGAAAAGCGATTGCTGAAATCTTGATATCGCCCGTATAATAAACCCCTCAAACGAAAGACAGGAGACCTGCCATGTGCGGAATTGTGGGATACGTCGGAAATCGCGACATTACGTCGGTTCTTTTGGTCGGATTGGAACGCTTAAGCTATCGGGGCTATGATTCGTCTGGCATCGCCGCCATTACCGATGGCGAACTGAGCTATTGGAAAAAAGCAGGGAAGCTTCACGAGCTGGAAAACACCCTCAAAAACTTTAAAATCCGCGGCCACATTGGCATCGGCCACACCCGTTGGGCCACCCACGGACAACCCGACGAGGTCAATGCCCATCCCCAGGTTAGTCATCGCAAAAAAATTGCCTTGGTTCACAATGGCATCATCGAAAATTTCTCTGTTTTAAAATCCGAACTGACACGCGAAGGGCATATTTTTAGATCCCAAACCGATTCGGAAGTCATTGTTCATTTGATTGAACGGTATTTGGAAAAAGACCTGGCCGAAGCCGTCGAAAAGGCGGTGGCTCACCTAACCGGCACTTATGCCATTGCGGTTATCGCCGAAGCCGAACCCGAAAAAATCGTGGTGGTTCGTAAAGGTAGCCCCTTAATTGTAGGGCTGGGCAAAAACGAAAACTTTGTGTCTTCGGACATCAACGCCATCATCACTCACACCAAAGATGTGGTGTATATGGACGACAACGAATTGGCCATTATCGAGCAAAACAACGTCCAATTCAAAATCGTGGGTGGCGCTGCCATCGAAAAAAAATCAACCCACGTGGCCTGGGACCCCATCGCAGCCGAAAAAGGCGGCTATCCCCATTTCATGCTCAAAGAAATTTTCGAGCAACCCACGGTTGTGCGCAACATCATTTCAAAAGTGGTCACCCCGGACAACACTATCGAATTCAAACACCTGCGCTGGAGCGACAAGGTCTTGGAAAAGGTCAATCGATTCATCATTCAAGCTTGTGGCACGTCTTGGCATGCCGGGCTGATCGCCAAAAACTATTTGGAACGCTACGCCCGGGTATTAACCGAAGTTGATATCTCGTCGGAATTTCGCTATCGGCCTGTGCTGTCGGATGGCAACAACGAAATCGTCATTGCCTTGTCCCAATCTGGGGAAACCGCCGACACCATGGCCTGCATTCGCGAGGCCAAGAGCAAATTTTTTAAGGTCTTGTCCTTTGTAAACGCCAAAAACAGCACCATGGACCGCGAATCTGATGCCGTCATTTACACCCACGCCGGTCAAGAAGTGGGGGTTGCATCGACCAAAAACTTCGTCGCCCAGTTGGTGACAGTGTACTTTTTTGGGCTGTACATGGCAGAAGTTCGCAACACCTTAACCCAAGAGCAACGCACCGCCATGATTCAAGATGTCAAACGCCTTCCCGAATACATCGAAAGCATCTTGAACCAAGCCGATAAAATCAAACACATTGCCGAAAAATACTATTTGTCCAACGAGTTTCTCTTTATTGGCCGGGGGCTAAACTATGCCTCTGCTTTGGAAGGCGCATTGAAGTTAAAAGAAATCTCTTACATCCACGCAACGGGCTATCCAGCCGGGGAACTCAAGCACGGGCCTATCGCCTTGATCGACCCCAAATTGCCCGTGGTTTGCATTTGTCCCGAATCCGAAACCTACGACAAAATGATCAGCAACATCCAAGAAGTAAAAGCCAGAAAAGGCAAAACCATCATCATTGCCACCCAAGGCGACGAAGCCTTGCCAGCCTATGCCGACGACATTGTCTTCATCCCCAAAACCTCTGAAGATTTAACCCCTGTTTTGGTGGCCATTGTGTTGCAATTGCTGGCTTACGACATTGCCGTTTTATTAAGTTGCGATGTCGACCAACCCCGAAACCTGGCCAAAAGTGTGACGGTTGAATAGGGAATGTCCAAACCCACCAACATCATCCTCATTGGGTTCATGGGAAGCGGAAAAACCTCGATTGCAAAAAAGCTAAAAAAAGTGTCGGGATTCGACCTTTTGGACACCGATAAAGCCATCATCCAAGAAACCCAAAAAACCATCAGTACCCTTTTTGAAACCGAAGGCGAAGAGGCATTTCGAGACCGCGAAACCACCCATTGCAAACACCTTCAACACCGAACCAATACCATCATCTCAACCGGTGGGGGCACAATTTTAAGGGCCGAAAATCGGGCCTTGCTTCAAAAAGCGGGTTGGGTGGTCTATTTGGACACCAGTCTGGCCGAAATTTTAAAACGCATGGCCAACGACAAGGTTCGGCCTTTGCTTCAAGTAGAAGATCGCGAAACCAAGATTAAAGAACTCAAAGCACAACGAGAACCCCTCTATCGCCAAACAGCGCATTTCTATGTCGATACCACCGGAAAATCAGTCACAACAATTGCCAACTATATTTGGAAACAGTACCAACACTACCTAGGAGATCCCCATGTCCGTCGTTCATGACCAAACCCTCGATAACGGAGCCCGCATTGTTTTGTTGCAAGACGACCAAGCCAGTTTGTGCTCGGTTCGCGTCTATGTGAAAGCCGGCTCGATGATGGAAGGACCTCATTTGGGGGCTGGTTTATCGCATTTTTTAGAACACATGGTGGCTGGGGGAAGCACCACCATCCAAACCGAAGAGGCCTATAAAAAAGCCATTGGCAAAATGGGTGGTGCCTTTAATGCCCACACCACCAACGACCACACCTGCTACTACATCAACACCACCCCTGACCATGTTCAAGACGCGGTTCGGGTGTTGTCCGAATGGGTGTTTTCCTGTGCCTTTGAGCCCAAGGAATTTAACCGCGAACGGGAAGTCATTACCCGAGAAATCGAAAAAAATACCGCCAATATCGATGTTCGGTTTTACCATGCTTGCCAACACAATCTGTATCAATACCACCCCATTCAACTGCCCGTTATTGGCTATTTGGACCAATTTTTAACCATTACCCGAGACGACCTGATGGCTTATTATCGCCAATGGTATGTGCCCAACAACATGATTGTGGTGATCGCCGGTCAGTTTAAATCCGAGGTTCTCTTGGACACCGCCATTCAAACCTTTGGCGCCGCAAAACCCAAAGCCTTGCCCCTGGTGCCTGTTTTTGAGGAACCCCAACCCTTCTGTGCCCGAAGAAAAGAAAGTTTTGGCCCCACCAACACCACCCTGATTAGCCTGCGCTTTGCCACCATTTCTCTGTTTTCTGGGGATTTGTATCCCCTGGATTTATTGGAATTTATCCTCGACAACGGCCACGATTCGTTGTTGAACCGACAATTGATCGAAGAAAAAGCATTGGCCTACACCATCCACTGCGCCTCGTATACCCCAACCCTAACCACTGGGTATTTCGAAATAAGCGCCGAAATCGACAGCGACAAAGAAATCGAGTTCGTCCAAGCCACGCTGGCCATTCTAGACGATATCAAAGCCGGGAAATTTGATGCAGATCGAACCCAACGCGCAAAAAAACAAAAGTTGGCCGAAAATATTTTTGCCATTTCCACCCTCGAAGACCGGGCCTCGAAATTGGGAGAAGCCCTGCTGTACGGCCGAAGCCCCGAGTTTTTCGAAATCTATGTCGAGGCCTTTAAACACGTCACCAAAGACCAAGTTGCGGCAGTGGCCAAAACCTATTTGGACCCAGCCAAAATGATTGTAACCGTACTTCGCCCCGAAGACGAAAAACCCAGTTTGGACCACCCTTACCAAAACACAGAAACAGAGGCCACCAAAACCCCTCAAAAAATCACCCTTCAAAACGGCATTCGGGTATTGTTGTATCCCAACAAAACCCAACCCAAGGTCCATTGTAAACTGGCCTTCTTGGGTGGCCTTCGGGCAGAAACCGCCCACAACAACGGCATCGGCAGCCTAACCGCCGATCTTTTGGGCAAAGGCTCTGCAGCCTACGAAAAAATAGCCCTTCAAACCCTGATTGAAAACAACGGCGCTCAATTGGGTGGCAGCATGGGAAACAATACCCTGATGTTGGCCATGGACTGCCTGAGTGACGATTTCGAAACCCTTTTACCGGCTTTTTTAGATGCTGGGTTTTACCCCGTTTTTTCCGACACAGATCTGGCAGATAGCAAACGCCGACTCCAGCAAGTGATCGAGCAACGCGAAGACGATTGGCAAACCCTGGCCTTTTATCAAGCCCGAAAACAGTTTTTCAAAGCCCATCCCTATGGCCTGTCCAGCATAGGGGAACTAACCTCGGTAGACAGCATTACCAAAGCCGATATCGACGCCTATTTTGCAAGCCTATTGAACCCAACCCAACTCGTTTTAACCGTATTTGGCGACATTGATCAACACAAAATTCAATCCCTGATCGAACAAAAAATAGGCGCGTTTGAACCCCATCTGAAAACCAGAGACGGACTTGCCCCCCTAAACCGACAACGCCACAACCAGGCGAGTAAAAGTCATTTTCCCATCAAGCAAGACGTTGGGGCCGTTTTGGTAGCCTTTGATGGCACCACCTTTACCGACACCGAAGGGTGTCTGCAATTTGACCTATTGGACAGTATTTTATCGGGTCTGTATTACCCCAGCGGCCGGTTACATGAACGGCTTCGGGGAGAAGGCTTGGTCTATATGGTCCACGCCACCCACTACCCCGGCCTGGAAGCCGGCCATTTCCTGATCTATGCCCTAACCCACCCCGACCGGCTTCAAACCGTAACCGATATTATTTTCGAGGAAATTCAAAAGGTTCAAACCACCCTCATTGGGGCTGATGAATTTGAAAAAGTTCAGGCCGAAATGGACTATTATTACCGAGAAAAACTCTCGTCTCTGGAAAGCCTGTCGCTGACCTGTATTACCGACGAATTGTATGGACTCGGCTTCGATCGCTATGTGTCTCAGCCCAAGCAGTTTTTAACCTTAAATCCAGAAAAAGGTCGCGAATCGGCCAATCGCTATTTGCAAAACCCACAAGTCTATTGGTTTAGTCCAACCCAGGAGGCCTTATGAAACATCACCTAACCCCACTACCTGGGGTAATCGTCATCGAACCCAAACTGATTGGTGACCACCGAGGTTCTTTTTTCGAAGCATATCGGGAAAATCAATTTTCCGAACTGGGTCTACCGCACTTTGTCCAAGACAACCAAAGTTTATCCATTCAAGGCACCTTGCGAGGCCTTCATTTTCAAGCCGAGCCACAACCCCAAGCCAAATTGGTTCGGGTGCTTAAAGGCACCATTTTCGATGTGGCCGTCGATATTCGACCCGATTCGCCCACCTTCAAGCAGTGGTATGGGACCTATTTAACGTCGGAAAACAACCACATGCTTTTTGTGCCCACAGGCTTTGCCCATGGGTTTTATGTGCTCTCCGAAACCGCCGAAGTGCTGTATAAATGCAGCGACTATTATGCCGCCGAGCTGGACAGGGCCATTGCCTGGAACGACTCTAGCATTGGGGTTAAATGGCCCCTAATCGACAACCAAGCTCCCTTGATCTCGAAAAAAGATGCCGAGGCCCCAACGCTTGGCTAGCCTTCCTGTATATCGCTACGAGTGGCCCAGCCCAAACCCGAAAGCTGTGGTTCATATTTTGCACGGTATGATGGAACATGCTGGCCGTTACGCCCACCTGGCCCACACCCTAAACCAAGCAGGATTCGCCGTCACCGCCCACGACCACCAAGGTCATGGCAAAACCTGTTCTCCAGACCATTATGGCCAATTGGACAACAGCTGCTGGGACCAATTTTTGGCCGACACCCACACCCAGATTTTGAAAACCAAAGCCCAGTATCCAGGCATTCCCCTGGTGCTGTTTGGGCACAGTATGGGCTCGTTTTTGGCCCAGGCCTATACCCTAGAACACCCCACCGAACCTGCAGCCTTGGTGCTCTCTGGCAGTGGTTGGCAAGACAGTGGAATTAAACTTGGCGAAAGCGTTGCCCGATGGGGAACTGCCCTTTGGGGCCCATTGTCCCAAGCCCGTCTGCTCCAAAAACTGGTTTTTGGGCCTTATAACCTGCATTTTTTTCCAACCCGAACCTCCTGCGATTGGATCAGTCGCGACAAGGGGGAAGTCGATCGCTATCTGGCGGACCCGGCCTGTGGATTTGGGTGTTCTTTTGGGTTTTTTGCCGGTTTTTTTAAAGGCCTATCCAAGCTCTTTAGCCCGGCACAAACCTTCGAAACCCTGCCCAAAACCTTGCCCTTGTATCTTTTTGGGGGAAGCCAAGACCCCGTTGGGGGCTATGGAAAAGCCTCTAGAGCCTTGGCCGATCGGTATCTTAAAGCCGGCCTCTCAAACCTTGTCTTTACCCTGTACGACGGCGCACGCCACGAATGCATCAACGAAACAAACCGCGAACAGGTCTATGCAGACTTGATTGCTTTTTTAGCCCGGTTCCAGTAGACTTTTTTGTTCTTATGACTACCCTTTCCAGAACCTATTGTACCCACGTTTCCAACACCCACGTCGGCAAAACCCTGTCACTGTGTGGCTGGATTGATACTGTCCGAGACCATGGCCATGTCCTGTTTATCCATTTAAGAGACACCTCCGGCCTGATTCAGATTGTATTTGACAGGACCCAAACCCCAGAACTTTATGCCAAAGCCGAAACCCTACGCCACGAATTTGTGGTTCGCATCACCGGTTTGGTGCGTCAACGAAGCGAAGACACCGTTAACCCCAACCTGAGCACGGGTCAACTCGAAGTGGTGGTTCAAGACCTCGAGATTTTGAACACCAGCGACACACCGCCTTTCGAAATTGCCGAAAAACTCGACAGCGACGGCGAAACCCATTTTGGCGTCGACGAAGACCTGCGGCTTAAATACCGCTACATCGACCTGCGTCGCGCACCCATGCAACAGGCCCTTAAAACCCGATACAAAATTCTAAAGACCATTCGCGACTATTTGGACGAACACCACTTCACCGAAGTGGAAACCCCAACCCTCACCAAAAGCACCCCAGAAGGGGCCCGAGACTATTTGGTGCCCAGCCGCGTTCATCCCGAGCATTTCTATGCCTTGCCCCAATCCCCACAACTGTTTAAACAGCTGCTCATGATCAGCGGCCTGGACCGTTATTTCCAAGTGGCCAAATGTTTCCGAGACGAAGATTTGCGCCCCAACCGACAACCCGAGTTTACCCAAATCGATTTGGAAGCGTCCTTTATTGATGAAACCTTTATTTTTCCTTTGGTCGAAGGCATGCTTAAAGCGGCCTTCAAACACGGCAACATCACCCTCCCCGATACCTTTGAACACATCACCTATCAAGACGCCATGGAACACTATGGCACCGACAGACCGGATCTACGCTTCGATCTCAAACTGGTCAATGTGACCCATTTGGTTCAAAACACCAGCTATAAAATTTTCAAAACCATTTTGGAAAACGGCGGCACCGTTAAAGGCCTTAACATTAAAGGCAAAAGCAAAGAACTCAGCAAAAACGTGCTCCAAGAAGACCTGGCCAAATCCGTCATTCAAAAACTGGGTGGCAAAGGCTTAACCTGGATGCGTGTCGAAAACGGTCAACTCGAATCCAATATTGTTCAATTTTTCTCTCCTGAAGAACTCAAAGCCATGGCCGATGCCTTGGGTGGCGAAGACGGGGACGTTTTGGTTTTTGTGGCCGACAGCAACCCCAGAACCGTCAACGAAGTGTTGGGTCGTTTTCGAAGTTATATTGCCCATAGACTGAACATGATTCCAGACACCTTCGCTGCCTGTTGGGTTGTTGATTTTCCCTTATTCGAACTGCACGAAGGCCGACTCACAGCCGTGCATCACCCTTTTACCCAAGCCCAAACCCCGCTTCGAGAAGGGATGAGCCAAGACGAACTATTGGCCCTGAAAGCCCGCGCCTATGATGTGGTCGTCAACGGCGAAGAATTGGGCGGTGGCAGCATTCGAATCCACGATGCGACTACTCAAAATATTTTATTCAAATTGCTGAAGCTAAGCCCCAGCGAAATCGAAGAAAAATTTGGCTTTTTTGTCAAAGCCTTGCGCTATGGTGCCCCACCACACGGCGGTCTTGCTTTGGGTGTGGACCGGTTGGTTAGCATGGTTTTGGGAACCGAATCTATTCGCGAAGTCATTGCCTTTCCCAAAAACAGGGTGGCCTTTTGCCCCCTCACCCAAGCTCCAGACAAGGTAACCGCCAAACAGCTCAAAGACATCCACCTTCAGGTTGCTGTTGATTTAAGCTAAAAAACCGTCCAACTGTGCCATAAATCGGTGTAGAGCTTCTGGCTGCTTTTGGCTAAATTGCCCACGATGTAACCACCTCGACATTTCAGTCAGGTGTTGATTCACGAAGTCTTGATACCCCGCCAAATCCGCCAAAATAGCCCTTAGTGTCGGAAGCAAGGGGGCATGATCTGGCACCATCACGGCAGCAGTGGGCAAAGGAACAAAGGTTTGGATACCAGCAACATCCGTAGACACCGGCACACAACCTGCATACACGGCCTCGTAATGGCGATAGGTCCACCGGGAATGGCCCGTGGGTAACAAAGCCACCTTCGATTGACGCAAATAATGACTAAACAAAAAAGGGCTCAACGGCTTGCCCTTAAAATAAATCGCACTTAAATCACCAAAAATGGCTTCGAGATCGGCTCTGGGATAGGTTGGCGAATCCAAAAGCCCCCCAAAAAATCGGCATTTTCCGACCAGTTCTAGCAACCACTCCACCCGTTGATGATACGCCACTCCAGACTCTGAATTGTAGGTTGGAACCCCTAAAAAAATAGCATCAAACTGTCGCCTTGCAAGCGATTTTACAGGAATCCCCCACTGGTGCTGAAGCACCGTTGGCATGCGAAGTGGCAGGGTTCCCATGGGAATACCATAGTTGATATCCCTGCGGTAAGCCGTTCGTAAATAGCCACAAGCCAACTTCCGGAAATTGGACAAATTGTCTGTGGTATAGCCCGACAAAATAATGCTGTCCAAATAATCACATAACACCAGATGTTTAAACCGAAGCCCAGCCAAATTGTCTGGCACCAGCGAAGATGGTAAAAATAAAAATAGCCAGGTTGTCGGACGCAGCTGCCGAACATCCTGGGTCGAGACCACTTGAACATCGGACGATTTAAAAAAAACCTTTAAAAAATGGATCAGGGTATACCCCTGTTCGTTTAAGGCATCCCCGACTTTATCGCTTAAAACCACAGCAAATTCGGACATAGGCCCCATCATAATCTTGAACAGGGCCATCTGACCAGGTAAGCTGAAGTGGAAATGAAAAAAATCCTGGAATATTTTTTCAAAGGCCTGCTGATTTCTGCCCCCATCGGCGGTTCTTTGTTTATTGTGTACACCGTTTTTACAAAGCTTGATGATTTATTCCCACTTCCCATTCCAGGCCTTGGGTTTCTCTTAACCGTCAGCTCCATTACCTTAATTGGGCTTTTGGGGTCCAATTTTTTAACCAAAACGGCTTTCGATTTTATTGAGAAACAGTTCAGCCGTTTGCCTTTAATTAAAATTTTATATACCTCTATCAAAGACATGTTGAACGCTTTTTTTGGGGAGAACAAAGGTTTTGATACCCCGGTCTTGGTCACCCTCAACCAGGTCGACAACATCCAAGTGATGGGGTTTATTACAAACCGAGATCTTAACTTTCTGGGGCTAAACAACCACGTTGCGGTGTATTTACCCCAATCCTATAACTTTGCGGGCAACACCATTCTGGTCCCCGCAAACGCCGTAACCCAGGTACATATTGACCGCTCCAAAGCCATTACATTTATCGTCTCGGGCGGGATTACCACGCCCCCAAAAAAAGGATCATCATGATTTTATTCTACACGACCGGTTCCCAAGAAACGGGGTTGGGACACTTGTCTCGAACCTTGGCCTTGATGGACACCCTCAAAGAAAACAACATGGCCTGCCATTGCCTCGTCAACCCAGATCCTGTTGTCTTGGGTGCCTTGCGCGACAGAAACGTTCTACACACCCCTATGTTCGATTTCGAGGGTTTCAAAAGCTTTATCGATGCCACCCAACCCCAAGTTCTGATTATCGACACCAAAGCCCCACTATCCGACGAATTGCGCTATGCCAAATCCTTGGGCATCAAACTGGTTTTAATTGATTGCTTAAACGAGTCTCGATTTTTGGCCGATTTGGTCATCTATCCCAACGCTCATTTTGATTTTAAGGCCTTGGATTGGACAGGGTTTGATGGCGAAGTATTGGGTGGCGCCCCATACACCATCATTCACCCGAAATTCATCGAAGCCAGAAACAAGCTTGCCCACCACAACTACAGAAGCCGACTTATGGTTTCCATGGGCGCCACCGACCCCAACAACCTCACCCTAAAACTTGTCCCTTGGCTCTACGATTTGGGCATCAAAGTCGATGTGATAATTGGCCCCGGGTTTCAAAATGTTCGGGCCCTTAAAAAAACCAAAGAAACCGGCATTATTTTTCACGAAAACTGCTCGGATTTAAGTCAATATTTGCGATTGGCTTCTCTGTTTATTACAACACTTGGCACCTCGATTTATGAAGCCGCCGTCATGAAAGTCCCTGTGGTGGTCATCAGCAATTTTAAATCCGATGAACCCGACGAAAAACGATTGGCCAAGCTACCGGGCATCACCACCCTGGGGTACCACGAAAACCTAACCGAAACACAATTCCGATTGGCCATCAAATCCGAACTCCTAACCGTGGGTTCCCAAGAAGAATCCAAAGCCATCGGCAACCTGATCGACGGCCAAGGCACCAGCCGAATTGTGGAACGAATCGCGGCTTTGTGCTAGAGTTTGGTTCGCATATCCCCCACTCTAAACTTCTCAAGGAAAGAACATGAAGCATTTGGTGAAGTATTACTTTTCCGCTATTAACTCTAAAAAAAGAACTCCTTTTCTCATCAAGCCCAATAATTTTCGGTTAGATCTTTCCATTTCTCAACCCGTTCTAGATGCGCTAGAGGGTATTCCCACTGAGACCACCCTGTCTGAAAGAGCTTTCTTATATTTCTTTTTTAAAAACTTGTGGGCGGGTCGCCATGCCGTGTTGGAGGTGGGCCCATTTCTAGGGGGAACCACCCGTGCAATTGCAATGGGCATGATGGCGAATCCGATGGCAAATTCTGAAGCCAAACTCATCACCTTTGATCGGTTTAGAAATTATTACAGCACTGACCAACTAAAGGGATTTCTTCAGGGCAGGTTGGATTCTCAATTTCTTCAATCTCTATCTTCAGATGGATTCCTACAGATCTTCAATAAATTTCATGAGAAAATGAATTATTACCATTTACTTGAAATTCAAGATAAAAGTTTGCCAGAATCTATTTCTGAAGCCAATGGAACTGCCATTTTTAGAGCTCCACAAGGGGTTTTGTTTGATGCTGTTTTTGTAGATGGCTGTAAATCTTGGTATTCTACCAAATTTTTTATGAAAGAAGTGATAGAAAGCACCGTTTTAGGTGGCTATTTTATTTTTCAGGATTATGGCTGTTATACCTGTTTTTGGATCTCCTTTTTCATGGCGGTTTTTTCAGATCATTTTCAACTGCTCTCATTTGTGGATGATACCTATACCTTTCGATATATAAAACCATTGAGCCAAGACCAAATAGAATCTCACTTTCCAGATGAGCCCTACAGTATTTCAATCGATGAGATTCAAGAGACGTTTAACCACCTTTATCATAGTGCCATACAACGTCAAGACAACTATGCTCAAGTCTTTACTCGCCTACACTGTGCAGCCATGCTTGCCTATACTGATCACAAAGAACTCGCCAAAAGAGACCTTAATCAGCTCTTCAAAACAGCGCATCCCCGATACCACCACAAAATAAAGGCAGCACTCATTAGCCCCACTTACAAACCCAACGGACGTGGGGGAGCCCCTGTACACTTATAAACCAAAATAAGTCAAAAATTGACTCATATACGGCCAAGGCACCTGCCAAATTGTAGAACGAATCACGGCGGTGTGCTAGAATCCTGCCTCTAAATATACCACTATTGGAGCCCAATTTATGAAATCAAAAAATGCGGAAACACTCAGACAGATATTTGCAGACACACTAAAAGTAGATGTTTCACTGATTAAAGATAGTTTAAGTTACAACACACCAGAGCAAGGAATTCAATGGGACTCCTTAAGCCACATGACACTGGTTGCATCCATTGAAAAACAATACAATATTCTTCTAGAAACAGAAGATATTATCGACATGAGTTCCTTTTTAAAAGCACAAGAAATTTTAACAAAATACGGGATATCTTTTGACTAGCCTAAAGAACAAAGTCATTTTTGTAACAGGTGCAAGCAGGGGAATTGGATTTGCTACAGCAAAACTGCTTTTAGCACAAGGAGCGACTGTTTTTGCTGCCGCGCATTACGAAAACTCTTTAGAAAACCTTTTATCAACATGCTCAAAATCAGTTGAA
This sequence comes from Candidatus Margulisiibacteriota bacterium, assembly GCA_050250935.1. Classification (GTDB taxonomy): domain Bacteria; phylum Margulisbacteria; class Marinamargulisbacteria; order JBFWNS01; family JBFWNS01; genus JBFWNS01. The sequence goes on along the minus strand of JBFWNS010000003.1, from coordinate 51,376 downwards.
GACAAACGTCTCTTCCCCCTAACATTTGATATTTCTGACCCCCAAGCTGTACGGGATGCGTTTTCTACACTCATGACTACTTCTTCAGGAAAACTGGATGGCCTAGTAAATTGTGCAGGAATCCTTACCCCAGCGCTTTTACAAATGCAAACCTCACAAAGTCTAGAAGACATGTTCAAAACCAATGTCTATGGTACTTTTTATTGCACACAATATAGCGCAAAGCTAATGCAACGAAACAAACATGGTTCCATTGTAATGATTAGCTCAATTATGGGGCAAAACGGCAAAGAAGGATTATCTGGATACAGTGCTAGCAAAGCAGCAATTATTGGGTTCGCTCTAAGCTTATCCAAAGAGCTCGCGTCATCGGGTATCCGTGTCAATGCCATTTCACCAGGCTTTATTGACACAGATATGACCCAAACACTACCAGACTCCATATATCAAGAACGGTTAGCCTCTATCAAGATGCAGCGCATTGGAACACCCCAAGAGGTTGCAAACTGTGCTTTATTTTTATTGTCCGATCTATCAACCTACGTTACTGGACAAGTGATTGGGGTTGATGGCGGCATGATTGTTTAAAAAGATGACCTCCTTTTGGCAATTCAAAGACGCTATCCCGAACCAAACTGCACTTATTGATCAAGACCGGCAATCCACAACCTATGAAGAGCTCAATACCCATGTCACAAATTTAGCAAAGCTGTTACCACAAGAAAAAAGCTTAATGCTGATTATGGCCAACAATTCGACCTCCGCTATAGTCGGTTATTTGGCAGCACTTCAAAGCAAAACAGCCCTTATGTTGCTCCCTCAACAAGTGGAAAATGACTATTTTGAAACCTTATTAACTCAATTTTTGCCCCAGTTTATTTGGACATCACAAAATTTTGATAACCGATTCACCCCTCTTACACGACTTAACAGCTTTACGCTTTATAAGCTTCCAGCATCAACTCCCTATAACATAAACCCAGATTTAGCCCTTATTTTACCAACCTCTGGCAGTACCGGAAGCATAAAAATGGTTCGCCTGAGCTATAAAAACTTAGCCGAAAATGCAGTCTCTATTGCAAGTTATCTATCCCTGACAAGCACCGAAAGACCGATAACGTTGCTCCCCATGCACTATTCTTACGGCCTCTCGATTATAAACAGCCACCTTTTGGTAGGGGCAACCCTGTTGCTTAGCAATGACTCTGTATTATCCAGAAATTTATGGTCCTTTGCAGAAGAACACAACTGTAGCTCTATTTCAGGGGTTCCTTATACCTATAGCATTCTCCATAAGATTGGTTTTTTTGAAAAAGATTACCCCAGTATTAAAACCTGGACACAGGCCGGTGGAAAAATGAACAAATCGCTAGTACAGGAACTTGCAACAAAAGCAAAAGAAAAAAATTGCCGCTTCTTTGTAATGTACGGACAAACCGAGGCCACCGCTCGAATATCCTACGTTCCACCCCAATTAATCTTGGAGCATCCTACGAGCGTCGGTATTACGATTCCAGGAGGAACTATCCATCTAATCGACGATAAAAAGCAAACAATTTTAGCACCAAACGAGCCTGGCGAAATTGTTTATTCTGGCCCCAATGTTATGATGGGCTATGCAACGAATGCTCACAGTTTAAGTTTAAAAGATGAGCTCAATGGAACCCTCTATACTGGCGATATCGGACAATTTGATGAAGAAGGTCTTTTATACATTGTTGGCCGAAAATCCAGATTTATTAAAGTCTCTGGGGTAAGAATCGGTCTTGATGAACTTGAAAAACGGATTCAAACGTCACTTAAAATAGACGCTGCTTGTGGTGGAAAAGATGATCTTTTGATTGTTACCTTTACTGACCCAGACGATAAACCTAAACTCCAACAGTTACTAAGCTCTGTTCTTAAAATTAGTCCTGTTTCTTACACACTGGAATATGTCCATTCCTACCCAAGAAACGATTATGGTAAAATCAACTATGATCAACTCTTCCACTCTTTTTTGGCACAATAATGACTTTCTCTTTTGATCAAGACCCATTTGGCCTAAAAAGCGAAAAAAAACAGCCCTTTTTACTGAACGCCCTTTCACACCTTATCCAATTACACCAACAAAACTGCCTTTCCTATCAACGAATATCAACCGTGTACGACCATTTTAATGCCTCACCAGCCACAATTGCAGAGGTTCCCTATCTTCCGGTTTCACTTTTTAAACAGCATCTTCTCAAAAGCATTCCCGATTCAGCCATTGTAAGAATTTTAGAATCTTCTGGAACTACTGGAACATCTTCTAAAATTTTCTTAGACAAAGAAACTTCGCTTAGCCAGGTTAAAGCTCTAACCAGTATTGTTCAAAGTTACACTGGGAAACAGCGTCTCCCCATGATTATTGTCGATTCCAAAAGTGTTTTCAGTCAAAAAAAATTTTCAGCAAGAGCCGCAGGTATTTCTGGTTTTTCAAACTTTGGGCATCATCATTTTTTTCTTTTAACAGAGGATATGCAGGTTGATAAAAATGGACTCATTGAGTTCTTAAAAGAACATCCTAATCAACCTTTGCTGATTTTCGGATTTACGTTTATGATTTGGCAATATTTATACCTCGGTTTAGAAACAAAAGTTGATCTCAGCAAAGCTATTTTATTTCATAGTGGCGGCTGGAAAAAATTAATCGAACTAGCCGTCAGCAACGATACCTTTAAAGAAAAATTAAAGTACAAATTTGGTCTAGAAAACTGCATTAATTTCTACGGAATGGCCGAACAGGTAGGATCAATTTTTACGGAATGTAGTCATGGTTATTTACATGCCCCCATCTTTGCCGATGTTTTGGTAAGACATCCCCAAACATTAGCCGTTCAACCCAATGGTGAAAGTGGCTTATTAGAAACCCTTTCTGTACTACCAACAAGCTATCCGGGCCACGCCATTTTAACAGAAGATATTGGCGTTAAATATGGAGTAGACTCCTGCCCTTGCGGGCGTATGGGCACCTATTTTCATGTGCAAGGACGGTTGCCAAAAGCTGAAGTCCGAGGATGCAGCGATACCTTTATCAACGGAAATACCCCATAAATGAACATTTTATCCCCGCCCAATATATCCATTACGATGATCCAAGAAAGTCCTGTAACAAGGCCATTCGATCCTACAACCATCGACTTTTTCTCCAATCTTTCTGATCATCTTTTCACAGAACAAAAGTTTCAAGCTTTTCCCGAATTGATTGCTTTGGCCTTTTGGTTAAGAAAAGGCAACCTCCAAAAACTTCAACGTAATCTTGAACCTACACAAGACACCTTTTTTCTTGCCAGAGGGATCGTTTTCCATATTGCTCCGTCCAATGTAGATACTATTTTTATCTACTCTTGGGTTATTTCTGCCTTAGTGGGCAATAAAAATATCTTAAGAGTTTCCAGTAAAAAAAGTACCCAAATGGATCTTTTAATCAATGCGCTTAACCACTTGGAAAAGGATCCCAAATTCACAGCTTTTTGCAAACGCTATATGATTATTTCTTATCCTCATGACACCCAAACAACGGAAGCCCTCAGCGCAATCTGTGATATGCGAGCCATTTGGGGCGGTGACCAAACGATTTCAACAATTAGATCTTGCAAGCTCCCAGCCCATGCTAAAGAAATCGTTTTTTCAGACAAATTTTCAGCTTGCGCAATACAGGCAAAAAATTATTGTATCGAAAAAAACACAGAAGATCTTATCTCCAAATTTATTGCAGACACCTATTTTTTTGATCAACTGGGCTGTTCTTCCCCAAAACTTGTTTATTGGGTAGGAACTCCTAGTGACTGCACTGAAGCCAAAACCAAGTTTTGGAAAGCCCTTCATTCAAAACTAACAACACAAAATCGAGATATTTCATCCTCTGGCGTTCTTTCAAAGCTAGCAACAACCCATACATTAGCCATTAATAATCCAACATTTAAAGTTGTTGAACAAACCAACACGGTTGTTAGGCTTGCATTCAACTCCATTTCAGATATTGATCGAGAACGACACTGTGGAGAAGGGTTATTTTATGAGGTTGAAAGTCCATCTTTAGCGGACTTATTTATCCATTCAACCCCTAAAGACCAAACATTGACACTATTTGGATTTTCAAAAGAAGACATCCTAAACACCATCAAAAACCATCCTCCCAGAGGATTCTCTAGATTTGTTCCTATAGGCACAGCCTTAGACTTCCATATTCATTGGGATGGCTATAACTTACTACGTGAGTTCTCTAGAGAAATCGTACTAAACCCTCAATTTTTTAAAAAGTCTGATCCGTAAATGTCTCCGTTATGACATCGATCAAATCAGTCTTTTTTCGTGCAGATTCTTCCAATCAAATTGGATCTGGTCACGTTATGCGTTGTTTAACACTTGCACTAGGGCTCAAAGCAATAGGAATTGACTGTCATTTTGTTTCAAGGCCACATCCTGGAAATCATTTAGCCTATATTGAGTCTCTTGGTTTTAAAATTCATACTCTAAAAAAACCTATCACCCCCTTGTCTTATGCGAACTACGGCGATTGGGTTGGCGCATCCCAAGAAAACGATGCAAAAGAATTTATAGAACATTTGCCAAAAGCAGGCTGTGATTGGGTTATCGTGGACCATTATGGCCTCGATCATAAATGGGAAAAGGCCGTCAAAAAGTACACGCGTGCCATTATGGTTATTGATGATCTAGCGAATCGGCCCCACACTTGTGAACTTTTATTGGATCAAAATTATTACTTAGACATGCATTCTCGATACATATCTTTGGTTGAAGAAAACACAAACCAACTCATCGGGCCCAATTATGCCTTAGTTCGAGATGAGTTTAAAGACTATCGACCTTCCAAGCTTAAAATGAAAACACGAATTCAGAATCTTATGGTCTATTTTGGGGCCACTGACCCACTTCAACTCACGCTGCCCGCCCTGGAAATAATACAAGAATATAAAAATTTTGGAGTGACCGTTATCCTAGGAAATAACGCCCCTCACTTTCAACATGTACAAACCCTCTGCAAGCAACAGGGTTTTCAGCACCATATGCACGTAACCCAGTTTGCAAAACTGATGAGCCAATCTGACTTAGCCATTGGAGCTGGCGGAAGCACCAATTGGGAACGGTTTTGCCTTGGTCTACCTGCAATTGTAACAGCAGTCGCAGAAAACCAAATAGAATCCGTTAAAACATTATCCGATTCGGGGCTAATTTTTTTGTGTCCAGACCAATCCTATAAATCAGAACTAAGAAACTTACTTAACAAACTCTTAACCAAACCCAAATTACACTATTCCACAAGCAAAAAAGGATATAATCTTGTTGATGGCAATGGAACAAATCGCGTGATTCAGGAGATACTCAATGTCTTTGGCTAGCGTATTACAAATCGAAACGTTCTGTTTAGAATCGTTTACTCAACTCACAACAAGTCAGCTCGAAGAAATTTTGATCTGGCGCAATACAGACAGCGTTAGGGACTGGATGTATAACAGCCAACCCATTACCCTTTCAGATCATTTGGAATTTGTTCAAGGTCTTAAAGGGACTAATAACCACTATTATTTAGTCAAAGACCAACAAAATGCAAAACTTGGGGTTTTATCTTTTAAATTACTCCCAAACAATCAATCAGCATACTTTGGAATGTATGCCAACCCACACGAGAATCAACTTGGCTTGGGGTTTAAATTTGACAAAATTGCTCAAAGCATCTGTTTTGAACTCCTCAATTATAAAACTCTCAAATTAGAAATATTTGAGCAAAATGTGTCAGTTATTGAGATTCACAAACGCATGGGCTTCAAGATCGAAGGCACATTAAAGAACTTTGCACGCTATCAAGGACAATGGGAAAACGTTTTGATCATGGGAATAACCTTAGAAACGTATTTGGCACTGATTTCCACAAAACAGGTCAAATCTGAGCCGAGCTAACTGAGCTGCTCTAGATCCTTTTTAAGGGATTTAAGATACCCCTCGTTTCGGGGGATGGATCCATTAATGGCCAATAGGTCTGGGTTGGCCTCCAAATAATCGATAATCTCATCCAAATGGACAAAACGGTCTGGGGTAAACAATGCGTTGACCACGGTGGCGATCAGTTTAAAATCGCTGGGCTCGTCCAGGGTCAGTCTCATGTTGGAAGCATCGCGGTGGTGGGCAACATTAACGATTTTAAACAGGTCCCGGTGTTGATTAATATAGGGGGTGACGTGCTCGCGTTCCGAAGGTTTTTTGGCCTCGGTATGGGCCCGTTTTAAAGCCTCATAGGTAAACACTTCAGCATCAAAGCCATCGGGATAGGTGTGTTCCAAAGCATTGGCTGCATAATCGGCACTGGCTTCGAAAAATGTCGACACCAAACGGTCGATTACTTCGTAGTCGTGGAGGGGGCAGTCTGCGGTTAAACGCAGCACATGGGTAGCCTTAAAATGTGTCGCGGCTTGATAAAACCGGTCTAAAACATCATCTTCGCTGCCCCGAAAACAGCCGACACCCAAGGTTTTACACAAGGTTTCAACAGCATCGTCTCTGGATTCGGTGGTGGTGGCCACGACAATTTGGTTTAGGGTTTTTGCGGGACGAACGCGGTCCAACATCACCTCGAGAACGGTTTTGGAGCCCCAAAGTGGGGTTAGGGTTTTCCCTGGCAAACGCGAGGACCCTTGGCGGGCTTGGATAATGGCAACAACGTGTCTAGGTAAGGTCTTCAAGGTTCAATCGGTCTCCTTTATCAAGATCCCGATTCACCACACGCCCCAAAACGGCATCGTAGTGTTTCGGATGTAGACCCCAACTGGGGCGAACCGATTTTACATGCGACGCAGTTAAAGGTTCACCAGCTTTAATGGGGGTACTGATATACAAAGACCGCCGGGCTTTGAATTTTGTTCCCGGATCTCCAAAAACGTCGTAAACCACCCCTCCCAAGGCCAATTCAACCTTACGAACTTCGTCGACCATTTGTTTAAAAGTGACTGGATCCAACGAAAAAAAGCTATCCACTGTTTGGTCGTCTTTATCGCTCATGAAATGTTTTTCGATTACTGTCGCACCCAGTGCCACCGAAGCCACAGGTACGCCAATGCCCAAGGTATGGTCGGACAATCCAGCCAAACACCCAAACCGTCGAATCATGTCGGGGATGGTGAGCAAATTCATGCGTTCGGGTGGCGCCGGATAGCTGGCTGTGCATTTTAGCAAAATATATTCGGTACAGCCGTTTTGCTTGAGGGTTTCTACGGCCAACGCGATATCGGGCAATTCGGCCAATCCGGTGGACATAATCACAGGTTTTCTAGTTTGGGCAACGCGGCGCAACAACGGAATATCAGTGATTTCTGGAGACGCAATTTTATAGGCCGGGCATCCCAAGGTTTCCAAAAAGTCGACAGCCGTTAAGTCGAATGGCGAGGAAAAAATGGCAATCCCCACCCGCTTGGCTTCTTCGAACAAGGCCGCATGCCATTCCCATGGCGTAAACGCTTCCTCATACAGCGCAAACAAATTTCCTTTGTAGTGCCAGGGATCGTTTTCGGGAATCAAAAAATCGGGTTTTTGAGAATCGAGGGTAATGGTATCGGCCCGATAGGTCTGAAGCTTGATGGCATCAGCACCTGCTGCCTTGGCCTGTCCCACAATGGCCAGCGCCTTTTGCAGATCGCCTTTGTGATTCCCCGACATTTCGGCAATGATGTAGGTCGGTTTTCCAGGACCAATCTCCCGCCCTTGAATCGTCACCTTCATGATTAATTGAGCCTCAAAAAGCCAGAATTCGCAGGCTTACCTTTTAAACGAGACAAAACATCACCTTGATCAACGGCCTGCTGAATCTGGGCAAAGGCTTTTTCCACCGCTGCCAAATAGCCCGCCACATGCGCTGGGGTATGGGCATACATGGAATAAAATAAATTCGAAGCCAAAAAGCCTTGCTCCAACATCAATTGCACAAAATAGGCCTTCAACACCAAGGGCGAATCAGAGACAAATCCAAAATGGCTTAGGGGCGGAATCCCACTGACAGTAATGGAAAGCCCCGTTTTTTCGGCCGCTTGTTTCCAACCCGTCTGGATGTCCGTTCCCGTGGCAACCAAATGCTCGTGGACCTTGTTTTCGGTGTATTTTTTAATCACAGCCAGGGCGGCAACATAGCCCGTGCGTTCCGTCCAATTGGTGCTGCTGATGAAACTGTCTTTGGCCGATTCCATCACCGCCGCTTTGCCGATGATGGCGCCAATGGGAAACCCATTTCCCAGGGCTTTGGAAAACACAGCCATGTCTGGAGAATCATAACCCAACACCAAATGTGCCCCACCTGGGGTCAGGCGAAACCCTGCCGAAATTTCATCAATAATCACCACAGCACCCGTTTGGTTTTTGATGCGGGTCAGTGCGGCCTGGAATTCGGGGGTCGGCTTATCGTTGCGAATGGGCTCCAACACAATGGCCGCCAAACGATCGCCATGGGTTCTGGCAATGGCTTCCAGAGCCTCGATATCGTTAAACCGAAACGGCAAAGCGGTTCCGGCCAACTCTTTGGGAACCCCAACGGGCTCCAACCCTTTTAACAAATGATCGTTCAGCGCTTCTGAGCCTTTCAAATTCGCGGCCAAATACCAATCGTGCCAACCGTGATAGCCACAAAACGCCACCACACTGCGTTGGGTGTGAGCTCTGGCAATCCGAACCGCAACAGCCATGGATTCCCCGCCAGTTCGGGTAAAACGCGCTTGTTCGGCCCAAGGGTGCAACCGGCACAAAGCTTCGGCCAATTCCACTTCTTCATAACAATTTAACGAACTTGATGAACCGCGTGAAATGGCCTCGACCACTGCGGCATTAACATCGGGGTCTGCATAGCCCAACACATTGGCACCAATGCCCGAAATACTCATATCGATATAGCGATTGCCATCCAAATCCCAAACCTCGGCACCCGAAGCTTTGTCAAAATAGCCAGGCCATACCCCAGCCGAAAATTGATCTGGACGTTTGGACAACAGTTGATTCCACCCGGGAATCCGTTTTTTTGCGCGGTCTTGAAGCTCTAGGCTTTTGGGGATAGTCATGGAATCTATGATACTGGCCACAAACTCGGGTTGACAATTTCTTTTTTGGAAAAAGGATGAAGGGTTTTGGCGATGTGCTGAACGGTTTGGATATCAAACGCCGGTTCTAGGATCAGACTGAGGTTGTTTTGCAATTGACCCAATCGTTCGACACCCAAAACCAAGGGCAGCCCAAAGGCTTTGGCATAGCGGATCGCCACTTGTTCGGGGTTCAGGTTCAAGGACACGCATAAGCCCTCCCAGGCCGTGGCAATGGGCAAGGACCCCGGAACCCTCGACTCGATGGCAGCAGGGGGCATTAACAACAGCCCTTGTAAAAAAATGCTTCGAGCAAAGCACAATACCCCGTTGTTTTGGGCCTCTGTTAAAGCATGAGTGGTCAAAAAGCGATTGTCCCAGGCATTAAACGGCAACTGGGCAACAGCCATGTGGGGATGCTCGGTGACGGCCTTCAATTCGTCGGGTTCGTACACCGAAACCCCCAACAACTGAACCAAGCCCGCATCCTTGGCCCTTAACAAACCCTCGCCCAACCCTTTGTCCCAAAATGCCAAAGCCTCGGCCCGGTGCAGTAAAACGGCAAAAATGGTGGGCTGGTTTAAAATTTGACACGACAACCGAATCGACTCGAAAACAGCCTTTGAATCGGTAGGGTCCAAATCGGGATGCAGCTTGGTAATCACAGTGGGTTGAATCTTGGAGCTTAAAAAAGAAGCGCCCAACACCGCTTCGCTGTCGCCATAAGATTGGGCGGTATCAAACCACGTCAGCCCGGATTCCAGCGCGCAGGTAATCATGGTTTGGGCTTCGTCGAAGCTGGGTTGGCCCGACACATTGGCCACGCCGTATGGCAACCCCAATTGCACCGTCCCCAACACCAGCTGGGGCAGGGTCATGCCATGCCAGTTAAGTTCGGGTAAGGTCATGCAGGGCCTCCACCACACGGTGTTGATCCGAGGCCTCAAGTGCAGGATACAAAGGCAAACTTAAGGCTTGGGCATAATACGCATCCATGTTGGGGCAGTTGGGACGACACGCCAGGAAACGGTGGTAGTAAGGCTGATCGTAAACCGGCGCATAGTGAACCTGAGAACCGATGCCCCGGTCTTTAAGATGAGCCATCACCTCGGCTCTTGTTTTGCCAATGGCTTCAAAATTGATTTTGACAACGTACAAATGCCGGGCCGAAGTTCTATGGGCGGGCACGCGCAAGGGCGTTAACCAGGTCCAATCGGCAAAGGCAGCATCATAAACAGCGGCCAGCGCCTGCCTTTTTTGAGTAAAAGCATCTAGCTTTCGAAGTTGAGAACTGCCCAAGGCGGCTTGAAGATCAGTCATGCGGTAGTTGAAGCCCAAGGCCGTCATTTCGTAGTACCAAGGACCGGGATTTTGAGACAATTTTTCGGGGTCTTTGGTAATGCCATGGGTGCGCAAAAGCACCAGTTTGTCGTATAGCGCTGGATCGTTGGTGGTGATCAAGCCCCCTTCCCCTGTGGTGAGCGGTTTAACGGGATGAAAGCTAAACACCGTCATGTGGGCAAAAGCATTGTTCCCCACAACCTGATCCTGGTAGGTGGCCCCCAGAGAATGGCAGGCATCCTGAATCACCACCAAACCATGGCGTTTGGCCAAGGCAAAAATAGGCTCCAAATCGGTGGGTGTTCCCGAAAAATCAACCGGAATAATGGCCTTGGTTTTTGGGGTTATTTTGGCTTCAATTTGCGCCACATCAATTAAACCCGTATCGGAATTAATATCGGCAAAAACAGGGATTGCCCCACAATAGAGGGCAGCATTGGCCGAGGCCACAAACGTATTGGGGGTGGTAATCACCTCGTCGCCTTCTGAAAGGCCAATCGCCAGACAACACAGGTGCAAAGCCGCCGTCCCATTCGACACCGCCACCCCAAATTGTGCCCCCACTTTCTGGGCAATATCCGTTTCGAATTGGGCAATGGCAGGCCCTTGGGTTAGGTGCGAAGACCGCAACACCGACACCACCGCTTGGATATCGTCTTCGTCGATATGTTGGGTGGAATACGGCAAAAAAGAGGTCATTCGACCGTAATGGTTTTCAACATGGCCAATAACTGATCCACGTTCAGCTTGTCTGGAGCCGTGTCGCTGGAATAGCGAAAGCCTTCTTCGACCGCCCCACCCGTATGCGGGTGAATTTCCCTAAAATTACTTTTGGTTTGAATGATGTATCGGGTGTCTTGCTCGATGGCGTTGTAAGATTCGTCTTCCGTCATCATGGCTTCGTGGATTTTTTCGCCAGGACGAATACCAATGATTTCCTGTTTGCACTCGGGCGCCAAAGCTTTGGCCAAATCGACAATGTTCATGGTGGGGAGTTTGGGGATAAAAATCTCGGCCCCTTTCATGTCTTGCAAGGACTGCAACACAAAATCCACAGCCTGGGGCAAGGTAATCCAGAATCGGGTCATGCGCGGATCGGTAATGGGCAACACACCCTCGGATTTTTTTCGCAAGAAAAACGGCACTACAGAACCTCGACTGCCCACCACATTGCCATACCGCACCACACTAAACACCGTGGGCGAATCGGGATCGGCATAGTTGTTGGCGGCAACAAACAGCTTTTCCATACACAACTTTGTTGCCCCATACAAATTCACGGGACTTGCCGCTTTATCGGTGCTTAACACAATCACCCGCTTTACTTTTTGATCGATGGCTTCGGAAATGATGTTTTCGGCCCCGATCACATTGGTTTTGACAGCTTCGAAAGGATTGTATTCCGAAGCTTCCACCTGTTTCATGGCCGCGGCATGCACAATAATGTCCACGCCTTTAAAGGCCCGTTTTAAGCGGTCTTGATCGCGAATATCACCCAGAAAATAGCGCAACACGCCACGGTTGGGAAATTCTTGCTGCATTTCAAATTGTTTCAGTTCATCTCGGGAAAAAATAATCAATTTTTTGGGCGAATAATGCGCCAAAATATGTTTCACAAACGCCTTACCAAACGAGCCTGTGCCGCCGGTAATCAAAATCACTTTACCGTTGATGACGGCAGGGTCAATGGACGGTTGCATGGAAGAATGTGGTGTCATTTTAATGGTTTCCTAAGGGACGGATTTAGACCTATACTGTAACCCATCCAATCCACCCATGAAAACCCTTAGTATTTACCATGCTTTCTGTCATCATTCCCAATTTTAACGGTAAACACCTGCTCGACCAATTCTTGCCAAACAATTTGGCCATTCTGGATACCCTTGGCCATCCCTACGAGGTGATCTTGGTCGACGATGCCAGCACCGATGGCGGCTATACCACCGATCATCCCAAGGTTCGCCAAATTCAAAACCCCGTCAATTCGGGATTTTCCATCACCGCCAACGCAGGTGCTGCAGCAGCCCAGTATCCCATTTTGCTGTTTTTGAATTCGGACATCAAAATCGAAACCCTGGATTTTGACCCCATTTTGGCCTATTTGTCCCAGCCCGATGTCTTTTCAGTCACCCCCAAAATCATCAACCAGCGCTATGGCAAAATTGAATCCATCACCGTCACCCAGTTTGCCGGCGGTTTTTTACATGGTGATGTGATGGACGCAAAACCCGAAGACCTGATCGAAGGCCGCTCCATCGCCTGGGGCTGCGGGGGTGGTGTCTTCATCAAAAAAAGTGTTTTTGACGCGTTTAAAGGCTTTAACCCCATCTATTCACCATTCTATTTTGAAGATCTGGATCTGGGCTACCGCGGCTGGCAACAGAACCTTAAAAGCCTTTACACCAACGCCGCAACGTTTTTGCATTGCCACCAAGGCACCATTGGAAGCCACTACACAAAAGCGGAAGTCGATGCCATTTATGAACGAAACAAACTGCTGTTTCACTGGCAAAACCTTCGCGGACTACGACGGTGGAGTCACCACCTCATTAGTTTGGCACTGTTTATCTTAACCGGAAATATCCAGCAAATTCGGGCAATTAAAGCTGCCCTAAAAACTTTTTATGCAGAATCAAATCCGAATTTGCCCCAGGCAATTCTTGATAAGCATCCCAAAGGGCTTTAACGCGAACCCTCTCTGCAGGCTCTATTAATGGAAGAGGTTTTAACAAAGTCAACACTTTTTCAAGAACCCTTTTTTTAATTTCCTGCAATTCGGCCTGTATTTTTTCCGCTGAAAACACATCTTCCGCAATAGTCCTTGGAACATCTTTTTTTGCTTCTTCAAGGGACTGTCGAATTTGGATCAATTTGGCGTCCAAGGACTCTAAATTCAAAGTCGTGTAAGGAGGAAATGCAGTCAAACGCGCATCTTCAAGCCTAGTTATACCTTGAAAATAGATCTCTGCTATCCTGGTTTGAAACGCAACCGTAGCACCCCTATTGTCAGCATAATCACGATACTGAGAACTTAATTTATCAGACAATTGCGAGACGGTCTTTGCCAAAATTTGTTCCACAGAACCAGCCTGCTCTGACTTTTTTTCCAGAGCAACTTCTCGAATATGGGCAGGCACCCGAGGCGGAACGACAGAAGATAAAGATTCGATTTGAAGATTAGAAATCGCCTCATCTACCTTTCGAATAAGATCAAACCAAGGTTTTGCCAACCCCATTTCAGATTCGTCACGGCTGCCCCCTATTATTTCGCTTAATAGAGCAGAATAATCAATAGCCATTTTTGAACAGGCCTTCAAAAACACAAGCCGATCTTCAAGCTGCAATTCAGAAGACTTGTCAAATAAAGCTGTCAAAACCAGTCTCAAAGACGGTTCATGGAATTTAAGATCAAAACCCGTCGTTTTAATAAATTGCTGCAAATTATCAAGCGTATTCTGAGTACAATCCTTAGAAGCAAGCGCTTCTATATCCATTTTGACAATCAGCCGTTTAGCGTTATCTAAATCTGAGGCGCCAGCTCTAACACGACGAACAAAAGACTGAGCCGAAGTCAGAGCCGGCTTCGGAGAGTCTTTCGGATCAAAAAATTCAGAAAGCCGTCCGCCCAACTCGCGTTAAAGTTGCACTAGCACGGTCGAAACGATTTTGTACAATTTGCCCTAACTGCTGAGCGGACCTAAAAGGACCTTGAATTGCTGACATTAAAACCTCCCCCTACACCACAAACACCACAGTGGCCTTATGCTGCCCCACCATGGCAAGTAACAATTTGATTTTATCTTTCAACCCCGACAACACTTGTTTTTCGACCGGTTCTTCGTCCACTTCAAACGAAGCGGGATTAAACCCCATCTTATAAGAGGTTTCGGTTAAATCTCTTTTCTCTTTAAGCACCAATTCGGTTCGCGAAATCCAAGCATCCCATTTTAAACCTGGGGCAAGGGTCGCTTGAATACGTACACCTTGTTCTTGCGGTTTTAATTGAGAGGCCACAAAATGACCCATTTCCAGCAATTGTTCTTGGTCTGACATTGAATTTCACCTCTTTTTTGAACTATAAAAAAGTAATGCCCCGGTTGTGTGATTCTTAAACCTTTCTTAAAATGAAGGTATTTCCACGCTTAAGGACACCCCATGAAAATTTCGCTTCGATCCCTTGGCTTCAACCTGATTTTTGCCACTTTTTTCGCTTTGATTTTGGGATCTCAACCCCTATTTGCGATTCCAAAGCTGATTGAAAAAGTCAGTACTTCCAATTCCAATTGGTTCATTCCTTTCGAAAAATACCAACTGCCCAATGGGTTAATCGTGATTTTGAGCGAAGACCACAGCAACCCTATTGTGCATGTCAGTATGACCTACCACGTGGGATCGGCCAGAGAAGCCGTGGGCAAATCGGGGTTTGCACATTTTTTTGAGCACATGATGTTCCAGGGCTCCAAACATGTTGCCAACAAAGAGCATTTTCGCATCATCACCGAAGCTGGGGGTCGTTTGAATGGAACCACCAGCCGAGACAGAACCAATTATTTTGAAACCGTTCCAGCCAACCAACTCGAAACCATGTTGTGGTTGGAAGCCGACCGCATGGGCTTTTTATTGGATGCCGTCGACAAAGCCAAATTCGAAACCCAACGCGACACCGTCAAAAACGAAAGACGCCAAAACTTCGACAATCGCCCCTACGGCCTTAGTGGCGAACAAACGATGAGGGCTTTGTATCCCCCAACCCACCCCTATTCGTGGTTGACCATTGGGTACATCAACGATTTAAACAATGCCACAGTCGACGATTTACGATATTTCTTTTTGCGTTGGTATGGCCCCAACAACGCCGTTTTAACGCTTTGCGGTGATTTCGACAAAACCCAAGCCTTAACCTGGATCGAAAAATATTTTGACCCCATCCCCGCAGGTCCTTTGGTCGAAAAACCCAAACCCGAACCCGTTATTTTAGACCAAAACCGATTCGTCTCTCATGAAGATCCCATGGTGAGATTCCCCCAACTGGTGCTGACTTTTCCCACCGTGCCCAGCTATCACAAAGACGAAGCCCCCCTAGACTGTCTGGCCATGATTATTGGGCAAGGGGTGACCTCCCGGTTGAATCAAAAAATGGTTAAACCCCAACTGGCTTTGCAGGCCAACGCCTTTAATTCTTGCTCTGAATTGGCTGGGGAATTCACCATCAATGCCATTGGGTATCCCAATCAATCGTTGGTGGAAACCTTGTCACAGATCAAAGCTGTGCTGAAAAGCATCGAAACCGATGGCATTTCCAACGACGATTTGGAACGGTTTAAAGCCTCGGTCCTAAAAGACACAGCCAACCAACTTAAAAGCGTCGACGACAAAGGCTTTTTGCTGGCCAACTACCAAACCTTGGCGGGAAATCCCAATGGCCTTCCCTATGACACCGCCCAATATTTAGCCGTGTCCAAAGACGATGTCTTGCGGGTGTACAACACCTACATCAAAGGCAAACCTTTTGTCGCTTTGAGTGTGTATCCCAAAGGTTATCGGTCTTTGATTGCTGGCCCAGACTCCTATATTATTCCCTCTTCAAACCTGACCACGAAACCCTCCATTCCCATGCCACTTCGCCCGGTTCAAGACACCTTCGATCGCAACATTCAACCCACAGCAGGCCCCGCTCCAGTGATTAAAGAGCCCAAAATTTGGTTTGCAGATCTTCCCAACACCCTCAAATTCGCAGGCATTCAGGACACCCGTTTTCCCACCACCTTGCTTCAAATCACCATCCAAGGCGGACACCGGTTGGTAGCGCCACAAAAAGCAGGTCTCGCCCAACTGACCGCCGATATGCTGATGCAAGACAGCAAATCGACCACCAACGAAGCCATCACCGAAAGCCTGGAAAAACTGGGCAGCAGCATCTTGATTGGGTCCGACGAAGACAGCACCGTCATTACGGTTGAATCGTTGACAGACAACCTCGACAAAACCCTGGTGTTGCTGCAAGAACGGCTTTTTAACCCAGGATTTAAAGAAGCGGATTTTAATCGAATCAAAAATCAAAAAACCGAAGAAAGTGCCCACCTGGCCACCAAGGCCGACTATGTGGCCAATCAAACCTTTCGACGGGTTCTTTACGGGCCTCAACACCCTTGGGCCTATCCCGTGGAAGGGACTGCTAAATCCATTCAGAACATCAGCTTGGCCGATTGCCGCCAATACTATGCCCTGGCCTATTCGCCGCATTTGGCCCAATTAAGCGCCGTATCGAACCTCAGCCAAGAGCAACTGATGGCCAAGCTGGCCTTTTTGGGGAACTGGAAATCTTCTGGGATTGCCCTGCCCCAAGAACCCAAAAGCCCAAGTTATGCCAAACCAAAAATTTTCTTTGTGGACAAAAAACACGCCGTTCAAAGCGAAATTCGCATTGGCTATTTGGCCATGCCTTACGACGCAACTGGTCCGTTTTACAAAGCCACCTTGATGAATTACCCCTTGGGCGGCACCTTTAGCTGTCGAATTAACTTACAACTCCGAGAAGACAAAGGACTGACCTATGGCGCTGGATCTGGGTTTACAGGTTCTGTATGGAAAGGACCTTTTGCAGCCTTGGGAGCCTTTCGAATGGAATCCACCGGCGAAGCCATTAAAGACCTGTTTGTGGTGATGAACACCTATAAAAAACAAGGGATCACCGAAACCGAATTGGCTTTTATGAAACGGGCTATTTCCCAAAGTGAAGCGTTGAAGCTGGAAACGGACTATCAAAAAGCCGAATTGTTGAATCGGATTTTAACCTATCATTTGTCGCCACTGTTTTTATCGAAACGACGCGCCCTGTTGGCATCTTTAACCAAAGCAGATGTCGATGCCTTGGCCAAAACCAATTTGCCTTTGTCGAACATGGTGGTCGTTGTGGTTGGCGATCGCATGTTGGTTCGGCCTCAATTGGAAGCCTTAAAACTACCGATTGTGGATATTGATTTTGATAAACTATTTTAGTTAACGCTTAAAAAAACTTGAAAAAAGAACGGCCAAAGGGTATCATTTAAATTAATAATTTTTGATAATTTTTTTGTTAAATTGCAAGGCGCTAAGGGGGTTCTGTGTTCTTTCAAACCAAAATCATTGCCCTGGGACCTTCCAAGGAACCAGATCCCCATCTGAGGCATTATTTTGAAATCGTTGCACAATTGGCCAGCTACCCCGAAACGCTGGACCCGGCTTTGCAACAGAAGTGGGTTCAATTTTTTGTAACCTATGGCTACAGAAACTCGGTGGCCCTGGATCGGGGCTTGGTGGATAACGAGGCCCTTTCGCCTTGGGTGCCCAGAATCGCCAATGCTGCGCTACGCCCAATCTATGCCAGAACGGCTCAAAGACAGTTGCCGTTGGTTCACCGTTTAGAAGAAGCCTACAACTGTGGACCCTATGCCCTTTTTCTGCGTCAAGATCCAAGCGCTGTGCTGGCCCAACATTTCGAAATTTGCCCTCTCTCTGCCCCCGTTGATACCCTAGATCCCGACCTTGAACCTCGCAAAATCCTTTGGATTTTACCCGAAAAGGACGCTGGAACTGCCGACAGTGTTGCATTACACCGAAACCATTTGATGATCACCCTCCTCCCTATCGAAAAGAGAACCCTCTTGATTGCCCACCCCCATCCGCAAGACCCAGAAGGATGCAAAAACACCCTCTTCGACATCCTATCGCACCGAGGGCTAGTAGCCATGCCCATTGAATTGGCCGATTTTGTCTTTGCGCATGGCAAAACCCTGCGGGGAAGTCTTGCTCTGCTTCATCCTGACGTTCAGCCCAGCCCAGTACCCGTAAAACCAGATCTGACTCCTTTGATACACGCCAAGCTCCAGAGCCTAACCTGTCCAAGCATCGACTATCTTTTGGTTGCACTTCGCAACAGCCTCGGCCCATTACTCGATTTAGCAGCCAACGACACCCTGGCCCGAATCGATCGAACTTGTGAAGAACTCGAAAATCGCATCGACCGTTTCAAAGAAAACCCCACAAGAACCACGTTCCAAGAACTGATACAACCCTGCCACAGATTGCTAGGCGAAGTTTACGGACTGCTCTTATTACAACCCAGATATCGCGTTAACAACGACTTTACGGCTGCCTACTGCCACGCCACAGGATTATCGGCCCAGATGCCCACAGAAGCCACGGTTTTTGCCTCGGGCATGGCTGCAGAATCGGGCATTTTATTGGCGGCCAAAGCCTTGGCCCCAGACCGGCCCCTTCAAGTTGGCTATCAAGACAACATGTATTATGAAAGTGGGTTGTATGCCAGTACTTTGCATTCGGAAGCGGCAACCGTATTCAATATTCCTTCTCAACCCCCATCCCACGCCCTAGATCTTTTATTCGCTTATTTTCATTCCCCAGTCTCTGACACCGACACCCACTACCCCCCACCCGCAGATCTGATTAAACTGATTCTGGACCACTGCCCCCCCGACCGAAAAAAACCGCTGATGGTCGCCATCGACACCACCTTTAACCGACTCAACGATCCGCTGGTTCAAGCCCTGTTTCGACATCCCGACATTCAACAACGCCTCAACGCGGGGCAATTGCTCTTAATCACCTACGGCAGTGCCCAAAAATTTTTTGAATTTGGCTGGGATTCCGTGGCCGGCGGCTATTGCAGTTGGACAGGAGACCCCGGCGTTTTTGCAACCGTAATTGGGAAGTTAAAAGCCCCAGAAAACGTCTGCGACCCCTCCTTTCAATTTTTTACCCACTTGCTAACCCATTGCCCCAAAGCATTGGACGAGTATCACCACCGCCTGTCTGAAAACGCCCTGCTCTTAAGAGAAACACTTCAAACCAACGAGGTATTAAGCGTACTTCCCTCGGACGACGAATCATTGAACTATGTCAGCGTTCGACCCAGCGATTTACTGACCCTAGACATGCGCAACCTATGGAGCCACTCGTTTCGAGCAGGATTCGGCTTTCCTTGGACCACCCTAACCTTTATTCGCTGGCTCAATTTTATCCGCATATCCGCCGGCAGCGAACCCGAAACGATTATTAAACAATGGGCCGCAGACTTCAATCAGGTAGCCCAAACCCTTCTAGAGAGCCTCAACACCCAAGCCAAAGCCGACTATGCAACACTTTCTATAGCCGCTACCCCATTCCTAAACGAACAAACTTTTATAGCCTTAAGACTTTCCCCAAAAACGCTTAACAAAAACCCAATGTTAGCCACCCAAATAATCCAATGGCTCGCCAACGCCCTAGAAACCCACACCACCCTGGTCCTAAACTTACTAAAAGACTTTCTTCCCCACATCCAACCCAACGAAGCCCTACAACCCCTCTTGATCCAAATGACAGAAACCCAAGCCATCAAAACCCAACTCAAAACCCCACCAGTCGAAAACGTCCTACGCCAATTCCGACGCCTCTGCCCCGAAATAAGACTACTCTCCCTAACCCACTGCGCCTCCGCCCCAATCCCTGGCCACCAATGCCTAAACCACCATTCCTCTACCCACTCTTTAAACATTACCCCATCCGGCACCACCAACCACCCATCCGGCACTTGAGCCGAATTGTCGCCCGATGCTATACTTTTTCCACCAAAATTAAGCGGGAATAGCTCAGTTGGTAGAGCATCAGCTTCCCAAGCTGAGGGTCGAGGGTTCGAACCCCTTTTCCCGCTCCAAATTTGCAAAGCAAATTTGGAGGATTAGAATCACAAACGCACAGCGTTTGTGGGTCGGAACATTGAAGCAAGTTCAATCTTCCTCCCGCTGCGCGGCCCTGTTCCAGCTTTTTCCAGCGAAACGGTTACTCCGTTCCAGAGATAAGGTGGCTAAAAAATGGATCAAAAATCGATTGCAAGTGAAACGAAGCAATCCCAAAACGCGCTAAGCGTTAATCTTCAGCGCTTGCGTTCCCCCTCCAATCGGGAGGGGGCAGGGGGTGGGGAACCTTATTAGCGAAATGTCCGAAACCCCATCCAGCCGAAGGCTGCGTGGGTGAGTTTTGAGCGTATAGCATAGGTGGGGGGTCCTAGGGGGGCACCTCGCGCAGCGTGGTTCCCACCTAGGCGTTCAGCGTTAAAGATTTAGCGTTTTAGGCTTGCGCAAAAGCCTCATACCGCTTAACCATCTTCAAAGAAGCCTCCAAATACCCCCCAATCGGCACCACCGGCCGAGCCACCCGCCGGTAATTCTCAAAAATAAAAAACACCTCTTTAGTCGCCGCAGCATCCGCCAAAGCCCGATGCGCATTCTGATGCGAAATCTTATATTTCTTAGACAAAGCCCCCAAACTACAATGCGGCTCCCCAAGCTTTTTAGCCCACTTAAAGGTACAAATCACCTCCACTTTAGGCAAAGGCATTTGAAGCTGCAACAACGAACTCACCAACCACATCATGTCAAAATCAGCATTATGAGCCACCAAGCTACTGGCCCCCACAAAATCCATCAGTTGGGCCATGCTATCTTTAAGCGATGGCGCACCTGCCACCATCTCGTTGGTAATCCCGGTGATGCCGGTAATGCGGGCATCGATATCCTGACTGGGCTTCACAAAGGTTTGAAAGGTATGCTCATACCCTTCTTCATCCAACTTCACGGCCCCAATTTCGATGATATCATCCCGAGCGGCCTCGAGCCCCGTGGTTTCAAAGTCCAAAAACACAAAGGACTCTCGCTTTTGACTAAACAAATCGGTCTGTCCCGAACAATTGGGATAAAAATAACACCGAGACGCCAAATTCATTTGCGGGCGATGAATGGTCGGACCATTACAGGTGGTACACCTCAGGTCGTGGTCCACAATCAACCCATTGTCGATTAAATACGCGATTTTTTTGAGGGGGGTTTTAGACCGACAGTCGGTACACTGGGCCACATCACCCAGAACCTGAACATCGTGGTCACAAATGGGGCATAAAAACGAGGCTTCGAAATCGCAAGCCGAACACGAAAGACCCTCCGCATGAACCGAAACGGTACCCAGTTGTCGGCAAGTCGGACAGGACCGTCGTAGGGGGAAGGACACCGTCATCTCTAGTCGATATCCTGGAAAATCCGACTGCCCACCGATTTGCTTTGCCCTTGGTATTTGCCTTGATACGGTACCGAAGCCGCCGAATCCATACGACAAAACACCAACTGACAAATGCGTTTGCCTTTCTCCAAGCGAATGGGCAAGGCATTGGCATTGTAGAGTTCGAGGGTAATACATCCTTCAAAACCGGCATCCACCCAACCTGCATTTTGAATAAACAAGCCCATGCGTCCAACCGAGCTTCGACCTTCGACAAAGGCCGATAAATCGTGGGGCAATTTAATGTATTCCATGGTGGTGGCCAACAAAAACGAATGCGGTGGCAAAATGATGCTATCATCGTAAATATCGCGGTAGTGAATCTCTTTATCAAAAGACAAAACGTCGGTTTTGGTTTCTTCCACCAACAAGAAATGATTACCCAATCGACAATCAATCGAAGCGGGCTGAATGCCATTCGGCGCCAGTGGATCAACCACCAGCTCTCCAGCAGCGATCATGGTTTTTAGGGTATTATCGGATAAAATCATGGATGGCTTCCTCGTAGGCGGCCCGCTCTTCGGCTTGCCGTTGGTCGGACCAGTTTAGCTGATGGGCCATGATTTTTAAAACACTTTCCAGCGCAGAGCGTCCATGATCGGGTAAAAGCAGCAAAACGGTTCGACGTCTAAAAACATCCAACAAGGTTTGGGCCATCTCGACTTGAACCATATAGATCACCTCGCCCACCACATACTCGGTGGTCCCCAGGGGCATCTGCCCATCTGGTGCTCCGACAACCCGTTCCAACACTTGGGGATAGGCGCTGCCATAGCGACGCAAAATGCGGCCATAGACTTCTTTTGACACCGAATACAAATCCAAGTCGTCGGATGAAAATCGGGTTAAATGATCCCGAACCGACACCATTTCGCCGCCATAGAGGGGCAGAGATTTTGCATCGGCAAAGGGCTCGGTTTTTCCAAGCACCGACCACAGTTTCTGGGCCACAGTTTCGGCCAGCAAACGATAGGTGGTGTATTTGCCACCCGAAACCATCCAGAGATGGGGCGACAGTTTGCTGAACCGGTGTTCTCGGCTTAAACCCGCCGTAGATTTTCCAACCGAAGACAACAAGGGCCTTAGACCGGCAAAAGCACTGATCACATCCGAAAGGGACAGGCTATCGTCCAAATGGGCATTGGCCTCGGCAAGCAAGCTCAGAATCTCGTCTTGGCTGACCTGAACCCGGCTTAAATCTCCCGCGTAATCGGCGTCGGTGGTACCGATCAAGGTTAAGCCCTGCCAGGGTAGAATAAAGAAAATACGGGCGTCGGTAGGCGATTCCAGAACCAAGGCATCCACCGGTGCCGGTCGATTCACCACCACATGGATGCCTTTACTGGGGCGAACGGGGTGGTGCTTGCCCACCAAAATTTGATCTGCCCAAGCCCCCGTAGCAAGCACCACTTCTTTGGCCACCACACACCACCCTTCCCCAGAACGGGGGGACAGGGTCAGGGACACCCCACCTTCGCAGGGCAAAACCTGGGTTACAGAGGTGTAATTAAACACATCGGCTCCAAACTGGCGGGCCTGCAATACATTTTCCAAACACAAACGGGCATCGTCCATTTGGGCATCCCAATAGCGAATGGCCCCCATCAACCCCTCGGCTTTTAGGCCCGGAAACTGGGCCAGAACCGCTTCTTTGGACAACCACACATGTTCTTCAAAATTGGCTTTACCGGCCAAACGATCGTAAAGCCAAACCCCAAACCGATACAACCAAGCGGGGCGCCTTCCTTTTTTATAAATGGGCAACACAAAAGCCAACGGTTTTACCAAGTGTGGGGCCATTTTCAGCAGTTGAAGCCGCTCATGCAAAGCCTCGAAAACCAATTTAAACTGGGCTTGTTCCAAATAGCGCAGGCCGCCATGCAACATCTTGGAAGACGCCGAGCTGGTATGGGCCGCAAAATCATCTTGTTCAAACAAGGCCACCGAAAGCCCCCGATAGGCCAATTCTCGGGCAATCCCAGCGCCATTAATTCCCCCACCAATCACCGCAACATCATAGTTTTTCATTATTTAGGTGCTTTATATAAAAATTATTTTAAAATCTAACAAAGGCTGATAAGCTTTTACAAAAGCCACACAAGGGCAATGCCTTCTCTTGCGGTTCAAACCCACACGGTTTATGGCCGACAGAGAGGAGGTGAGAGAGGTTGAACCATTACAGATGGACAAAAAAAATCGCCATGATCCTAGCGACCACAGCGATTTTACTACTCCTAACCTCAAGTCTGATCCACTAGGGGGTTAGTTTTCGACAGGTTTTGTGTGGCTTCCTGTCTTCTGCTTTAAGAGTCTAAAAAAAATCACCCCCACTGTCAAATTTTGGTGTATGCTATCGCCATGAAATCCGTGCAATTCGAGGGGGTTGTGTTTACGGCAAAGCCCTTGTTCGACCACGATCGCTTGGTTGAAATTTTTTCGCCAACCCTGGGCAAGGTCAAGGTTTTGGCCAAATCGGCCCAGAAAAAATCCCTGCAATTTGGGGGGCGTTTGGAACCCGGGGCACACATTGCTTTAACCTGCACCCAAGGCCGTTCGTTTTTATATTTAAGCGACGCCACGCCCAAAAGTTTGTTTACAGCCATTCGGGCCGATTTTAATAAAATCAGTTTAATGGGCTATTTTTTTGACATCATTCGCAAAGCCACGGTGTTTGATCAACACAACGAAGACTTGTTTGCCTTATTAATTCGAACCCTCGCAGCCCTGAACACCGAACGAGAACTCGATCACATTAAGGCCGCTTTTCACGGCGAATTTTTGTGGATAGAAGGACTTCTTGAAACCCCAGAACGTTGGGTGTCAGACCACGACTTTAAACGGGCCTTCGAAGGCTATACCGGCCAACCCCTGCGTTTACCCATGGTTCTGAAATAAAATCACCGCTGCCCCTTATGCGGGTTATAAACCCCAATTTTAAAAATCTTAATCCGCGGCGGTGTCCTGTCCACCGAAAACCCATACCGCAAATAGCTTTCCGTGTTGTACGCATCGTGGGCCTTGGCAATGATGGTGTACCGGCCATCGGGCAAGCTGGGTAAGGTGTACGCCAACTCCAACCGGTTCAAGTTGTTCACCGTTGGCTGGCTTTTGCGCACCTGGTCCGGGAAGGCCTTGATGATGTTCGTGGTCGGGCTAAACGGGATGCTTGGCGTCGGCACCCCTGGGTTTTGAATCGGGTCCACTTGCACATACAACTCGTCGATGGCTATTTTATTCGCCGCTGTGTCGCTGTACTTCATGTTTTGGTACACCAACTTCACTTGGATGGTTTTGTTGTTTGTAATCGAATCCGGTTGCGGGCTCAGTTCGTCCAACACCGGTTGTAGGGTGATGCCGGTTTTGAGGATCTTAAGGTATTGGTTACTGCTGTATCCGGCCTGGTTTCGCAGCTTAAACGCCACAATATTCTGACCTTCCGACAGCGGAATCGGGCCCAGTTCAAACCGTCCATCTTCTTGAATCCTGGACTGTAAATCTGTCCATCCCCCAAAGTTCATGCTGTATTGGGCCACCACTTTTTTGGGCACCAGGTCTTGGATCAAACCCCGCAAATAAAGTCGTTCTTTATCTGTTGCGATCACCGACAACTTTTGGTCGCCCACCGTCCCATCTGGCCCCTGACCCCTCGGGTCTGCATTGAACAAAATCCGTTCGGGATCATCCAACGATGTGGTTTCTTGATTCAACGTCGCGATCCGCAATATTTGAAACGTCTCGCCACCTTGGGTCACCGTGATGGGTTGGTACAATTCCCCAGCACTGGCGCTAGGCTGGGCATTTTTCGTCACCTCGAAAACCCCGCCCCACAGGCTATTTTGGCTGGCCAGGTATTGGCTGTCTTTAAAGGTGATTAGGGGGGTGTCAAAGAGGCCTTTAAGGATCAAATCTTGTTGTTCGAGCATCACACTATGTGCATCCAAAACCTTGTCCAATCCTTTTCTGTTTTCCAAGACCTTACACACCAACCACCCACTCACCCCCAATCGGGTCACATAGGTGGCAAACACATCCGGCAATCCATAAGTCAGCATCACCGACCGTGCCAGTTCGGCACCCACCACCATTTTGGGTAAATCTTCTCCCAACAAGGCCTCCATGCTGTCGTCTTTAAGGGTTCGTTCATAGCGTTGCGCTTTGGCCAAGTGTTTAACACCATAGCCAGCCCCACTTTCTACGGGAACCGCCCCATCCCCATCTTTGGTCCAATGCACAAATCCACCCGTGCCATAGGTTTTCATAAAGGCCAGAAACCGGGCCGTATTCGTCGATAATCCCCAAAAATCTTTATCCAAGCTCAAATACATTACATTCTTCATGAGTTCGGACCCCGTTAACCCAGACACCGCTTGATTGTATTGGGCAACTGCAGACGACACATTGCTAAGCACCGGCAGCGACAAAACAGCCCCAGCAGCAGAAGCCATACTCTCCCCCACAACCGGAACACCCGACGCCTTGTTTTGATACAGCGTCGGGTCCGTGACCATCGTGGCCGCCCGAAACATTCCCACACTGTTGTCCGTATTGGGCATGACCATGCCCTTGCCATAAACAATGGCATAGCTTGGCTCTTTTTGTTTGTCGGTCATTTCTACAGACCGAAGGGAATTCACGACCCCACTGTTTTGCATCAGTTCTTGGGCCGCCAAATTCCATCGCTTGGGATCCTTAAACCCAAAAGCACTTTTAAAGGTCTGATCGTTTTCTGGAAATTTATTCAAAAACCATATCGCTGCTTCATAGGGCCACATCGGGCTAAATTTGGCTTTTTGGGTTAAAAAATCATAGAGCCACAGGGCTTGCCCACCCACATCCAAACTTTTAAACAGCACATCCACTTCCGGAGAAATCGCCGCCAAGGCCGCCACGTTGCTGCCTTCAAGTGGCGGCGCCACAAACACCACTTTTGCGATGTCGTTTTGATAAAACCCCTCCCGAAACTGCTCTCCCTTTTTCGCCAATTCGTTGGAATAAATGTACAACCGAGTACTCAAATTCCCCATGCTGTGGGTGATTAAAATGTATTTTTTGGGGACGATGGAGGCGGGGATTTTATCAATTGAATCATATATAAATTCGCTTCTGCCATTTTTGACCACAATATTTCTGGCACTATTAAAAAAAGAAACCTTCCAGTCCTTAACCGCCTGCTCCAACCAACAATTCCCATATTCGACCCCCGTTGCAAAATACTTGTCCAAAGACGGCATATAGCTATACAGCTCTCGCCGTTTGTGAAGATCGTTGTTTTCTAAATCAAAAACATTGTTGTAATCCAAATACGGCGGGGCTTCCCCGGCATTAATGCGCCGCTGATGGTCCAACTCTGGCCCACCCAAGGGCGGCTTATACCCCCTCAACCCCAATTCCATCGCGTTTTGCAAATTGGAACTGCGGTTTCGGGTAAACGAATAGGCAAACACCTGTTCTTTCGGAATACCCCACCTGTTTAGAATTTGAATAAAATTCCGGACCGAATTCTTTTGGCTATCAAACTCTTCACTTTTTCCAATAAAAGAACCGCGGTAGTCGTTTAACCCATGAACCACCACAAAAATATAGTCCTGATAGGGATTCAGCTTTTGCTCGCCAAAACACAGCGTGTGGGCCAACATCAATACCCCCAAAACAACCCCCCAAACCTTTTTTTTCATTCTCGCACTGTCCTTTGCCCAGTTCCATCCAACTTTACAACATAAATACCGTTTCCATCCGCATACAACACCTCTTCGCTATTCGCCGGGTTTATGGGATTCAGCGCCAGTCTGTAATACCCATCATACGGCCCTCCACTGAGGACTGCGTTTAGGGTTGGGTAGGATTGTTCAATAGAAAAATCCGTTACGCTAATTTTTGAAATTTTATTGAAGTAGGATACCCCACCAACAAAGTACTGATTTGCAAGACCAGCCTCGGAAGTTGATCTAATAACTTGATCTTGAATCGTAACAAACTTCTGAACACGGTTAGGATAGGTTCCCGAATCCCCAAAAATCAGCTCGTTGTACTTCCATGCATAGACATAGTCGATACTCGACATATCCCGAATCTTTTCTCCCAGCCGACTGTAAATAGAAACTGGGCCTCCTTGGGTTTGAATCACTAGATTTTCCTCATCCGGACTCCAATCATACGACTGAATCGAAGTCCCCTCTCCACCCACCACAATCGTACTAACCTTCTGAAACGACGCGTTGTAAATGTCCACCCGAGAACCGGCATCCATCGCCACATAATTGCCCGAGGGAGACCCATTGAAGCTGCTGTACACAAAATCCCTTGTGTCCACCACCACATGCTCGTTGCCGCCATCGCCGTTCATCACCACCACTTTGTAGGTTTGCTCGACCGCCGTGCTGTTGCTGAGCCCACCAAGCGTTTTGATCGTCTTTCGCTCTTCTTTAACAGCTATAATGCGGCCGTCCGACAGCCAGGCTGGGAAGTGGTAATACGCTGTCACGTTTTCGGTGGTGCCGCAGCCCGATAGCCCTAGGGCTACCAAAGCCAACAGCAACACTCGAATAACCAGATGAAGGTTTGTTTTTTTCATTCAAAAAATCCTTGTGCGCACGGTTCGGAGGGCATTTCTTCGTAGTCTACCACACCGCCATCTCATCACCAACGTGATTATCTATAGAAAATAAACCGAGTCGACATAAAGACGATCACAAAAAACCCAAAAGGATAGATGCAATAGACGAAAAAATGATACAATAACTCCAAACTTTACCCCAAACGAAAGCACCCCATGATCCTTACCTTCGACTTAGGAACCACCGGCAACCGAGCCCTTGTGCTCGACGAAACAGGAAAAACCCTGGCCCAAGCCTATTCAGAATTCCCTCAATATTTTCCCAATCCAGGCTGGGTCGAACACAATCCCACCGAGATTCTAGAAACCGCCCTGTCCGTAGCCAAAACCGCCATTGCAACCGTTGGCATCGAGGCCCTACACGCCATTGCCATTACCAACCAACGCGAGACCACCGTGGTCTGGAACAAACACACCGGCAAACCCTATTACAATGCCATTGTCTGGCAATGCCGCAGAACAACAGAGATCTGTGCCCAATGGGCCCCACATCGCGGACTAATCAAAGACAAAACCGGCTTGTTTTTAGACCCCTATTTTTCGGCCTCCAAACTGCGGTGGTTGCTGGACAATGTCCCTGGGCTTCGGCAAGACGCAGAGGCCGGCATTGCCCTGTTTGGCACCATTGATTCTTGGCTGATCTGGAACCTAACCCAAGGCAAAACCCATGCCACCGACGCCACCAATGCCTCGCGAACCATGCTGGTGAATCTAAAAACCCAAGCCTACGACGACGAACTCCTTCGCCTCTTTGGCATTCCCAAAGCCATGCTCCCCACCCTCTTAAATTCGGATGCCGACTTTGGAGACGCAACGGTCTTTGAAAAACCCCTGCCCATTCGCGCGGTTTTGGGAGACCAACAAGCAGCTTTATTTGCCCAAAACCACAGCGGAACCGGCATTGTTAAAAACACCTATGGCACAGGGCTCTTTGTGGTAACAGCCACCGAAACCCCACAGGTCTCGGACCGGCTGATTTCAACCATAGCCTGGAAAACCGCCACCGAAACCCGATATGCCCTGGAAGGCAGCGTATTTGTGGGGGGATCTTTGGTGCAATGGCTGCGGGATGGCTTAGGCCTGATTCACAACGCTGCCGAGATCGAAACCCTGGCCCGAACCGTAGACGACAGCGACGGGGTGGTCATTATCCCTGCGTTAACTGGCCTTGGCGCCCCCTATTGGATGCCCGATGCCAAAGGTCTCATCACCGGGCTAACCCGTGGCACCACAAAAGCCCACATCGCCAGAGCGGCCTTGGAAGCTTTGGCCTATCAAACCCGAGACGTGATTGAGCAAATGGGGCACGAGGGGGTCAAGGTGTCGCTTTTAAGGGCCGATGGTGGCGCCAGTCAGAACACCTTACTAATGCAACTTCAAGCCGACATTTTGGGCATTCCGGTTCAAACCACCACCTGCGCCGAAGCCACGGCTTTTGGGGTTGCTGCACTGGCCGCACAAGCTTTGGGCAAACCCGATTTTCGAGCTCAAGGCAATGCTATTAAAACCACGTTCTCTCCCAAATGGAGCGAAGACCTGCGCACCCGACGCTATTCTGATTGGCTGTCGGCTGTGGGGCAATGCCTGTCTGCATGACAGTTGTACTCTCCGTTACCGAGCTGAATCAGCTGATCAAAGCCATTATCGAAAACCCCGATGTTTGGGCGTCTTTTGATTTAAAAGGCGAGTTGTCTAACGTTAAATGGTACGCAGCTGGGGGGCAGCTCTATTTTACCCTCTGCGATGCCGAGTCCCAGATTAATGGGGTGATGTACAAATCTTACGCCGACAAGCTTCGGTTTGAGCCCCAAAATGGCACAGAGGTTGTGGTCAAAGGCAAACTGATTTATCACCACAAACGGGGAACCCTGATGTTCCAAGCCGTCTACATGCAAGAAGGCGACAAGGGGCTGGGCGCCAAAACCTTTGAAGCCCTTAAACAAAAACTGCTGGCCGAAGGGTTGTTCGACGAAGCTCGAAAAAAAGCCATTCCCCCTTATCCCAAAACGGTGGCCTGCATTACGGCCCCCAATTCGGCTGCAATGTGGGATTTTGTCAGCATCGTTTCGGCTGCCAAAGTGCCCATTCACTTGCACCTGATCCCCGCCACCATGCAAGGGGCACAGTCTGCAACCAGTGTCATCGAAGCGTTTCAGATGGCCGAAACCTATCATAAAACCCACCCACTCGATGCCCTGGTCTTACTTCGAGGTGGGGGCGCCGCTGAAGATTTGGCCAGTTTTAACGACGAAGCCTTGGTCCGAACCTTGGCGCACTGCCCCATCCCCACCCTGACGGCCATTGGGCACGAAGTGGACTATACCCTGGCCGATTTTGCAGCCGATTTACGCTGCCCCACCCCAACAGCTGCCGCCAAAACCCTTTGCGAACCCTTTGTTCAAGCCAAAATCACCTTGGCCCACAACCTGGAACGGGCTGCTCAAGTCCTGGATCATCGGGTAAGCACAGAATCCGCCAAACTGACATCGCTTCTTCAGCTCATTCAGGTTCGGCTCTTCCAAAAAGCAGATCAAACCAGCACCCGCCTCGATCATCACCTGCACAGGCTCGAGCAAGCCAATCCCTTGCACAAACTCAGGCAAGGTTTTAGTATTACCCGAATCCAAAATCGGGTTTTAAAATCAGTGCATCAAGCCCAAATGGGCGACGCCATTTCAACAGAATTTGCCGATGGAACCGTGGTTTCGACCATCACCAACATCACCTCCCATGACAAAACAACCTAAACAAAACATCAAATCAAACCTGGCCGCACTTGAAGATTTATTGGGGAATCTGGAAGATCCCGACCTGGATCTGGACCAAGCGGTTTCCCACTATGCCAAAGCCATTCAGCTGGCTGGAGAAACCCAAAAAGCCCTGGAACAAGCCCAAAACACGATTACGGTGCTTAAGCAAGACGGGGACAAAATTCTAACCCAACTGGCAGCGCTAGACGCATGAGCTTCGAACACTTTAGCGCGACCTTTCGCCCCATCATCGAAACCGCGCTTCAAGACCAGCTGAAGGTGTCCTTAACAGACCCCAGACAAGAATTGGTCGAGGCCATGCAATACAGCCTTAGCACCAAAGCCAAGCGGGTTCGCCCCATTTTAGCCTTGGCCACCTTTCAACTCTTTGATGCCGACTACACAAAAATCCTGCCCCTAGCCTGTGCCATCGAAATGGTCCATACCTATTCGCTGATCCACGACGATTTGCCGGCCATGGACAACGACGACTATCGCCGCGGCCAACTGACCTGCCACAAAAAATTTGGCGAGGATATGGCCATTTTAGCAGGCGACACCATGCACACCTTGGCTTTCGAAATTCTAGCCACCCAATTGCATCCCCCTTTTGCAGCCGAAGCGGTTCTAAAAACCATGGGCATTTTGGCCCAATCCTTTGGTCTAGACGGCATGTCTGGTGGCCAAGTTTTAGATTTAAAAGGGGCCAATGGCAAACAAGATATCACCTATTTAAAACAAACCCACGAGCTTAAAACCGGGGCCCTAATTCAAACCTCCATCACCACGCCGGCGATTTTGGCAGGCGCTGGTTTCGACACCTTGGTGGCCCTCGAAACCTATGGGCATCATTTGGGGCTCTTGTTCCAAATTATTGATGATATTTTAGATGTGACCGGCGACAAAGAAACCATTGGCAAATCCGTGGGCAAAGATCTGGAACAAAACAAACTGACCTATGTGTCTTTGTGTGGACTAGAAGGGGCCAAACAACAGGCGACCGAACAAGCAACCTTGGCCAAGGCAGCCTTGTCCTTAATCAAAAACAACTTTAACACCGCCGTCCTAGACAGTATGATTGCCTACCTGGAAGAAAGAAACAGCTGATGCACCTTCAAGTGACGGAACTTTTTTTTGAACTTTATCCCCTCACCAGCGCTTTGCTGGCCATGCTTACGGCCCAGCTGATTAAACTGATCTATTTTTATATCAAAGAAGGCAAAATCAACCTCAAATTGATGTTCACTGCAGGCGGTATGCCCTCTTCGCATTCGGCCATGGTTATGGGTCTGACCACAGGGGTCGGCTTAAAGGAAGGGTGGACCTCGAGTTTACTGTGCATGTGCGTTGTCTTTTCACTGGTCGTGTTATATGATGCGGCAGGCATCCGACAGGCGGTAGGAAAGCAAGCCGAAATCCTCAACCAAATGATGGATGACTACGTTCAAAAAGGCGAATTTAAAGCGGTTCATTTAACAGAACTGCTTGGCCACACTCCCCTCGAAGTTGCAGCCGGTTCCTTGTTGGGTATCGGGGTTGCGTTTACCTTGTTTTACTAGAGAACCCAAACCATGACACAGTCCTTACTCGACACACTGCAGTTTCCACAAGATTTAAAACGCCTTTCGTTGAACGAGCTGGAGCAGTTGGCCGGCGAAATTCGCGAACGACTCGTCGACATTGGCAACGTTTGCGGCGGCCATTTGGCCTCGAATTTAGGCGTTGTAGAGCTCACTCTAGCCCTACATGTTCTACTGGACAGTCCCAAAGACCGATTGTTGTGGGACACCTCGCACCAAACCTATGTTCATAAAATGCTCACCGGCCGTTTGGACCGCATGTACACCATTCGCCAAGATGGCGGCCTCTCTGGGTTTGCCAAAATCGACGAAAGCGAACACGACACCTTTGGCGCAGGCCATGCCTCAACAGCCCTTTCGGCAGGATTGGGCGTTGCAAAAGCCCGTGACGTTTTAAAACAAGACTACACCGTGGTTTCGATTATCGGCGATGCTTCACTTTCTGGTGGCATGTCTTATGAAGCCTTAAACAACATCAAAGATTTCCAAAATTCCAACTTCATTTGCATTTTAAATGACAACGACATGTCGATTTCGCCGCCAGTAGGCAGCATGTCGGACTACATCACCCGCGTGCGAACCTCGGACATTTACAACCGAGCGAAAAACAAATTTCAACGTATTCTAAATCGTATTCCCAGAATTGGGGTGCCTTTAAATAAAAAGATCGAAAAAATTGTGGAGCGTTTCCGTGATTTGATCATCGATGTCAAAGTTGGGGTTTTGTTTGAAGAATTCGGATTCAAATACATTGGCCCCATCGATGGCCACGATTTGCCCATGCTGATGGCCGCCATCAACTTTGCCAAGGACTACCCTGGCCCCATCATGGTGCACATCATCACCACCAAGGGAAAAGGGCTGCAAGAAGCCGAAGCCGATCCCGTGACCTACCACGGTGTGGCCCCGAAAAAAAAGAACCTGGAAACCCTGCCTCTGGAAAAAACACCAGCCCCCAAAGCCAAGACTTACACCCAGATTTTTGGGGAAGAAATGGTTCGTTTGGCAGGTGTTCACTCCGATATGGTGGTGATTACCCCAGCCATGCAAGGCGGAAGCGGCCTAAACGGCTATGCCGCGGCCTATCCCGAACGGTTTTTTGATGTGGGCATTGCCGAAGAACACGCCGTAACCTTTGCAGCCGGCCTGGCCCGAGCTGGGGTAAAACCCGTGCTGGCCATTTACTCGACTTTTCTACAACGCGGCTACGACCAAATGGTACACGACGTGTGTTTACAAAAACTACCGGTTATCTTTGCTTTGGACCGCGCAGGATTGGTTGGCGAAGATGGCCCCACCCATCACGGCGTTTTTGACTACAACTACATGCTCCCCATTCCCCACCTGACCATTTTGGCCCCCAAAGACGGGGAAGAGCTCAAAGCCATGCTCGACTGGGCCGTCACCCAACCCGAAGCCGTTTCTGTTCGCTACGGCAAAGGCGAACCCCCAGCACAAAATGGCAGCATTCAAACCCCCATGCATACCCAAAAGGCAGAAGTGCTTCATGGTTCAGAAACAGGACCTCTCGATGTACTCATTATTGGGGTGGGCTCCATGGCCTGGCCGGCTTGCGAAGCTGCGCAAACCCTGGAAACCGACAATGGGCTTAAAACCGCAGCCATCAACCTGCGTTTTGTAAAACCCTTGGACACCGAAACCCTTTCCGCCTGGATTGGTCGCAGTTCAACCGTGATTGTGGTCGAAGAAGGCATGGAAATTGGCGGGGTCTTCACCCACATTCTGCAATCCATTCCCACCGACAAACCCCTCTCCCACTTCCACAGCATCGCCATCCCCGACGAATTTGTAGACCACGGCAAACTAGGCACCTTGCGAAACGCCTACAACCTGACCTCTCAAGGGATTGTTCAAACAGCGCTAACAAAGCTTTCTCTCACGTCCAAACGCTAAAGTCCTCTTTTAAGATTTTGTAAGTCCCTCTCAAAATGACACCGTGAAGGAGCCACTATGATTTCAAAAAAATGGATTTCAAGCCCAGCAAACGCACCACAAACACCTCCCGATCTCGGATACGACACCCAAGTTTCAAAAGCCCCAGACCTAAATCAGTTTTTTAATGGAATTTACACCAACGTTATTCCCGACGATCAGCGAGAAGCGATCCGAGAAGTCATCTCATCAATCCCTGAAACTTCCCTTAACCTTATCCGAACCATTCTTAGCGAATTTTTTCCTCAACCCTATGCCTTTGCACCTGTCATAGCCTTCTTAAAAGTTTTTAGGGATAGATCGCCAATAATAGATATTCAAATGGCTGATGATCTTAGAAATGCACTGCGAAACGTGCACAAACCAGAAACCCATCTAAGCACCAAGCTTTTAGATACAGTCCTTAGCCTAAGTGATAAACGCCGAGTAGGCGTTTGCAAGGCAGCCGAAACCGCCCTAAAAGAGGCTCCCGTAGAAGATCGGCATTTGGTGATCGAAGCCATAAGCACTCTAGCATTAACAGAAATTTCGGCACTGCCCAAAGTATTGTCTAAACAAATACGCCCAGAAGATTCGAACCTCACACGTACCAACATCATTACAATCTTTCATCATATCAACAACAGCAGCTCATTTCGTCAACTCTTTGCTGAAATAACAGAGATGCGCACCTCAGCACTGATTCAAGAACTTGCCGACAGTCTCCGATCAAATAAATCAACCGATATACAAACACTCGTAGCCGATGCTAAAAGAAGACTTACCTTAATAGAACATCCAGATACCCCATCGATTAAACACCCAATAACTTGGTCTCCTGCAGTGCTTCAGGTAGGATAGAAACCAAGCCCTTAATACACCCCCACAACCCCACCCCGGTTTTCGAACCGAAGGGTCTTACCCCGAGATTTGGCGGTGATGGTTTGGAATTGAAGGGGAACCCCTTCGGCCAATCGGCTGCTCCAATTGTGCATTAAAATCGTCACATCTCGGCCCGTATCGTCCACCCATTTTCCATTGGTTTGTTTGTGATAGTGTTGGCTTTTTTGAGTCTGACCTGGCACACCAATCGTCACCTCGGTCAGGGCAAATCGGTCTAGAATGGCCATGGGATTGGCGGCTTGCCAAGCTTCTTGGGGTAGGCTCAAAAACCGAAGCACACCATCGGGCACAATCCCCCATCCAGCATGTTGTGTTCCAGCAAACACCGTTTTGCCGGACACCGCATAGGTGATGGTTATAGACGCCGCAGAACCCAACAACCGAACCGTCACCGCTGGGGAAACCACAGGGCCCTCGAAGGTTTGCAGACGCTGGGCCTGAAC
This sequence comes from Candidatus Margulisiibacteriota bacterium, assembly GCA_050250935.1. GTDB lineage: Bacteria > Margulisbacteria > Marinamargulisbacteria > JBFWNS01 > JBFWNS01 > JBFWNS01. Next base: position 15,628 of record JBFWNS010000003.1, on the reverse strand, counting down.
CACGGTTAAAAAGTCGGTCACGGTTTGGGGTTCGGCAACCCCTGTCACCCGACCCGAGCGACAAATCAACCAGCCACCGCCCCACCGTTCCAAAGCAACTGTACGACCCTGGGTTACAATCTCAATTCGTTGAACCGACTCGGCAGACGCAGTCACCAACCGGTCTTCTCGCAACACCAGGGGATTCTTCAACAAATCCTCTTCCAAAAACGGATCCACAGTCCCCACCCGATTGCCAAACCCAATATAGCGGGCCCCACCATCCAGGGTCTTGGCGCCGACCAAAACCCGAAATCCCTTCTTTTTCCCCTCAAAGGTGATGATTCGAACCGGATGCTCCAACCCAAACCCTGTGCTTGAAGGTGCTTTAAAAACACTTAAGGGCTTGGCGTATCCCAACTGGTTAATCCACTGACTTACAGCTGTTTGATTCAAAGTAACCCCGCGCTCCGAAAAGCCCCTGCCCGTCAAACGCCATTCGCCTTGATGACGAACCAAAACAACAGGCCCTTGCAAGCGGGCATCTTCAATGCGAATAACCGTCACCTTGGGCACCACCCATTTCGAATCCCCATCCCCCTTCCAAACCCACAACCCCGCAATCAAAGCCCCCAAAATCAAAAGCCCTAAAAGTTGTTTTTTTAGCATGGGCTCAGTATACATCCTCCCCCCTCCCACCGGGAGGGGCCGGGGGTGGGGATCCTTATCAGCGAAATGTCCGAAGCACCGTCTCAGCCAGAGGCTGAGCGGGCGAGTTTTGAGCGTCAAGCCATAGGAGGGGGATCCAAGGGGGGACCTCGCGGCCTTGAGCGTGGTTCCCCTTTGGGCGTTCAGTGTTAAAAAGTGTTAAACCCCCTGAGGATTAATCCGAGTAGTCCCCCGTGCTCCCAACATCTTATTCACCGCCGCCACATAGGCTTTGGCCGAAGCCACCAACACATCCAACGCCGAGCCACGACCTGTAAAAATCGACTCCCCATCCCGAATGCGAACCGTGACCTCCCCCAAGGCATCGGTCCCACCGGTCACCGAATGAATCGAAAAATCCACCAAATTAATCGGTTCCCCAATCATGGTTTCAATGCCCTTATACAAGGCATCCACGGGACCAGCCCCGGTGTAAGCCCCTTCGATAATCTCGCCGCCCTTGTCCAACTGAATCACAGCCGTTGGGCGTGTGGTGTTGCCGGCGATAATTTGCAAATAGTGCAATTTGTAAATTTCGGGGGCATGGAACACCTCGTCCGAGACAATCGAATGCAAGTCTTTATCCGAGACGTCTTTTTTCTGGTCGGCCAAGGCTTTAAAGCGTTCAAAGGCTTTGTCGATTTCGGGTTTACTCAATTCAAAGCCCAATTCTTTTAATTTATCGGTAAACGCATGGCGGCCAGAATGTTTGCCCAACACCAAATTCGTGTCGCGTAAGCCAATCATTTCGGCGTCCATAATTTCGTAGGTGCGACGGTGTTTTAACATCCCGTCTTGGTGAATCCCAGACTCGTGGGCAAAGGCATTCGCCCCCACAATGGCCTTGTTGGCCTGAACCGTAGAGCCAGTAATGCTGGTCACCAAACGCGAAGTTTTCATAATTTCGGGGGTAATGATGTTGGTTTTGGCCTGACCATAAGCCTCGTGACGGGTTTTTAAGGCCATCACAACCTCTTCCAAAGCCGTGTTACCTGCCCGTTCGCCGATGCCATTAATGGTACATTCTATTTGCGTGGCCCCGTTTAAAACCCCTGCCAAGGCATTGGCCGTGGCCAAGCCCAAATCGTTGTGACAATGAACCGAAATATCGGTTTTATCGATGCCCGGCACTGTTTCTTTTAAAAACCGAATCAAGGCCCCAAATTGCTCGGGGGTCTGGTAACCCACAGTATCGGGAATATTCACCACCGTAGCCCCAGCTTTGATGACTTCGGTTAAGACCCGCACCAAAAAGTCCCGGTCCGAACGACCCGCATCTTCGCAAGAAAACTCAACATCGTTCACAAAGCTTTTGGCCAATTTCACCGCCGAAACCGCCATGTCCAACACGGCATCCGGATGCATTTTCAATTTATGCTCCATGTGAATGGGAGACGTGGCAATAAAGGTGTGGATGCGCTTGTTTTTGGCCTTTTCAATGGCCGCAGCAGCCGCTTCAATGTCTTTGGGAATGGCCCGAGCCAAACTGCAAATGATGGGGGTTTTGATTTTTTCGGCAATCAAGGCAATCGAATCAAAGTCGCCTTTGGAGCTGATGGCAAAACCAGCCTCGATCACATCCACATTCAAGCGTTCCAATTGGTAGGCGATTTCCAATTTTTCTTCTTTGTTCATCGAACAACCCGGCGATTGTTCGCCGTCACGCAAAGTCGTATCAAAAATTTTAATGATGTCAGACATACAAAATTCCTTCTTTTTTGTAATCACAAAACCATAAGTTTTGTGGGTCGAAATTTGAAATGAATTCAAATTCCTCTCCCGCAGGGGCTTTTACAAACATATTTTTAACATAAGAAATTAAATAACAGTATTACTCCCCGGTGGGGAGGAGAAGGAAAAGAGAAGAAAAGAGAGGTAAAAACGAAGTAAAAGAACACATCTTGTTTTTGATTATACGGATCTTCTGGAACTTTGCAAGGCGATTTGATGCCGAAATACCCCCTTAACCCTGCTTAGAACGATGAAGACCAATCGCTTTCTTAGGCCCCATAACGAGTATTTTAAGCAACATCCCCAACGACCATTTTTCCAACAAAGGCTCGAAAATCCGGTTCAAAACATGATAAACAAAACCCGAAACCAATTTTCGGAGTTTTTCCGAAAGACCCCATTTTTCGGCCAGTCTCGAAACGCCCATCCCCACCGCAATCGAAGACATGACCGACGTGGTGTGACGCCACAATTTCCAACCCGTTTTAATCCCCCAATAAATCTTTTTCGCGTTTTGATCTTCGATTTCTTGGGTTGTATTCCCGCCCTTTAAGGCGATCAAGATATGTCCCAAAATAAACCGCGCAATCTGTTCGCCCACAACAGGCAATAACATCGCCTTTAGTGCTTCTTTAAAGGGTTGTTTTTGAACCTTCACCACATAAAGCAAAAAAAGCGGGTAAAAAAGCGCCTTAGCAGAAAAGCCGTTTAATTCGTCATGAACGGCTTGTCCGGCCTGTTTAAGTTCGCTGACTGAACTTGGAAATCTAAGCAAAGTACGATGCGAACTAGAAACAGAAACAAGTTTTTTCATGGCTCAAAATAGTACAAGGTGGGAACCAAAAAAAACAAGAAGTTAATTATTTTGAAATGGGATTAAAAATTTTCTTTTTCAAAAAAACAAATAAATGAAATTTTTTCCAAGATCACTCGAAAAAATAAAAGAGCCTTTAATCAACCAAAACCAAGGGGACCCACTTGAGACTCGAAAACCAACTTGCTGCGAATCACCACAGAAGGATTGGCGAAGAAGCCCAAACAATCCGGCCATCAAAGCCACCCAAAGCCCCAACCCATCCTGGCAGAGCAACAGGTGGAAACAGGGTCCACCCCACCGCTTCAACAGCAGCGCTTGCTTTATTGGGCGGATCTGCGGCCGCGGCAACAGTTTATTTGATTTATGCGTCGCTATCGGCGGTGGGCACGTCTTTGGGAAAAGGGGAGCTAGTGGCCAACACTCCCGGTGGACCTTTGGCTATTCCGTTTCAGGATCCCGCCGCGTTATTAACCCATCAACCCAATCCCTTAGATCTGTTCGATCAAAATGCAACCAGATTAGCAACAAACCCTAGGGGCCACGCAAAAGTCCCCCCACCACCAACAAGAACCCCAAAACCCACAAGAGCCGCTTTAACGCTTCCAGTGGATCGACCAACCACCGAATTAAACACAAAAACGATTCCTCCAGGCCGAAGTTGGGAAGAAACGGGTCCCATCGACGATGTTTTTCATCCCCACAATCCTTCGCCTCGATCTGGATTTTCACTGCCAGAGATTAGCGAGTCACCTCTAAAAATGGCTATACTAGTTAAAGATGCACAAGGGGTTAGAACGCTTGTAACCGAGCATCCTGAACTTGTAGAAAAAAACACCTTGAATTTTGCCCTTTGGGTTTCGAACCCAGAGATTGTTTCAACCCTGCTAGACTTAAACTTAAATGTTAACGATCATGAAAGCCTAGACCCCCCACCGCTGGAAACGGCCCTCTACTTTAATTTACCAACCGAGATTATACGCCGTATGATTGAACTTGGGGCCGATAAGAGCGATATTTTTGAAAATGGCCTGCAATTGCGCGTCGATACACTGGGCCTTTGGACTGTTTTTCCAAGGACAGGCGTACCTTTTCCAGATGCAGAAACCTTGAACTATTTAAGAACGTTGGGAACGCTTTCAAACCTTGGTGTTCCAATTCGGTCGGACCAAACCATCGTCCCTTATACCTTTGATGCAACAAGCGATGGCTCTCCCTGTCAAGAATACGACACCAACGCCCAATCATTCAGTCCCGATCAACAAGCTGGCATAAGATTAACCATGCAATGGATTGGAAACCATACTGGATTATCTTTCCTTGAGACCGACACAGCAAGCGACGCCCGCCTATGCTGGGGAATTGGAAAAACACCATCCTATGCCCTAGCAGAGGCCCAATTCCCGATTGACTACACAACCCAGAGTGGCAGAAGCAGAATTTTTTTTAATCCTGAAAAAATCGATTTAAACAGCACTTTTAGGCCAGGAGAGTTCAACTACTTGGCCTGCTTCCATGAAATGGGGCACCAATTTCCAGCATTAACACACCCTAGAGATCTTTACAACGAAAACCGGGCAACCGTCATGGGCTACTACAATATCCCTCAATTTTATTTTCCATCAACCCTTCGACCTGCTGATCTTTTGATTTTTAGGCAATGGTTTGGGCTTGGACCAATCGATCGAAACCGCGAGGTCAACGTGATAGACAACTATGGATCCGATGAATTAATAGACAGCTCTAGACTAAATTTAAGCGGACTCACTGACCCCGTCCTCTGGCATACACAAAACAACTGGGAAAATAGCAAGGCCTCCAACGTGATCGGAGTAACTCGCGGGGTGGATCCTTACGCATACACGCGTCAAAGTGTTTCGGGAATGCCAGACAACCCCGTAACGAACTTGATAGGGCCTTCTGCACCAGCCATTGTTCACGATGCCCCAGTAAACCAAACCTTTTCATTTGGGTGTCCCGCACTGGTCAGACTGGGAATCGGTCCAGAACACAACCAAACTCTCGATACCCTCTATGGGTCTCAACTGCACTTGGAAGTTTTGGGAGCTGCCCACCCTTGGGAAGGCAGCACACCCGTAAAACTGTGGACCATCAATTCAACAGAAGGCTTTTCAGTCGAAATTGCAGGATGGCCAGGCCACCCCGGAACAACCCTTCAAATTCAAGTTAGTCCCTCTGGCTTCCGTTCGATTGCATTGCCAAACATTTCTTTCGAAAATGCCGATTCATTATTTAGGGGCATCGGAAATACCCTGGATTTTTATCAACTCCCTTGCACGCCTTCAGAACCATCGAATCCATCAGACACTGATATAGACACCGATATACTAAACATTGCCCTACCCCTTGCACTGTCTGGCGTGGCCCTTTTGGGAATCGTGATTACCATCATCGTATGTCGCGCTTGCAAACCCAAAACTGCATATGCGCCGGTAGATATTGCCCTAAGAACCCTTACCTCTGCTTCGGATAACGACAATGAAAACGAAGCAACTAAAACACAAGCCGAGAGCCCTACAAACAGTGGCAACGATGGAACAATAATCACAAAACCTACTGCCTTATCCGATGGATCCCTAACCGATAGAACCGAAGACGATACAATCCCAGAACAAGGATCAAGCCAAGTATAAAACATCATGAGACTCGTAAACCAACTTGCTGCAAATCACCACAAAAGGATTGGCGAAGAAGCCCAAACAATCCGGCCATCAAGGCCACCTAAAACCCCAAACCATTCTGCCAGAGCAACAGGCAGAAACAGGGTCAACCCCACCGCTTCAACAGCAGCGCTTGCTTTATTGGGTGGGTCTGCAGCCGCGGCGACGGCTTATTTAATTTATGCGTCGCTATCGGCGGTGGGCACGTCTTTGGGAAAAGGCGGGCTACTGGCCAACACCCCCGGTGGACCTTTGACTATTCCGTTTCAGAACGGCCACATAGAGACGCCATCGCTTGTAACCACGCCACCGATGCCCCACGGATTTCCGATCGAAGGATACTCTCCACCAGCTGATCACAGCGCTGTAGCATCCCACCACGCCCCCATTCCTGAACCAATGCCGCCTAAAACAGTGGAAACTGTCTCTTCTTCGGAACTGGAAACAGCCATTCGAAATCGCAATGCCACGGCTGTCAGGGACATTTTAACCCAAGACCAAGACCTCCTAACACCCGCTATGGTAACCCTAGCCATTGGCCAATCCAGCCGCGAAGTGGCGCAGACGATTTTGGACTTTAACCCCGATTTAAACAACGGCTATCCCGCAGATACCACCCCGTTAAAACAAGCCCTTCAAACCACCGAAATGACCCCCGAAGTGGTTCAAAAAATGATAGAAAAAGGGGCCGACAACACCCACCTTTTTGAAACGGGTTTTCAAGTGGGCGATCTGCGTCCTTGGTCGACAGCACCAAAACTCTGGGCAGCCTTTCCCCGCGATGGCATCGATTTTCCAGACCCAAGAACCCTCGAATATATGGAAAGCCTGGGCATGTTAACAGCCACCCGCGTAGGCGGAAACCCAGCATTTCCCACAACAAATTACACCTATACTTTCGACGTCTCCCATATGGACTCGGCTTGCAGAATCTACGACCCCAGTGCAACTTCCTTTTCTGCCGAACAGCAAAGACAAATTTCAGGCGTCCTGGGTTGGTTTTCAGAGCACATTGCCCTTTCTTTTCAGCCGGCTGAAACACCCACACGCGAAAGTTTGTGCTTTGGACTTTCCAACACGGTCGATTACCCTGCTTTGGCAAACACTTTTGTATCTCAACGATTAAACCGGGTCTTTTTCAACAGAGCCCTAATTGACGATGCCACCTCTTTTGCACCCGGAACATACAATGCGCTGGCGGCTGCGCATGAAATAGAACATGCACTAGGCTTTAATCACCCAATTCCGTTATACGGACTCACCGACCAAACCATGATGTCCTATTATGATGATTCATCACGACCCACCCAGTATGATCCCAACACGAATCTTCGTATCTATCCCGAAACGCCTCGTCCGCTAGATCTTCAACTTCTACGACTTACCTATGGTATTAACCCCAATTTTGACCGTAATGAACCGGTCGCTATCTTGGCCACAGACCGACCTTCAAATCGTTTAATCGACAGCTCCGATATCGATATGAGGGCACTAAGCAACAGCCCCACCATTTTTCACACCCAAAACGATTGGCAAAACAGTAAGCCTTCCATAGTCTATGCAATCTCTCTATTGGAGCGTAGAACCCAACACATCTTTTCCGGCATGCCCGACAACCCCGTCCGAACATTTCAAGGCCCAGAATCCGCCACCCTGTTATACGATGCCCCTGTCAACCAAACCCTTCAATTTGGCCGTTGTCCAACCTTGGTTCGATTGGGATTGGGTGCCAACTATGCCAACACCACAGCCACAATTTTTCACAACGGCCCCTTGCATTTGCAATTTACAACGGGCGGTTGGACCTGGCGTAGCGCCGAACAACCCGACAAGCGTTGGCAAATCACGTCGATGGAAGGAAGCCCAGTCGACGTTGCCGGTTGGGCCACACCCCAGGGAACCCGCCTACAGTTCTGGACTGAAGGCCAAGGCCCGCGAACCATCGAACTGCCCAACACGCCTTTTGATCAAGCCGACGACTTGTTTACCCCCGTCGATGGCAATCGGCTTTTGTCGTTTGGCTGTGAAGACAATTCGTTTTTTGTGATTGCCCTTCCTGTAATTTTAGGTGGGGTAACACTGGCAGCTATCATTGCAGCCGCTATTTTGTGTTCGCGAAAAAAATCCGCTCAGCACCCCACCCCAACCCTACCCGCATCCGCTTTGAATACGCAGCCTACACCACACAGTGCTGCCTCTGCGTTGCAAATACCGGTGGAAGTTTGAATGGACTAGAAGAAAAAACTTCAAACCCTGCAATTTTACCCTAACCCATCCGATAATTTGTATGAGCTTAACCAAACACATTTCAACACCCAATTTTGAATTTGACCTTCCAGATTTATTGGACCTTCCAATATTGCCTGACGACAGCGGAATCAGGGCAATCTTTGCAATTCTGAATGCCGGCACCGAAACTTCCTCCCCTCACAAAGACCAAACCGAGCAACCCTCAGCCTCTGACCTAAAGAATCAACAACCAACACCAAGACCCCAACGAAAAGCAGCCCTACAAGCCAACGAATTACTCTCTGCACTAGCAGCTTCTGAAACATTCGATTCAGCTTCCAGTTCTGATTCCGAAACAACCAAAGAAACTGCTTCACGCAAACGAACAAAAACAGCACCATCCACAAGAGCAGCAAAGCAACATCATGCCAGCGCCCCACAGCCAGCACCCCACAAGGATGGCAACAATTCAGGACCTTGGACAGAAGACGAAACCCAACGACTTCAGGTCGCCCACCAACAATATGGAACCCAATGGCACCTAATCAGCCAAGCTGTAGGAACCCGAAAACCCTCTCAATGCCTTCACCGAATCAGGGCCCTAGAGCCACGTTGCCACGAAAAATGGAGCAAAGCAGAAGACGATTCCCTTCGAGAAATTCGTAACCAACCTACATTAAAGTGGTCAGAAATTGCCCATCAATTGGCCCAAAGAAAGCTTACACAACTCCCCCGATCTGCCGCGCAATGCTTGGAAAGGTGGGCTAATAAACTAGATCCAGAATTAAAAGGGGGTTCTTGGACACAAGAGGAAAATAAACATCTTTTAAAAATCTATAAGGCGTTTTACGCTCAAGGAAAAAGCAATGCATGGGCAAAAATGGCAAGAGCTTTTGGGTCTAGCAGAACCGATTTCCAAGTCCGAAAACAGATTGCTGTGCTCCTCAAAAATAATCAAAGCCAACCTTTTCTTTGACCCGAGGCTAGAGCATGCTACAATTTACAAAAATTCACCTCTTGTAAAAGGATAGCGCATGGCACAGTTGCAACGAACCACAGTTTTGACCCTTGTTGTGGTTGGGATTTTTTTGAGTTTGAGTACTGCTTTGTTGGCCAATGGCGCGAATTTAATTGGCCTTACCCCGCAATCGATTGCCATGGGCGGCACTGGGATTGCCAACCCAAACGGTACGGAATCCATTGTTAAAAACCCTGCCCTTTTGCCACGCTACCAAACCACGACGGTGGTGTTCGGCGGCACCTATGCCGTACTCAGCCCCGAAGCCAGGGTCAACTATACTGGCGGCGCTCTAACTGCAGACACGGGCTATGTCAAAAGCAACATCACGGCCTTCGCCATTCCCGATGTGGCCATTATTACGCCGTTGAACGAAACGGTTGGATTCGGATTGGGACTTTTTGCGACTTCTGGATTTGGGTTGGATCAGCGTGGTCGTCCCTATTTTGCCGATATCCGATCCCATGTGATGGCCTTAAAACTGGTTCCCGCCATTGGGGTTCAAACCGGCCCTTGGGGATTCGGACTTTCGACCCACATCACCTACGGATTGCTGAACTTTGCAGCCCAAATGCCCGATCAAACCGGAGCTCCAGAAACCACCCAACAACGCAGTGGAGGCTTGTCGGACAGTTTGTCTGTTGGCTATCAGATTGGGGGCAGCTACCAACTCAACGACGCGGTTATTCTGGGGGCTAGCTATTTGTCGCCAGTCGCCCTTAATTTTAAACAGATTTTCGATTTCGACCGCAACGGCACCTACGACAATTTGGAACTCGAACTGCCAGCAGAGGTTGGCATTGGCGTCTCGGCCACCCTGGGCAAATGGCGTTTAACGTCTGATATTAAACAAATTTTCTGGTCCCAAGCCAAAGGGTTCAAAAACCTGTTGTGGCGAGACCAAACTGCTTTGGCCTTGGGTGCACAATACGATGTCAGCAACAGCCTGGCGTTGCGCTTCGGCTATAACTATGCCCCTTCGGTAATACCCAACAAAAGCAACCTGAGCGCGACCAACGGAGGCTATTCGTTTGGGGGTGCTCAGTTTTTGGATTCTAACATCGCCTTTTTTAACACCGCCGGAATGGGCGCTGTGATTGGCGAACACATTCTAACCACCGGTTTGGGGATGAGCTTTAACAAACGGCTGAGTCTGGATGCCTCTGTGGCCTATGTTTTGAGTAACACCATCACCCAATCCGGCAAAACATCCTTTGGCGCTCCTGATAACACCGATGTCAGCTACAGCACACGCTCTTCTGCCCTCTTCACCTCTTTGGCCCTAAGCTGGAAATTTGACTAAACAAACCAGCCACGTCCTGCTAGCGCTGGCCATGATCTGTTGGAGCGGCAACTGGATTGCAGCCAAATGGGTTGCCCCCCTGTTGCCGAGCCAAACCCTGGTGTTTTATCGGTTTTTGGTTTCGGCACTGGTGTTTGTTGTGTTTTTGCTCTGGCAAAAAATCTCCTTTAAAATCCCCCCTTCCCAATGGATCATGGTGGGGATTACCAGTTTATTAATGGGTCTCTACCAATGGGCATTTTTCAAGGGCATTCACCTGGGATTGGCGGGAACCGGCGGGGTTTTGGTCACGACCTTAAATCCCATCATCACCTTTGGCTTAGTCGCCCTAATCCACCAAAAATCGCTTCGAAAAAGAGAACTCCTGGGACTGGGATTGGGGGTGCTTTCGGCAGGCCTAATGCTTCGGGTCTGGCGGTTCAATTGGACAGAATTTTTAAATTCGGGAACCGGCTTTTTTGTGCTCGCCGCGTTTGCCTGGGCTGTGCTGTCGATTGCCAGCCAAAAAGTGCGTCTCAACCCTATCGTCCACACGTTCTACATGATGGCCTTGGTGATACCCTTGTTTGCGCTGGGAACCCCGACAGAGTCCATGCTGGCAGCGGTCCATTTGGGGCCATTTTTTTGGGGCAATATGGGTTTTATGGCCCTTTTCGGCACCTTGTTTGCCACCTCTGTTTTTTTCTTGGGAACCCAACAATTGGGACCCAAAACCAGCACCGCTTTTATGCTGATGATTCCCACCTGCACCGCCTTTTTGGCCTGGCTGCTTTTGGGCGAAACCCTGGCTTGGCCCACCGCCGTGGGGGGTCTAATGGCCCTGATCGGGGTTTCCTTACTGATATAAACTTCAAAAATACTTGGAAAAATTCTGCAATTTTTCCAGATTTTAGCCGAAAACTATAGCAGAAACGCTACAATAGAAAGTCCAGAACCCATGCAGAAAAAACACCTTGCCCATACCAGCCTACTCACAGCCGAACAACAGACCCTCCAAACGCTTTTTGATCAAAAAGAATGGCGTATACTGGGGCCAATGGTCCGCCAATTTATCGAAGACCGGGCTACAAAACCCACTACCCAAGAAACCACTACCCCCAAAAAACAACAGTCTGCCTTAAAAACAACCCAAGACCCAATCAGCCTAACCTCGGACCTAGTCCCTGTTCTTGCAAGAAATCTAAGGGCTTTAAGCAACGAGGACATCCTCACCCTAGCTTCTACCAATGCAGAATTCCCTATTTCAACAGAAGCCCTAACAGGTGCCGACTTAAAAGCTTGGCAAGCGACATGCGATCAAGCTTTCACTCAGGCAATAAATCTTCCAGATATAACCCTCATACAAGTTTCCTGTGATGCCATTCGTTTTCCAAACAACCCAGAATTTCAAACCCTCAAGACCCAACTTAAAGAAAGTATTTTAGCCCAATTTCAGAAACACCCATCCGAACAAAAACTACTGGTTGCCCTGGTTTATAGGGTCTTAACCATCGAAGAAGCTGAACCACTATTGAACAAACCTACCCATGGTCCGCTTATAGCCTATCTGGCAACTGCTTAAGCTCCAATATACGAATCTAGAACATCTTAGGCTATACTATCGTCACCCCCTCTCAAAACAACCTCGCAAAGGAGTACCTGTTTTCTGTGAAAAAACGATTTAGCCTCGTCATGGCCATTGTTCTGTCCCTTTGCTTGGGCAGCGCCCTGTTTGCAAAAGAAGAAATCCAGCCAACGGGTTATCCTGTTTATGGGTTTTATCACGAAAAACTCTTCGATATTTATGCCAAGTCTGGAAGCTTTGGGCCAGACGCTCGGGCTGCGGCCATATCAAAACGCATTCACGATCTTGGAAATGCCAAACCCTTCTCTCAACAATCCCTTCAACTGGTGGAAGAAGACGGGCTTATCGATATTAATCTTGGCACTCTCACCATCATCAGTATTTCCAAAAACGATGCCCTGCTAAGCCAAAAAGACCAACGGGAATTGGCCGAAACCTATGCCAAACGGATTACCCAATCCGTCCTCGACTATCAAACCGGAACAAGCAAAAAAAACCTGCTTGCGGTATCCGCCGTTGCCAGTGGGGTTCTCATGGGCATTTTTGCCTTGATTGGGGTCATCTGGCGGTTCTTTGGGTTTTTAAACCGGGCCCTCTTGGCCGAACAAGGCAAACGCATTCGGCCCTTAACCGTGAATGGCTACACCTTGCTCAAAATCGAGCAGATTATTCGGTTGTTACAATCGGGTCTTACCCTTCTAAAATGGGGCTGTATCGCCTTGATCAGCTATCTTGGGCTTCCGTTGTTGTTTCGGGTTTTACCCTGGACGCGCCGCTTTTCGGACACCTTGTTGGGCTATGTCTTAACCCCTTTGTCGAATATTGTGTTTTCGGTGTGGCACTATTTGCCAAACGTCATCACCATTCTGATTATTGTGACGGTTTTTAAGTACATTTTTAGGGGGCTTCACTACCTTAAAACAGAGCTGGAAACCGGGGCCTTGGTACTGCCTAATTTTTATGCAGACTGGGCAAACCCAACCTACCAAATTGTCCGAATCTTGGTAACAGCGTTTATGCTGGTTCTGATTTTCCCCTATTTACCGGGCAGTAACTCGCCGGTGTTTCAAGGCGTGTCTGTTTTTTTGGGCTTTTTATTTACTTTTGGATCTGCAAGTTCGCTGTCGAACATCGTCTCGGGGTTGATATTAACCTACATGAGACTTTTTCGGATTGGAGACCGGGTTAAAATTGGCGAAACAGAAGGCGATATCATCGAAAAATCCTTGCTGGTCACCCGCATTCGAACCCCCAAAAACGAAATTGTGTCTGTCCCCAACTCGACCATCATGACCAGCCACACCATCAATTACAGCAGCAATGCCAAAGACCGGGGCTTGGTTGTTCACACCACCGTCACCATCGGCTATGACACACCCTGGAGAACCGTTCACGAGGCCCTGATTTTCGCCGCCACAAAAACACCGCACATCCTCACGAGCCCAGAACCCTTTGTTTTGCAAACAGCCCTAAACGACTTTTATGTATCCTATCAGCTCAATGCCTATACCCAAGAGGCCAATAAACAACCCGAAATCTACTCCACCCTTCACCAAAACATTCAAGATGCCTGTGCCCAGTATGGCATCGAGATCATGTCCCCCCACTACAGAGCCCACCGCGACGGCAATGCCACAACCTTGCCAGAAAAAGAAGCCTAAAAACCATGTCGACACGCAAAGAAACCATCGATTATTTGCTGGATCAACTCGCCCAATTGGGCGGCATCATGGCCAAAAAAATGTTTGGCGAATATGCCCTCTATCTGGAAGGCAAAGTGATTGCCCTGGTCTGCGATGACCAACTCTATGTCAAAATCACGCCCGCTGGCCGACAGTATTTGGAAGAAGACGTCTGCGAAGCCCCGGCCTACTCCGGCGCCAAACCTTCTTTTTTGATTGATGAAGACCGCTGGGAAGATCCAGAATGGCTCTGTGGCTTATTCGCTTGCACCCTACCCGAACTACCAGAACCCAAGCCCAAACGCAGTTCGAAAAGACCGGATTAATTTTAGAGGACAACCATCCGTTTTGGCCTAAAAAAGCAAAAACCCCGCCAAAAGCGAGGTAAAAAAAGTTTCGAAGAAAGAAGAAGAGTGGTAGCCCGGTCGGTATTTACTTCGAACCGCTTGTTTGAATTATTGAAAGATCACTACAACCCTCTAGGAGCTAGGTAGACACGTAGAGGCATAACACTCAAAGGCGATGAATCCCAGCTTCGACACTCAGGAAAAGCCCACCGAAAGTGGATATAAATGTCACTAACATTTGCTTAAGAATCACTACAACCGGTATACTTTCTCACTACATCCGGTGTCTTTTTAATTCAACAGAACGGCAAAAAAAGGGGGTCTTTTTGAGCATAGATTTTTTAAACCTTTACGAAGCCAGAAGCGTTCTTCAACAAATTGAAGAGCCCCGAGACAAAGCCATCGTGCTGTTGTTTTTAAGCTGTGGTCTGCAACTTCAAGAAGCCACCGAACTGAGTCTCACCGACGTGCATTGGGAGACAAAAGAACTCCACATTCCTGGCAAACGGGACCGCGTTTTGCCATTAACCGAACCAACCTATGATGCCCTGGTGTCCTGGTCCAAAGAACGGGTGAACTGCCAAACAGACAAACTGTTCATCACCACCAAAGGCAAGGTGGGTGCTTTGTCTGAACGTGGCATCGACCAAATGCTGAGAAAGTACGGCCAAAAAGCCGAGATTTCCCAGCCGGTCAGCGCCCAAACCTTGCGCAACACCTATGCCATTCAATTGCTTAAAGACCCCAACATAAGCCTCAAACAAGCCGCTAAATTGCTGGGGGTTAGCGACAAAGAAGGGTTGAAACGGTACCAAAACCTGACACCTCAGAACCCGGTTGAACCCAGCTTAGACACAAGGCCCCTGACTCAAAAACTACTGCGCCAGTTTAAAGAACCCGTCCCCGAAAAAGGCCAGGTGCTGCAATCCCAAAACGGACCTTTGCTTGTGGGCGACGAGGTTCTGTTTGGCCGGGACAAGGTGGTGGAAAAAGTACGCTCTGCCATCCACCGTGCCCGACCCATTTTACTGACCGGTCCCTTGGGAATTGGCAAAACCCAGATTTTGAAACACGTTGCCCGTCAGTATCCCAATGTCCTTTATGTGGACAGCCCAGCGCCAACCAAAACCTTTTTGGAAAGCTTGTGCAAAGCTTTGGATACCGACTACACCGACAAACTGGGCAGCCGACCCACGGCTTCGGAACTGGCCGACTGGCTGCTGGCCCGAGATCCTTTGCACTGGCCCATTTTGTTTGTGGATGAACTGAGCAGCCTTAAAACCAGTGACGAGGATTTGGCCTTGGCATTACTCGACAAAGGCTTGGTTTTGGTGGCGGGCACAGACAAACCCTTGGATAAACTGAAGTCGTTGGAACAACGCTTCGAGCGTGTGGAACTGGACCCACTTGGCCACGACGCCAGCCTTAAACTGATCCATCACTTAACCCAAACTTTGTCGGTAACCGATCCTGCTTTTTTAGAAACCCATCTGAATAGCCAAGCCAACGGACACCCTGGTGCTTTGGTCGAATTATGCCGACAGCTGAGCTACGAACATGTGGTGACAACAG